>CAVSTQ010000009.1:0-241142 GCA_963730825.1 uncultured Actinomycetes bacterium
GAGCTGCCGTACCAGCTCCCGCTCGGTCGGTGAGCGGGGCGCAGGCGGCGGCTCGCGGTCCGGTGTGGCCGCCGCCCGCCGCTGCAGGGTCGCCCGCGCGCTTGAGTGCGCTGGCCACCGACTCGGTCGTGGCCTGGACGATGCCCGCGGCCTCGGCCCGGCTGAAGCCGAGCACGTCGCACAGTACGATGACCGCTCGCTGCCGGGGCGGCAGCAGTTGCAGCGTGGTGATGAAGGCCAGGGAAATTGCCTCCGTGGCCTCGTACCGTGCCTCTGGTCCCGGCTCGGCGTCGGTCACCTGGTCAAGTAGCAGGTCAGGATACGGTTCGAGCCACGGCACTTCGCCGAGCCGGGTCGGCTCGGGCGGGTCGGGCCAGGACTGGGGGCCGTCCATCGTCACCCTCCGGCTACTGGCCCGCAGGGCGTTGAGGCAGCGGCTGGTGGCGATCCGGTACAGCCAGGTGCGGACCGAGGCCCGTTCCTCGAAGCCGGCCAGCCCGCGCCAGGCGGCCAGTAGCGTCTCCTGCAGCGCATCCTCCGCATCCTGGGCCGAGCCCAGGATGCGGTAGCAGTGAACCTGCAGCTCGTGCCGGTAGGGGTCGACAAGATCCCGGAACGCTTCCTGGTCGCCGGCCCGGGCCCGGGCCGTGAAATCCGCCGTCACGGTGTGTTCCTTCCATCGCCTGGTTCCTTCCCTCCGGTCTCCAGTACTGACACCGCCCGGCCCGTGATCGGGGCGGTGCGGGACCGCCCCGTTTTCCGGTGCCCGGGTGTCTGCCTTGCTGACACCACACCCGAGGAGACCACTGACATGACCAGACTGGCCCGCTGGTGCTTCACGCACCGGCGCATCGTCCTAGGCGCCTGGCTGCTGCTCCTGGTAGTCGCGCTGGGCGCCGGCCGCGCCGCGGGCGGCTCCTTCAACTCCGATCTCAGCCTGCCCGGCACCGACTCGCAGGCCGCGGTCAGCCTGCTGGCCCAGCACTACCCGGCCGCCGCGGGCGAGACCGATCAGGTCGTCATCCAGGCCACGGACGGCGCCACTATTAACTCATCGCAGGTGCGCGGCCCCGTCACCAAGGCGCTGGCCGACGTGTCCGCGCTACCGGGCATCGCGTCCGTGGCCAGCCCCTACGAGGCCAGCGGGGCAGGGCAGGTCAGCAAGGACGGTACGGTCGCCTTCGCCCGCGTCACCTGGGACAAGCAGCCTGACCAGGTCACCACGGCGAACGCCGGCACCCTCATCAGGGCGGCGCAGACGGCCGACGGGCCGGGCGTGCACGTCTCCCTGGGCGGGGCGTCGATCACGAACTCCGAGCGGGCCAAGCCAGGGCCGTCCGTGGTGGTGGGCGTCGTCGCGGCGCTGGTCATTCTGCTGATCGTCTTCGGCGGCGCGCTCCTGGCCGCCCTGACCCCGCTGGCCGGGGCCGCGGTCGCGCTGGTCATCGGCTCCTCGGCGATCACGCTGCTAAGCCACGCGCTGACCGTCGCCAGCGCCTCGACCGACCTCGCCGTGCTGATCGGCCTGGGCGTCGGCGTCGACTACGGGCTGTTCATCGTGAGCAGGCACCGCGCCGCCGTGAAGGCCGGCCGTTCCTACGAGGAGGCCGTTGCCGAGGCGGTGAACACCTCCGGGCGCACCGTCTTGTTCGCCGGGCTGACCGTGTGCCTCGCACTCCTCGGCCAGTTCGCGCTCGGTGTCAGCTTCCTCAACGGCGTGTCCGCCGCCGCCGCGGTCACCGTCGCGCTCACCATCGCCACCGCCCTGACCCTGCTGCCCGCCCTGCTCGGCTTCCTCGGCCCGAAAGTCCTCTCCCGCCGCGAACGCGCCGCGCTGGCAGGCAGCAGCCCGGCCAGGGATGACCGGCCGGGCATCGGGTCACGCTGGGCCCGCTTCGTGGAGCGGCACAGCCTGCTGACCGCCGCTGGTTCCCTCGCGGTGATCGCGCTGATCGCGCTGCCTGTGCTGGGGCTGCGGCTGGGCACCTCCGACGCCAGCACCGACCCGGCCAGCTGGACCACCCACCAGTCCTACACCGCCCTCGCCGCAGGGGTTCGGCCCCGGGTTCAACGGCCCGCTCGAACTCGCGGGCCAGGTCAGCAGCCCCGGCGACCTGGCCGCCTTCGGCCGGCTGCTGACGACCGCAGCCCACGCCCCGGGAGTGGCCAGCGTCACGCCGCCGCAGGTCTCACCGGACCGGCACGCAGTGCTGGCCACCCTGTACCCGGCCACCCCCCCCAGGACCAGCAGACCATCACGCTGGTCAACACGCTCCGCGGCAACCTGATCCCGCAGGCAGAACACGGCAGCAGCCTCACCGTGCACGTCGGCGGCCAGACCGCCACCGCGATCGACTTCGCGCACGTACTCGGCAGCAAACTCCCCCTGTTCGTCGCGGTCGTCGTCATCCTGGCGTTCCTGCTGCTCGCGGCGGTGTTCCGCAGCCTGCTGATCCCGCTTGTCGCCTCGCTGCTCAACCTGCTGTCCGTGGCGCGGCGCTCGGGGCCATCACCGCCGTGTTCACCAAGGGCTGGGGCGCCTCGCTGCTCGGCCTGTCCGGCACCGGCCCCCTGGACGCGTTCCTGCCCGTGGTCATGTTCTCGGTCCTGTTCGGACTGTCAATGGACTACGAGGTCTACACGGTCAGCCGCATGCACGAGGAATGGCGGCGGCTGAGCTGCACCCGGAGAGCAGCGGCTTGGCGCAACCACGCCGCCGTCACCGCCGGCCAGGCGCACAGCACCCGCATCGTCACTGCCGCGGCCGGGATCATGATCCTGGTCTTCGGCTCGTTCCTGCCCGGCGGGCACCACCTGCTCCAGGAGTTCGGGTTCGGGCTCGGGTTCTCCGTCCTCGTCGACGCCCTGATCATCCGCAGCGTGCTGCTCCCCGCCGTCATGCACCTGATCGGCCCGGCCAACTGGTACCTGCCTGCCTGGCTCGCCCGCATCCTGCCCCGACTCGACATCGAGGCCGCCGAGACCGGCGGTCCCGGCGAGACAGGCGGAACCGAAGGCACCGTGCCCGGACCGCACGAGGCAGCAGATCCCCCAAGGACCCGCTCACCGGCCCGCCGCACCGCATCCCCGTCAGCGCCGAGCCCCGCGAGCCGGGCCGCCCGGCAGCGGCTACGACAAGCGACGGCGGCCCGCACGGACGTCACCACCCGTGACATCGTCGTCGTGGGCGCGCTGCTGGCACAGCAGCTGCCGAACGACGGGGGCCCGGACCAGGCGCCCAGGCGGCTGAAGGCCTTCTTCCTCGACGGCCTGGCTCCCCCCGCTCGCTGAAAGGGCGCTCCCAGGAGGCGAAGCCACCCGTCCGTTCGGAATGAAGATCATGATTTCCCCGAACGGACCCGTCGTACAGCCCTGGGACTCACCGAGAGCAGTCGGCGGCGCGGCGCAGCCCGGTGATGAACGCGCCCCCGTTGGGCGTGCCCACGCCGGTCATCGTGTCGTAGCCCTTGGCGGTCACCTGCTGGGTGTAGGCACTTCTGGCCCTGCTGGGCGTCGGCGACAAGGCCGGCCACCAGCGGGGTCGCCGGGCTGGTCCAGGCGGTCACCTACGTCTGGTAGGAGCCCCGGATGGGCGTCGGTCCCCGAGGCGATGTACCCCGTCAGGAGGCCGGAGTCGGGGTCGCCGTCGGCGGCGATGTCGGGCACGGTCCGGTCGGTGACGATTCGCTTCCCGACGCGGACCCGCGACATCGACGCGGGCACGACGCCCTTCTGGCAGGCAGGCTGCCCCCAGACGCCGCTGGTGCCGCCGCCGGGTCCCTACGCCAATGCCCGTGTCGGTCCAGGAGTGTCGCCGGAGGCGAAGTACATGCCCGCGCCCTCGGCGGCCCGCAGGTCGATCGCGTGCACGGTCGGCGCTGGCACCTGCTCTCCGCCACGAACTCACCTGATCAGGGTGGCCTGCCCTACACCACCGACCCGGACATGTGGGCTGCCAACGCCACCCCCCCGGTCCCGGCCGTCTCCGCCACCCGCGCTGGTCCGCACAGTCAGCCCGCAGCCGGGCGCAGTAGCGCCCGGCTGCGGGTAACGCTGGTGGGCGGTAGTCGCCGGCCTAGAGGTGGGCCGCCGTCACCCGCGAAGACTGATAGGTCGTGTAGGCCGTGGGAATCCCCGGCGTGTTGGACGCGTCCTTGACCAGCATGCCGGTCTTGGCGTCGATGGTCAGTACCTCGCTGCCGTCGCCCTTGAACACCTCGGACCCGCAGTGATCGTCAGCGTGGCCTCCCCGTTGGTGGTCGACTCGCGACGCTGACCCCGGAGATGGTGGACAGCAGGCGCAGCACACCCTGCCGCACCAGTGGGTTGCCGTCACCGGCGGACAGCGCTTCGGTGCTGTACGTCCACAGGTGTTGTCGAGGTGCTGCTGGACGGCCCGGGGACTGTACGGCTGTGGCTTGGCCGTGCCGCCCTTCTCCTTGATGATGACCTGCGCGGCCACCTGCTCCTTGTCCCACACCATCTTCTGCGCGGCGGGGCGGAGGCCGACCAGCGGATCCCCGGCGGCTTTGAGCATCGTGGCCCGGCCATCGGCGGGGCTGAGCCGCCGCGAGGACGGCCGCCTTCACGAGCGGAGCATAGCCGCCGGCGTGCATCTGATCCTGGTGGCGGGCGATCGCGTGCTTGATGCCGTCCAGGCTGTTGCCCGAGTAGATCGCGCCGCTGTCGGTGTACAGGGTGTAGAGCACCTGCATGGTCTTGGTGCCGTCGACTTGAGTCGAGATCACCAGCCACGCATCGCCCGTCGCCTGGGTGTCTCGCCTTGATGTGGGTGGCCAGGGTCGCCAACGGGGAACCGGCGGCGGGCGCGCTGCCGGTAGCCGTCCCCACCGAGGCCGCCGCGGGGGCCTTGGCCACCGGCGGGACCGCGCCTCCTGTAACGACGAGGTGATGACGAGGGCGATGGCCGCCTCGGCGGCGGCAACCCCTACCCCGGCGCCGATGCCGATGCTGCCCGCCATGCCGATCTTCCGGCGGCGCTGAGCCGCCCAGGGGTGAATCCTTTGTCCTGCGCCGGTGTCGTTTCCATAGTCGTGCCCTCCGCTGATGTCACACCAAGCGCCCGCACGGTTCCGGGCTCGGCCATCGCCGCCCGCAGTACCACCCGCGCCCGCTGGTATGCTTCCGGCCGCAGTGGTTCTGCACCCTTCAATTCACTGATCAGGTCCATCTCGTCTGTCATCGGTGGTTCTCCTTCGCACTGTTGCGATCCTTCAAAAGCGCGGACACCTCGGGCGCGTTGCGCAGCACCGTCCGTGCCTGGTGCAGCAGTCGCCGGGCGGTCCAGGCCGGCATGCCGAGCGCCCGTGCGGCGTCGGCTACGGTCAGGTCCTCCCCGGCGACAAGCCTCAGTACCTCGCGTTCCTCGGGTTTGAGCCGCGCGTCAGGGCCGGCCGGAGCGCTGCCCCGGGTGTCCATGCCGAAGTCCACCGCCGACCACGGATCCCATCCGGTCGCCAAGCCCGTCACGTACGGGACCGGGTATTCGGCTGGCCGAGACCGCCAGTAGTGACGCAACCGGTTCAGCGCCACCCCGTACAGCCAGGGCCGCGCGTCGGGGTATGACTGGTCGTACGACCGCCGCGACTCGAAGACCGCAACCCAGACCTCGCCGAGCAGGTCCTCGGCCGCATCGCGCCCCGCCCGCCGGGCGAGGTATGAACCGACCGCGACCTCATGACGGTCAAGCACCTCTATCAAGGCATCGACGTCACCCTTCAGCGACCTGCCTATCAACTCCGCATCAGAATCCATAGCCCTCCTCGGCTTAACTTCGCGCTCTCAACCTGACATTGCCAACCAGCCCCCAAAGCGTCAGGCTCCAATGCGCCGCCGTCAGCAGCCGCCCTGCAAGGCGACCCGTGTGCAGCGCCGTAAGTACACGTGATCTGGCCGGACGGCGCACAAACGCGCCTAACGGATGGACAGGGAGGGCCGATAGCAACGCACCCTGCAAACCTGCTGTTCCTGGTGACCGAAGGTGATGACCCGCACCCGCCGCGCGATGCGACCGCCGCATCCGCTGGCGCTGGCGCCGGGGCCATCGGGGCGAGCTTCACCATCTGGGCCATCCTGCAGCCCAGCCACGCGCCCATGATCGCAGGCATCCTTGCCGGCGGCCTCCTGGCCCCGCTCATGACAATCCTGGAAAGTCTCACCCGCAGTCGCGGGTAATCAAATTGGCCCCGGCCTGGCCGACCGCTGAACCTCAGGCCGGATGTCCGGAAGAGGGTCACCAGCGCCAAGCACTACCTGTCGCGGATCGACCCTCCAACTGCTCATCCGACGGCGGAAAGGTAGTCCCAGGAATTTGAACATGTTCACCTGACAGAGAACACGAAGGGGCGGGCGACCCTCGTGCCGGCTCCCGCCCGCCCGGCAATCGGTCACCGCTCTCCGGACCGCCAGGCTCGCGGACAAAGCCAAGGCCAGGGTCTAGGACGAGGCGGAAGGCGCGCAGCGGCAGGGCTTTGAGCAGGGCCTCCCGGCGTGTCGTGTTCCATGGCCAGCGGCCAATCATGCCACGGCCGCAGCCACCGGCCAGTCACGGCACTGCCGCAGGCCGGTGCGGGCGAGTCGATGCCGGTTCGCTAGGAAGGCATGTCGATGTGGACGAAATGCTCCGGTTGTGGCACGACGGGATCACTGGGGCTTTCCTGTCACTCGGCGGACCATGTGACTGGTGCGCTTCAGCCCCGTAGTCCCCTCGTTCTCACGCTGGACACGTGCTCACCGGGACATTACGATGTCACGGCCCGGCACTCTTGCGGACCTCTTGACCGGCGCCCAGCGGTGAAGGTCGTCGCGACCGGGGCGACCGGCAAGTTCGCCGGGCTGGTCGTGCCGGCCCTGGGTGGGAGTCATGGCATCGACGTGCGCGCGGTAGTGCACGAACCGGGCAGAAAGTTACACATCCCACTAAGCGCGGTGCGGGCCGCCGTGGACGCCGACCTGCGCGATCCCGACAGCCTGCGCGCCGCACTCGACGGTGCCGGCGGCATGTTCCTGGTACTGCCCGCCTTCGCCCCGGACACCACGGAACTTGGGACCGGCATGGTCGAGGCCGCCGGGACGGTGTCCGTCGGGTCGTGTACTCCGGCGTGTACCACCCGTCCCTGGCGCTGGTGAACCATGCGGACACCCGACCGGTCGAGGCAGCCCTGTACAACTCGTGTCTTGAATTCACGGTGCTGCAGCCGGCGATGTCCATGCAGGGCCTCGACGGCGGTTGGACTTGGCGGTCGGCGAGGGGCGTTCGCGATGCCGTACTCGAAGCACTCGCGCGATGACGTTTGTCGACTACCGCGACGTCGCCGAGGTCGCGGCCATCGCGTTCTCCTCCGACGACCTGGTCAACGGCACGTTCGAGCTCGCCTCGAGGCGGAATGATCGACCCGGACCGAGCTCGCCGTGCTCATGAGCGCCACGCCGGACGTGAGGTGACGCCGTCGACGTCGACCCGAGTGGCGCTCGACACACGCCCGACGGCCCAATGCGGACGGCCTGAGTGCGATGTTCGCCGCGTACACCGACCACGGCTTCCACGGTGGCAACAACTCGTGCTGCCGGACGATCCTCGGCCGCCCCCCGGACACTCGACGTTTTCGTCGCCGAACTCGGTCAGCCATCATCCATTCGGCCGTTCCGTCAATCACTGAGGAGAATCTGCCCAGCGAACCGCGCCCTGTCCCGCCCGACGATCCGTCGCGCGCGTTGACCGTCGCGCGCCCGACCATGACCATCACCTCCCGCATATCGGGCTGGTCGGCGACACGAACACGATCCTGGTCCCCGGACACGACACCGCCGGGAAGTACACGCTGATCGACATGCACGTGCCGCCCGGCGGCGGGCCCCGCCGCACCGGCACGACTTCGAGGAGATCTTCACGGTCCTGGACGGCGAGGTCGAGGTCACCTTCCGGGGCAGCAGTTCGTTGCCCGCGCGGGGTCCGCGCTGGTAGCCACCAGGCGCAGGTGCTTGAGGGCGGCCTGCTCGGAAGTGGGCTGGGTCAAGTCCCTTGGCGTGGTATTTCGCGGTTAGCGCGTGATCCTTTCGGGGCGGACCAGGGAAACGCGGCCGGGGAAGATGCCCACGACGCCGGTTCGGCGGCTATCTGTTAACCGGCTCTCGGGCGACACGATCGTGGTTGCTGCCTGAGGTCCGCCCGTGCGGTACGGACTGGGTGGATGCTGCCGGGTAACCCCGGCAGATAGGGACAGGCGATGACGGTTCAGGTCCAGCTGGCTGATGGCGGATACCGGATCAGCGGTGACTGGCAGGAGACAGCGATGGCGAATGCGTTCCTGGCTCATCTGGCCGCCCGGGCGTTCAGCCCGGCCACCATCCGGGCTTATGCGTTCGACGTGGTGAACCTGGCCCGGTTCCTCACCGGCGAGGGCATCAGCCTGGCCGACGTGATGCCGGCGGATGTCTACGCCTGGGTTGACTGGCAAGGTGCCCGCCGTGACGACGGCGGGAAGGTGGTGGCGCTGCGGCGGCAGACTGCGGCGGCGTCCACGGTGAATCGCCGGGTCGCGGCTGTCCGCGCGTTTTTCGAGTACCTGGTCATGACCGGTGCCCGTGCGGACAACCCGGTGCCGTCGCCGCGGCGTGGTCAGGGGCTGCGGCCCGCGGCCCGCGGGCTGCTCGGGCACCTGGGGCCTGGGCGTCCGCGGGCTGGTGGCCGGCTGGTGCGCCAGCCCCGACGGCTGCCGGAGTCGCTGCCGGCCGGGGAGGTGGATGCGTTCGTGGCGTCGCTGCGGACCCACCGGGACCGGGCCATGGCGCTGGCGATGCTGCTGGGCGGCCTGCGCTCAGCGGAGGTCCGCGGCCTGCTGCTGTGCGACGCTGACATGGGGCGCCGCCGGCTCCGGGTGATCGGCAAGGGCGGCAAGGAACGCCACGTGCCGGTCGACCGGGCGTTTTTCGCTGAGCTGGCCGCCTACCTGCGGCTGGAACGCCCGCCCGGCCTGGCCACCCCCGAGTGTTTCGTGGTGCTGCGCGGCCCGACCGCCGGGGAGCCCGTCACGGAGGCGGGCTTGCGCAGCCTGTTCCGCCGCCACCGGGCGGTGTCCGGTGCGGCCCGGGTCCGGCCGCACCGGCTCAGGCATACCTACGGGACCGAACTCGCCGCCGCGGGCATCGACCTGCTGGCGCTGCGGGAGCTCATGGGGCATTCATCGCCGGAGACCACGGCGTCGTATGTGCATTTGTCGGTGGAGCAGCTCGCCGCCGAGTACGGTGCGGCGCGTGCCACGCTTGCCGCAGGCCCGCGATGACCGCCGGGACCGCTGCCCTGGTGCCGGCCGGGCAGCTGATGGATGATTACCTCGGCTATCTGCGCACGTCGGGGCTGGGTGAGCGGGCGGTGCGTGACCGGGTGCGGATCGCCCGGGACTTCCTGGGCCGCCATCCCGACCTGCAGGAATGGATGACGCTGCCGGTGACCAGCCGGGTCGGCGAGCTGAAGCGGACGGGTGCCTGGCCGCTGGTCTGCCACGCCGCCGGCACCGGGCAGGTGCGGCTGGACCTGGCCCTGATCGGGGCCAAGCACCTGGCCGGCCTCGCCAGCGCCGTCGAGACCCGTGACCCGGCCGCTTTCGCCGCCGCCCGGGCCGCGGGAGCGCGCCTGGGCTGGAAGGCGTCGTGGACCGAGACGGTGCTGGGCGAGTGCCTGGCCGTGCTGCTGGCCTGGCACGGCGGCCAGGTCGCTGACCTGACCATCGCAGTGGTGGACGCGTTCGACACCGGGCTGGCGGCCTGCATGACGATCCCGCCCTCGTCCCGGCGGGCCTACCGCAACCGGCTCGCCGGAGTCCGGCAGCTGCTGTTCGAGACCCGCACGGTCGACGCCCCGCCCCGGCGCCGGCCCTGGGCACGCAGCCTGGACCAGCGCTTCGCCGACGTCGCGATGGCTCCGGAAATCCGCCGGGTGCTGCTGCGGTATGTCCAGGCCAGGGCTGCGGTGCTGCGCTCCAGGTCGGTGGAGAGCGTAGTCAACGACCTGCTCCCGTTCGCCGGGTACCTGGCCGCGGCCCACCCTGAGATCACCACGCTGCGCCGGCTCGAACGCAGCCACGTCGAGGGCTACCTGACCTGGAACCGCACCCGGCCGTGGCGCGGCCAGCGCGCCGCCGCCGGGAAAGGCCGCACCATCTCCGTCGCGGTGGCCCAGTCCTCGGTCCTGACCGTGCGCAACATGCTCGATGACATCACCGCCTGGGGCTGGGCCGAAGCACCGTCCCGCCGGCTGGTGTTCGCCGCCGACGTCCCCAAGCTCGGCCAGCCGCTGCCACGGGCCCTGCCACCCGACGTGGATACGGCCGTCATGAACGCCGTCGCCGGCCTGGACGACACCTTCGCCCGCATCGGCCTGACCGTCTTGCGCGGCGCGGGCCTGCGCGTCGGTGAGCTCCTGGACCTGGAAATCGGCAGCGTCATCAGCTACGGCCCGGCCGGGACCTGGCTGCGGGTCCCGCTCGGCAAGCTCGCCACCGAACGCATGGTCCCCCTCGACACGCCCACCCTGGCCGCCCTGGACGAGTGGGCCGCGCAACGAGGAGCGCACCGGCCCGTCCCGCACCCGCGGACCGGGGCGCCCGCCGATTTCCTGTTCACCGCCCGCGGCCGCCGCCTCGGCGCGACCCGGCTCCGCAACGGCCTGCTGGCCGCCTCCGAAGCCGCCGGGCTCCGCGGCCCCGGCGGCGACGTCCTGGTCATTACCTGCCACCAGCTCAGGCACACCTGGGCCACCAGCCTCGCTAACGCCGGGATGAGCCTGCAAGCCCTGATGGCCCTGCTCGGACACGTCACGCCCCAGATGACGATCCGCTACGCCACCCTCGCATCCCCGGCCCTGCGCACCGCCTACGACGAAGCCATGGGCAAAATGCGCCGCCAGTTCACCCTCACCCCGGCCGGGAAGCCGATCATTCCCGACAAGGTGAGCTGGCTGAACAGCGAAATGCTCAAAACCCGCGTCGCACACGGCTACTGCTCACGCCACGAAGCCGCCGGCGCCTGCCCTTACGCCAACATCTGCGAAACCTGCGACAACTTCACCACCGGCCCCGAATTCAGCGACGCGATCCAGAACCAGCTCACCGACATCCAGCACCTGCAAGCCGACGCCCAAACCCGCGGCTGGGACGGTGAAGCCGCCCGCCACGCCCGCGCCGCCGAAGCCCTCACCGGCCACCTCGGCCGGCTCACCCGCTGACCAGCCAGAACCCCAGCAGCTTGCCCTGACCGCCAGGGCCGGATAAAGGAGCGGCTCAATAAGGAAATACGCAGGAGGACCGACGTGGTCGGCATCTTCCCCGGCCGCGACGCCATCATCCGCCTGGTCGGCGCGGTCCTGGCCGAGCAGAACGACGAATGGACCGAATCCCGCCGGTACATGGGACTGGAAATCCTCGCCGCCTGCCGCAAGGCGGCCCAAGCCGATATGAGACAGGATATTACTACTGAGGCTGGATTGACAATAGAGGCAATTCCTGCTTAAATTAAATAGATCGCGAGGTGGCCATTTCATACACCATCTCCTGGGACGTGGCCCTCGACGGCGGCCAGGTGCTTCACCAGGCCGCCGAGCGTGGTCTGAGACGGAACATGCCGCTGATGGACCTGCTGATCAGACAGGCCAGTCAGCTTGCGCTTCAGTATGTCCCGGTACAGATCAAGGAATGCCTCCAGCACCTGGCGTTCCCCGCTGGTGCTCACCAGCTCATCAGGCGCAAGCGGTGGAACAGGTCTGGGTGGGGCCATGTCCGAACGCTATCGCCGCGCGACGGTCTCCGGCCACCTTGCCCTGCGCATGACCCCGGGCGCACCCCCGTCACGACCACCACCGGTGCATGAACCGGCCATCCACCACCGTCCTCAGACCTACCTAATGAAACGCCCGTGCGTCCGCCTCGGGCCGGGGATGCCGCGATAAGCCCGGGTCGAACGCGCGCCTGGCTCAAAATTGCGCACCACTGTCCGTTCGACGAGGTCAATCAATGCTCCGTCACCCGAGCGCGTGAGCGCCGATCTACTCCCCGTAAGTCGAGCCAGACCAGGTCGTCCCGCACCGCTCCAACCGGAAACAGGCTACTGATGCGAACGCGTACCGCGAGCCAGGACCGGTTTCCGTGAGTGACCGGTTGCTCCCTGATTTTTCTGCCGAACGGCACATTGAGCCTCAAGCCGCGGCGTGCCTGTCGCCGGGTTTGCCGGTGCCCCGTGGCAGGATCGTCGGCAGGGTCGAAGCCAGGGAGGTCTGCTTTATGGGCAAGGCGAACCGGCAGCGGCAGCTCAGGCAGGAAAGGGAGCGCAAGCAGCGGCGCGGTATCCGGCACGAGCCGCCGCCCCAGGCCGAGCCGCCGTCTCAGCGCGAGCTTGCCGCCGTGGGTGTGGCCGAGGCCTTGCAGGCCCTGGCGCACGGTCTGCAGGACCAGTTTCTGGAGTGGGTGGAGGCGCTGGCCAGCCAGCAGCAGGTGCCCGGCTGGGACGCTACCGTCAGCCGTGAGCTGGTCCGTTACCTGCGCGTCACGGTGTCAGGCGCCTGGCGGCACGGCTGGCAGCCCGCTGAGCTGGTGCGCCATGCGGGCCGGGAGAGGGGTGACCCGCATGCCCGGATGGCCACCGACATGATCGCCGACGAGATGCGCAGCTACGCCGCCGCCACCGTGGACGACCGCTGGCTGGCCCAGCTGTCCGCCCTCCGGGCCGAGGTGTGGTGGGGGAGTGACGACGCTTACCTCGGCCGGTGGCGCGACCAGACGGGGGACAGCCCGCAGGCCGCCTTGATAACGGCGCTGGAGCTGCTCTTCGTGCTTAGCCACCTGCCGGTGCTGCCCCGGCTGTGCCCGCTTCCCGGCACAGTACGGCCTGGCGCCGCGGCTGGCCAGGAACGGACCGCCGACGAGCGGGTCCTCGGCAAGATCCGCGCTCTCCTGGCGAAGGCGGAATCCACGGAGTTCACCGAGGAAGCCGAGGCGCTGTCCGCCAGGGCGCAGGAGCTGATGGCGAAGTACAGCATCGACCACGCGCTGCTCGCGGCCGAGGCGGGCCGGAAGGACGAGCCAGCCAGCCGGCGGCTGCCGGTGGACAATCCGTACGAAGGGCCGAAGACCCAGCTGCTCCAGGAGGTCGCCAAGGCCAACCGGTGCCGGGCCGTGTGGTACAAAAACCTGGCCATGTCGGCGGTGATCGGCTTTCCCGCCGATCTCGATGCGGTTGAGCTGCTGTTCACCTCGCTGCTCGTGCAGGCGAACACCGCGATGCTGCGGTCCGGCGCGAAACGGGACCGGTACGGCCGGTCGCGCACCCGGGCGTTCCGCCAGTCGTTCCTGATGTCCTACGCCATCCGGATCGGAGAGCGGCTGGCCGGGGCTACGGGGGATGCGGAACGTCAGGTGGCGGCCGAGACGCCAGACCGGAATCTGCTGCCTGTGCTTGCCGCCCGGCACCAGGCTGTCGACGACGCGGTCGATGAGATGTTCGGTGACAGCGTCTCGTATCACCGGACCGGCCGGGTCAGCGACTCTGAAGGCTGGTATTCCGGCCGGGCCGCCGCCGACACCGCGGCGCTGCACGGTCACCGTGAGGTCAAAGCCGAATCCGCCTGATCGCCAGGAGGACCCGCCACGGCCAACCGGGTCCTCGACGCCGGCCGGGGCCCCATCCGCAAGGACGTGACCGGCGGCGGCCCTCCCGGCGCCCTACTGGATCAGCTCGGCGGGCACTGCCAGCTCCGGGCGGGAGTAGAGGTCCGCGACGTGCTGCGGGCTGCCCGACGCGCAAGCTGCGGCGACCTCGTCGATGAGCTCGTCGTAGCCGGGGCCGGCCTGGCCCGCGTAGGCGGCGGTCATCTGGCCCCACTCATCCCACGGCAGCATCTCCACCTTGTTCAGGGCGGCCAGGTCCCTGATCGTGTTGCCGCTGATCTCGGCCGGGCCGAAGTTCTGTGTCCCCGGCACGCCGAACGTCGCCGCGTCGATGTCACCGCGCCGGTACCCGGTCCAGGCCTCCGCGCCGGTGAGGAACTCGCCCGGCCGCAGGTCCTCCGGGCGGGGTACGAACGAGTGCTCCAGATGCTCGGTGTCGACCCTGACCCACCGTTCGCCGGCCTCGTGCCAGTACTCGGTGATCCAGTGATCCAGGCCGAGCCCGGGCTGGAAGTACGTGCCGAAGCCGCACCGGGCGCGAGCCGCGATACCGCGGTGGCGCAGCAGCGCGCAGCTCAGCACGACAAAGGTCCGGCAGGTGGCGACCAGCCGCCGCCCGGGCTCGCGCGGGATGTCCAACGCCGCGGGGTCCAGCGCCAGCACGGCCCGGATGATCGCGCTGGCCGGCCGGATCTGTTGTCCGGCGAGCCGCCCGGCGTCCAGGTCAAGGTCCGCCGCGTCGAAGGGATGCAGTACCAGGCCAGGGACGAGCCGGCAGACGCCGACCGGATCGGCTGGGATGGCCTCGAGCACGGCCTCGCTGACCTCGCCGATGTCCGTCAGCCGACCCGGAGCGGAGTAGTCGATGGCGCCGTTCATGTACCGGATCCTAAGGGCCACCACCGACATCGGCAGGCACCGCGCGGCAACAGGCCACTTCATAGCCGTAGTCAGGTCGGGAAGAGCCGGATCTTGACGCCGATCGAGTCGGCAATGCGGGTCAGGTCGCCTGGGTCGCTGGTGACGACGGGTGCCTGGTAGCTGACGGCGGTGACGATGACGACCGCATCCACGACATCGGAGGTCCCGGCGGCGGCGCAGGCCACTCCGGCGGCACGGCCGGTGCGCTCATCGTCGGGGAGGATGTCGCAGGCTTTGAGTACCCGGGAGATCTGGTGTTGGGGACCGCCGCGCCAGGCCTGGGCCAAGACGACGACCGGGACGAGCGGCCGGATCCGCGCACGTGTGAGCTCATTCTAGCGCGCGGTAGGAATGTGTTCCTACCGCGCGCTGGCTTGCACACGCCAGCTCGATGGATCCGACGAGGCGCCTGGCTCGTTTGCCGGCTATGACCGCGACTGCTTATGGTGGCGGTCAGAAGACGACGGGTGGGGGCTGGACGAAGACAATGGAGTCGGGAACTGGCTGAGGGGGTACGCCAACACGCATGGGAGCGGACCTGGCGAGGGCCGTGACGCGCACCGATGAGGCCACGCAGAAGCCGGATCCAGCCGCCCGGCCGTGAAGACCAGGTCACCGTCCCCCAGACCGGCCCGTACCCGCGGCGGACCGGCCGGAAAGGCAGGGCCCATGCCTTACCAGGTGGTCGTCATCGGCGCGGGCTTTGGCGGAATCGGCATGGCGATCGCGCTCAAGCGGGCGGGCATCGACGATTTCGTCGTGCTTGACCGGGCCGATGACCTTGGCGGCACCTGGCGCGACAACACCTACCCGGGCCTGACCTGCGACATACCGTCGCAGTTGTACTCGTTCTCGTTCCGGCCCTGGTGCTGGAGCCGGCGTTACCCGCCGCGCGAGGAGATCCTGGCCTACCTGCACGCGCTCGTCGCCGAACGCGCCCTCGGCCCGCACCTAAAGTTCAAACGCGGCGTCACGGCGGCCGAATTCGACGAACGCCACGCCATCTGGAACCTCACCCTTGACGACGGCAGCGCGCTGCAAGCCAGAGCAATCGTCTGCGCCCTGGGCCAGCTCGGCCGTCCCGCCCTGCCCGACATACCCGGCCGGGACGAATTCGCCGGCCCCTCCTGGCACTCCGCCCGCTGGAACCACGATGTGAGCCTGGCCGGCCAGCGGGTGGCCGTCGTCGGCACCGGGGCCAGCGCCATCCAGTTCGTCCCCGAGATCGCCAAGGTCGCCGCCCACGTCGACGTCTACCAGCGCAGCGCCCCGTACGTGCTGCCCAAGGCCGACCGGCCGTACCGCGACGCCGAGCAGACGCTGTTTGACCGCCTGCCCTTGATCCGTAAGGCCGAACGGCTCCGCGTCTTCCTCTACGGCGAGCTGCTCACCAGCGGCCTGGTCCTGTCGCCCAAGCTGCTGGCCGCGCCGATGCAGCTATGGCGCCGCCAGCTCCGCGCCCAGATCGCCGATCCCGGGCTGCGCGCCAGGTGCGTCCCCGACTACGTGCTGGGCTGCAAGCGGGTCGCGTTCTCCAACGACTGGTACCCCGCTCTGGCGCGGCCGGACGTGGAGCTCGTCACCGAACCGATCGAGCGGATCGTTCCGGACGCGGTGGTGACCGCCGACGGCACGACCCGCGCCGCGGACGTGATCATCTACGGCACCGGGTTCAAGGCGACGGAGTTCCTGGCGCCGGTGCTTGTGTCAGGCCTCGGCGGCCGCCAGCTGCAGCAGGCCTGGCAGGACGGGCCGCAGGCCTACCTCGGCATCACCGTTTCCGGGTTCCCGAACTTCTTCATGCTCTACGGGCCGAACACCAACCTCGGCGGTAATTCGATCATCTACATGCTCGAAGGCCAGATCGGCTACGCCCTCGGCGCCATCGGTGCGCTCCAGGCCGAACGCCTGGCCTGGCTCGACGTCCGGCCCGAGGTGCAGGACGCGTTCAACTCCTGGGTCCAGTCGGCCAGCCGGACCTCGGTGTGGGAGACCGGCTGTCACAACTGGTACACCACGGCCTCGGGGCGCAACACCAACAACTGGCCCGACCACACGTTCATGTACCGCTACCAGGTCCGGCGCTTTGACCTGGCCGCGTACCGCGTCATGCCGCAACCGCCGGCCCTGGATGGCCGCGTCCCGCAGAGCGCGGCGTGACCGCCCGCTCAGGGCGCCGGGGCGTGCGCGTGCCGTCTGCGGTCATGCGCCTCGCGGTGCGGCAGCTCGGCGGGCGCGCCCTGGACCCGGCGCTGCCGTGGCCGGTGCAGCGGACGCGGCTGGACCAGGCCACTAGGATCGCGCGGCGGCCGCGGCGCACCACCATCACCGAGCAGACGATAGCCGGGCTGCGCGCCGAGGTTATGTCCCCCCGGGCACCCGGTTCGGGCCTGACGGTGATCCACTTCCACGGCGGCGGCTATTGCCTGGGCTCGGCGGTCACCGCCCGGGCCTGGGCGGCGCATCTGAGCGCCCAGACGGGCGGCCGGGTCATCCTGCCCGCCTACCGGCTGGCCCCCGAGCATCCCTACCCGGCCGCCCTGGAGGACGCCCGCGCGGTGGTGAAGGCCCTGTCCGGCTCGGGCCCGGTGGTGGTGTCGGGGGACTCGGCCGGCGGCGGACTCGCGCTGGCCCTGGTCCTGTCGATGCGCGAGGCGGGGCAAGAACTTCCGGCCGGGGCCATCCTGCTGTCGCCGTGGCTCGACCTGGGCCGCGACCGCCGGGCCGACCCGGACCTGGTGCGCCGCGACATCCTGCTCACCCCGGACTGGCTCGATGCCTGCGCCCGCGCCTACGCTGCCCCGTCCAGCTGGGCCGACCCGTTGATCTCCCCGCTGCGCGCCACGCACGCCGGGCTGCCGCCGCTGCTGATCCAGGCCGGCACCGAGGAACTGCTCGCCCCGGACGCCGGGCTGCTGGCCGCCAGCGCGTCGGCCGCCGGGACAGACGTGACCTATACCCGGTGGCCCCGCATGTGGCACGACTTCACCCTGCAGCCCGGCTTGCTCGCCGCCGCCGACAGCGCGGTGGCCCAGGCCGCCTGGTTCATCCGCAAGGTCACCGGCTGATTGCGCGTGGACGGCGTTCCCAAGATTGACGCTCTTCGATCCTATTCGTTGCCCAATCAGGCGGCCCAGATGACGCTGATCGGAAGGGCGGTGATCCTGTCTCCAAGCGGGAAGGCATGCGGGCCGGTGTGGAAGACAGCCCCGGCGACGAAACGGTCTCCCAGTTCGTCGCGCAGCCATGCCAGGTGCCGCGCGTCGCCCGTGGTCACCGACGCACCCGCCTTGATCTCAAAGCCGAGGACACGCTCTCCGCCCAGTTCGGCGACAATGTCGACCTCGCGCCTGCCGTCCTGATCGCGAAGATGGTATAGGCGCGGCCGGGCAGGACTTACCTCAAGCTCGCCGCGCAGCTGCTGGGTCACGAACGTGTCGATGACCCGGCCAAGTAGCTTGCCGTCGTGCAAGATCGCCTGGAGGTCCGTCCGCAGGATGGCGGCCATCAGCCCAGCGTCCATGACATAGCGCTTGGGTGCGAGCGCGAGCCGCTTGAGCCGGTTGGTCCGCCATGCGGGTAGTGCCTCGACCACGAAGACGTTCTCGAGGACCCGTTCGTAGGAAGCCGCTGTGGCCCGGTCGATCCCAGCCGTCTCGTAGATGTTCTTGGCTTCGGTGATCCCCGCTGAATTGAGCGCGTACGCCTCTAGGTAACGCGAAAGCCGCAGCGGATCACGTGCCCCGACGGTACCGGTGGGGTCCCGGGTGATGATCTGCGCCACGTACCCCTCAAGCCAGCGCTGCCTGGCCGAGGCACTGGAGATGGACAGCGCCTCAGGGAAGCCGCTGTGCAGCGCCAAGTCAAGGTAGTCACGGATATCGAGCCGCTCGATAGGCGTCGCGATGGACTCGCCCCTGGCCATCCGATCGATGACCGATTCCCTCGCCATCTGGCCGTTCTGCTCCCGGACGGTCATGCCCAGGAGACGGAGCCTGACAATGCGCCCGGTGCCGGCCGCGGTCATCCCTTCAAGATCGCCATAGGCAGAGCCGGTCAGCAGGAACCGGCCCGGACGGGCCCCGGTGTCGATCGCGCGCTTGACGGCCGCGAAGGTCTCCGGTACTGCCTGCCACTCGTCGAGCAGCACCGGCTCGCTGGCTCCGCGGATGATGGCGTCAGGATCGGCGCGGAACGCCAGCGCTTCCCCTGGCACGTCGAGCCGGATCACCGATGCCGCCCGCTGCAGCGCCGTCGTCGTCTTGCCTGCCGCGCGCGGGCCCACGAGCAAGACTGCGGGCAGCTCCGCCATCAGCTCGTCGAGAAGACCGTCAAGCAGCCGACTGCGATATGCCATCGGCATCATCCCATCGTATGCACTTCCACGACAAACACAATCTAGCATCTACGTGACACGCACATGTGCTTCGATATCTCCCGCACCTTCGCGCCGCGCAGCAGATGCGGACGTGTCAGGCCGGGTAGTGAAGCGGGTGAACTCCGCTAGCCGGGTCACCTCTGATAGAACGGCCCGAGGGTGTCGCGGAGCCGCCCCAGGTCATGGGACGCCGCGGGGCCGAAGTGCGCGATGCTGCTGAGCAGCTCCCGCAGGTGCAGCACGGGCATCCGGTCCGTCCATCCGGGCGGCGAGTGGTTGAGTTCCTGGTAGACAGCGAAGAACCGGTCGGACACGGGCGGGCGTGGGTTGCCCCAGAGCATGGACAGGTCGACCTCGGCCCAGGTGTAGGAGACGGCCGGGTCGATGACGGTGATCCGGCCGCCCGGCTGGCTGATCAAGTTGCCGGTCCACAGGTCGCCGTGGGTCAGGACGGCGGGCATGGGCGGGATGAGTTCGGGCAGCCGGGCGCACAACCGCTCCACCGCGTGACGGTCGTCCGCGGTGAGGGCCTGCTCGGCGGGTGGCTCGCCGAGGTAGCGCAGCAGCCGGTGCTCGGCGAAGAACTCGTGCCCGTCGGCGTTCCAGGTGTTGACTTGCCGCAGCGTGCCCAGCCACCCGTCGGCGGGCCAGCCGAACCGGTCGCTGACCACCGCGCGGTGCGCGCCGGCCATATCCCGCCCGAAGGCCTCCCAGGAACCCGCGCTGTCGTCCCGGGGTTCCAGCGCTTCCAAGAGCAGCAGCCGCCCGGTGACGGCCAGCACGTCCGGAGTCGCCAGATGCCTGGTGCCGCGCAGCGCGGCGAGCCCGTCGGCCTCAGTCCGGAACAGGTCAGGGGCCGCACCGCTGACGACCTTGCCGACCGCGGACCTACCATTGGCCCAGGTGATCAGCCAGGCGTCAGCGATAACCCCGCCGGATAGCGGCCGGCAGGAGGCGATGCCGTCCGCGCGGCCCACCTCCTGCAGCGCCGCGCGCAGGGCAGCGCCGCCGTTCGTCCCTTCGAGCATGCTCCTCACGGCCAACCAAGCGTACTCAGCTCGCCTCTCTTGCAATTCCGTCTCACCGTAGCGCTTCTTTCTCGATGTCCTGGTCGAGCCATCGGGGGGCGCAAGGCCCCCTACAGCGCCCATACCGGGCTGCGCCGTCTCCCCGGCGGCGGCTTGGCCGTGGCCGACGGCAGTCTCAGGTTGAGAAGAGCCGGATGTTGTGACCGTCCGGCGGTCACATCGGGCCCGTCCCGCCGGTCAACTGCTATGACAGGCGGGACGGAAGGAACGTGACCCGATGACCGAGCACGACTGGCTGACGCAGCGGTTCGCCGAGCACCAGAGCCGCCTGACCGCGCTGGCCTACCGGATGCTCGGCTCGCGCGGTGATGCCGAGGACGCGGTGCAGGAAGCCTGGCTGCGGGTCAGCCGGGCCGACACCGGGCAGGTGGAGAACCCGGCCGGATGGCTGACCACGGTCGTGGCCCGGGTCTGCCTGAACATGCTGGAGTCCCGCCGGGCCCGGCGGGAGGAACCGGCCGGGGCGCTGCCGCCCGAGCCGGCCGAGCTGCCCGCGGGCCTGCAGCCGGCCAGGCCGCCCGGCCCGGAGGACGAGGCGCTGCTGGCCGATGCGGTCGGTGCCGCGCTGATGGTGGTGCTGGACGCATTGACTCCCGCCGAACGACTGGCGCTCGTCTTGCACGACGTCTTCGGTGTGTCGTTCGGCGAGGTCGGCGTCATCATTGACCGTTCCCCCGTGGCGGCGAGGCAGCTCGCCAGCCGGGCCAGGCGCCGGGTGCGGTGAGCGGCCGCGGCCTCTGCTGCCGCGCGGTCCCGGAAACGGGAAATGGTGACTGCCTTCCTGTCCGCCGCCCGGGGCGGGGATTTCGGCGGGGGGAGGGCGCCGTGCTGTGGCCGACGGGCCGTCATGGGCGCGGCCGCCGGCGCGGGGACGCGGTGGGGGACCTTCGCGGGCTGGGCCAAGGGGCCCGGCTCGCGCTGGCTGACGGCGTTCCTGCGGCCGTGTGGGCGCCCGGCGGCCGGCCGAAGGTCGTCTTCTCGTTCACCATCAGCGACGGGAAGATCGCCGGTATCACCCTGGACGGCGACCCGGACCGGCTCCGCGACCTCGACATCGTCTTCCTCAGCGCCAGCGGCACGGAGCGGCAGTAAACGGCACCGGCTCGTTCGTCCGTCACATTCCGCCGTCGCGGCCTGTCATACCAGGTAGCGGCGAAAGCGCGAGCCTCGCGGCGTACTTGATCACAGACGACACCATGGAGGACCACGATGCAAGCACGGATGAAGAATCCGGCCATCATTATCCCGGAGGCTATGCAGGCCATCCAGGCGCTGGCCGGCAGTTTTCGCGGCAAGGGCGTGCCTGAGGAGACGCTGGCCCTGGTTCACCTGCGGGCCAGCCAGATCAACGGCTGCAGTTCGTGTGTTCAGGCTGGCGCGGCCGGAGCCAGGAAGGCGGGCGAGAGCGAGGACCGGCTGGCCACGGTAGCCGCCTGGCGGGAGGCGCCGTATTTCACCGACGCCGAGCGCGCGGCGCTGGCCCTGACCGAGGCCATCACCCGGCTGGCACCCGCCTGCCCTGGGCACCGGGCCAAGCTCGGCCCTTATCAGGTACCCGAAGTTTCCAGACCGGAGTCCCCGCGGGACGCCGCCTGGAACATCAGCGCCCCGTCCACGGTGGCCGCCAGCGGGATCCGCCGGTCCACCCCGGTCATCCACAGCAGCCTGCGGGTCTGCCGCTGGGCGCAGACGGCATGCAGGCTGCCGCCGTGCTCAGCGGCGCGCCGGGCCGTGCTGACCAGCGCTCCGAGACCGGCCGAATCGATGAACGTGACCCGGTTCAGGTCGACGATCAGCGTCCCGCCGCTGTCCGCCAGCTCAAACAGCCGCTCCCGTAGCTGGGCCACGGTGGAGATGTCGATCTCTCCGGTGACTGCCGCGATCACGACGCCGCGCTCGTTGCGGACCTGATGGTCAGAGCCCCACCCATGACCAGCCTCCTATCGCACGCCGCCAAACTACCCGGGCTGTCACCCGGTAGCAGATCATCACGGGAAGCGGGCCCGGTCCGATGGCATCCACTGCCCGCCTCCGCCTCAGTCATGCCAGCTCCGGGCCAGGAGCTCTGGCGGTGACCGGACATTGACCGGCTGCGATCGGTTTAGCTCAAGGATACGAGCACGATCTTGCCGAGCACTTCACCGGCTGCCATCTTCTGGTGAGCTAGCCCACGCGGCCGAGGCCGCGAGCGCGTAACGTTAGGCCGCAGCAGGAGCGGCGAGTGGACGCGACGCGCAGGCCGCGTCCAGCGTTTATACCGCTCTTCTCTAATCGCGAGGAGCAGGCGATGACGGCAAGCTCGGATAACCGCGCCCCGGCGCCCGTCACCCGGCCCGGGTTTTATGAGGTCCGCACCCCCGATCCGGAACGGCTCGTGCACTACTACGAGGACGCGCTTGACCTCGTCGTCACCGAACGGTCCGGCTCCGCCACGTACCTCACCACCGGTGTCGACCATCACTGCGTGATCGTCCAGCAGGGCGAGCGCGACGGCCGCGCCGCGGTCGGCTTCGAGGTAGCCGGATCGCTCACCGACGTCCAGCGTGACCTCAAGAAGCTGGGCGTCGACGCCCAGCTGCGCACCGACCCTCAGCCCATGATCCGCGCCGCCCTTACCCTGCCGGAACCCGAAACCCAGACGCCGATCTACCTCTATCAAAGCCAGACAGCCGAGCAGGGCCAGCGGGGTGCCGACCGCGCTGGGCATCAGGCCGACCAAGCTCGGCCACATCGCGTCGTACGTGGAGGACCTCGAGGGCGCGCAGAGTTTCTACACCGACGTGCTCGGTTTCCGGTGGTCCGACACCATCGGGGACTTCTTCACCTTCCTGCGCTGCAACGCCGACCACCACGCCATCAACCTGATGCGCAGCGTCTCCAAGCACGGGCTGTTCCACGTCGCCTTCGAGATGCGCGACATCGTGCACCTCAAGGACGCCCTCGACCACCTGGCCAGCGCGGGACATCCGGCTGCAGTGGGGACCCGGCCGTCACGGCGCCGGCCACAACATCTTCACCTACCATCACGACCCCGACGGCAACCTGGTGGAGCTCTTCACCGAGATCGACGTCATCTACGACGAGACGACCGGCCAGTTCCAGCCCCGGCCGTGGCACGAGCACTGGCCGCAGGTGCCCCAGGTCTGGGGCCTGGGGCCCGAGGCCGCCAACAAATGGGGTCCGATCGATCCGGAGATGATGGAACACTAGTGCGCGCGGTGGTCATGCGCGGGTTCGGCGATCCCGATGTGCTGGCGATCGAGGACGTGCCGGTTCCCTCCCCGCGGGCGGGGGAAGCACTGGTCCGCGTCGCGGCGGTGGAGGTTTCCCGCACCCGCGACGTCGCTGCCCGCTCCGGCCGGCATCCTTTCTCGCGGCAGATCACGTTGCCGCACGTGCTGGGCGGCGACTTCGCCGGCGTGGTCGAGGCCGTCGGCGACCGCGTGGACCAGGCGCTGATCGGCACCCGGGTCGCCGCGATGAACACGCGCACCTGCGGCGAGTGCGCCGCCTGCCGGGCCGGCCGGGAGTACGAATGCACCCGGCTGGAAATGGTGGGCATCCACCGCTGGGGCTCCTACGCCGAGTTCACCCGGGTGCCGGCCGGCAGCCTGCACGTCCTGCCCGACGGGATAGGCATGGCCGAGGCGGCGGCGCTGGCCGCGACCGGCCCCATCGCCCTGACCCAGCTGCGGGCAGCGGCGGTGACCGCCGGCAGCGAGGTGCTGATCACCGGCGTGACGGGCGCCCTCGCCACGGTGCTGGTGGTCCTCGCGTCCAGGTTCGGCGCCCGCGTCACCGGGCTCAGCCGCCGGGTCGCGGCGGTCGCGGCGAGCCTGCCCGTCACCGTGCTCGATTCCGGGCGCGAGGATCTCACCCAGGCCATCCGGGACGCGGCCAAGGGGGACGGTCCGGACTCCGTGATCGACAACGTCGCGGCGCCTGAGGTGTTCGACCGCTACTTCCCGGCCCTGAAAAACGGCGCGCGCATCGTGATCTCCGGTGCGATCGGGACGCCCGACCTGCCTGTCCTCCAGGTCCCCGCGGTGCCGCTGTACCTCCGCAGCATCTGTTTGCTCGGCGTGCGCACCGCGACCGCGGGCACGACGCTGGATTTCTGGGATCTCGTACGCGACGGGTTCCGGCTGCCACCCGGCCTGGTGCACGAGGAGGCGCTGGAGGCCGCGTCCGCAGTGCACGACGCGGTCATCAAGGGGACCACGGTAGGCCATACCGTGCTGCGGGTCAGCGACAGCGTGGCCTGAACATGACGACCAGGCTGCTGCTCGTGCAGTACACGGCCGGGCCCAATGGCCCGGTCCGGGCGGGAGTCCGCCACGACGGCGTGGTCCGCGCGCTGCCCGGGGACTGGCCGGACACCGTACTGGCGGTGCTGGACTCATGGGAGGAATGGGGCCAGCGACTCCGAGCTCTCGAGCTAGACGCACTCCGGTCCGTTCCGGATGCCGGGCTTGTCGCTCCTGTCACCTTCCCGCGCAAGGTCCTGTGCGCCGGCGCGAACTATTACTCTCACGCCGAGGAAATGAACACGGCCCGGCCTGATCCGAACGCCACGCCGTTCTTCTTCATGAAGCCCCCGACCACCACCATCGTCGGCCCGGTCGCATCCGTGCCGCTGCCCCGCGGCGAGTGCCCCGCGTTACGACTGGGAGGGCGAGCTGGCCATCGTAATCGGCAGGCGCGGCAAGCACATCGCCCCCGAAGACGCGCGATCGTATGTCGCGGGGTACACCGTGGCCGACGACCTGTCCGCCCGCGGGCGGTTCAGCCTGCCGGACGCGGTCTTCGCGGCCTTCGCCTACGACTGGCTCGGCCAGAAGGCGCAAGACGGGTCGTGCCCTATTGGGCCGGGGATCGCGCCGGCCTGGGCGATGCCCGATATCGAGGACCAGCAGCTGCGGCTGTGGGTGAACGGGGAACTGAAGCAGGACACGCTCATCAGCGAGCTCGTGGTGGGGATCGCCGGCCTGGTGTCGGCCGCCAGCGACCTGGTCACGCTCGAGCCCGGGGACCTCATCCTTACCGGCACTCCCGCCGGTGTAGGCCTGCCGCGCGACACCTTCCTGGCCGCCGGCGACGTGGTCGAGGTCGAGATCAGCGGGATCGGGCGCATCAGGCACAGCATCAGCGCGCCCGCCTTAACCACGGTGCAGGGCCTCAGCCCGCGCGGGCCGAGGCGGCGAGCCGCTCGCCGAGCGCGGCCACCAGGCCCCGGAGCTCACCCGGTCGCTCGATGACGAACGGCCGGTCAATGCCACACTCGCCCAAGTGGCCGGGGCGGAGCGCGCGAAGGTGGTGTACAACTACGACTGGCGGCACAAAGAAGATCGTCCCGGCTGAGCCGGGAGTGGCCTACCCGCCCGGCACCGACGTCGGCCAGCTCCAGATGGCGTACAACCCGCCCGCCGTCGTGAAGCCGGCCCTGCCGGCGACGCCCGCTCGACGAGCGGACCGTCCGGGTAAGGCGCCCGCACCCCAGGGCCATGGCATCTACGGAAAAGCGTTACCGTCATAGCGTGGGGACATACGGACCTGACGAGGACGACGTCGTGGAGCACGGCGGTGTGCCGCTGCGGCTACCGGGCTGGGCCCGGCGTCCCCGGTGGCTTCCCGCCCTCGGCTGGCGGCCGTCGCGTGGCGCGGCCGTCCTTGGCCTGGCCGGGCTGATCGCCGGGCTGGCGTCTGGGTACGCGCTCGGCTACCGGCATCCAGGGCAGGCTGTCCGGCCGTCACCGGCGACAGCCGCTGGCGCCGGCCCTCGGCCGTGGCAGGCTCCGCCGCGCGGCCGGATCCGGCCGCGTCCGCCGGCGGCGCCTACTCCTCCAGCCTCGGCATCGCGGGACTGTCTGGGCTGGCCCAGACCGGCGGGGCATGCTCGGTGCAGCCCGGCCGGGACCTCCAGATCGGCGTGGAGGTGATCAACCTCTCCGGGACGGCGGTCACCCTCGGGCCGGTCAGGTCCATCCTCCCGCTGGGTGGGCTGCGCCCGGTCTCGCAGCAGTGGGCATCCTGCGGCGCCATCGTGCCGTCCTCGGGAAGCCCGGCCGGCCCGACGGTCCTCCCGCCGTTCGGCACCGCCTGGCTCAGCGTCACCTTCCGGGTGCTAGTGGCGTGCCCGCGCCCGCTGCCGGTGCAGTTCAGCGTCAGCTACCAGAAGAACGGCCGGACGGACACCGCCCAGCTGCCGGGATTCTCGGATTTGGGGCAGGTCACGTACACCGGCTGCCGGGCAAGCTCCTAGGCAGCCTGGGCCGTCACTCCAGCCCGGAATCCTGTTGCGCCCGCGGTCGGCGGCGGGCATCGTGACCGCATGCTGATCCGACGCGAGAACGAACGCGACGCCGATCCCATCCGCGCCATCACGACCGCTGCGTTTGGCCCTCGCTACCCGGGCCGCATCCCGCCCGAGGCCAGGCTGGTCGACGAGCTCCGGGCCGACCCGGCCTGGCGCCCGGCGATGTCCCTGGTGGCGACCTCGCCCGCGGGTGAGGTCATCGGCCACGTGCTGGGTACCCAGGGGCACGTCGGCCCGCATCCCGTCCTCGCGCTCGGGCCGCTGTCCGTCCGGCCGGATCAGCAGCGCCGCGGCGTGGGCAGCGCGCTCGTGCATGCCATTCTGGGCGCGGCCGACGCCGTGGGCGAGCCGCTGGTCGCCTTGCTCGGCGACCCGGGATACTACCGCCGGTTCGGGTTCCGGCTCAGCACCGAGTACCAGATCACGCCGCCCAGGCCGGACTGGCAGCCGCACTTCCAGGTCCGCGTCCTGAAGCGGGTATCAGCCCCGGCTGCGCGGCATGTTCACCTATCCCGAACCCTATGACCGGGTCGAAGCCCCCGAACGGGAGCCGTGATCAGCCGGCGCCCCGCGATTACAGATCGCGCCCCATGACATCCGCGGCCGCCAGGACGTTGACGTAGTCGCGCAGCCGGGTGATCTGCCCGTGCCGCACGGTGAGCACCACGATGTTGGGCAGCGCGAACGCCCCGGTGACGGTGCTGGTCCCGAGCGCTTCCTGCTCGACGATGATCGTTTCCGGATCGCCGGTGTCGTGCACGGCGAGAGTACGGTAGCCCTCATACGTCAGCGGGCTGGCCTGCCACCCCGCGGCTATCCAGGTCACGATGTCGTCCCGGCCCTCCAGCCGGGACGGCAACCCTGGGCGGGTGAACGGGAACTCATGGACCGCGTCGACCGCGTACACGCCGCGCATGTCATCGGCGGACTGGCTGATAGCGGCGCGCCGGAAACATTCCAGAACCTCACGCGCACCAGGCACCTGCCCGCCGAGGGGCGCCCGCCTGGCCGTCACCTTGCGGTAGCTGATCTTCCAGCCGCCGGCCTGGCGCGTGACGATGTCGTCATAGCTGACACTGCCGGCCGTTCCGTCGGACTGGATGCCGATGCCCTTGGACCGGACCCGCGCCGAGCGGTCGTCGATCGGAGTGATCATGATGTTGGTGACGTGATGCCCGACCGGGTTGGCGTCGCCCAGGGCCAGCGCGGCCGCCCGCACGGCCGCGGTCCCCTGCACCGAGCCCAGGCCGAAGTCCGCCAGGTCGTAGGTGATATCCGTCGTGAACAGGTCACCCACCTGGTCGAGCTGGCCGGCGTCGGTGAGGTGGCCGTGCCGGTTGATCAGGTCGGTGATCTCGATTCGGTCGTGTTCCGGCAACGCCATCGGGCGGGTCCTCCATGCTCCTGGATACATCAGGCCAGTAAAGTGAGACATAGTCCGGTTAAACCGAAACGGTAGCGGACTATGTCCCCGGTTAGCAAGGATGGGGTGATGGCGCTGGGGTTTGGGGCCGGGCGGCCGAGGCGCGCCGACGCCCGGCGTAACTACGAGCAGTTGATCGAGCAGGCGCGAAGGGCGTTCGCCGAGTCTGGCGTGGACGCCTCGCTGGACGAGATCGCCCGGCGGGCGGGGGTGGCCAGCGGCACGCTGTACCGGCATTTCCCCACCCGGCTGGATCTCATCGAGGCGGTACTCGCCGGGCAGCTGGCCGAGCTGGCCGCCCTTGGCCGCGGGCTGCTGACGGCTGAGGACGAGTTCGAGGCCCTGGCCACGTGGCTGCGTGCCACCCTCACCCATGCCCTGACCTACCGAGGCCTGTCGGCGGCGGTGATGAACTCGGCGCTCGACCACGAGAACGGCCTGGTGTCGACCTGGCACGCGGAGCTGTTCGAGGTGGGGGCGGCGCTGCTGGCGCGGGCGCGGACCGCAGGCGCGGTCGCCGCCGAGGCGGACGAGGTGGATGTGCTGAAGCTGGTCGGCGCCATCGCCTGGGCCGCCCAGGACGCCCCGGACAGCTCCGCGCAAGCCAGCCGCCTGCTCGCTCTCCTGGTAAACGGGCTAAGAAGCTGACCATTTTGGCCGAACGGCTCCGGCGGTTCCTCTTCGCACCAGCACCCGCCGGGGAGCCGCTCACCGCGGCACCCGCTACGCGATGACCCCGGGACCGTCGACGACGGGCGCGGAGGAATGCTCCGTGATGACGGCGGCGACCGCGTCCGGATCGTCGGGTGTGATGAACGGCAGGATGCCGTGACCGGTGTCGAGGACCAGCGCTATCTTCTTGCCCGGGCGGCCCGGATCCAGGCTGGCCCAGTACTTCAGCGTGGTACTGCCCCAGATCCGCACCCCTCCGGTGAAGGCCCCGACCGGTACCCGGCGCACCTCGAGGATGGAGTTATAAGGGACACGCTTGGTGCCCCACGGGAAGTAGTACCCGCGGATGAGCACCGCGTCGGCGGTGCATTCGATCCAGCGGTCCTTGTACAGCGCACTCATACGTTCATGGTAAGCCGCGCGAGCTTAGGCCCGGGGTCGCGGCTTGCGGGGCGCGGTCCAGACGTTGAACTCCTCGGGGTGGTCGCGCCGGGCGAGTGATTCGGCCATCAGGGCCTCACCTTCGGCGGGCGAGCGCCTCCGCTTGACATCCCCCAGATGGCTTTTCCCGCCCAGGTACCTCGCCGCCCGTGAACTAGATGGCGGGGGCGGCTCGACCGGGATGGTGCCGGCAGGCTGCGAGCAGGCCCGGCATTCCCATTCAGGTGGCACGCTGACGGTCGAGGCGAACGGCACCGACGTCTGATGCCCGTCCGGGCAGTAGTAAAGCACGACGACTCTGGCGACGGTGAATCCACGGCCATGGGGCTCGCCGGCCGGGCCGGACCCTACTCTGGTTCCCCGCATTGCGCCACTGTTTATAGTCCGCAAAATGCCTCCGTCTGCCACCTCAATTCTACAGGTACATTCGACCGGTAACGCCGGAGTGGGACATTCAAAGGCGGGACACAAACGGGTAGCCGTACTTCCCGATCAGGAAAAGCGGCAGCCGGTGAAACGGGCCGGGCCCAAGTGACGGACGGCGAGAGAGAATCGCCCAGCCGCCCAGCCGCGCTCAGGGCACGCCGGACACGCCATACTGGGCCCTATGGTTGACGACACGGCACGGGACCGGGCTATCTATCACGCGCTGAAAGCGGCCGACGAAGTAGCCGCGGCCCTGCAGACCCACCTCATCGAAGAACACGGCGCCGATCCGGTGCGCGCCGCTCCGCCCAGCCCGGCCACCAACTCCCTCAAGCTCCTGCGGCAAGCGCGCGAGCGCCTGGGCCTCGGACTGCGGGCCGTCCAAGCCGATCACATCGCGGCGTCCGACGAGGTCACCCTGCGCAACCGGTAACCCCGGCCAGGCGCCGTACGGCCATGCCGCCGTGTCGCCTGGATCACGCCCGTCAGGCGGTACGAAGTCCCACCGTGCCGGCGATAGCCGGCGAGGATCAGCTGACCGTGGCCGCCAGTTCTTGGTAGGCAGGCTCGAGCTCGTCCCAGCGCGCGTCGGCGTCACAGCGCTCACGCCCGGCGAGGTGGGCGGCGAGATCCTCGACATGGACCTGGATCCCGGCTCCGTAGGCGCCGAGCAGGGGCACGGGCATGCCCCGTTCCTCGATGACCAGGATGGTCTGGTCGCCATCGGCGGTCAGCGTGGCCTCGATGACCTGGACGTCCGGCTGGCCGAGACCGTGCGCCAGCCGGAGCCGCCGCGGTGGCTCGCACGCCTCCACGCGCCCGGTGCCTTCCGATCCGCTGGCGAAAAAGTGATAGCGGTACTCACCGCCGAGGCGCAGGTCCCCCGATACCTCGCCGAGCCAGCGGGCAAGACGGCCGGGCTCGGTCAGGGCCGACCACACGTCGTCGACTCCGGTATCGAACCGGTCCTCCATCCGCACCACGCCCTTGCCGTCGGCTGATCGCAGGCTGCCCAGGAGACGGCCGGCCCGGTTATCGCTGGTCATCAGCTGCTCCTTCGTTCGTGTTTGCCCCGGGCCACCTCGGTGTGCAGGGCATCGAGCCGCTGTTCCCACCGGGCCCGGTACCGGCTCAGCCATTCGTCGACCTCGGCCAGCGGCTCGGGGCGCAGGCTGTAGACCCGCCGCTGCGCGTCCCGGCGGACCTCGACGAGCCCCGCCTCCCGCAGCACCCGCAGGTGCCGCGACACGCCCGGGCGGGCGATCGGCAGCCGCGCCGCCAGCTCACCCGCGGTGGCCGGACCACTGGACAAGGTCTCAAGCATCGTCCGCCGCTCGTCCGCCAGTGCCCGCAGCACAGCTTCCATGACCCCGAATGTACCAAGACAGTTACGTACCTGACAAGGTAGCTAAGCGGGAGCACCGTGGACCCGGCGTAGCGTGTTCGATGGCCGGGCTGACAGCATGGCCAGGAACAGCTGCATCGACACAGCACCAGAAGAGTGGCCACTGATGACTTCCCCCACCGCGCCCGCGACGCCGCCGGAACTCGAGGGTTTCACCCACCGGCAGATTCTGGCGATCATGTCCGGGCTGATGCTTGGCATGTTCCTGGCCGCGCTGGACCAGACGATCGTGGCCACGGCGCTGCCCACCATCGTGGGGGACTTTCACCGCAGCAACCTGCTGTCCTGGGTGATCACCGCATACCTGCTGGCCAGCACCGCCTCGACACCGTTGTGGGGCAAGGTCGGTGACCTCTACGGGCGTAAGCGCGTCTTCCAGCTCGCCATCGTGGTGTTCCTGGTGGCCAGCGCGCTCTGCGGAGCGTCACGGAACATGATCGAGCTGATCGCCTTCCGCGGGCTGCAGGGCATCGGCGGCGGCGGCCTGCTCTCGCTGGCGTTCGCGATCATCGGCGACGTGATCCCGCCGCGCGAGCGGGGTCGCTACCAGGGATATTTCGGTGCCGTCTTCGGGATCTCGAGCGTCGTCGGCCCGTTGGCGGGCGGGTTCGCGGTGGACAGTCTGTCCTGGCGCGACATCTTCTACGTCAACCTGCCGCTTGGCATCGTCGCCCTGATCGTCACCAACCGGGTGCTGCGGCTGCCGGCCCGCAAACGCGAGGTGAAGATCGACTGGCTGGGCGCGCTGCTGCTGGTCGCGGGGGTGTCCTGCATCCTGCTCGCCACCCAGCTCGGCGGCACGAACTACCCGTGGGGATCGTGGCAGATCATCGGGTTGTTCGGGCTGGGAGCGCTGGTCCTGGCCGGCTTCGTGCTGCGCGAGGCGGTGGCCCCGGAGCCGATCTTGCCGCTCGGGCTGTTCCGGATCCAGATCTTCACCGTCTCCAACATCATCGCGTTCGTCAGCGGCGTCGCGATGTTCGGCGCCCTGGCGTTCCTGCCGCAGTACCTGCAGCTGGTGCACGGGGTCTCGGCGACCGAGTCGGGTCTGCTGCTGCTGCCCCTGCTGATGGGCCTGCTGGCCATGAGCATCAGCTCCGGCCTGTACATCTCGCGCACCGGCAAGTACCGGTGGTTCCCGCTGGCCGGCACGATCGGAGTCACCATCGGCCTGGTGCTGCTCAGCCGTCTCGGCGCGCACACCTCGCTCCTGGTGGTGAGCCTGGACATCTTGGTCTTCGGCCTCGGGCTCGGCCTGTTCATGCAGGTGCTGACGCTCGTCGTGCAGAACGCGGCGCCGATGAAGCAGATGGGCGTCGCCACCGCGTCCGTCACCTTCTTCCGCTCGATGGGCGGCGCCATCGGGGCATCGGCTCTGGGCGCCGTGCTGACCGCGGGCATAGCGGCCGAGTTCCCGCGTTTCCTCGCCCGCGGCGCTGGCGGGAGGGGCCACAAGCGGTAACAAGGTCGCTCAGCTCATCCAGAGCCCGGCCGTGCTCGACACGCTGAAGCGCACGAATCCCGCGCTGCACGAGGGAATCATCCAGGCCTACTCGCACGCCATCGACCGGCTGTTCCTGGCCGCCATCCCGGTGTCGGTGCTGAGCATCATCGCGGCGTTGTTCATCAGGCAGGTCAAGCTCCGTACCAGCAATACCCAGCTCCGGACGGCCAGTGACGGCGTGCCCGCCGGGGCCGCCGGGCCGCCGGGGGCGCCGCCAGCGCGGTCCCGGCGCCCCCGCCTGCTCCCGGCGGGATGAAGTAGATGCCAGGCGTTACCATCTCGGCCGGCTATGGCGCAGGCGGGAGCGTTATCGCTCCCGAGGTCGCCCGGCAGCTCGGCCTGCCCATGCTCGACCGTGCGATCAGCTCCCATGTCGCCGCGCAGCTCCGGGTGTCCGTCGCCGAGGCCGAGGGCGGGGTGATCAAGCGCTCGGTGCCCGGCCGGTTCCTGGCGGTGCTGGCCCCGCTGGCCGGCGGCGTGCTTGGCGCCGGCACCGACTGCGCGCCCCCCGAGGCGGTCCCGCCCCTCGATGACGCGGGTATCTTCCGTGAGCAGGCCGAGGCCATCATGCGACAGGCACTGGCGGTCGGCGCGGTCATCCTCGGCCGGGCCGGCGGTGCGGCCTTCCGCGACGAGCCAGGGGTGCTTCGGGTCCGGCTGTTCGGCCCGGACGAGGCCCGGGTCGCCCAGGCCGCCCGCATCGAGGACGTGGATCCGGCCACGGCCCGGCAGCGCCTGCCCGAGGTCGACCGCGCCCGCGCCCAGTACGTACGGCGGCTCTACGGCCTCGACATCGACGACCCCGACCTCTACCACCTGCAGATCGACAGCACCGCGGTACCAGTAGACGCCTGCGCCACCCTCATCGCCACCGCCTACCGCAGCCTTTCAAGCTCTGTCATGTGATGGTCACCGATGTATCAGCGGGTGCGCTCACGGGGCTCTCCTAGACGCCGACCCGCAAGGAGAGACATCATGCCGCTCGATGAGTACACGATTGACCTGATCAAGGGAAAGAACCTGGGCATCGTCGTGACGCTGATGCCGGATGGCCAGCCGCAGGCCCTGCCCACCTGGATCGATACCGACGGTGAGTATCTGCTCGTGAACACGGAACGAGAGCGGCAGCGCTCCAAGAACATCGCCAGGGACCAGCGTGTCACCGTGCTGGTCATGTCGAGCGATAGCCCATGGGACTGGTCCGAGTTGCGGGGCCGGGTCGTGGGCATCATCGACGGGGACGAGGCGCTGCGGCACATCCACGAGGTGTCCAACAAGTACGTCGGCCGAGATTACGTCCGCGAGATAGGGCCCACCGGCCGGATCATCTTCAAGATCGCCGCCGACAAGATCCTCACCCCCGCGATGCTCGGCTACACCTAAGCCTCGATCCACGGGTCTGATCAGGCGGCGGGAATCTCCTCCAGGTAGGACACGCCGCGGTCGGGGTGCGGGGTGAAGCGTTCCCACTCCTCGTCGAGGCGGATCCGGCCATCCTCGAGCCGACGAGGAGTACTGCGGCAGTGACCGGAGATGATCTCGCCGCTGTCGCGCACCATGCAGTAGGCGAATTCAAGGATGCCATCAGGCGCGCAGGTGCCGGCCAGGGAGCCTCGCCGGACGTGACCGCCCGCGAACTCGCCCCACACCACATCGCCGTCCTGGTGATAGCGGGCCACCGATGACCGGGCCGGGTCCTCGCCGCCGGGCCGGAAGGTCCGGGCGTCATAATTGAACCTCATCAGCCACCTCGCATGGGTCCGGTACCGGGTCCGGCGGCCTGCTGCCGGGGCGCTGCCACAGGCCGAGCATCCGCAGCGCCGGACCGGCCATCAGCGTCGTTATCAGGGCTATCACGATCAGGATGGTCGATGCGTCCGCGTTGATCACGCCGACGCTAAGACCGGTGCTGATCACGACGATGTCGGTGACACCGCGCGCGTTCATCAGCACGGCCAGGCCGAGAGCGGCCTGGCGCGGCATCCCGCCGGCCGAGCCCACCAGCGCGGCCCCGCCGAGCTTCGCGATGACCGCGACCGTCAGCAGCACGGCGCCGCCGGCCAGCACCCCAGGTTGAGTGACCGCATGCCAGAGGTTGACCTGCAAGCCGATGGAGACGAAGAATACGGGCAGCAGGATGGCCCGGTTCAGCGTGTTGAGCCGCTGGGTCACCGGCCGGATCAGCCCGCTGCCCCGGGGCAGGACCAGGCCAGCCAGGAAACCGCCGAAGATGTCGTGGATCCCGATCTTATCGGTCAGCGCGCCCAGCCCGAAGATGAAGACGACGATCAGCAGCAGGCACACCACCTCGCGTCCCGGCGTCTCGGCGTAGCGCGCGGACGCCGCCCGCAGCAGCGGCCGGAGGATCAGCGCCAGCAGGGCCGCCGCCACGCAGAGCGCGGCGGTCAGGCCCAGTGTGCGCAGCACCCCCGCGGGACCCTGCGCATGGATCATCGCAAGCACCACGGCGAGCGCGCACCAGGCCAGTACGTCGCAGACGGCCGCGCACAGCATGGCCAGTGATCCGAGCCTGGTGTTCCGCAGCCCCGCTTCCTGCACGATCCTGGCCAGCACCGGAAACGCGGTGACGCTCAGCACGATGCCGATGAACAGGGCGTAAGGCACCAGCCCCGTCCCCCGTCCGGCGAACAAACTGTACAGCGGGATCGCCGCGACCAGACCCGCCACAAACGGGACCATCATGATCGCCTGGCTCGCCGCTGCGATGACCTTGCCGTGCTGGCGCAGCACGTCACGGTCCACCTCCAGGCCGACCGAGAACATGAAGATGGTCAGCGCCGCCTGGGCGAGAACATAGATATCCGGGAGTACCGCGTTGGGCAGCACCGCGTGAAAGACGGCCGGAACCAGCGTCCGGACCACGGTAGGGCCGCCGATGATGCCGGCCACGATCTCGCCCATGACCGCAGGCTGGCGAACCAGCTGGGCCAGCAGGCCGCAGGCCTTGGCAAGTGCGGCGATCACGGCGACCGCGAGCAGCAGCCGCCACAGCAACTGGATCGGCGAAGGCGCGGCCGCCGCCGCGTGGCCGGTAACGGCCGGATGGCCGCTTAGCCAGCCCGCGGCGAACGCGGCCGCCAGTAGCCCCGCCGCCGCGGCGGTCAGGGCGGCCGCCACCGCGATGCCGCGAGCGGGCGCGGGCAGCAGCCGCTGCTCGGCCTGCTCGATGTGGTTCTGCGGGCGGATGGCTGCCATAGCGGCTAGCTGTCCCGGCCGGCGATCCCGGCCCGGTGCTCGATGATGTCGTTCACGATGTCGCCGGCCCGGCAGGCGATCACGCTCAGCAGGGGGTCGCCTATACCGTGCGTCGCGTCGTTGACGCCCTGCAGGTAGCAAGCCGCGGTGGACGGACCCTCGATGAGCAGCCGGTACTGGCGATTCACCTGGATATGAATCAGGTTCAGGGCATCGCCGAGGCGGCGGATCAGGGATGGCATCTCCCGGACGAACCCCGTGCCCAGGAACAGCAGGTCAGCCCGGAGTTCGCTGGACAAGCCTGTCATCCGGTCCGTCAGCTCGAGTATCACCTCGTCGTCCGTGGCCTCGGCCGCCGTGACATCCGTCATCGTGACGATGCGCTTGCGGTCCTGCTTGGTCAGCCGGTCGAGATAAGTCTCGCTGTACAGCTCCTCGACGAACGGCGGTTCGATCCCTGAGTAGTTCGTCCGGTGCATCTCCTGCAGCAACTGCTCGCGCGCGGCGGGCTTGGCGGCGAAGAACTCCTCGACAAAGGAGGGGTAGTACAGCTCGTTGGTGAACTTGGTCTTCTCGTAGGCACCGATCCCGATCGAGCGCATCAGCCAGGTGATATGCGCACTAGGCAAGTCATCTTGCAGCGCCCGGTACATCTCGGCCGCGCTCTGCGCGCTGCCGAGCACGGCCACCCGGTAGGGGAACTCCCGGTCCAGCCCCGCCACGGAGGGCCGGTACTGCGTGCTGTGCACCAGGCGGCTGGCGGGGATCCCGGCGAGGACGGTGGGGACGTACGGCTCGCGGCCGATTCCCGTCACCAGGTACCGGCTGAAGACCGTGCTGCCGTCAGAGAGCCGGGTCAGCCACCCGGTCAGGGCGCCGCCGGAGTCCCAGCACGGCTCAATCGACGTACCCCCGCAGCTCAGCCTGAGCTGGACCTTGGAAAGCGAGTTAGCCGCCCACTGAAAGTATTCGGAGATCTCGACCCGGTAGGGCGTGAAGCTCGCCATGTTGATGAAGTCGTCCAGCCGGCCGACCGAGTGGAGGTAGTTCACGAAAGAGAATTCGCTATTCGGATTGCGCAGGGTCACCAGGTCCTTAAGAAAAGAGACCTGGCTTTTCACCCACGGCAGCAGGAGGCCGGGCTGCCATTCGACGGTCGCCTCGCGCTCCACCATCAGTGAGTTCTCGGCCAGGTCGGGCGCGAGCTCCTCGAGAGCCACGGCAAGAGCTAGATTGGACGGTCCCGCGCCAATGGCCAGCAGCTCGACTTCGGAATCGCTCATGGCACCCTCACTAGGTTTCGGGTAAAAGGCCTGATCTTTTCCATAAGAGCGCGCGAACCCGGGCGGCTGATACAAGCCGGAGACTTAGCTGCCGGATGCGGGCACACTCGTGTCCCAGAGCTGATCAAATACTCCAGAAGATCCCTGGAGTTACTTTGGGTGTCAGGAGGTGCCAGGGACATCTGCATCACGTCCACGTCGCAGTATCGGACAGATGCTTTTAAGAGAGGCGTTTCCGTATTGTGATAAACACCCGAGTAAGTGTTATATCGATGGGAGAAGATCATCGAGGCGAGGTCGTGAGGTGGCAGGGGTAGCAGAGTTCCGCTTGCTCGGTCCGCTTGAGGTTATCGTCAACGGCCACCTCGTGGAGATCGGCAGTGCCCGTCAGCGGATCGTGCTGTCGATGCTGCTCCTCGAGGCGAATCACGTGGTGCCCAGGAGCCGGCTGGTCGACGCGGTCTGGGCGGACACGCCGCCGCCCACCTCTAAGGGGCAGATCCAGGCCTGCGTGTCGGCGCTGCGCCTGCAGCTCGCGGCGGGCGCGAGCTGCGAAATAGCGACCCGTTCGGTTGGCTACGCCATCCAGGTGCCCGAACACGCGCTGGACGTAGGACGGTTCCAGCAGCTGGCCAGCCGGGGCCGGTCGGCGGTCGCGGAAAATCGCACCGAGGAGGCCGTTGGTCACCTGCGGGCGGCGCTGGCCCTGTGGCGGGGGCCTGCTGCTGACGGGGTGAACAGCGAGCTCGTGCAGTCGGCGGCCACCCGCCTGAACGAGAACCGCGTCAGCCTGTTCGAGGAGTGCCTTGACCTTGAGCTTGCGCTCGGACGGCATCATGCTCTGACCGGTGAGCTTGGCGAGCTGGTCCACCGGTATCCGCTCAGGGAACGGCTGCGCGCTCAGCACATGCTCGCGCTGTACCGGTCCGGCCGCCCGGCCGAGGCGCTGGAGTCCTTCCGCGTCGCGAGGCAGCTGTTCGTGAAGGAACTCGGCCTGGACCCGGGTGAGGAGCTGCGGGCGCTGGAACGCGCCATCCTGGCCAGCGACCCGGGGCTCGATTCCGGCGTGCCGTCGGCTCACGGCCCTCATGGCCCGGAACCGAGGCGGCCCGATGCGGTCGTCGTACCGCGGCAGCTGCCCGCCGCGGCCCCGGACTTCACCGGCCGTAATGAGCTGCAAGCAGCGGTCACGGCGCTGCTCGGCGGGAACGAATCCCGGGACCCGAGGTACCTGCCGATCGTGGCCTTCACCGGGAAGGCGGGAGTAGGCAAGTCGGCCCTGGCCCTGCAGATCGCGAACACGATCCGGAAGTACTATCCGGACGGCCAGCTGTTCGCTCAGCTCAAGGAGGCCGATGGTCAGCCGATCAGCCCGCTGGAGCTGCAGGCCAATTTCCTGGCGGCGCTCGGCATCGAGCCCGCCACGCTGCCGGCCCGGCTGGCCGAACGCACGGCCCTGTACCGCAGCGTCCTGGGCGATCGGCGGCGGCTGATCGTCCTCGACGACGCGGACAGCCCGGACCAGGTCATGCCGCTGGTGCCCGGTAGCTCGAACTGCGCGGTGATCATCACCAGCCGCCACGCCCTGGCCGATGTGCACGGCGCCCGCTCCTTCGAGGTCGATGACCTTGACGAGAAGACCAGCATCGACCTGCTCACCCGGGTGATCGGCGAGGAACGCGTCCGGGCCGAGGCGGCTAGCGCGCTGTCCCTGGTCCGGCTGTGCGGGTTTCTTCCGCTCGCGCTGCGGATCGTCGCGGCCAAGCTGGCCACCAGGACGCACTGGCGCATTGACAAGATGGTCCGGCGGATGAGGGACGAGAGCAGGCGGCTGGACGAGCTTGAGCTCAGCGGGGTCGGGGTCCGGGCCGCGCTGGCGCTGTCCTACCGCGGCCTGGGTCAGGACGCCCGGCGGCTCTTCGTGCGGCTGGGGCTGCTCGGAGCCACCGACTTCGCCTCCTGGGTCAGCGCGCCGCTGCTGGACATGGACGCGGAGGAGGCCGGAGACGTGCTGGACACGCTGGTCGAGATGCGCTTCGTGGAAGTCAGGATCGACGAGGAGGGAGTGCCGCGATTCCGCCTGCACGATCTCGTCCGTATCTACGCGCTGGAACGGCTGGCGGCGGAGGAGCCGGTGGCGGAGCGGGCTCGCGCGCTGCGGCGGCTGCTCGGCTGCTGGCTCTCGCTGGCCGCCGAAGCCCACCGGCGCAGCTACGGCGGGGACTTCGCGGTCCTGCATAGCGCCACCGAGGGCTGGACACTGCCCGTCGACACCCTGGATCAGCTGCTCACACAGCCGGCCAGCTGGCTGAGGGCCGAACGCGCCGGACTGGTTTCCGCCGTGCTGCAGGCGGCGCAGGTAGGGTTTGACGAGCTGTGCTGGGACCTGGCCGTCAGCTCGGTGACCCTGTTCGAGTCGGAGTACCAGGTCGACGACTGGCGCAAGACCCACGAGGTAGCCCTCCAGGTCACCTCCCGGGCCGGCAACCTCCGCGGCCAGGCCGCGGTCTTGTGGTCGCTCGGCAACCTCGCGCTCAGGGAACGGCTTAGCGACGCGGCCCATTACCTGGAGCAGGCGCTGCGCATCTTCGAAAGAATCCAGGACGCGCACGGCCGCGCGCTGGCGCTGGCCACCCTCGGCTTCGTCGACCGGGTCGGCGGTCACTACGACCAGGCTCTGCTGCGATTCCACGAAGCGCTGGCCGTTTTCCGCACGGTCGGCGACCGGGTCAGTGAAGTCGACATGCTGACCAACATCGCCCAGATACGGCAGGAGCGGGGGCAGCCGGAGGTCGCGGACAGGCTCCTGGGCGAGGCCGTGGTCATCTGCCGCTCACTGCGAGCGCCGCGACTGGCGGCGCAGACCGAGTACCGGGTGGGCGAGTTCTTCCTGCAGCAGGGGGAGCTGGACCGGGCCGAGCGAACGTTCAGGTTCGTCCTGCAACTGGTCAGGGACGAACGTGATCTCCTCGGAGAGGCCTACGTCCTGCAGAGCCTGGGGGCGGTGCACACCAGGCAACAACAGTTCGGCCCGGCGGAAACCTCCCTGTCCGCGGCGCTCAGCCTGGCTCGGCAGCTGGGGGACAATCTGGTCCTCGGCCGGGTGCTGATCGCGTACGCCGAGTTCTACCTGGCCCGCGGCGAGCCGCAGTCGGCCAGCGCGCAGATCGACGAGGCGCTCGTGGTCTTCAGCCACATCGACTCCGGACCCGCCTGGCGGGCCTATCTGCTCGAGCTCAAGGGCCGCTGCCCCGACCAGGCCGGCCGGACGTCGGCCGCCGTGGCCACCGGGCACGAGCCTTTCCACCTGCCGGGCGAGGGGATCTGGGCTTCGCCCGTATCCAGCGCCGCCATGAGTTCTAAGTACGTTCGCTGATGGCGGTCAGCCCCAGGGCGGTCCTGACGGTTCGCGCCGCCGTGGGTGTGGCGTGTGCATCATGCGAAACCTCCCTGCATACCCCTCCGATAGGCGCATGCGGATTAAGTGGAATCTGACGCTAGGCACGCCCGTCCCCGCATCGCTATCAAACCGCTGCCAGCCCGCTAAGTGCGGCGCTAAGCCACGGCAGTCGGCGTGATAGCTGGCTGATGCTGCCGGCATAGCCGGCCCCGCCAGCATGACACAAACGATGGTGCATGCCGGTGAGCATATCGGCACGAATTAATCCACGATCATTTCCTGGCTTAGCCGCGAATTCTGGCTTTCGAGATCAGCTGACGCATCTCCGGTACTCAATTCTGCCATTTTCCTAGGAGGACGAAAGTCATGCATACCGAAGCACTCTCCGGAGATGATGATGCCGAGCGCAATGGCACTGGCCGCCGCGGGCATGAGCTCGGCGAGCTGCTCCGGCTGGCCGCCAGGAAGGACTGGGCCGCCTGGCACGAAATGGTCAAGCGCTTCGGGCACCTGGTCATGCACACCGCGAGCACGACCGGACTGAACGCCAGCGATGCCGCCGACGCAGCTCAGCTCACCTGGCTCCGGCTCCACGATCACATACACAAGATCCGCGAACCCGAGCATCTTCCCGCCTGGCTCGCCGTGACCGCACGCCGGGAAGCCCTGCGCATCGCGCTCGGCGCGAAACGATACGTGCTATGCGCCGAGCCCGATGCGGACTACGGCGCGTACCGCGCCTTGGCCGTCACCGACACGTACCCGGTGGAGGGTGAGTACAGCCATGTCGTAGAAGCCGCCCTGGCCAATCTCCCGGCCCGTTACGAGCAACTGCTGCGGCTATTGATGTGCCAGGACTGCCCCAGCTACACGGAGGTGGCCAGGAAACTGGACATCCCCATCGGCAGCATCGGCCCCATGCGGATGCGAGCCCTGCAGATATTGCGGCAGGAACTCCAGTTTTCCGACGCCGGATTCCGGCCGGGCCGGTCCGCCGCCGACGTCGCCTAGCTGCCCCGCCGGCTCAGCCGCAGATAGAGCAGGGCACCACCGGTCACGAGCAGCGGCCAGACGAGATAGGCGCCGGACATCACCAGCAGGCCGATGGCCACGGCGAACGCTGCCATGGCCGACGCCCGCGCCTTGCTGCGCCGGGGCAGCAGCCGTATCGCGGCAGCGACTCCGACCGCGTAGACCGCGACGAACAACCCGGTGGTCAGCAGCACGAGCGGCTGCGGCCCGACCCCGGCCGCCATGTCGGCCAGCAGCGCGGCCAGGGACAGCACGCCGAGGACCGCCAGGCTGCGTCTGGGCACCTCGCCGGCCATGCTTCCGCGAGCCAGCCAGGCGGGGCACCCGCCGTCGCGGCCGAGGGCCGCGCCGAGCTTCGACGCGCCGGCATAGTAGGCGTTCATCGTGCCAAAGGTGAGGAGCAGAGCAGCCGAGGCGGCCAGCCGGGGGCCGTTGCCGCCCAGCCCGGCCGCCATCAGGTCGGCCAGCGGCGCGCTGGCCGTGGCCGCGGCCGGCCCCAGCACAGCGATGGTGGCAAAGGCGACAGAGAGGTACATCACCCCGACCACGACGACCGCGGCGCCCGTCGCCCGGGGCACGTCCCTGGCCGGCCGGCGGAACTCGGCGGTCAGGTAGCTGACCGCCTCCCACCCGACGAAGCACCAGACCAGAAGCTCGGCGGCGGGCCCGATGGCCGTCCAGCCGTGCGGCGCGAACGGCCGCAGGTTGGCGATCCGGGCAGACGGCAGCGACAGGCCGACTGCGGCGAGCAGGAAGGCGGTCAGCAGCCCGGCGAGCGCCAGCTGCAGGCGGCTGGCCACCCGCACGCCGAACGCGTTGGCCACCGGGACGATCACCATGATCGCCACCGCGGTGCCGTCGGTCATAGCCGTGCTGCCATGGACCGCGGCCGACAGGTACGCGCCCGCCCACAAGGCCGCCGCCGGGCCGCCTACGGGAATAGAGAAGAAGAAGCACCAGCCGACCACGGTCGCCGCCCGGTCGCCAAACGCCAGGCGTGCATAGGTGGCGACGCCGCCCGCGTCGGGATACCTGGCGCCCAGGGCCGCGAAGGTGGCGGCGAGCGGGGCGGACACGATAACCAGGCCGAGCCAGGACAGCAGCGACGCCGGGCCCGCCACCTTGGCGGCCAGGGCGGGCAGCGCGATGACGCCCGTCCCGAGAACGGCCCCGACATAGAGCGCGGTGCCCTCAAGGCCGGTCAGCCGGCCGGCCGGAGGCGCCTGGGTCACTAGCCCAGATTAAACAAGAGCGGACCCGGGAAGCCACACGTCTTCGTGGGTCAGCGCGCTCACGTGGTACTTGCCGAGCGCGCTGGTCAGCATCTGCAGCTCGAGCGACAGGCATTGGACCAGGTTGACCAGTCCGTTCTCCGCGTCGGTATCGACCGCGAGCAGCGCCGCCCGGCCCAGGCCGACGGCGTTCGCACCCAGGGCGAGGCACTTGGCCACCCGGGCACCCTCCCACATCCGGCCGGATACCAGCAGGCACGACGGGTGATCGCCGATCCGGCGCAGGCATTCGCCCAGCGGCAGGCCGACGTGCTGGAGAAAGGACACCGGCGCCCAGCCGGTACCGCCCTCGGCGCCGTCCACCGTCACCGCGTCAGCGCCGGCCGCCCAGGCCACCAGCGCGGCCTCAGCCACATCCCGGGCCGGCGGCAGCTTGATCCAGATACGGGCCCGGGGGTAGTTGTTGCGCATCAGCAGGACCTGCCGGCGCAAGATCTCCTCGGTGAACGTGCCCGGACTGCTGCTGCGCAGCAGCGTGTTACCGCCGAGGCCGAAGACCGGGTCGATGGTGTAAGCGTCGCCCAGCCGCGCCGCCGCGGAAACATCAAGCACGGTCATGCCGCCCAGGCCGGGCTTGGCTCCCTGCCCCACCTTGAGCTCGAAGGCCAGCCGCCCGGACTCCAGCAGTGCCTGGACGTTCGGATCGCTGTAAACGAGGTTCCACACCTCGGCGTCCGCATCCTCGGTGCTCTGCTGGACGGCCACACCGCCGCAGCCGTCCGGCGCGTTCTCGGCGTAGGCGACGATCCGGCTGAGCAGAGATCGCTGCGTGTCGTTTTCGACCCGGCCGTAGCCGTTGACCGGCGTCACGTTCTCGCCGATCACCATCGGAATGCCCAGGCGGCCTGCCTGCCTGCTCGCGGCCACCCCGAGGTCGACGCCCACCGCCTGGGTGGAGCCGAACGCGGACAGGTAAAGCGGCAGGGTGGACCGCAGACCGCCCACCACCGTGTCCAGCCGTACGTCCCGGTACACCGGTTCCCTGGTCAGATCGATGAGCTTGGCCAGCCGCTGGGGCACGAATACTGGCGGCACCAGCCTGAGGTCGTCGATCATGTCGCCCGGGATCGCGGCGGGGTGGGCCGCCGCGGACCCGTAAAGCTCGCGGCCGTAGCCGCACAGGTCGGGGAATGCCTCGGCCGTTCCCATGCTGGCCCGGACCCTGACGGCCGCCTCGGGAAACGCGCGGGCCCGAAGCACGCTCATGGCGAGGCCACCCCGGGAACCTTCGGGTAGGCGCTGGCCTGCCACACCGAGTGCAGGCCGGCGATGTATCTGGTGAGCCGCTCCACTCCGATGCCGAAGCCGGCGCTGCCCGGGATGCCGTCCCGCAGGATCTGCAGGTACCAGCCGTACTTGGCGGGATTCTCCCCGGTCTCCCTGATCCGCGCGATGATCGTGCCGTAGTCGTTCTCCCGCTCGCTCCCGCTGCATAGCTCGCCGTATCCCTCCGGAGCGATCAGGTCGAAGTTGCGGAGGAACCCGGGCCGTTCGGAACTTTCCTTGTCGTAAAATCCGCGGGCGCCCTTGGGGTAGTCGGTGATGAAGAACGGCCTGCTCGCCTCGCGGGACAAGATCGCCTCGCCGACCCAGTCGATCTCGGCATCCGGGCTCTGGCTGTGCCCCATGCTGTGCAAGTCGGTCACGGCGTCAGCATGGCTGCGACAGCCGAACGGCTCCGATACCTGGCCGGCCAGCAGGCCGGCGTCCCGGCCGAGCCAGCCGAGCTCCGCGGGCAGCTCGGCGGTGATGCACCCGATCGCCCGGCCGACCACGCCCTCGGCCAGCCGCATGACGTCTTCCCTGGAGGCGTCCGCGACCTCGACGTCGATCTGATGGAATTCGGCCAGGTGCCGGCTGGTAGACGCGGTCTCGAGCGGTTCCAGGCGTACGTTCGGGGCGATGAAGAAAATCTTGCCGAACGTGCTCAGCGACGCCTGCTTATACAAGATCGCGCTGGTCATCAGCTTGTAACGGTGACCGTAGTAATCCACGTCGACCTGCTTAGCCCCGCGTGCGCCCGGATCGGTGACCGGTCCGATGATCGGCGCCAGCAGCTCGGTGAAGCCCTGCTCGTTCAGGAAGCCCCTGACCGCGATCAGCATCCGGTGCTGGATCGTCAGCACCGACCGGGTGACCGGCGAGGAAAGATGCTCACCCGGGTCGGGCGGCAGGGGCCGGTGACCGGTGCCGGAGATGCGGGTCTGTGTCATCTACATCGCTCCTTTGAGCTCTGGCTACGCGGGTCCGGGGGCGGCACCGCCCGGAGCTGGTCGGCGAGGTCTGCCTCGAGATGGGCGTAGTCGAACCTTCGTTCCACAAATGACAGCGACATGAGCAGGCCTGCCGCCGTCAGCTCGGCGTCAGCGGATCGGCTGGGCCGGACTAGATCATGTAGCGGCATGGACCCGATCCTGGACCATTGCAGTCGTCCGTTACCGTCGATGTAGCTCCGCGTCCGGCAGGCATTGTCCGGGTGCAGGCAGTAGGGAACGTCGAGGTAGCCCGCCCGGAACGCGGCCAGGAGGGCCCGGTCAAGGTCCGGGTGGAGGTCCACCACCTCTTCGATGAGCCTGCTGGCCTCCGCGTACAGGCCGGTATCCGGCCCGGCTCCAGGGCCGTGCTGGACGGGCCTGCGGCCGCGGCCATGGCCGCCATTTCCAGCGCTTCCACGTTGTCCGCGATGGAGGGGATCCAGTACGCCTCAGCGATCGTCTTCACGATAAGCCGGGCGGCGCCTGTGCTTGGATGGCGAGCCGAGCCGCCTCGCTGAGCAGCCCGTTCGCGCCGGCCGGGCTGCGCGGGTACACGCCCATGTAGGCGTAGATGACAATGTGCCGGTCGACGTCGGGCAGCCATTGCCCGGCCAGCCGCCGCAGCGCACCGATCGCTTCAATGTCCTGCTCGTGGCTGGTCTGCTGGGCGTAGCTCAGCGAGACGCTGCGCAGGCCGTGCTGACGGAAGAACATGCATTCGAGCACGCTCATCGCGATCAGCAGGCTGGGCGGGCACAGCTGCCCGAGCATGCAGCCGCCGAACGTCTCCAGGTGCGGCTCGGCACCGGTCTGGCGCAGCCCGGCCAGCAGCTCGCAGGAGCGAGCCCAGTTCCGCACCGAGTCGCTGAGCGGCATCCGGCTGTAGGGCAGGCAGTAGGAGACGGGGCCGCCTTCGGTCGCGTCGAGCCCGGCGTCGATGAGCGCGCCGAAGATCCGTTCCGGACAGGGCGAGCCGTGCCTGATCTGCACCGGAAACCCAGGTCCGGCCACGCCGTCCAGCACCCCTCTGGTCGTGGCCACGTCGTAGGAGGTGATCGGGTAGCCGTTGAGTTCAACCCCCGCCGCGACCGCGGCCCCGGCCCTGGCGTCGTCGCCTATCCGTGTGTAGCTGTCCAGGGTGATCGTCCCTACGGTGAGCGCGGCCGCGTGCCTGGTGGCCAGCAGCCCGGCTCGCATGGCGCGCGGGTTGCTCATCCCCATCCGCGGCTGAACCACGAGGTGACCGGCCTGGTGGGCCTGCGCGATGAACGCGCCGAACCCGGACGCCGCCGCGCCCGCGGTCACGTCCGCACGCCCGCCGTCAGCTGCCTCGCCATGGAGGTAAGGGCGGTGATGGCCGCACCTTCCTCGAAGACCACGTCAAAGCCCGCCGCGCGGAGCTGCTCCCGCCCTTCCCGCCCGCCCGGTCCGGCGATGCCGAGCTTCCCGCCGATGACCACTGGCGTCTCGGCCAGGTCCGCGCAGTCGCGGATCCGGCTGATCAGCCGCAGCCCGTCATGGAAGCCGTGCCCGTTCACGGTGCTGACCACGACCAGAGCGGGCCGGATGCGCAGGCATTCGGTGACCAGCAGTTCATCCGGCACGCAGGCGCCGAGGTTGACCACCTGGTGCCCGAGTTCCTCCAGGACCAGCTGCAGGTAGACCAGGTTCCAGGTGTGGGAGTCCGAGGCCACGCTGGTCACCACGACGGTCACGCCGGGCGGCGACGCGTCCCGCCATTCCCCGGCGAGGACCGGAGAACCCAGGGCGGCGGCACGTCCGCCCGCGGGTCCCAGCTCGAGCGTGCAGCACTTGACGCCGCCGCCGGCCCGCAGCAGCTCGGATACCTCGACGTCGATGGCTTCGTAGCCGCGGTCCCGCAGCTGGGTCATCAGGCCGGGGGCGCCTGCGGGCAGCACCACGTGCTGACCATCACAGACCGCGTTGAGGCCGAAAGCGGCCGCGTCCTGTCCGGTGGCCAGGATGGCGTCGGGGAAAAGCTGCCGCAGCAGGACCTGGCTGCCCCGGCTGAAGGCGGCCGGGTAGTACACGATGGTCTGCTCGTCGAGCACCGACAGCGCCGTGTCGAGATGGTAGTAGCTCTCGTTCACCAGGGTCAGGCTGATCACCGGGCGGCCGAAGTACTCCTCGGCCTCGGCGTGAGCGCGCGGGTCGGTGCGGAATCCGCTGCCGGCCAGCAACCAGTCGCCCGCCGCGAGGAAGTCGCCCTGGCCCTCGTTTATCCAGGCGGCCTCGCGGGTCTCGAAGCCGTGGGCGGTGAACCATGCGAGATAGGCGGGCGCCTCGGCGGCGCGTTCGTGGTAACGGAAGCGGGCCACCAGCACCCGGCCGTCGTGGACGGTGGCGCCGTTTGCGGCGAAGACCATATCGGGCAGGCCGGGCAGCGGCTCGATGAGGTCTACGGTGTGACCGAGTTCGACGTGCAGGTCGTGGATCCGCTGCCACTGCAGGTAGGCGAGGTGCGGGTCGACCGGCTGACTGGGATCCATCCAGGGATTGATCGAATACGTCACGTCAAATTCGGCCGGCGGGCACATCAGGTACCGCCTGGGTGTGGCGATCCTGGCCGATGGCCGGCGGCCGGATGCGGAGGGCTTCATGCCTTAAAAGAGCACACAGAGCGGGCAAATAGATACACCCAGCTAGCTGTCGGCCGGCCCGGCCGGCCCATGTATCAAAAGCGCCGGGACCGGGGCTCAGCAATGTCGGGGCGCGGGGCTCCACAGCGATGACAGCTCGTGCACGATCATCGACGGAAGGAAGCCAGGTCATGAACCGAACGAGTCTCGCCGCTGCGTACCTTGACGAGGTCAAGCGTCGCGGCATTCCCGCCAGCGAGCTGGTCAGGGGCGAGAAGCTGAGGGCAGAGCTACTCCGGCCGCTGTACCAGGGCCGGTACCTTTCCCGGCCGCTCTTCCTCGGCGTCGAAGAGCGCGATCAGCTCGAGACCGACCTGACGAACCTGCGCTCCGCGCTGGTCAGCCTGCCCGCCCGGCTCTACGGGGGCGACCTGACCGCGTTCGCCCGCGCTACCGGGATGGCCGACGTCCAGATATCGGCCATCTTGCGCAGCCGTAATCCCGAGGCCACCACGCTTACCCGGGCGGACCTGTACGTCGACGAGGGCGGTTTCCGGCTGCTCGAGCTGAACATGGGCAGCGCGATCGGCGGCATCGACAACGCGGATATGGCGGAGGGACTGCTGGAGCACCCGGTCCTGGCTGAGTTCGCCGCCGAGCACCGCCTCGACTACGTGCACACCATGCGCGAGCAGGTCAAGACGATCAAGGCCGAGAGCGGATTCGCGCCCGATTCCCGGCCGATGATGGTGATGACCGACTGGCCGAGCAGCTACCAGAACCTGGAATCGTACATCCGCGTCTATACTGACCGGCTTTCCACCCTGGGGCTCAACGCGTGCGGCGGGCACGTCGGGCAGCTCGAAGCCCGCGCCGGGCGGGTCTGGCTGCACGACAAGCCGGTGGACATCATCTACCGGCTGTTCATGATCGAGGACCTGCTCGAGTACCCCGAGGCCCCGGCGCTGCTGGATCCGGTCCTGGCCGCCGCGGCCCGCGGCGAGGTCAAGATCTTCACGCCCCTGGACGATGCGATGTTCGCCAGCAAGGGGGCGCTGGCCATGCTGTCCGACGAAGGCAACAGGACCGGCTCGATCCGGAGCAGCTGGCCAGCGTGGACCGGATCCTGCCGTGGACCAGGATCGTCCGGCCCGGCCCGGTGACGACCGAGGACGGCCGTCGCGTCGACCTGCTCGACTACGCGCTGCGCCACCAGCACGAGCTGGCCCTCAAGCCGACCCTGCTGCACGGCGGACACGGGATCGTGCTCGGCTGGCGCCCGGACACCAGCCCTCAGGCCTGGGAGGAGCAGATACGCGCGGCCCTTGACGGCCCCTACGTGATCCAGCGCCGGATCAAGCCGGTACCCGAGCTGTTCCCCGCGGAGCACGGGGAGCCGGAACCGTGGAACATCTCCTGGGGCGCCTTCACCATGTCCTGCGGCTACGCCGGGATCTTCACCCGGGGCACCACGGTCGAGTCGAACGTCGAGCTGATCAGCGTGCCCGGCGGCGCGTACTCGGGGTCGGTCATGCACGTCCGGCCCGACGCCGGGTGATCCGGCGGACACACCGAAAGGGCGGCCGCGGATCTCCGCGGCTGCCCTTTCGGCGGCGTGCCCGGCCGGTCAAACCCGGCTCGTGCCCCGGTTCGAGGCGGGCCTCACTTGGTGGCCCAGTCGTTGGCGTTCCACGGGAGACCGATGTTGCTGGTGTTGGGAATAACGTTGGCGTACTTGCTCGACCAGCCAAACAATTCCGGGTCCTGGAACACCGGCAGCGAAGCCATGTCACGCCACAGCAGCGTGTCAACCTGGTTGTACAGCGTGATCGCCTGGGCCTGGTTGGTCATGACCGCCGCCTGGCCGAACAGTTTGTCAACCTTCGGGTCTGAGTAGTGGTCCCAGTTGATGGCGCAGTTCGCGCCGGTGTAGGAGCAGTAGGGACCCTCGCTCTCTGACTTGAACGGCGCTATCACCCAGGCGAACTCGATGATCTGGAACTCGCCCTTCGGCGCGATCGTGCCGAACAGGGTGTCGGCCGTGTAGTTCTGAATGTTGATCTTGACGCCGACTGCCTTCATTTCGGCCTGGAAAAGCTGCTCGATCTCCAAGCGCACCTGCACGCCGCTGGTCGTGGACATAGTCAGGGTGAAGTCTTGACCCTTCTCCGGCCCGAAGTCCGGGTGGAAGTACCCGTCCGAGCCCATCGTCATCCCAGCTTGCCGTAGCAGCTGCTTGGCTTTGGCGGGCTCGAAATCGCCGTACCCGTTGCTCTCATCGGCATAGCCGGCCTCGGTCGGCATAAAAACGTGGTTGTTGAGCGGGCCGATGCTGCTGGTGAGCGGGGCAACGATGCTCCTGATCATCTGCGGCCGGTTGGTGCCATAGGCGATCGCATGCCGAATGGTCGCCAGCGCCAGGTACGGGTTGGCCTCGTTGAAATCTATGTGCTGATAGTCCAGCGACGGCTGCACGCTCACGGTAAAGCCGGGGACGGATTTGAGGCTGTGCAAGTACGACATCGAGGCCAGCACCGGGTTGACCATGTTGACCTGCCCGTCCTGCACGGCGGGCGGCTGCTGGCTGTCATCGAGGATAAACCGGAACACGATCTTGCTCAGCTTGCCCGGCGGACCCCAGAAGTGCGGGTTACGGACCTCGATCAGGTCCTGGCCAGGGGCGTAGCTCTGCATCTCGTACGGGCCGCCCGACACCTGCACCGCTGGGCCAAATTTCTGGAACCCGTTGTTGAAGCCGACCTTCTCCGCGATGTGCGCGGGGATCAGCGGGGTGTTCTGGCTGAACAGCGCCTTCCAGTCCCCGAACGGCTCACTCAATACGACCCTGACAGTCTTGCCGTTATCAGATCCGGTGACTGATTTGATCTGGTTGTAGCCGGTGGTAGCGGCCGGCTGGAACGGCTTGCCGCCCACGTCCTTGAACGCCGGGTTGCCGCTCTGCACCTGCCAGTTGTAGATGAAGTCCGCCGCGCTGATCGGGACCCCGTCCGACCACACCGCCTTCGGGTTGATCTGGTACACGATCGTCTGCGGATTCGTCTTCACCACCGTGGCGCTGGTAACCACCTGGGTGTCCAGCGCCAGCTCAAGATCAGCCTGGGCGATGAACACCCGGGGCAGCGTCTGGTCCATGACCTCGGTCAGAATGAACAGGTTGTCCCCGTTTTCCAGCGAATTGAAGCCGGTCAGGCCCTCGTCGAGCGCGAACGTCAGCGTGCCGCCGCCTGTGGCCTTGCTGGCGCTCGCCGCTGACGAGGTCGAACTGCTACAGCCCGCCATCACGATGACCACGGCGGCCAGTGCGAAGGTGGACATCAGTGAAGGCTTCATGACATTGAGAGAATCCAAGTGAAGCGGAAAGATACACCGGTTGGCACCGGGCCGCTACGCCTCTCACGCCGATATGTATCAACGGGGGCCCGATCTCGCCTCAGCAATGTCATGGCAACGAACCGATCTACTCTCACCGCCCGGTACCTCGACGAGGTCGCCAGACGCGGTATCTCGGCCAGCGAACTGGTGACGGGCAAGAAGCTGAAGGCCGAACTGCTCGAGGGGTACTATCAGCAGCAGTACCTATCCCGGCCGCTGTTCCTCGGGCCGGCCGAGCGAGTCCAGCTCGAGACCGATCTGGTGAACCTGCGTGCGGCGCTGACCAGTCTCCCTGACCGGCTCTACGGCGGTGACCTGACCGCGTTCGCCCGGGCCGTCGGGATGAACGATGTCCAGATCTCGGCCATCATGCGCAGCCGGGCGGCGACGCCGACGACGATGACCCGCGCCGATCTGTATCTCGACCAGATCGGCTTCCGGCTGCTCGAGTTCAACATGGGCAGCGCCATCGGCGGCACCGACAACGCGGACATCCTGGAGGGGATGCTCGAGCACCCCGTACTGGCCGAGTTCGCGGCCGACAACCGGCTCGAGTACGTGCATACCATGCGCGAGCAGGTCAGGACCGTCAAGGTGGAGACCGGGTTCGCGGCCGATTCGCGCCCGACGATGGTGATGACCGACTGGCCGAGCAGCTACCAGAACCTGGCCCCCTACATCGACGTCTACAGCGCGCGGCTGTCCGAGCTGGGGCTGGACGCGTGCGGCGCGCACATCGGGCAGCTCGAGGTACGAGACGGGCGGGTCTGGCTCCGCAACCGGCCGGTGGACATTATCTACCGGATGTTCATGATCGAGGACCTGCTCGAGTACCCGGCCGCCCCCCGGCTGGTGCACCCGATCCTCGACGCGGCGGCCCGGGGTGAGGTCAAGATCTTCACCCCCATGGACGACGCCATGTACGCCAGCAAGGGCGCGCTGGCCATGCTGTCCGACGAGGGCAACAGGCACCTGCTCGACCCCGACCAGCTGGCCAGCGTGGACCGGACCCTGCCGTGGACCCGGATGGTCCGCCGGGGACTGGTATCGCTGGAGGACGGCAGCCAGGTGGAACTGTTCGACTATGCTCTCAGCCATCAGCGCGAGCTGGCCCTCAAGCCGACCTCGCTGCACGGCGGCAGCGGCGTGCTGCTTGGCTGGCGTGCGGACACCAGCCCGGCGGCGTGGCAGGAGCAGGTCCGCGCGGCGCTCGACGGCCCGTACGTGATCCAGCGCCGGATCCAGCCGGTGCCGGAGCTCTTCCCGGCCGAGGACCTGGAGCCGCAGCCGTGGCTCATCTCCTGGGGTGCCTTCACCATGTCGTGCGGCTTTGGCGGAGTGTACTCGCGCGGTACCACGGTCGAGTCGAACGTCGAAGTGATCAACTTCGGCAGCGGCACGTATTCCGGCTCCGCCCTGTACCCCAGCCAGGACGCCGGATAGGCCGGACGTGGTGAACGGGGGGCTGCCCGCGGCGGCCCCCCGTTCAGCGTCTCGGGAAGGTCAGGATGGCGGTAGCGGGGTGACGGCGACAGGCAACGTCAGCAGTCCGCGCAGCAGCGGGCTGGCCTCCCACCGCAGCTTCGCCGGGTCGCCCACCAGCCGCAGATCGGGGAACCTGGTGAGCAGCTTGGTCAGGCCGACCTCTACCTGGATCTTGGCCAGCGGCTGGCCAATGCAGAAGTGGGTACCGTGCCCGAAGCCGAGCACGCCGAGCGGCTTGCGATCCAGGTCCAGGGTGTCCGCGTCCGGATAGCGGTCGTTGTCGCGGTGCGCCGACTGGATGGACAGGGCCAGGATCTGGTCGGCGGGGATGACGTCGTCGCCTAGCTGGATCGGCTCGGTGGTGAACCGGAAGGTCGCCACGCCGACACCTCCGTCGTACCGGATCATCTCGTCGATGGCCCGGGGCACGAGCGACATGTCCGCGCGCAGTTTGGCGTGCTGATCTGGATGGTTCAACAGGCTGAAGACCCCGTTGGAGAGCGTGTGCTGGGAGGTGATGTGGCCGGCGACCGTGTAGAGGAAGATCATCGCGACCAGCTCGTCGTCGGTGAGCCGGTCGTCGTCGTTGCCGTGGATAAGCGCGCTGATCATGTCGTTGCCCGGATGCTCTTTTTTCTCCGCGATGCTCGCGCGCGCGTACTGAATGACGCTATCCGAGGCAGCCTGGACGACTTCGGCGGCTGGCCCGCGCCGACGAGTTCCACTGCCCACCGGTGGAATTGCCCGCGATCGTCGAATGGAATCCCGAGTAGGTCGCAGATGACGATGATGGGCAGCGGCGCCGCGTATTCGCTCACCAGGTCTATGTCGTCTCTGCCGTCGATGGCGTCCAGTAGCTGGTCGGCGGTTTCTTCGATACGGGGCCGGAATTCTTCCATCCGGCGCAGTGTGAATGCTTTGCTCACCAGGCCGCGGAGCCGCGTGTGCCGGGGCGGATCGCTGTTGAGCATGTGCCAGGAGAGTTCGTCGTCAAACCCTACGTCGGCCTTCTCGCCCTCCTGGACGGGGATGCCGAGGTGGTGGGCGAACATCTCGTTCATCCGCCGCCCGTCCTTGCTGACGCGCGGGTCCGACAGCAGGGCGCGGACGTCGTCGTAGTGCGTCACCAGCCAGACGTCGGCACCATGCGGGAAGATGATGTGATGTACACGTCCTCGCTTCCGGTAGGCCTCCAGGATCTCGTACGGGCGCTGCATGAAGTCGTCGGGTAGGTGCTCGAGTGCCTGCGGCGCTTTCATTGTCATGGCTATTACCTCCGGTAGGCGAATTCCATTGCCGACAGCTGGCATGACGATAAGAAATATTGTCAATGAAGCGGCTAGCGTGTGTGCCGCCGCCCGCAGCGCTGCGTGACGCTGATTTATTAGAGGCACGCGCTGATGCTGCCTGATACATGAGATGGCGCTTGGCGGCCAGCGGCCGCTTCCTCCCTGGTTAGAGTGGTCCTCACTGCAATAGAGGAAGTCAGCGGGCCGGGATGATACATGGCCCGGCATTTAATTTAAAGGCCGCGGAGGCTGTGCCGGGCTGATCCCGCGGGGTAATCTAGAAGCCTAATACCGGTGGCTAAATGCCGCCGATGCGTCCGTCATTAATAGGCCCGGCGAGCCTTGAGCAGAAGTGGATCTCCCATGAGCGGCGAAGCGCACGAAGACGGGACCGCGGCCACCGCGTCGCGGCCGGGTGTCTGGGCCACTTTCCGGCAGACCCCTCCGCAGGTGAAGGCGCTGCTGGCCGGGGTGTTCGTCAGCAGGCTGGCCGGGTTCCTGCAGATCTTCCTGGTGCTGTTCCTCACCCACCGGGGCTACAGTTCGGGCCGGGCGGGCGTGGCCCTGGGCGTGTACGGGGCCGGCGCCGTGCTCGGCACCACGCTCGGCGGCTATCTCAGCGACCGGCTGAGCCCGAGGACCGCGACGCTGATCAGCATGGGCGGCTCGGCGGCGCTGATCGTCTCCATCGTCTACGTCCGGAACTACTGGCTGCTGCTGCTGGTGGTGCTGGGCGTTAGCACGGTCGGCTTGTTCTTCCGGCCGGCCGCGCAGGCCATGATCACCGAGCTCACCCCGCCCGGTTCGCTGGTCATGGTGACCGCGATGTACCGGCTGTGCATGAACCTCGGGACCAGCGCCGCGCCGCTGATCGGGGTGGCGCTGGTCTCGGTCTCCTACAACCTGCTCTTCTGGGCCGAGGGACTGGCCGCCCTGATCTACGGCCTGATCGCGATGAACTTCCTGCCCAGGAAAGCCGAGGCCGCCGAGGCGGCCAAAGCGGCCCAGGGGGCCCAGGCGGCCGAGGCCGGAACCGTAGCACCCGGCACCCGGTCCGGATACCGGGTCATCCTGGCCGACTGGCGGTACATGTTCTACCTGGCCGCGGTGCTGTTCGTGACGCTGGCCTACGTTCAGTACACCGCGTCGCTTCCGCTGGCGATCAAGCACGCCAACATCCCGCATTACCTGTGGTGGTACGGCGCCGTCATCGTGATCAATTCCGTGGTCGTGGTGACCTGCGAGGTGCTGGCCACCAAGTGGGTGCAGAACTGGCCGCTGCGGCTAACCGCGCTGGTCGGCTTCGGGCTGGTCGCGGTGGGTTACGGCATCTACGGGATCAGCCTCCTGCCGGTCTTCCTCGTCCTCGGCACCTTGTTCTGGACCGCCTCGGAGATCACCGGCGCGCCGACCACGTTCGCCTACCCCGGCATGGTCGCCCCGCCCAACCTGCGGGGCCGGTACTTCGGTGCCATGCAGAGCACCTTCGGGCTGGCCACGGCGGTCGGGCCGGTCATCGGGATCACGCTGTGGAATCACCTGGGCCAGGGGGTATGGCTGTGCGCCGCCGCGTCCGGGGTAATTGCCACCATCTGCGCCCGGATCGGCATGCGCATTCCCAGCGCCGCCGCCGAGGTCAGCCCCGAGCCCGCCGTCAGCGAGCCGGCCGGCTAGCGCTGGCCCCGGGCACATGGCCCTGGACATGCGATCGCCCGGCCGCAGATTCCGGCCGGGCGATGGCGGTGGAGCTCACTCCTCGACGTAGTACCAGTTCTCCGGGTTGATCATCCCGTAGGGGTTGACCGGTTCGACCCCGCGCAGGTTCTTGGCGATCGCCAGTACCCGGAGCGGAAAGCCCGGTGTCCAGACCACCGGCACCTGCTCGGCGAGATAGTCCTGGTACTCCTCCATGGCGGAGGGGTCGTCGCTGACCACGATCCGCTCGATCAGCTGGTCGGCGCGCTCGTCGCTGTAACGCCCGAAGTTGCTGCCGCCGCGGGTCTTGAACAGGACCTCGCCCGTCGGCTTGCCGTAGAAGGACCAGCCGCCGTTCCAGCACTGCAGCTCCCACGTGTGCGGATGCTCCGGGCTGCTCTCGCCGTGATCCTCGGCCACCAGGACCGATCCGAACACCTCCTGCAGGTGCAGCTCGATGCCGACCTTGGCCGTATCGGCCTGGAACTGGCTCATCAGCCGGGCCAGCGCCCGCCGCCCGGCCACGTACCGGACGGTGAAGGAGAGCTTGTCCCCGGCCGCGATACCTTCCCCGGCCTCCTCGGGCCGCACGCACACGGCCGGGGTGCGGCTGACATCCCAGCCGTGCTCGGCGAGCAGCGTCCGGGCCCGCTCGAGGTCAAAGGTCTCCAGGTCGCGGCGCTGGGCGGGCGACACGTACTCGTTGTCCGGCATCCGCGGCACGGGCCCGGTGGTCCGGTAGCCGTAACCGTGGAAGATCTCACGGATGGCGGTGTCCTGGTCCATGGCGCACTGAAGGGCCTGGCGGAAGTAGGTCTGCCCGATGATCCGGCCGGCCAGCCCCGGGTTCTCGAAGTTGAGCGGCATGTAGTTGATCATGAAGATGTTCTGCGGGACGAGCCGGTAGTGCTCCGCCAGCGGGCCGGGCTGGCCGACGGCGCCCATGCCGTGCGGCAGGTAACCGACCTGGATCGGGCCGGGACCGGACAGCAGGGCCTCGTACTCCGCCTCGTCCGAGGCGCTCGGCACCTGCCGGAACTCCTCGAGATACGGCTTGTTGGGCCCGCTGTAGTGCTCGTTAGGCCGGAACGTCACGGTGCCGTCGAGATCGAAGCTCGTCAGCCGCCACGGGCCGTTGACCACGCTCCAGATCGGGCTGTCCGGCCACCCGGCCCGGGCCTCGTTGTTTTCTGTCGCCCAGCTGCCGTGCTGCTCGACGAGGTAGTCATAGACCGCGGGGATCTCGGCGACGTGTTCGGAGGCGTTGGCCGGGCCGGCGTCGGTGCGGTCCCAGGCTCTGGGCATCGGGATGATCAGGGTCAGCTGGTTCATCAGCACCCAGCTCTTGGAGTACGCCTGGTCGAAGGTGAACCGGACCTGGTCCGGCGCGACCTTGCCGTAGGAGGTGAGGTTGTCCGGGAAGAAGCCGGGTGAGTAGGTGCCCAGCCGGGAGGACTTGACCACCATCATGTTCACCCAGAACATGACGTTGTCAGCGCAGATGGTCTCGCCGTTGGACCACTTCCACGGCTTGACCGTCACGGTGACGCTGCGCCCGTCCTGGCTCCACTCCGGCGGGCCGGCCAGGCTGAGGTCATAGTCCACCTCGGGCTGGCCGTCCCGGCCCAGCCAGTACAGCGGCCGGTACATCAGCGCCTGGAATTCCAGCAGGTTCCTGATGCCGATGCGCTCGGGGGGCGTGAACGGGAAGATGGTCGAGGGCGGGAATCCGACGTGGCAGGCCCAGGAGGCCGTGCCTCCCCGGACCGGCTCCGGTGCAGAGCTCATCGATCACTGCCTTTCTGTGCTGACCAGGGCGGATATCCGGACGTCGAGCTGGGCGGCCAGCTCGCCCGCGACCTGCATCGCGTCCTGCAGGGAGGTGCCGGTCGTGCATAGGAAACCTAGGATGTTGTTGCCGTTCGGGGGTCGCTTGATGACGTCACCAGGCTGGGCCGTGATCTTGAGGAAGAAGATCCGGCTGGACTCCGACACGGCGGCGGGGACGGTGATCTGCTCGACCCGGCCGGGCTCGCTGATCAGGCACAGGCCAGCGGTATGGACGTCGGTGGGATGATAGTGGCTCACCCCGGGCGCCCGGCCGCAGGCGACGTCCATCATGACCCGGATCGGCGAGTAGCCGGCGCTGATCCTGGCGAAGTAGTCCAGGCCGCCGCCGCCGGGCCGGACGGCGATCTCCAGCATGTGCGGCCGTCCCTGATGGTAGCGGACCTCGGCGTGCATCACGCTGCGCCGGATCCCCTGCGCGCGGGCCGCCGCCGTGATGAGCTGGTGCACGGCCGCTATCTGCCCGGGGTCCAGCGAGGTCGGCGCGTGGTGCACGTCGTCGTCGAAGGTGGCGCCCTCGACCGTGACCCGGTCCACGATCGAGCCGAGAAAGACCTCGCCATCCCAGGCCAGGGCCTCGGTGAGGTACTCGGGACCGTCCAGGAAGGACTCCACCAGCACGCCGTGCGGGCCGTGGTCTACCCCGTCGGGCTCCATCACGAACCAGCTCATCTGCTGCATGCCCGCGGCCACCTGCGGGAACCGGAGCCGCATCTGTCCGGGGTCGTCCACCCGGAACACGAAGTTGCTGGCCGCGCCCAGGGTGGGCTTGATGATCACCGGGTAGCCGAACTCGGCCGCCGCCCCCAGCGCCGCCGGCAGGTCCTGCGCCAGCCGGAAGTGGGGCCGGGCCACGTCGCCTCGTTCGTGCGCCTGGCGCATCAGCAGCTTGTTCCGGCTGGTCCTGGCCACCTCCGTGCCGATCCCCGGCAACCCGAGCGCGTCGGCCACCGCCGCCACCGCGATCACCGCGGACTCGGAGAACGACAGCACGCCGTCGAAGTGCTCGATGGCGTGCCACTCCCGCGCGGCGGCCACGATGTCATCGATGTGCTTGGAGCCGACGATCCGGTACCGGTTCCGCGGCCAGAAGTCCGGATCACCCAGCCCGTTCAGCACGAAAAGGTCCGCGCCGAACTCCTCGATCTGCTGATACCTGGACTGATAGTAGGTCGCGTTCTGGACGGCTTCAAGTCCGAGCAGCTTCATGGCGTCTTTCCTTCCAGGGCCGGTCGATGAAATCCAGGCCGGCCAGGCCGGGGCGGCCGTCCCAGGGCACGGTCCGCCAGCGCGCGGGCCACCAGGGGGGCGAACTTGAACGACATGCCGCCGCAGGCCGGATAGACCCACACCGGGCCGGCCTGGGCGCAGCCGCGGCCCCGGCCCGGTCAGGTCGCTGAGGTAATAGCCGTCCGCCGCGGCGGTGACCCGCGCCGGGTCGAAATCGGTCAGCAGCCGCGCGAACCGGCCGGTGAGGTGGTCGCGCCAGCGGGCCGGGGTGGCCCGGCCGGCCATCGCGGGCACGACCCGGCAGGCGCTCGCCGCGCTGAGCCGGGCCGGGGTGCCGGCGGCCGGCGGCATCAGCCACGCGTCGCGATCCGGTCCTAGCCCGAGCACCACCGGCGTACTGGGCCAGGCCGGGGCGGGCACGTAGGTCAGCATGGTCTGGCGCAGCAGGGTCAGGTCCCCGGCGACCGTGGCCGGCAGCAGGTCACGCGACCACGGCCCGGCCGCGATGACCACGCCGTCGCCGCGCAGCACGGAGCCGTCGGCGAGCCGCACCAACCCGTCGCCGACCTCGGTCACCTGGTGCCCGGGACGGAGCGTCACCGCGGGCTGCTCCCCCAGCCAGCCCGCCAGTGCGTGCAGCGCCTCGCTGGCCAGCACCATGCCCGCCACCGGCTCGAAGACGGCCGCGTCCCCGGCGGCCAGCCGCAGCATGGAGTACCGCCGCGCGAGCGCCTCCGCCGGGACGGCCCGGGCCGGCGTGTCGGCCGTGGCCAGCATGACCAGGCTGGCCGTCACGTCCGCCGCGGGCATGACGGTGAGCGCGCCGGTCCGCAGGCAGAACCTCGCGCCGAGCATGCGCTCGGTGTCGGCCCAGCCCTGGCGGCCGCGCGCGGCCGCCAGGGTCAGCGTCTCGTCGCCGCGGTGCAGCGCCCGGACGGCCCGGTACCGGTCGTTCGAGGTGGCCAGGGGCCCGGGAATGCCGGCCTGGTCCACGAGCTCGACCCGGGCTCCGGCCCGGACGCATTCCACGGCCGTGAGCAGGCCGATAGCCCCGCCGCCGACGACCACGATTTCCTGCCTGGACCGCATGGTCAGCCGCCCAGCGACGGCGGGGTGAACGGCCTGATCTCGGTGACGTGGTAGATCTCGGGACGCAGCGTGGTGCCGTCCAGCCCGGCCGCGGCGGCGAGGTCGATCAGGATCGGGCTGGCCGCGGCCAGCAGCACCTGCACCTGGAGGAACAGGTCGGCCCACGCCTCCGGCTGCTCATCGATGCCGCGGATGGACAGCTCGGTCGCCGTCCCGGCCAGCCGCCCGACCTGGATCAGGATCGTCTCCGCGCAGCGGTTCAGGTTGTAGGTCGGCATCTCGTAGCAGTGGTCGAAGCGCTCCAGCATGGTGGCGGCCCGCTCCCGGCCGGTGGCCGAGACCGGCAGCGGCTCGGTACTGCCGCCGGCGTTGGCGATCGCCTTGCCCAGGATGCTCACCAGCCGGTTCCACGGCTCGACGAGCTGGCCCCGGGTGATCGTGTCCAGGCCGTCCCGGCTGAACGTGGTGCGCTGGTACGACGGCGCCGTCAGCGCCAGGTAAAGGCGCAGATGGTCCCTGGGCACCTCGGGCAGCAGGTCCTCGGGCGACAGCACGTGGCCCTTGCTGGTGGAGAACTTCTGGCTCTCGAGTTCGTAGAACTCGTTCGTCAGCACCCACTCGGGCCGGATGTACCTGTCCCCGTGGGCCATCAGCAGCGCCATGTGCGCCAGGCAGAAGAAGTAGGCGTTGTCGAAGCCGAGGAAATGCACCAGGCGCCGGTTCTGCTCGGGCCGCCACAGCTGCCCGGGCGGGCTGGGGCGGCCCTGCTGCGCGGCGCAGTAGGACGAGGTGTACAGGCCGGCCGGGATCAGCTCGAGCCAGGCGTTGAGCACCTGGCCGGGGGTCTCAGGGAACGGCGCGCGCATGCCCCAGTCGAGCGGATAGGTGATCGGCAGGTCCAGCAGCGGCCGGGACAGCACGTCCCGGACCATCTCGACCATGTGCGGCCGCCAGTACGGCGCCCAGGCCTCGTGGTAGGCGGTGAGCTGCTCCCGGTACTCCTCCATCGGGAGCACCAGGATCTCGACCTCCACCGTGATCGGCGCGTCCACCGGGTCCACCGCGCCGGTGTTGACGGCGTAGTGCGGCTCGATCAGCTGGTCGAAGTTGTTCGGGTGGCAGCAGGTCTCGCACAGGCCGCCGCGGCAGGTGGCCAGGCAGACCGGGCACTCACCCTCGACAAGTCCCTCGACGATGAACTCGCCGGTGCGCTCCAGGTAGGGCAGCTTGACCCGGCGCAACCGGAACTTGCCCGCCGCGTGCAGCTCGGAGAAGAACTCAAGGACGGTCGTGCGGTAGCCGTCGTCGAACGGGCCGAAGCCGTCCACCGAGATGCCCATCGCGCCGAGCGTCTGCTTGATCGCGGCGGTCGAGCTAACGCATAGCTCCTGCGGGGTCACGCCGAGCCGCCGGGCCGTCGCCACCACGAACGTCTGGCTGTCGTCGGTACCGGTGGAGAAGATGACGTCCCGGCCGCGGGCGCGCTGGTACCGCGCGTAGACGTCCCCGGCGAGATAGGGCCCGGCGATGTGACCCAGGTGCATGCCGCCGTTGGGCGTCGGGTTGGGCCCGAGCACAAGCACCGGACGGTCGTCGGACGACGGGTGGGGCTGGCTCATGCGGTGGCCCCGGCGCGGTTGGTCGCGATGAACCGCTCGGCCATGTCCTCGTCCCACCAGATGCTGTAGAACATGAACTCGTCGTCACCGTCGTTGAGCAGCCGGTGCTCCAGGCCGGGCCGGAAGAACGCCACGTCGCCCGCCTGGAACGGGGCCTGGACGCCGTCGCACTCGATGACCGCCGCGCCGCGGACGGCGATGAAGATCTCGTGCTCATGGTGGGAGTGCAGGGTAGACCGGGTACCTGGCTTGGCCAGCGCCCAGGATCCCTCGAACGGCGCGTTCAGCACATCCCACGGCATCAGCCGCTGGGTGTGGAGCCCGTATTCGAAGAGGAGATTGTCGCTGGCCAGATGTACGACTTCCGCTGTCATGATTACCTTCCTGAGATCTGCTCGATGGTGTCTGGACCGTCCGGGGTATGCCGGGTACGAATGACGGCTTTGTGCGGGTCGCCGGCTAGCACCGCGTCGATGACGGCCACTCCGGCGCCGTCGCCGCCCAGCTGCTTGACCGGGCTGCTGTAGAGCAGCCGCAGCTGCTTGAGTTCAAGGCCGCTGATCCGGCTCAGCTCGGCGGTCAGTGCCGGGGCGTCACCGCTGGAGGGGTCCGCCAGCAGCGCCCGGACCTGCGCGGCCTGGCCGGCCAGCCCGGGATGCTCCCGGACCAGGAACTCCTCCAGCCCCGCCGCCTGGCCCGCGAACGGCGAATAGGCCATGCAGATGAGCTGCTCGTCGGTCAGTCCGAAGGTGTCCAGGGCGTAGCGGGCCGCCTGACGGCGCATCCGGTCGGCCGCGTCCGGGCTCTCGTACCGCAGTCGCATCTGCTCGACCAGCTCCGGCGGGAAGTCCTTCTTGCGCATCAAGCCGAGGGCGAAGCTGACGTACTCGGTCAGGCCCTCGCGGTAGGACCGCCGGAAGACCCGCTCGCACTTCAGGCCGCGCAGGTGGGCCATCAGCGCGGGGTTGCCGCAGTCCGACTCGGTGAAACTGAACGCCAGGTCGTCGAACTCGAAGCCGAGAAAACCGGTCAGCAACTCCAGGTGGTCACCGGCGTGGTATGGGGTGTCGGAGTAGATGGAGAAGAACCGCAGGCGGCTAGGCACGTCCGTGGTGACCCGCCGTTCGGCGAGGGTGTCCGCGGCGTCCTCGCCGTAGATGTCGGTGAAATAAGCCTGCGCGATCCGGTCGACGTGGGACAAGAAGCCGCCGAGCCCGTTCCCCTTCGACCCCCGGGTGCCGGGGGCCAGCCGCCGGGCGAGCCGGCCCACCCACACGGCGTACGCCCGCTGCTCCTCCTTCGAGTCGCCGGTGATGATGAGGTCGGCGCCGCTGCCGTAGGCCGCGCCCAGCCCGAACGAGTTGAGCACGCTCAGATTGCAGGCGTTGCAGAACGTGGGCCGGCCGTCGGCGAAGGTACGGTGCCCGGTCATCAAGATGTCGAGCCGGTTGCGGCGGATGACGTGCTCGCGCTGCGGCGTGTTGACGTCGAACAGGCTCACCTCATCGCCGTCGATGAGCAGCAGCTCGCAATCGGGGTCCGCGGTGAGCCGCAGCGCCCGGTATTCCCGGTCCACGTTCTCCAGCACCGCACGCGGCATCCCGGCGTGCCGGTTCGTCGCCACCCGCAGCCGGAACGTGGTGCCGTAGACCCGCCACAGGATGAGCTGCATGGCCCGGACGAACGCCACGGTGTAAGCGCTGTCCTTGCCGCCGCCATAGGCCACCATGACCAGGTTGCGCTCGAGCTGCCGCGGGTCCGGCAGCGCCGACTGGAGCCTGGGCGCGCAGCGCAGGGCCGATTCCATGTTGGCGGGCAGCATCGCGGCCCGCAGATCGGCGAACGCCCGGTCTCGTTCCCCGGCGACATCCGCGGTCATCGGTTGCCCTCGCCCCGGCGAGCCGCGCCGACCCCAACCGCCCTGGGGCGGGCTGAGCCTCGCTGATCCCGGTCGGCCACGATGTCGAGGGTGATGTCCTGGGCGCGGTGAGCCAGCACGCTGAACAGCGAATCCCCGATGCCGTGCGTGTTCTCGTTGATGCCCTGCAGATAGCAGGCCGCGGTGGCGGGCTGATTGATGACGAGCTGGTGGCGGCGGGTCACCACCACCTGGTCCAGGCCGATGGCATCGGCCAGCTGACGCACCAGCCGTGGCGTCTGCCAGCTGAAACCAGTACCGAGGAAGACGAGGTCGCGTCGCAGCTCCCGCTGCTGGCCGGTATTACGATCGGTCAGCTCCAGCTCCACCTCGTCGCCAACCTCGCGCGCGCCGGTGATGTCGACCATGGTGATCAGCCGCGTGGCCTCGCGCCGCCCGAGCCGGTCCAGGTAGAGCTCGGTGTAAAGGTGCTCGAGCATGGGCGGGGTGATGCACGAGTAGTTGGTCTTGTAAATCTCCTTAAGGATCCGCTCGCGTGCGGGCGGCGGGTGCGAGAAGAACTCATCCACATAGGAGGGGTAATAGAGCTCATTGGTGAACTTGCTTGACTGATCGGCCGTGAGGCTGACCGCGCGGATCAGCCAGGTGACCTCGCTGTCGGGCAGGTCATGGCGCAAGGCCCGGAACACCTCGGCGGCGCTTTGCGAGCTGCCGATCAGGGCGACCCGGTACGGCATTTCCCTGGCCAGGTCAGCCATCCGCGGCCGGTACTGGGTGCTGTGGATGACCCGGGCGGTGGGCAGGTGAGCCAGCGGGGGCGGGATGTACGGATCCCGGCCCGTGCCGATGACGAGGTAGCGGCTGGTGATAACGGTCCCGTCGGCCAGGGTGACCAGCCACCGGTTGAGCGTGCCGTCGACGGCACGCTCACCGGTGACCGAGACGCATCCCGGCCGAGCTCCAGTGTCACCCGGTTCAGCGACCGCGCGACCCAGTCGAGATAGTCGGAAATCTCGACGCGGTACGGCAGGAAGCTGCTCATGTTGATGAAGTCGTCGAGCCGGCCGGTGGCATGCAGGTGGCTCAGGAAGGAAAACTTGCTGCGCGGGTTGCGCAAGCTCACCAGGTCTTTGAGGAACGAAACCTGGCTTTTCGCCCACGGCAGCAGCATGCCCTGCTGCCATTGGATGGTCTGACTGCGTTCGATGAGGAGAGAGTTCTCCGCCAATTCCGGCGCGAGTTCCTCCAGGGCCACAGCGAGCCCCAGGTTGGAGGGGCAGGCCCCGATCGCAAGCAGCTCTACGTCACGCCTAGTCATCCACGCTCCTGATATCTGGCCGCCGGGGGAAAGGAAAGGCCACCCTTCGCCTTTAATCTGGGGAGAAGATCAGACCGCCCGGTTGATACGCGGTATCGGCCCAGCGGTATCAGCCCGGCGGTATCAGCCCAGCGGGCCCGGCTCCTCTTCTGGTCATGCGGCGGAGTAACGATGACGGCGTGATCCTGCTGATCGGCAGCGGCCGGCGGGCCTACCGCCAATATCTGATCGCGGGGCTGGCCAGTCGTGCTTCCCTGTGGCTGATCGACGAGGAGCGGGCCACCTGGCAGGCGGGATACCTGGCCGGGAGCAGCGTGGTCGGCCTGCTCGATCCGGCCAGGATCGTGCCCGACGAGCCGGGGCTGATCGATGCGGCGGCCCGCGTGGCCCGGCAGCGACCTGTCCTCGGCGTGTGCACCTATGACGAGGGATTCGTCATCGCGGCCGCGGTCGTCGCCGAGCGGCTCGGGCTGCCCGGCCTGACCACCGCCGGGGCGGCGCGCTGCCGTGACAAGCACCTGACCAGGATCGCGCTGACCGCCGCGGGCCTGCCGCAGCCGCAGTTCACGCTGGCCGACACGGCGGAAGAGGCCGCTGAGGCGGCGGAGCGCACCGGCTTCCCTGTGGTCCTGAAGCCGCGGGGCATGGGGGCCAGCGCGGGCGTGGTCAGGGTGACCGAGCCGGCCGAGCTGGCCAGCGCGTTCCGGGTGGCGGCCCGCGCGAGCCATGCGGGACCGCCCGGCTTCGAGCAGGGCGTGCTTGTCGAGGAGATGGTGCAGGGACCGGAGATCAGCGTCGACGGGGTGCTGACGGCCGGCGAATATCAGCCGTTCTGCCTGGCCCGCAAGCACCTCGGTCCGCCGCCCTGCTTCGAGGAAGTCGGGCACATCGTCGACGCGCGGGATCCGCTGGCCGGCGATGCCGCCATCCGCGCCACGCTGGCGCAGGCGCACCGCACCCTGGGCCTGGCGGACGGGGTCACCCACACGGAAATCCGGCTGACCACGCGCGGCCCGGTGATCATCGAGGTGAACGGCCGCCTCGGCGGAGATCTCATTCCGTACCTGGGCCAGCTCGCGGCCGGCGTCGACCCGGGACTCATTGCCGCCGACGCGGCGCGGGGAATCCGGCCGGACGTGACCGCATCGCGCCGCCAGGTGGCCGGGGTGCGGTTCCTCTACCCGCCGCGGGACTGCCGGATCGCGGGGATGTCACTTCCGGAGCCGGGTGCGGTACCCGGCCTGGTCAGCGTCGAGCCGCTCGCCGCCGTGGGCGCGGCCGTGTACCTGCCGCCGCGAGCGCATCTGGGCCGGTACGCCGCTCTCATCGCGCGTACCGGCGATCCGGCGTCCTGTCAGGCCAGCCTGGATCAGGCGGCCGCGCTGGCCCGCGTGGACGGCGAGCCGCTGAAGCCGTCGGAGTCAGACCCCGAGCGGCTGCTCTGAGGCTAGCTCTGTCAGCTGCTGGGAGCCAGGGCGTCGTCAACGGGCTCCGACGGTTCCGGCGCGCCGCGGCCGCGCATGCCGATCTGGCTGATCACGGTGCCTACCACCGCCATCAGGGCGGCCCAGGCGAACACCCGCTTACCCACGTGATCGAACAGCTCGACGCCAAGGATCGGCCCGGCCGTGGCGCCGAGGCCGTACATGCCCTGCATGGCGCCAAAATAGCGGCCGCGCAGGTGAGCGGGGGCGACCATACCGGGATAGGCGTACACCGACGGCGCGCCCACGATCTCAGAGACCGTCCAGATAAGCGTGCCTATGATCAGGAAGACCGGCACCAGCCTGATCGAGTACACGCCGTACCCGACCGCCAGCAACGCAAAGCCGCTCATCGCCGCCAGCCGGGCCGGCCACGCCTGGGTGAAGCTGGTGGCCCAGACCTCGCAGCTGACGACCACCGCGGCATTCAGGGTGATGATCGCGCCGTACCACCAGATGCTCAGCCCGGCCTTCACGATGGCCAGCGGCAGGACCACGGTGTACTGGCAGTAGACGATGCACAGCAGGAAAAAGGCGGCCAGGAAGACCAGGTACCTGTAGTCGGCGAGCAAGGCCAGGTAGCCGGGCCGGGACCCGTGGACCGGAGCCTGCCCAGCCGCCGCCGCCGCCGGGGTGGGACGGCGGGGACGGGAGGGAAGCGAGGTCAGCGCGATGGCGCCGTAGCTGACAGCCGCCAGCGCCTCCCCCCAGAACAGCAGGTTGTAGGAGACCGAGACCAGCGCCACGCCGATCAGCGGCGCGGCCGTGGTGCCCAGATTCAGGGCCAGCCGGTACATCGCCGTCACCATCACCAGCCGGGCGGGCGGGGTGAGCTCGGTAATCAATGACTGCGCCGCAGGCCGGTAGAGCTGGCCGACGGCGCTCACCAGCAGCACGGCCACCAGGATCAGCGGATAGACCCGGAGGTAGACAATCGTGACGATGAGGGCGGCCGAGCCCGCCATGCTGATCAGCGTCGCCAGCCGCGCGCTCAACCGGTCGCTGAGCCAGCCGCCGGAGAAGGTGCCGGCCACCGCGCCGGCACCGTACAGGCCAAGGGCCAGGCCGGCCTGGCCAGCCGAGAAGCCCCGGTGGGTCAGGAAGAGCACCAGGAAGATCTGCAGGAAACCCGCCAGCTTGCTGACGAACACGCCCGCCAGCACCACCTTGGCTGGTCGCGGTGTCTCCCGCCAGGTCGCTCTCACACCCAGCTGGCCGGCCGTCTCTTCTGCTGGCGCCCCATCGCTCATTGGTGATCCGCTCCTCCTCGCTAACAAAGGAGAGCGGGCCGCTGGCTCCGCCGGATACAAACGCCCGGGCCGGGGCGGGGCGCCCCGGCATCCCAATCGGCTTGAGGCTCTTAGGTCGCGGTGCCGGCGTCGGTCCTGGCCTCGTTCTTTGGCCTGGCGCCGGGGGCCGCGTGGGTCTGGGCGCGGATGGCCGGGACTACGAACGAGGCCGCGAACGCCGCCAGGGTCAGCGCGGCGGCCACCTCGAACGCCCGGGAGTAGCCGTCGTTGAGGGCCGCGGCCTGTGACAAGGCCGGCCGCCGCCGAGCAGGGCGGCGCGGGTCCGGTCGGTGGCGACGGTGGCCAGCACGGCCAGGCCGAGGGAACCGCCTATCTGCCGCGCGGTGTTGAGCACGCCGGAGGCCAGCCCGGCCTCGCCGACGGCGACCCCGGTGGTGGCCGCGGCGGCCAGCGGGGTGAACAGCAGGCCCAGGGCCAGCGCGATGAGACACCCGGGCCCGAACACGTGACTCCAGTAGGAGGCGTGCGGGCTGATCGCGGACAGCCAGCCGAATCCCACGGTCGCGAGCAGCGTGCCGGCCTGCAACAGCGGACGGACCCCGGTGCGCGGCAGGATGCGGGAGCTGGCCTGGGCTCCGATCATGATGGTCACGCCCATCGGCAGGAAGGCCAGGCCCGTCTTCAGGGCGCTGTCGCCCAGCACGTTCTGCAGGTACAGCGAGAGGAAATACCACATCGAGAAGAACGCCGCACCGACCAGGAACATCACGATGTTCGCGCCCGACAGCGACCGGGACCTGAAGAGCCTGAACGGCATCAGCGGCTTACTGGCCAGCCGCAGCTCGATGATCGCGAACGCCGCGAGCAGCACCGCCGCCACCCCGAGCAGCGACAGCGTCCGCGTGCTGCCCCACGGGTGCGTGTCGGTACCGATGATCGCGTAGATCAGCGTCCCCAGCCCGGCCGTGACGGCGACCGCGCCCGCGACGTCCAGCCCGGCCGCGGCGCCGCCGGCGGCCCTGTCCCTGGACTCGGGCAGCCAGGCCAGGGTGGCGACGACGGCGGCCACGCCGATCGGGATGTTCACGAACAAGACCCAGCGCCACGACAGCGCGGAGGTGAGCACGCCGCCCAGGATCGAGCCTGCCGCCCCGCCCGCCCCGGCGACGGCGCTCCAGATGCCCAGGGCCCGGGCCCTGCGGTCGGCGGAGAAGGTGGTGATGATGATCGTGAGCGTGGCCGGCGACAAGATGGCGCCCGCGACGCCCTGCACCGCCCTGGCGGCCGTCAGCCAGGCCGAATCCGTGGCGATGCCCCCGGCCACGCTGGCCACGGTGAACAGCGCCATCCCGGCCAGGTACACCCGGCGCTGGCCGAACAAGTCGGCGGCCCGACCGCCGAGCAGCAGGAACCCGGCGAAGGTGAGCACATAGGCGTTGACGACCCACTGCAGTCCCGTCGCGCTGTAGTGCAGGTCCCGGCCGATCGAGGGAAGCGCCACCGTGACGATCGAGACGTCAAGCACGACCATGAACTGAGCGACGCACGCGATGGCCAGGATCAGCCCGTCGTGGCCATGACCCCGGTGACCGCGGTCGGCCGCATTGGCCCGGCCCGGCTGCGCCGGGCCGGGCGGGACCGCGCCGGGCTGCTCGCCAGTCATCGGTTGAGCGGGACGGGTTCATACATGCGGAATGTCTATCATGGTTGATGTCTAATTTCCAGAAGACTAGGCTCCTGCCGTGAGCTCAGCGCCGGACCAGGGAAGTGCGGGGTCGCCAGGTCGCCTGAGCTTCCAGCACGGCAACTGGTACCTGATGGCCAAGACCGGGTCGCTCGCCCGGCAGCGCTGGGCGGCCATGCTCGCCCAGCTCAAGGTGAGCCCGAGCCAGTACGGGGTGCTGATGGCCCTGGGCGAAGCCGGCCCGCTCGGCCAGCAGCGGCTGGCTGAGCTGGTCGGCGTCGACCCACGCAATGCCGTGCCGATCATCGACACCCTGGCCGCCCAGGGCCTGGTCCGCCGGGAGGTTGACCCTCTCGACCGGCGCCGTCGCGTGCTGGACCTGACGGCCAAGGGACAAGGGGTCGCGGGAGACCTGGCCTCCGTCGGGGCCGAGATCGAGCGCGACCTGCTGTCCCCGCTGACACCAGCCGAGCAGGCCACGTTGCGGCGGATGCTGCTCGCCCTGCTCGACGCGGCCAGGGATCCTGGCTGACCGCCCAGCGTGCGGACCCGCGACGATGGCCGCGCAGCGGGGGCCGCACCACCGCCGGGGCGGGTGGCCGTAGCCCGTGGGGCCGCTACCGTCAGGAATCGATGATGAAGACAGGGTCGATGAGGTCGGTGCAGTTGCTGAGCGTCGAGGTGCCGTCGCCGGTCACCTGGTTGCCGTTCTGGGACGTGAACTTGAACCCGGCCATGCACAGCGCCCGGAAGTTCCACACCTGAGCCGGGGGCCGTGGTGAGCGCAGGTCAGCGAGTTGCAGGTGCTCGGGGACGAGCAGCTCTTGATGTACTGCTGCCCCAGGCCGTCTTGGACATAGGCGGTATGGGTGTCTGCGTACGCGGGCGTGGCGATGAGGCTAGCCGCCAGCAGGCCGACAGCCGCGATCCCCGTTAAAGTCAGGCCAATTCGCATTACGGTGTCCCTTTCCGTCGTGACCCGCCGGTCGCCCGACGTCCAGCTCCCGGCTCTCACGCGCACGCTAACAGCCAGGGCGCCGGTCACCAAGACCCGAACTGACGCCTATATCGCCGCCGCGGTCCGGATGAGGTCATCGACGATCGGGTCAAGGCGGGTGGTGTCGTCGTTGCTGAGCATGGCCAGGCGGACCCCGTCGTCGGGGAACCAGGCGTTGACGGAGCGGTAGCCGGGGTTGTCGCCGGGATGGTAGTAGATCCGGCGCCCGCCGGAGGCGGAGCCGATGAACCAGCCGTAGCCGTAGCCCTCGGTACGGATAAGGCTGGCCGTGTCGTCTTCGGTGGGCACGTGCACCGTGAACATCGCCTGCCGGGCGGCGGCGGACAGGATCGCCCCGTCCGCGAGGGCGCGATCCCACCGGGCCAGGTCCCCGGCCGTGGACCACACGCTACCGGTGCCCAGGCCCACGGTGTCCAGCTCGAAGGACGGCACCGGCACCCCGTCATGGTGGCCGGCGGCCAGCTGAGGCTGGTCACCGGGGTTCCCGTTGAACGTCGCGGCCATCCCGAGCGGCGTGAAGATCTCCCGGCCGAGGAACGCGCCGAAGGGCTGCCCGGCGGCCCGCTCGATGACCTGACCGAGCAGCACGTATCCCGGGCTGCTGTAGGAGAAAGCCGCTCCCGGAGCGCTGAGCAGCGGGACCGAGGCGAACATGCGCAGCAGTTCGCCGGCGGCGACGGGCCTGGTCACGTCCAGGCCGGGCACGTGCGGCCAGTGCACAAGCCCAGCGGTATGGCAGAGCAGCTGGTGGATGGTGATCTGGTCCCACGCCGCCGGGCAGCCGTCGAGCCAGCGGCTGAGCGGGTCGCCTACCGACAGGACGCCGCGATCGCCGAGCAGCAGCACGGCCGCGGCGGTGAACTGCTTGGTGACCGAGGCGATCTGGAACCGGGTGCCGAGCGTGCACTCGGTGTCCGGGTGGGTCCCGGTCGTTCCCCCGGTGACCGCGACCAGCTCCTCGGCGCCGCGCTGGAGGAGGGCCACGCCGCGCAGGGTGCGTATGTCCGTCACGGGCCTCACCCTAACGAAACCGGTCAGGTCGGCAAGCCGTTCCCGCGCGGCCAGGAAGCCAGTCAGCCCAAAGGGAAGGCCGTGGTTCCGGGATTGCTCCCGGAACCACGGCCCGAGTTTCTCAGCGAACCCGTCGGGTCACGGGCTCACTGCGGTTCCTGCGGTCAGGGTGCCTCGGCCGAGGCACTCTGCACGCACCCGCCGCCGGTGATGGCGAAGTCGCGGTTGCTGAACTCCTCCTGGGTCAGGAAGTGCAGACCGTTGATGTTCTGGTTGTAAAGGTGCCCGGCTGAGCCGTGCGTCTGGCCGAAGATGTAGGCGCACTCGTCGCCGTTCTCAAAGCCGCTGGAGTCATACCAGCCGGTCACGGTGTCCGGGTCGGTAATCGACTCGGAGATCTCGTGGCTGCTGGGGCTGATCTCGGTGTCGGCGTCGGGGTTGTGGTTCGGCGACTCGATCACACCGGGGAAGTTGACGTCGGTGCCGCAGGTGAACCCAGTCTTGGACAAGTAGACCGGGTAGGGCATATTCGCGTAAATGGCGTTGCTCGTCGCATCGTTGTGATACGCGCAGTACGCCGCGCTCGGCTGGTAGTTGATCGTGCACTCGTTAGCCGCGGTGGTCGTGGAGCCGGCGTTGAAGCAGGACTCGACGTGCTTGGGCAGGTACATCACGTAGATGTGCGAGAGGTTGTGGGGCAGGCCGCTGGCCGCGGTGACGCGGTTGGTTTCCGCTTGAATCTGGTCATCGTCCAGGCAGGCGCTGTAGCCGGAGTTGTCGGCGTAGATCCCGCTCGTGTCCGTGCTGGCCACCTGGCAGCCGCTCGCGGGCAGCGGGTGGCTGTCCAAGATGGGCAGGCCGAGCCTCATCTGGTAGCGGATTTGCCCGTTGGTCCCGTAGTACTCCTTCGCGACCGAGAACACGTTGCTGTTCTGGCCACTGGCCAGCGCCACGTCACCGAGGTAGACAGTGAGGATGGCCTTGTAGGCGAGCGACATCGGGTAGCCCGGGGGGCTCCAGAAGACCGGGGTGACGACGACCGGGCCGGTCGACTTCGTGTCCATCACCGGGCCGCCGTGGTAAAGCAGGGGCGGAGTGCCGTTGGCGGGGTCGCTGGCGCGGATAGCCGCCGCCTTGTTCTTGTTGCAGCTGCCTACCGCCTGCATGACCCCGCTGAAACCCTGAGCGCGGGCCTGGGCCTGGATCTGCGATCCGCAGGCGTTGGGTGCCGACGCTGCGGATGCCTGGGGCGTGGTTGTCATAGCGAGCATGCTGGCCGCTACCAGGGCCAGGGTCGCGCCCAGACCCAATCGCTTGTGTGCGTTCTTCATCGCCTTCCCGTCTGTTGCGGTAGTCAAGCTGTGTGCCGACTGTGACCACGGTACTTAGGCACAACGCACACTTCTAGTCACATTCCAACAACTTCGCGGACGGTGATCCGCAACAAATCGTACTAGTTATCGATAATCGGTCCTCACCACATCAAATGTCACGCTGATCAGCGGCGGAGCCGGCTGAGGCAGCCCCGCTCCAGCGCCGGAAATATCGCAGGAATGTCGCAGCTAAACCGCCCTTGAGACAGTCCCGCGGCGAACCGAGGAGCCGTCCCGCCGGGCCGCCCGGCCCGCACCGGCTGATCACGGTGGCGAGGCCACCCGCTACTCTCGCGGGATGACCTCTGGGTTTCCGCCGCTCCTTCCGTTTGACCAGTACATCGCCTCGCTGGCCCGGAAGCGGATGGCAGCAGGCGCGTTGCTCAGGGACGCCTGCGGGCGCGTCCTGCTGGTGGATCCGACCTACAAGCCGCTGTGGGACATGCCGGGCGGGGTGGTGGAGGAAGACGAATCGCCGCACGCCGCCTGCCGCCGTGAGGTAGCCGAGGAGACCGGCCTGGACCGCCTACCGGGCCGCCTGCTGGTGGTCGACTGGGTGCCCGCCCGGCCCGAACGTCCCGAAGGCATGATCCTGATATACGACGGCGGCACCCTGGCGCCGAATGAGGTCGCCGCGATCACGCTGCCCGCAGGCGAGCTGGCCGGCCATGAATTCGTCGAGCCCGCCGCGATAGCGGAACGGGTCAGCCCCGTGCTGGCCCGCCGGATCGCCGCGTGCCTGGACGCGGTCGCGACCGGGACGACGATTTCGCTGGAAGACGGCTGTCCGGTGACCTGACCACCCGGTACCTCTCGCCGTCGGTGCCCGCCTGGTCAGCGCCCTAGTCCGGCCAGTACGAAGCCGGCGGTTGCAGCACGCAGAACTCGTTGCCATCCGGATCAGCCAAGATGTACCAGCGCCACCCAGCCTCGCTGATGGGCTCCTCGGTCAGCACCCGGGCGCCGAGGGCGGCCAGCCGGTGCCGTTCGGCCTCCAGGTCGCGGGTGCGCAAGTCGAGATGGACCCGGTTCTTGCCGCTGTTTGTCCTCCGGAACCCGCTGCAGCAAAATCTCGGCGCCCCGTCCGTCGGCCGGCAGCAAGCTCTGGTAACGCCCGGCGGCCACCCCGTCGCGCACGTACCCGAGCACCCCCGTCCAGAATTCCGCCGACCGGCCCAACTTCGGCACAGTCGATCACGACCACCAGCTCGCCCCGCACGTATGGATTCACCTCACGCATAACCCCGATTCTGCAACCTCAGCCATAGACCCCGGCAACCTCACGGCATGAAAGCGTTGACTTCAGCCGGGATGGCGCGGGGATTCCCCGGCTGAGGTACGCCGGAATCTGATCACCCCGTCGATCTTTCCGTCGATCGCGTGCACGATGTCGTGGAGCACGGCGACGTCGTGCCGGAGCGCGTCGATATCCGCTAGCCCGTCCACCAGCTTGGCCAGCTGCGTCTCCAACGGGGATTTTGCGGTGGCATTCGTGTCCGTTCCGCCGTTCAGCACGTTGACCAGGTAATCCCATGGCCACTCCAGCACCGCGGATATTGCCACCCAGGTGGACCTGTTATGCCGGGTCGTTCCCTCGGTAATACCGCGGATGGTGTTTACCGACAGGCCCGAACGTCTCCGGAGCTCAGCCGCGGAAATCCCGAGTTGCTCCATGCGCCCGCTGACGACCCTGGCCACTTCAGCCCGGGCTTCCCGGGCCGGCACATCCTTCGCCACGAACTCCTCCGCGCTGTGCTCGGGGCACAGATTAGCGGATCGCCAGCTATTCCTGACGCGTCGTGGGCGGTTTCCGGCGGCCCGATTCCGCCGGGCGGCATAATGGATATCAAAAATGATTATCAGGCTGTCAATTTTGACGCTTAATCTAGTTACTGACCATAGTCGACCGTTAACGATTATTGTTGGGTAGGCAAATTGGGCTGAGTGAGAGGGCATCCTCATGACGACAGCACGACCCGGGCCGGACCACGGCGGGACAGCGGACGCATGGCCGCCGCCTCCCCGGTCGCGGCAGGCCCGGCCGGGCGTCTCCGGCCGGGATTTCGCGCCGGGTGCCGTCATCGTCGGCGGCCAGGTCGGCTTGCGGGCCGCCGGCGGCCCGTGGTGGAGCTGCTGCCTGCTGGCCGGGCTCGGCCTCGCGGCGGTGTGCCTGCACATCGTCTTCCCGCAGGAGTCCGGAGACAAGCTGGCGTGGTGGACCGAGCGCTGGAAAACGAGGCACCCCGGCCGGGGGACCGTAAGGCGGCACCAAGTCCCACCGTGCCGGCGATCGTCGGCAGAACGGTCCATCGTGCCGGCTGGCCCCAGAACACACCAGCACCATCCAAACCACCAGTCACCCCTACCAGGGACCCCGGGGGCTCGCAGGACATCAGTCCATCGCCGCCGCGACCTATCGCGGTCGCGGACCCCGGCCCGCCGCCGCCGGCCTCAGGCGGTCTAGCATGCCTCTTCTGGACGTAGCCAGCTCGCGCACGCCTGACAGGGGGAGGACGTTAACCAAGTGGCACGCCTGGCGATCGCGAAAGGCTTCCTGGGCGAGTACGCGAAGCTGGACTCCGACGTGCAGCGGGCTGTCGACGCGGCCATCGCCAGATTCGCCAGGCACCCGCACCCGGGCCAGCACCTGACCAAGCCCACCCCCAGCCGGGACGAACGGCTCCGCTTCCTGCCCGTGGACAACCGCTGGCGCGGCGTCGTCCTAGCCCCCGACGCACCCGAAGCCGCCCCCGCGGCCGCAGAAACGTATTGCCTGGTCACCGTCCTTCCCCAGGACCAGGCGAACGACTACGCCGCCAGCCGCCAGTTCAGCGTCAACCAAACCCTCAGCGGGCTCGAAGTCCATCACCGCCAAGCCACCCAGACCCAGGATGACCAGGTCGCCTTGGTGTCCGGGGCGGAGGAGCTGCAGGACATCCTCGCGCACCCGTTCGCGGCGTGGCGCACGTTCCTGCACCCGAGTCAGCGCGACATCGCCTACCAGGCCAGTTACGCCGGCCCGGCGCAGGTGACCGGCGGCCCGGGCACCGGCAAGACAGTAACCGTCCTGCACCGCGCGGCCCTGCTCGCCGAACGCGCCGCACCCGCCCAGCACGCCGCACCCGCCCAGCGCGCCACACCACCCGTCCTGATCACCACCTGACCTGGGCGACCGCCCCGGGCCGGCGGTCGCGGCTGGCCGGCCTTGACGCGGCGACCAGACGGTTCCTGACCGAGGGCGAAGCCGCGGCGCTCGACCTGACCGACCGCTGCCTGGACCTGCTCGACCGGCTAGCCTGCGGTGATCCCGACCTGGCCGGTACCCGGCTGCCCCGGTCGTTTATCGACGCGGCGCGCCGGGAGCTGGCCCGCGTCCCGCGGGCCGCCCGCGCCCGGCGCCCCGAGACCGCGCCGCCCAGGCCGCGTCTGCGCCTCGACCCGAGCGAGCCGGCCGTTCAGCTGATCCTCCCCCCGGCGGCGCCTCCCCCCGGCGAGGTGCGCCGCTGGCAGCTGACCGTGGACGGTGATCCGGTCATGGTGCCAAGCCGGGCCGGGGACCGGCCGGCCATCTACCCGCTGACCCGGCCGGTCCGCGCGATCCAGGCCTGGCGGGCCGGTGCGAACCAGGGGACCGAGCTCGAGGTCGTGCCGCCCGGCGACCCGGTGCTTTTCTTCACCGCGGACGGCCGCCACCTCCTGGCGCGTCTCCCGCTGCCCCCCGAACGGCTGTGGCTGTTGCGCCCGGCCGACCGCGAGGTCGTCGCGGACGGTGAGTTCCGTAGAACGCGCCAGGTTTAGCTAGGAGCTGAGTTCTTTCGCTAAAATCGGCTACTCCTGGCGATCATGCAATTACTGGGTGCATGATGGAGGGAATCCCGTCGGAGGGCGGCCCGCGATGAAAGGGCACGACAACACCTCCGGATCTCTGCGGGCGCTCGGGGTCCACCTGCGCCAACTCGGCTTGCACGCCCGCTTGGGACCCGGTCCATGTCCAGTACTTGAGGTGGCCAACCCGCTGTCCGCCGTCGTATCCGCGACGGTCGGCGTGGTGGGCGGGTGCTACGTCGCCTTTGACGGCATGGTGCTCGCCCCGGCGTCCGAGCCGGATGCCGCGGCGTCCCGGCTGGCGCACCTGCTGGGGCTGATATCCAGGTGAGGAAAATCTCCGTCCGCGGACGGGGCGTCAGGGCCGCCGTTCCAGGCATTGAAGTCGGCGACGGTGGGAAAGACAAGCAGGGACCGGTCCAGCCCGGTGACCCGCATCCTCTCGCGGGCCTGCTGGTCGGGCGCGACCACCAGGAAGATCTTCCCGGTTAAAGTCGCGCGGCGATGGATGCTGGTCAGTACCTCCAGGGCGTTGGCATCGGCCAGGACCGCCTCGGCCAGGTTCACCGCGACGAGGAGGAGGACGTTATCCAGGGCGGCGCGAAGCCTGGTTTGCAGCCGTTCCGCTGTGGCCGCCCCGACGTTCCCGCGGACGTTTACTACCAGGCAACGGCCACGCCGTTGTGAGGTGAGCACCAAACCTATCGAGGTCAAGACAGGCTCCCGCTGTCACTGTTCTTGCTCGATCGCACGGGCCGCATCTCAGGACCGCATGCTGGTTATGAATAGCGATCTTAAGTCACGATCAAGGCCCTGACATGGTAAATCCCACAATTAGTTATCGTGCTATTACATTCTGTTTCGAGACATTTGCCCGCACACGCCAGGAATTCGGGCGCGTCAGCGGGGCGGGTCGAACGGAGGTGCCTGGGGCGGCTGCGCGCCCGCGCCGGTGACGATCTGAGCCGCGAGGGCCCGGACTTTGATGTTGCGGTTCTGCGATGTCGTGCGCAAGATCGCGAACGCATCGGGGGCGTTGATCCCCCGTTGCCCCATGAGCACGCCGATCGCCTGGTCGATGACCGCGCGGGAGGCCAGCGAGGCGCGCAGCTGATCAGTGCAGGCGACATGGTCGGCCAGCCGGACGGCAATCGACAGGGCCCCGGAGGCGTTCTGCGCGAAGCTCTCGGCGCGCCGGCCCGCGGCCTCCCCGAAGGCCTCGGTTACCCGCGAATAGAGGTTGAACGCGCCGATGACCTCGCGGCCGTTGCTGAGCGGGAGCGATAGCGAGGACCGGATTCCGTGCTTAAGGGCCGTGGCGGCGTAGCCGGGCCACCGCTGATCGCGGGCCAGGTCCCGGATGGACACCCGGGTGCCGGTGCGCAGCGCGTGCAGGCACGGTCCCTGGTCCAGTTCGTACTGCACCTCGTCCGCCTGCGCGGCCAGCGGGTCGGTGTAGGCCACCGTCAGCGGGCGCCCGTTGGTCTGCACCGTGATCCCGCACGAGAGCCCGTCACCCACCGTCAGGACCGCCAGCCGGGCCAGCTCGGCCAGGAACTCCTGGGTCGTCTCGGTGTCAAGCAGCAGCGTTTGCATTTCCACGATGCTGGCCGCGATGTCGCCGGGCGTGTCCGCATCGGTCATGGTGTACGACCCATCCCAGGCACCCGCCTGCGGGCGGGCAACTGGCTGAACGCCATACCCTGGGACGGCCCGTCCCCTACGGACAGGCACGGAATGCCTCAAAGCAGTAATTCCACCATCCTCCCGATCCGCCCCTCGCGCAACCTCGTTCGGCTATCACGGGTAAACCCTCCGTTACAAAGCCCTGGTGACGCCGGCGAAGTAGTTGCCGTGGAAGCCAAACGGGATGTGGTGCGGCACCCGCGCGCGCCCGATCTCGCTGAGGTCGGTGGCGTCCAGGGCGAGCAGGAACGAGGCGTCGTCGGCGGGAGCGAGCACGACCGACAGCAGCACGCCGGAGTCCTCCGGCTCGGTGCCGGGTGCGCGGGCGAAGATCGGCTCGCCCGGGTAGGTGCCGGGCTCGGACCAGGAGACCGAGGTGCCGTGGTCGAGGTCGGCCTTGGTGATCAGGTCCGGGAAGCCGCCGTCCGTGCTCGCGGTGCCGTAGGCGTAGCGGTAGGGCCTGCCGTTGCGCCGGCTGTAGTCGATGCGCGGCAGTTCCAGCGGGATGCCGGGCAGCGGTTCGCGGGTCACGTCGCCGCCGTCCAGGGGTATCCGGTACCGGCGCAACTCGGCCTGCGGCAGCCGGGCCGCCGCTGATCGCAGCCGGTCCAGGTAGAGCGCGTCGACGATGCCGGCGTCGTCATAAGCACACGCGTCGAGGATGATCTCGTGACCCTGCTCGTAGGCGTTGACGTGGTGGAAGGCGAAGAAAGGCTCCCCCTGGCAGACGCCGCGGCGAGCTCCGGTGGCCAGGTCAAGGACGTGGAACCGGGTGCCGCGGCCGGGGCGCCAGCGGTAATTGCGGATAAAGGGGCGGCCGGACAGCGGGATCGCCACCGGCAGCACGACCAGGGGGAACTCCGCTAGCACCAGGTACCGCTGGGTGACCGCGAAGCTGTGCATGTAGGCCGGGAACTGGACGCTGAGCCGCGCGAGGACGCGGCGGCGGCCGCTGCTGTCCTGGCTGTAGACCTGATAGCTGGTGCGCGGGCCGAAATGGGTGGCGTAGCTGACAAGCTCGCCGGAGACGGGCGCGCGGTGCGGGTGAGCGGTGGTCAGCTGCCCCGGAGCCGGCTGCGCCACGCCCAGGGTGTCCAGCGTCTGCGGCGCGAACTTCACCGGCAGCGGGGTCTCGGTCAGCGCGAGAAAGTCCGCGCCCTCACGGATGATGTTGACGTTGGCGTTGTTACCAAACGTCGGCGGGGCGAACGCCGTCGCCACCCGCTTGAACAGCGACCGGCACGGGTCGGTGGCGAACTCGCTGTAAGCGATCTTGCCCGTGTCGCGGGCCGTGCGGTAGGCGGGGCTGTCCAGGAACCGGTTCGCGTACGTCACCTCGCCGTCGGCGAATCCGAACCGGTGCAGCATCGCCAGCCCGTCGAACCAGTGCCGGTAGCTGCGCGATCCCGCCTCGAACTTGGCCGGCCCGGTACGCAGCAGCGACCCGGCCAGCCACGCGGGGAAGGTGCCCTGCACCGGGAGCCGGACGGGCGGCAGTTCGGTGTCAAGACTCCGGAAACCGAGCTGATGGCCGTCGGCCATGAAGCCTCACCGCCCCTGGAGAACGTCAGCTGAGGTTCGTGGGGAATCGTAGCTAAGCGTACCGTTCGGGGCATACCGCCGATTGCTATCCGGCTGCCGCCGGCCCCTCATCGCGGTCATCCTGGCCGCCGCCCTTGACCCGGACCGTGATGCCGGTCCGGCAGTGCGGCCCGCTGTCAGCGCCCGGCTCGGGCTGGCTGTGGTCACGCTGGGCTGGCACGCCGCCCTGGGCCCGGGCCAGCGCCGCCTGCACCCGGATGGCGAAATCGCGCGGGCTGAACGGCTTGACGATGTAGTCGTCGGCGCCCGCGGCGAATCCGGCCGCGATGTCGGCCTCGGCCGCCATGGCCGTCAAGATGATGACGGGGGTATTCGCCGTGGCCGGGTCTTTCCTGAGCTCCTTGCACACCTCAAGGCCGGACATGCCGGGCATCATGAAGTCGAGGATGGCCAGGTCGGGTACGTGCTCGCGGGCGTCGGCCAGGGCGGACAGGCCGTCAGCGAAGACCCTGAGCTGGTGACCGGCCTGGGCGAGCTTGAAGGTAATGAGAAACCGGATGTCGGCGTCATCTTCGGCCAGCAGAATCGTAGCCATGCTTCCCCCCGCGGTCGGTCCGGATGTGGCCGGGTTGAAGCAGGCCCCGCACCTGCGTCATTCGCGACCGGCGACGGCCCGTCCGCGTTCAGTACTATGCGTGAGATCTGAACTACCAATAGTAAGATAACATTGTTGAGACCGTGCCTCGCAAGTCCAGCGGCACCGCGACCTGGAGGGGGTGCGATGGACAGGGTCGAGCTACCCGCGCGCAGGCCCGGGGAGAGCGAGCCCCAGCGCGATCTCGAGCTCACCTGCATGAGAAACCTGCTGTCCGCGACCGAGGAGCGGGTGTACTTCAAGGACAAGCTGAGCCGGTTCCTCCTGGTCAGCGCGGGCTGGATCGCCGCCTACGCCCCCGGCCTGGCCGCGGCCGAGGTGATCGGGAAGACGGACTTCGACGTCTTCAGCGGCCCGCACGCCGCCGCGGCCTTCCGCGACGAGCAGCAGGTTATCGACACGGGTGAGCCGCTGGTGGGAAGGGTGGAGCTGGAAACTTACGGTGGTCAGGAGGACACCTGGGTGTCGACCACCAAGATGCCGCTGCGGGACCATCATGGCCGGGTCATCGGCACCTTCGGTATCTCCCGCGATGTCACCGCGCAGGTCAGGGCCGAGAACATGCTGGCCGAGCAGGCGCACACGCTCAGTGTCCAGAATGAGAGCCTGCGCGAGCTGGACCGGCTGAAGGACGAGTTCATCAGCATGTTCTCGCACGAGCTCCGGACGCCGCTGGCGTCGATCCTCGGCTACGCCGAGCTGCTCAGGGAGGAGGTGGCGAGCGGATCGGACGCCGGCCACTGCGCCGAGGTGATCGAACGGAACGCGCAGCGCCTCCTGCGCCTCGTCGCCGACCTGCAAGTGCTGTCCCAGATCCAGTCGGGAAAGCTGGCGATGGAGTTCCGCCACGCCGACCTGGGCGCCATCGCCGCCAGCGCGGTCGCGGAGCTGCAGCCCCAGGCTCAGGCCAAGCACCTCGACCTGTCGCTCGCCGTCACCGATGTTCCCGCCCTCGTCCTCGACCCGGCGTGCATCGCGCAGCTCATCGGCAACCTGCTGTCCAACGCGGTGAAGTTCACCCCGGACGGCGGCCGGATCGAGGTCCGGCTCGGGACGCAAGCCGGCCAGGCGGTGCTCACGGTCGCCGACACCGGGGCCGGCATCCCCGCCGCGGACACCGAACGGATCTTCGAGCGCTTCTACCGCACCGCGTTCGCCAGGCGGCAGGAGGTCCAGGGCACCGGGCTGGGGCTGACCATCAGCCGGGCCATCGCGACCGCCCACCACGGCACGATCACCGTCGCCAGCGAGGAGGGCCGCGGCAGCACGTTCACCCTCCGCCTGCCGCTGAGCCAGGACGAGCGGACCAGCTGACCCGGAACTGACCCGGCGGGCCGTTCGGCCATAAAGATCTTATGATCCGAACGAACCGTGGTTTCCCGCCCGCATCGCCCGCCCGTGCGCGGGGCGTCGACCGCGGACCGCCGTCTTCCCGGACGGGACATTGGTAGCCTGCCGGGGGAGAGCCACCGGAGGTGACGCGATCGTGCCGTGGCGGACGCCTGACCGTCGGTGGTCGCGGCCGGGGATCGCTGTTCTCCTGCTCAGCGTGCTCGCCGCGGTGGCCTGTACCGGCGCGCCGCCGGCGCCGGGCCCGCCCCGCCAGCGCCCGCCGCCGCAGCCCCGGGAGCACCCGCACCACGCCTGACCTCGTCGCGGCCGGGAACACCCGCGCGCAGAACGCGCTGCCCGGTGATCCGCACTGGCGGATCACCGATCCCGCGCACCTGTACCAGCTCGAGGGCTTCGCCGATCACGCCGACGTGCGGCCCGGGACGCCGTTCCGGTTGTTCGTGTCGACCACGGCGGCCAGCTTCCGGGTGCTGGCGTTCCGCGTCGGCTGGTACGGCGGTGACCTGGCCCGGCTGGTGTGGACCTCGCCGGTGACGCCGGGCCGCTACCAGCGCGCCGCCCGGATCGTGCCGCCCGGGTCGATGGTGACCGCGCCCTGGTCACCGAGCCTGACCGTGCCGACGAGCGGCTGGCCGCCGGGTTCCTACCTGCTGCGGCTGGACGCCTCCACCGGGGTGCAGAGCTATGTGCCGATGGTGATCCGCTCGGCCTCGGTGGCCGGCCGGGTGGTGCTGGTCTCGGCGGTGACCTCCTACCAGGCCTACAACGGCTGGGGCGGGTACAGCCTGTACGGCGGGCCGGGCGGGAGCTTCGCCAGCCGCAGCCGCCGGGTCACCTTTGACCGGCCGCTGTCCTACAACCACGGGGCCGGGGCCTACTTCCAGCTCGAACTGCCGCTGGTCGTCTTGGCCGAACGACTTGGCCTGCCGCTCGCCTACGTCACCAGCATCGACCTCGACCTCTATCCGGACGTCCTGGACGGCGCGCGGGCGGTGGTCAGCGAGGCCCACGACGAGTACTGGTCGCCGGCCATGCGCGCCACCGTGACCCGGGCCCGCGATCAGGGGGCGAACCTGGCCTTCTTCGGCGCCAACGCGATCTTCCGCAAGATCAGGTTCGAGTCCTCCCCGCTGGGGCCCGACCGGATCGAGGTGAACTACAAGATCCCGCCAGAAGACCCGCTCTACGGTAAGGACGACGCGCTCGTCACCGGGAACTGGCCGACCCCGCCGGCCGCGGATCCGGAGAGTTCCCTGGTCGGCCAGTCCTACGTCTGCTCGTTCACCCGCAACGTCCCGATGGTCGTGACCGATCCGGGCAGCTGGGTGTGGGCCGGCAGCGGCGTGTACCGCGGTGAGGCGCTGCCGGGACTGGTCGGGCCGGAAGTCGACCAGGTCAACCCGGCGGAGCCGACGCCGCGGCCGCTCGAGGTGGTGGCCCAGTCGCCGGTCGGCTGTGGCGCGCTGCTCAGCTACAGCGACGTCACCTACTACGTGGCCGGCAGCGGGGCCGGGGTGTTCGACGCCGGCACCGAGGACTGGATCTGCGCCCTGCCCGACGCGTTCGACTGCCCGGCCGCCGGCGTCATCAGGCCCGCGGTGCTCCGCGCGATCCAGACCGCCACCGCGAACATCCTCATCGCGTTCGCCGCCGGGCCGGCCGGCCGCGCCCATCCCGCGCACGAGCTGATCCCCAGCACCAACGGCCGGCCGCCAGTGCTGGGGATCTCCTGACCAAGCCGCCATCCTCGCCAAGCCAGCCATCCTCGCCAAGCCAGCCATCCTCGCCAAGCCAGGCACACTTCGCCACGCCGGCAACTTCGCCACGCCGGGCAACTTCGGAAAGATCAGGCCCGGGTGTATCACTGTGCCCGCCAGCCCCTCCTACTAGTGACACCTCGATCACGGAGAGTGTAAAAGTCGCCGCAAGGCGCGGCGAGGATCTGGTGTCACTTTCTGGGGGGAAGAATGCGATTCACAGATGTCGTTAGGCATGGTCACCGGCGCGCCGCGCTCGGCCTGGCCGCGCTGGCCCTGCCCGGCTTGCTGCTGGCCTCGGCCGCCGCCGCGGCGGCCAGCCCGGTGGCCGCCACCGCGGCGCCACCGTCGGCAGCACCACCGTCGGCAGCGCCACCGGCGGCAGCGCCACGGCCCGGGGGGCCGCCGTCACGCCGGCCGGCAAGCCGGTGCCGGTCAAGCCGCCGTCCTCGCGCGGCGCCGCCACCGGTGCCGCGATCCCGGCCAAGCCGCACGGGCTCCGTGCGGTCCAGCCGCTGACCGCCTGGACGGTGTCGCTGACGGACAGCTCGAACCTGCTGTGGCCGACTCAGTACTCGACCTTGACCGCCACGGCCAACATGGACGTCGGGCCCACCCCGTACTACCTGCGCATCTACGACGAGACGGCGGGCGCCTACGTGGCGACGTGCGGGTACGGCACGACCTGCTCCACCTCGGTCACCCAGCCGCTTCCGGCGACGCATTACTACGAGGCCTTCGTGTCGTACGCCTCGACGGGCTACCCGCCCGCGGGTGAGCAGGCGGCTTCCGGCGAGGTCGGCGTGGTCTGGCACGGTGTGAGCCTGACGCTGGCGGCCAGCCAGCCCACCGTCCCGGTCGGTGCCGTATCCACGTTGACCGCGACCACCAGCCAGGACATCGGCCCGTCGCCGTTCTGGACCGAGATCTACGACATGACCACCGGCACCAGGGTCACCGATTGCGGCTACGGCACCAGCTGCAGCGTCTCGGTCAGCCAGGCCGCGGCGACCACGCACGAGTACGTCGCCTACCTGTCGGATCTCAGCACCGCCTACCCGCCGCCCGGGATCCAGGAGACGTCGCCGTTCAGCTTCATCACCTGGTCAAACCTCGGCTGGCGGGTCTCGCTCAGCGCCCCCGTTGCCACCTACGGCAGCGAGACCGTGACCGCCACCACCGACGGCAATGTCGGGCCGACCCCGTACTACATCGAGATCTTCAACGAGACCGGTACCCGGCTCGGGGTGTGCGGCGTCGGCAGTACCTGCTCGGTGACATTCACGCCCAGCTATGCGGGCAGCAACCTGGTGGCCTTCGTCTCCGCTTACAGCACCGCGCTCCCGCCGGCCTCGACCGTGGCCTCGTCCAACGTGGTGACCAGTTACCTGCGGATCATCCCGTAACCAAACCGGGCGCGGCCCGCGGCGGATGACCGCCGCGGGCCGCGCGCGTTATTGCCGTCATTTATGGCTTATTTCAGAATTCCGGCAGGTCGAATAATGCTGGCCAATCCTTATAGGCTTCACCGCGCCCCTTTCCGGCGGCCGGCCGCGCTAATATGCGATCGGCGGAACATCGGTTTTCTCACTCGCGGATTCCGCAGGCGCCGGACCGGCCGCGTGGCCGTTATGTGCTGCTGCCAGCTAGCTGACTGGGGCGGGATCGGGCACCGGATAGGGGCCGCAAATGAGCCAGGACACGCTAACGCCGGCGGAGCCGCAAGGCCAGGTGCCTGGCGCGGTGTACGAGGCGACGCGTTCCTTGCTCCGGCTGCGTAGTGGCGGCGACGCCCGGCGCGTCGCCGAGCACCTGGTCCTTGAGCTCGGCGGCCATCTGGTTCCGGCCGGGACGGAGGATCCGGGCGTGATCCCGGTCGACGTCTCGTTTGGCGACGGTGAACCGCTGCTGGCCGCGGCGCCGCCCGGCAGTGCGGCCCGTACCCTCCTCGACAGGCACCTGACTCCCTTCCTGCTCGACGCCCGGCAGGTTCTGCAGCTCAGCGGCCGGAACGAGCGGCTCGCCGAGTCCGCGTCGACCGACTTGCTGACCGGCCTGCCCAACCGCCGCATGCTCGATCGTGCCCTCGGCAGGCTCTCCGCCGATGACACCGTGATCATGCTGGACCTGGACCACTTCAAGCAGATCAACGACAATTTCGGGCACGCGGCCGGCGATGAGGTGCTGTCCGCGTTCGGCCGTGTGCTCCGCGGCACGGTCAGGGGCCGCGACACCGTCGGGCGCTTCGGCGGTGAGGAGTTCCTGATCATCCTCGCCCCGCCGGCCGCCGCCGAGGCCTTTCTCCGGCGGCTGCGCGCCGAATGGCTGACCGAACGCCCGTTTCCCGTCACCTTCTCGGCGGGCATCGCCGTGTCGGCAGGTGATCCAGACGAGACGGCGGGCCTGGCCGACCAGGCTCTTTACCGGGCCAAGGCAGGTGGCCGCGACCGGTGGATCTGGGCTACTTCCCGCCGGTCGTCCAGTTACCAGCCGCCGCGTGACTACGTCCAGACCTACCTCGACGACGCCATCGCCGGTAACCGGCGGGCAGCGGTCCGGCTCACGCTCGACCTGCTTGACCGGCGTGTCTCCCGGGAGCAGATCGTCGTGGATCTCCTGGCCGCAGCTCAGCGAGACGTCGGCGAACGCTGGTACCGCAATGAACTCACCGCCGCCGACGAGCACCTCGCCTCCGGGGTCACCGCGGCGGCACTGGACACGCTCATGGGCGAGACGAGCCATTCGGCCCGCGATACCTACACCGTGGTCACCTGCGCCGAGGGTGACTTTCATTCGCTGGCCGCGCAGATGTTCGGCGAGTCGCTGCGTGAGCACGGCGTCGGTGTCTCGGTGCTCGGTGCCTCGACGCCCGCCGAGGTGGTGGAGGAGTTCCTCGTCCGCTCGGGCGCGGGCTCGCTGGCGATCTCGTGCAGCATCCCGATCTTCTTCCCGGGCACGGTGCGCCTCATCGACGCCGCGCACCGGCAGGGGATCCCGGCTATCGTCGGCGGCCGTGCGTTCGGCCACGGCCCCGGCCGGGCCGAGCGTCTCGGTGCCGACGCCTGGGCACCCACCGCGGCCGACGCCGCGGTGATCCTGCTGACCTGGAAATCAGGGCCGCCTACGGTCAGCCGCGCCCCGACGCTGGTCGACCCGGTCGCACTTCGTCTCACCGCGCAGGCCGGTACGCTCGCCGATGCCGCGTTCGGCGGCCTCGCCGTCCGCTTCCCGCCGATGGCCGATTACGACGAGCGCCAGAACGCCCGCACCCGGGAGGATCTGGTGTGCATCGTCCAGTTCCTGGCCGCGGCGCTGCTCGCCGCCGACCAAACGATCTTCAGCGAGTTTCTCTACTGGCTGCAAAACCTGCTCGTCAAGCGCGACGTGCCGCCGCAGGCCCTGGTCGCCGGGGTCGAGGCCCTCCGGCCCGTGGTCGAGGCTGTCGATCCCGGCGCCGCCCTGCTCCTCGTTCTCGGACGCCAGGCACTCCTTGATGAGCTGCGCTGACCCCGCCGCCCAGGGGTGAGCGCCGTCCGGTTCCGCGGTGAACCGCGCGGGGCCTGACGCCGTTTTAGGTAGTGGCGTTGGGATCTTTGACCGGGAAAGGCACGTGGGAATCGATCGTCCTGAGGACCCTGACACGCCGCCGGACCGGCCTGAGGACCACCGGGACGACCATGGTGGCGGCGGGGCAGAGCGGCGGGCTCTGCGGCCGAGTCCCGCCCGCGGCAGGAATACTGGGATGACCTGCATGTGGCGGCCTCGGCCGAGGAGTCGGAGGCGGCGCAGCAGGCCGCAGCCAAGGAGCAGGCCACGGCGCAGAAGTGGGACGAGTCGTCCAAGGAGTCCCGCTGGATGTGGTCGGAGTACCAGCGCAAGTGGCCGCCAGAAGAACGCCCCCCGGTCGACAAGTCCGCTGATCCCGCCGCAGGGGTCGACGGCGACACGCCGGTAGAAGCAGAGTGCGACCGGGTCGCCGACCGTGAGGGAGGCAAGATCTCGCCTCCCCTCCTCGTGATCGAGAGCCAAGATCAAGACCGCCACCTAGTCGGCTTCGAGCACCGCCTAAAAGGCCGCGACCGCATCAAAGAGAAGGTTGCAGGGACCATCAAGGACTTCGAACGCTCCCCGGAAGAAGCTGTTTCGCTCGTGCCAGACGCGATTCGGTACACCTTTCAGTACCGGGAGGCCCAGTACACGCAGGGCGTCCTAGCCGATGTCGCACGGTTGCAGGATCACGGCTTTAAGCTGGACAAGCTCAAGAATTTCTGGTCCGACGAGCAGTACAAGGGCATCAACAGCCAATGGATCGAGCCAGGATCTGGTCAGCGGTTCGAAGTGCAGTTCCACACACGTATCAGCTTCGAGGCCAAGCAGCTCACGCACGATGCCTACGAACGGCTCCGCCCCGCAACAGGCCGATAAATTCGAGCAGATGGTACTGGAGGCCTTCCAGAAGAAGGTCACAGCCGAGGTGCCGGTTCCTCCTGGCGCCTACGGCATTCCCGACTACCCGGAGAGACGGACAGATGTCAGATAAGGTCACGTACTACGCCATCGTGGATGACCTGAGCAGCCGCGAGCGGCCTGCCGGGGTGTTCCGGCGCACCTACACTGGGGATGGCGGAAAGTCCGATGAAGCATTCACCCGGAATCTCATCTGGGAATTCAGCGCGGCGTTGGTCTCCGCCGAACGTGGTGACCTGCAGAACGAGTTCATCGAGATCACCGAGGAAGAAGCGAACCAGATCGTGGACCGGATCCGGGCCAGGGTGACCGGCGCGAGTACTGGTTAGCCGCAGCTTTCCCCGCTTGCCCATCGACCTGGAGGATAGCCATGCAGTTCACCAAGCTCGGTCACTCGTGCGTCCGGTTTGAGAAAAGCCGGCGCCGTCCTGGTCATCGACCCAGGTACCTTTACCGATGCCCCCGCCGCCCTCGACGGAGCCACCGCGGTCCTGGTCACCCACGAACACCCAGACCACCTGGATGCCGACGCCGTACGCGCCGCCCTCTCCGGCGACCCCGACCTAACCCTCTGGGCCACTCCGGCGGTCACCGGCCAGTTCCAGGACTTCGGCGCCAGGGTCCACCCGGTTCGCCACGGCGACACCCCGAACGTGGCCGGCTTCGACATCGCCGTCTACGGCGAAAAGCACGCCCTCATCCACCAGGACATCCCGCTGGTCGAGAACACGTGCTTCATGATCGACGGGACCATTTTCCATCCCGGCGACTCGTTCACCGTCCCGGAGGACCCGGTCTCGACCCTGCTGCTGCCGATCAGCGCCCCGTGGCTGAAGGCGGCCGACATGATCGACTACTTCCGCGCCATCGCCCCGCCGCGCGCCTTCGCCATCCACGACGCCATCCTGAACAACGCCGGCCTGGCCCTGATGACCCGGATGATGTCCGTGGCCGCCACCCCCAGCCACGCCGAGGTCGCCCGACTGGAACCCGGCACCACCCTGGACCTCTAACGCCCCATCCCTCTCGCCAGCCCCCAGTTCCCGACCCGTTCCGCCCCAGCCATAACATCCGAGCCCAACCCAGCACCTCGGCTCGGCCAATTCCATGATCTCAGTGGCCAGTTCGGGTCAAATCTGACCCGAACTGGCCACGATCATGATGAGCGCCTGAAACGTCGAGCCGCGAAAAGCGGCATATGTGACATAAAGGGAAGCGTCGCGCCGCAAACAGGCTGGCGGCGCTGTACCAGAGCGGGCCGCTGCCCGCACAGCGGACCATCGTGCCGATCCCAGCCGGCACAGCGGACGTCGTGCCGGCTGGGCCAGGCCCGGCCTAACGGTCCATTGAGCCGGCTAGCCAGCGGCACCCCCGGTATCGTAAGCCGTCTCGCAACCGCCAAACCGCCCCTGGCGAGTCACCCTTCCCTGAAGGCCCCACGACCAACATGTTCATCGCTGACCTCCATATCCACTCGAAGTTCTCCCGTGCCTGCAGTAAAGACTGCGACATCGAGCACTTGTCCTGGTGGGCCCTCCGCAAGGGCCTCACCGTGCTCGGCACCGGCGACTTCACCCACCCCGCGTGGTCCGCCGAACTCAAGCAGACCCTCGTCCCCGCCGAGCCTGGCCTGTTCCGCCTGCGCCCCGACCTGGAGAAACGCCTGATCCGCGACACTCCAGGCAGCTGCGCGGGCCCGGTCCGCTTCATGCTCTCGGTGGAGATCTCCACCATCTACCGCCGCGACGACCGCACCCGCAAGGTCCACCACCTGCTCTACGCGCCAAGCTTCGAGGCCGCCGACAAGATCACCGAGTCACTGGCCAAGATCGGCAATCTGGCCTCCGACGGCCGCCCCATCCTGGGCCTGGACTCGCGCGACCTGCTGGAGATCACACTCCAAGCCGATCCCGGCTGCTACCTGGTCCCGGCCCACGTGTGGACCCCGTGGTTCGCCGTCCTGGGTTCCAAGTCCGGCTTCGACGCGGTCCGCGACTGCTACGCCGACCTGGCCGATCACATTTTCGCGGTGGAGACCGGGCTGTCCTCGGACCCGCCGATGAACTGGTCCTGCTCCTCGCTCGACGCCTACCGCCTGGTCAGCAACTCCGACGCGCACTCCCCGCCGATGCTCGGCCGGGAAGCGACGGTTTTCGACACCGACCTCGACTACTTCGCCATGGCCACGGCCTTGAAGACCGGCGGCGGCCTGGCCGGCACGATCGAGTTCTTCCCCGAGGAGGGCAAGTACCACCTGGACGGCCACCGCAAGTGCGACACCCGTTTTGATCCCGAACGGACCCGCCAGCTCGCCAAGACCTGCCCGGTCTGCGCCAAGCCGCTGACCGTCGGGGTGCTGCATCGCGTGGCCGAGCTCGCCGACCGCCCGGCCGGATACCGCCCGCCCGGTACCGCGGGCTTCACCAGCCTGGTCCAGCTGCCCGAGATCATGAGCGAGCTCCTGGCCACCGGCCCGAAGAGCAAGAAGGTCGTCGGCGAAGTCGGCCGCCTCGTCGCCGCCCTCGGCCCTGAGCTGGCCATCCTGCGCGACGTCCCGCTCGACGACCTCCGCCGGACCGGCGGCGCCCGGCTCAGCGAGGCGATCGCCCGGCTGCGCCGCGGCGAGGTCATCCGGGACGCCGGCTACGACGGCGAATACGGCACCATCCGTCTGTTCACAACCAATGAGCTGAACGAAACTGGGCTCTTCCCCGTAGCCCACCTCTCAGCCCCGGACCCGAAACCCCTCACAACCCCAAGCCCGGCCACCGCGCAACCCCCGACATCCCGCAACCCCCGAGACATCCCCGCAACCCCAACCCCCGCCCCGTCCTCACCAGTCACCGGATCGGTTCTCGACGGCCTGGACCCCGACCAGCATGCCGCCGCCGTCGCTCCCGGCCCGCTGCTGATCATCGCCGGTCCCGGCACCGGCAAGACCCGCACCCTGACCCACCGCATCGCGCACCAGATCCTCGACCACGGCACCCCGGCCGGGGGTTTCCTGGCCATCACGTTCACCCGCCGGGCGGCCAGGGAAATGCGCGACCGCCTGGCCGTGCTGTGCCCGAGCCCGCACGACGAGCCCACCGTCACCACCTTCCACGGCCTGGGCCTGCGCATTCTCCGTGAGTACCATGCCGCGGTGGGCCTGCCCGCCCAGTTCGGCGTGGCCGACGAGGCTACCCGGCTGTCCGCCGCCACCGAGCTCACCGGCTCCGACCGTGACGCCCGCAAGCTTCTGGCGGCCGGCCCGGAGGACCCAGCGGCCCGCCTCGCCCTGCGCCGGCACCTGGCCGCCCGCGACCTGGTCGACTTTGACAGCCTGGTCGAGATCCCGGCCACCTGGCTGACCGAGAACCCCGCCGTCGCCGCCGGGCTGCGGGCCCGCTGGCCCAGGGTCAGCGTGGACGAGTACCAGGACATCGACCCGGTGCAGTACACCCTGCTCCGGGCCATCGCCGGCGACGGCACCGGGCTGACCGCGATCGGTGACCCGGATCAGTCCATCTACGGCTTCCGCGGTGCCGACCCCGGCATCTTCGCCCGGTTCAGCGCCGATTTCCCCGGTGCGACCACCGTCGAGCTGACCAGGAACTACCGGTCGGCCCCCGCCATCGTGACCGTCGCCCTGCAGGCCATCGCCCCGGCCACCCTGGTCCCAGCCCGCCAGGGCCGGCCGGCCGGCCGTGCCATCCAGGTCCCGGGCCCAGACCCCGCCGTCACCTGGCACGAGGCCCCCGACGAGCACGCCGAGGCCGCCTGGATCGCCGCCACCATCGACCAGCTGCTGGGCGGTGCGTCCTTCCACAGCCTGGACAGCGGCCGGGCCGACGGTCACGCCCACGGCAAACTAGGCCTGGCCGACATCGCCGTCCTGTACCGCACCGACGCCCAGGCCACCTCCCTCGGCCAGGCCCTGACCAGAGCTGGCCTGCCTTACCAGAAGCGCTCCCATGACCTGCTCACCCGCCGGGCCGGCGTCCCGGAGATCATCCGCGAAATGCGCCTGGAAACCCCAGCCACCCCGCCGGACTCAGCCGCCCGCCAGCCCAGCCACCCCGCAGACCTCGCCGGCGATGCTGCCCTGCGGCGGCTCAGAGCCGCCGTCCAAGCCCTGACCGCCGCCCGCGGCGAGCGCGACGCCGCCGTCGTGGACATCCGCGCCGCCGGCGAGCTGCTGACTCCGCTGGCCCGCCGCTGCGGTCCGGATCTGGACCGCTTCCGGGCCGAGCTCTCCCTCGGCGCCGAGCCAGACGCCCTGGATCCTCGCGCCGAGGCGATCACCCTGCTCACTGTGCACGCCGCCAAGGGCCTGGAGTTCGATGTCGTGTTCCTGGCCGGCTGCGAGCAGGGCCTGCTCCCGCTCCGCCTGCCTGGCTCCGGTCCCGGGACCGGGGACGACGCCGAGGAACGGCGTCTGCTGTTCGTCGCCTGTACCCGGGCCCGCGCCAGGCTCCTGCTCAGCTGCGCCGCCCGCCGAACCCGCTACGGCTCCGACCAGCCCGCGGGCCGGTCTCCGTTCCTGTCCGCCATCGACCAGAAGCTCTTGGGGCCGGCGCCCTCGCCACGCCCCCGCCGGCCCGCTGCCCGCCAGCTCCGTCTTCTGTAACTTTCCGATCATCGACTGGGCGTTGAAGGTGGGGAAGCGGAGGAACTGCCGCATCACGTCGGCGACCCGCTGGATGCGTACCGCGTCGACCGGCCCGACCGGGTAGCTGTCCAGGGTGAACAGCGCCGCGATCTCCTTGGAGACGCCGAGCGGCGCGGGCAATGTCTCCATCGCCGTTTCCACCTCGGCCCGGTTGGCGTCCGCGATCGCCTGACCCTGCTCGAACGCGGCGCGGAAAGCGGACAGCGTCACCGGGTGCGCGGCGGCCCACTGCCGGGTGGCGGCGCAGCCCTGCACCGGGAACGCGGTGGTGGGGCCGCTGTCCGCGTCGGCGAGCAGGGTAACGCCCATCGACACCTCAGCCTGACTGGCGAACGGCTCGGGCAGCACCGCCGCGGATATTTTCCCGGCCTTGAGCATCGCGGCCATTTCAGGCAGCGGGTAGTAGGCGAAACGCACGCCGGATACGTCCAGCCCGTGATCGGTCAGGATGGAGGCGGCCAGCAGGTACAGGATGTTCCCGGGCGCGTTCACGCCGATGACCTTGCCTTTCAGGCCAGCCAGCGTGGAGATGCGCGAATTGGGCATCACGTAAAGGCCCTGGCTGCCCGGCTGCATCACCGAGCCTTCGGCGAAGATATCCAGGTCGGCGGCCACTATGGCCGCGTTGGCCGAGGAAGACCGCTTGCCCTGGTCGTAGTTTTCCTGGGCCTGGATGTAGCTGACGTAGTTGCCGCAGGAGATGTCGACCCGGTCGTTCGGCTCATCGAGCGCCTGAGCGTTGATGACCGTCTCGGAACTGACCGCCGGTACAAAGGTGACGTGCAGACCCCGCGCCGCGAACAGGCCCTCGTGCAGAGCCACGAAGAAACCGGCCGAGTCGACCGCGGGTACCACCGCCACATTCAGGTCCGGCTGCTCGATGCCGGGCGAGGCGGCGTTCCCGCCGCCGGTCAGCCTGGGCAGGAACAGGATCGCCAGGATGGCGACGGCGATCACGGCGCCAACTATTTCCGCGGCCCGCACTGCCCGCGTGAACCTGCGTATCAACGGAGGATTCCTCTCTTCTCAGGGTCGGCCGTCTCAAGGTCGGCAGGGACCTTCCTGGCCTCGGCAAACGCCGGACCCGGCGGCTGGCTCGGGTCGCCGCAGCCGACCTGATCTGGTCCGGTAGCGCGCAGGCCGCCCGGAGCGGCTGCCTGCGGGCAGGTCCGGGCGAATGGCTAAGCCGCCCGAGGTGCTCGTTGCAACGAAAATGCTGCTGCAACTTGCAGTGAGAGACATCGGTCAGCTGACGGATCTTTAGGGCATAGCCGACAACTACGTGCGTCTGACCGGGGCAGAGGTAAAGAAGTGACGAAAGAGAACACTGTTACCAAGCGCCAGACCTAATAAGCGCCGAACCTTCAGTGCCATGGCATGCTGGGGAACCGGCCGTAGCCTAGGCCCGCGGGGACCCTGACGCCCCAGCAGAAAAGGCGAAGGCGCCCCCGATCAGGAGCGCCGTCGCGGTGAAAGACAATGTCGCGGGTCCGATAGGGAATCCGCTGCCGATGAGCCGGGACCGGTCAGTCGGTGCCGGATTCCATCGCGACGTGGTCGAGCAGTTCGTCGTCGCGGGGGACCGTGCCGCGGGACGCGATCGCCTCGGCCCCGCCTTCGGGCATCGCGCCGATCAACTCGGCCGGAGCCGCGTAGGCGGCGCCGGTCAGCGCCGGGTGCGGACCGCCGAGGATGCCGAGTCCGGCGTACTGCTCGAGCTTGGCGCGCGAGTCGGCGATGTCGAGGTTCCGCATGGTCAGCTGGCCGATGCGGTCGGCGGGCCCGAAGGCGGAGTCCTCGGTCCGTTCCATCGAGAGCTTGTCCGGGTGATAGCTGAACCTCGGCCCGGCTGTGTCCAGGATGGAGTAGTCCTCACCGCGCCGCAGCCGGAGGGTCACCTCGCCGGTGACCGCCGTCCCGATCCAGCGCTGGAGCGATTCGCGCAGCATCAGCGCCTGCGGGTCCAGCCAGCGGCCCTCGTACAGCAGCCGGCCGAGCCGCCGTCCCTCGTTGTGATAGCTGGCCAGCGTGTCCTCGTTGTGGATCGCGTTGACCAGTCGCTCGTACGACGCGTGCAGCAACGCCATGCCCGGCGCCTCGTAGATACCCCGGCTCTTGGCTTCGATGACCCGGTTCTCGATCTGGTCGGACATGCCCATCCCGTGCCGGCCGCCGATGGCGTTGGCCTCGAGCACCAGGTCGACGGCGGAGGTGAATTCCTTGCCGTTGACGGTGACCGGTCGTCCCTGCTCGAAACCGATCGTGACGTCCTCGGCGGGTATCTCGATGCTGGGGTCCCAGAACCGCACGCCCATGATCGGCTCGACGATCTCGATGCCGACCTCGAGATGCTCAAGCACCTTGGCCTCGTGCGTCGCGCCCCAGATGTTCGCGTCGGTGGAGTAGGCCTTCGCCACGCTGTCCCGGTAGGGCAGGCCCCGGCTGAGCAGCCACTGAGACATCTCGGTGCGGCCGCCGAGTTCGCTGACGAAGGCGGCGTCCAGCCACGGCTTGTAGATGCGCAGGGAGGGGTTGGCCAGCAGGCCGTAGCGGTAAAACCGCTCGATGTCGTTGCCCTTGAAGGTGGAGCCGTCTCCCCAGATCCGCACGTCGTCTTTGAGCATCGCGCGGACAAGCAGGGTGCCTGTGACGGCCCGGCCGAGCGGAGTGGTGTTGAAGTAGGGCCGGCCACCGGACCGGATGTGGAACGCCCCGCAGGCCAGAGCCGCGAGTCCCTCCTCCACCAGGGCGGCACGGCAGTCGACAAGCCGGGCCGTCTCCGCGCCGTACACGGTGGCGCGCCCGGGCACCGAGGCGATGTCAGGCTCGTCGTACTGCCCGATGTCGGCGGTGTAGGTACACGGCACGGCCCCCTTCTCGCGCATCCACGCGACCGCTACCGAGGTGTCGAGGCCGCCAGAAAAGGCGATCCCGACGCGTTCGCCGACAGGGAGAGAGCTCAGCACCTTAGACACGAGTGCAATTATATGCACACGAGTGCATGATCATGCAAAGCCGGGGCTGGCGTTGCTCCGCCCGCCCGTGCGCCCGGAGGTAGCCGGCTGGCCCTATGGTTGCCGGTATGGAGGACCGAACGATACGGGGCCGCCTGCAAGCGGCACTACCCGAAGCGCTGAAGGCGCGGGACAAGGTGGCGGTGTCGGCGTTGCGCTCAGCTTTGGCCGCGATCGACAACGCCGGTGCCGTCCCGCACGGACCTGTGCCCACGGCCGGCCTTGGCGACCAGTATGTGGCCGGCGCTGCCGCCGGGCTCGGCGCGGGGGAGGTCGGGCGGCGCAGGCTCAGCGAAGCCGACGTTGCGCAGATCGTGCGGGCGGAGGTGGCCGAACGCCAAGCCGCCGCGCGCGATTATGCGCAGCGCGGGCAGCCGGACCAGGCCGATCGACTACGGCGTGAAGCCAGCGTTTTGTTGTCGGTCACCGAGGACGAGCACGGCCACCCGGCCGGCCCCGCCCCCCGCGCTGAAGCGCAGCGACCGGACAGGCGTCCTTGGCGCTCCGGGTAGATTCGGGTCATGAAGAAGGTCCTCGAGCTCCTGGTCTGTTTCCTCCATCCCGTCGCCGTGATCCTCGTCTGGATTGACTTGGCCAGCCGCCGTGATACCGGGGGCGGCGCGAAGCTGGCGTGGGCCCTGTTCAGCCTTATCCCGTTCGTGCCCTTCCTCTATGTGCTGACGGGTGGTGACCTCTGGTAGGACTGCGCGCAGCGCTACCGAGCGGGTCGGCCAGGCGGTTACCTATCACCGCATCGGGGAAACCTGCCTCACGACCGCGGCCGTTCTTTGACTCCCGCTTCGAGCAGGCCAACGACCTCGGCAATGCGGGCCGCGCGCAGCTCCGGACGGCGAGTGGTCGAGTCGATCCAGCGCAGGTAGGCCTTGCGGTAGAACTGCGCCAGAGTATCGAAGAATGCGCCCGCTGCCGGGTGAGCCGCGAGCGCCGCGGCGATATCGTCGGCGAGCTCGCCGCGCTGCGGACCTTCCGGGGCCAACTCGACAGTCACCTCATCACCGATCGCGAGCCCCAAGCTGATCAGGCGTTTCGAGGCCAGGGACAGCACCCATCCGCGGCAGCCGGCACCAGCCTGGTGCGGATCCGGCCGCCGCCGATCGTGCCGCTGACGGGGTGGTCGGCCTTCGTGCCCCACTCCTCATCTGGATCGAACGGCACCACGATGACCGCGCTGTCCCGGGGACCAGCGGCGATGACGGCGAGAAAACGCTGTGAACCCACCACCCCATCGTGGCACGACGGCGGCGATGGCGAGAAGTGACCCAGGACGGTAAACGTCCGCCCCCAAAGGCGTCTTGCCTGGCGACGCGACGCCATAACCGCCGCTTGGCCATTGACCGATTACTAGTGGCGGACCCTAAAGCTACCTTTGGCCGCGTTTTGCCGAGAATGTTCATATCCTTGCGATCTTTGCGAAGCTTGAAATATAGTTGCTCGCGCGACGCGCCGAATCAGGCCTAGTGCTGCGCGTTTCATCAAACAGCTGTCCGGTCCGCACGCGGTTTGCACGCAGCTGGCCCTGGGGGACCTTTACGGGGGAATCAAAGTGTTTTCGCTACGGTATCGATGTCATGCCCTCTTTATTTTGCTTGTCGCCGTTTCGACCGTTCTAAGCACGGTGACCGCGGCTGCGGCCGCCGTCTCGGCCCCGGCTCCCGCCCGGATGCCGGCGCTGACCATGCCGTCGGTCGGCTCCGCCGCAGCAACGGCTGCGCAGAAACCACCGCCGTCCGATTCGCATTACTGCGACGGGTGCGCCCCTCCGCTTATCTATAACGGTGGCCCGGTCGCCGACACCACTCCCGCCGCCGGCCTGACCATCACGCCGATCTACTGGATCCCCAGTGCGACGACTCAATTCCCGGCCGGCTACCAGAGCCTGATCAACGGTTACATTAGCAATATCGCCGCAGCCAGCCTCTCCACGAGCAACGTGTATTCGGTTACCAGCCAGTACTACTCCATCGCGGGCACCACCAAAACGTTCCTCAGGTACAAGTACACAGCCGGGACGCCGATCGTAGACACACAGCCATTCCCGCCCAATGGATGCACCCCGGTCAGCGGGTACACCAACTGCATCACCGACACCCAGCTCAGGGCGGAACTGACGCGACTGAAGACAGCCAGCGGCCTGGTGACGAACCTGTCCCACTTCTACCCGGTATTTACCGCGCCGACGGTCGAGACGGTGGACGACAACGACGGCCTGAACTCCGTCTCGGGTTACTGCGGCTACCATCGGGCTTTCGGGAGCGCCCCGAACCAGTTCGTCTACGGAAACGAGGTCTTCGAAGCCCAGGGCTGCGGCGAAGGGCAGTCCCCGAACAACAACGTTCCCGCCGACAGCTCGATCTCCACGCTCAGCCACGAGATCAGCGAGAACGTCACCGACCCCGCCAGCAGCAGCCCGGCGTGGGTAACTGTCAGCGGCGCTGAGATCGGGGACATCTGCGGCGATGACTACGGTCACCCGCTCGGCTCCACCAGTCCGGGCGATCCTCAGGATACCGAGTACAACCAGGTCATCAACGGCGGCAAGTACTACACCCAGACCGAGTTCAGCAACAGCGCCTACGCCACGCTTGGCGTCGGGTTCGGATGCCAGCAGAGCACCGCGGCGTCCGTCAAGCCGGCCCCCGACCCGACGGCACCCGCGTCGGTCTTTATCGACGCCACACCCAACGCGGTCGATGCTGACGGCGCGTCGACCTCGCTGATCGAGGTCGCGGTCAGCAACCAGGACGGTAGCCCCACGGTCGGCGACCATGTCCAGTTCAGCGAGTACGCAGTCACCGGATCGGGTCTGTGCGGGACGATGAGCGAAGACAGCGGGGTCACCGATGCCGACGGCCGCCTGTCCGCCACCTATACGTCGTCGGCCAGTGACGCGGTCTGCGCCGTGGTGGCCAAAGACGCGCTAGCGGGAAAAGCGGCCACCGCCAACATCTACCAGGGCGCCACCCAGGCCCAGGCACCGACGGCGACCGATACCTTCCCGACGTCGATGGTGGCCAACGGCCAGCCTGTGACGTTCACGACCAGCTTCGGTAATCCTTCTCAGCACGCCGATCGTCGATCCCGCCGTCAACCTGATCCTGTTCCCTGGCACGTCGACCACCAATCTCGACGCCTCCCAGGTCCAGCTCTCGTACTCCACGACCGGCGCGGCGGGCCCGTTCACGCTGATTCCTCTCACCGGGTCCACCATCAACGACGGGGCTATCACGCCGGTAACGGAACGCATGCCCCTCGCCACCATCACGGCCGGCGCGACCACGAAGATCACCTATCACCTCGCGATCGCACCCGGAGCCGCCGGCGGGACCACGCCGAGCAATCTGCTGGACCTGGAGTCCTACCTCGAGCAGCTCAACCCGGCCGCCGGAACCATCACCGTGCTGTCCGATACCTTTGCCACCAGCGTTGACGTGTCAGATCCTGCGGATGTCTCACCGCCGGCCGTCACCAGCTCTGACACCGCCTACGGGACGTCGACGGCCACCGCGCGCCTGTCCACGGATCAGGCCGGGGACCTCATTGTCGCGCTCGTATCCGCAGGCGGCAGCACGAAGAACAGCCAAACGGCCAGCGTCACGGGAGGTGGCCTGAAATGGACCCTGGTCAGCCGGGCCGACGCGCGGGCAGGCAGCGCCGAAGTGTGGGTCGCCCGGGCTAAGCGTGTGCTGTCCAGAACCCAGATTACCGCGACCATGTCCCGCTCCGGGTTCGGCGTGTACCTCACCGTTGAGGCCGTCGCAGACGCAGCTGGCACCGGCGCGACGACCGGGGAATCCGGCGCGACCGGAGCGCCGTCGGCCACGCTGGTGACTGACTTCGGGAACTCCTACGTCCTGGCTGTGGGCAACGACCCGACGGCAGCCAAACAGCGGATCGCCGGCCCCGGTCAGAAGCTCCTCGGCGAGGCGACGGTGTCAGGCAACACCTTCTGGGTGCAGGCCAGCAAGGTCATCACGACCTTCGCGGGCACCTCGGTGACGATCAATGACAAGGCGCCCGCCAACGACCAGTGGAACCTGGCCGTCGTCTCTCTGCATTAATCCCGGTGCCTGCGCCTGGCGGAGGAACAAGCCCAGGCGCAGGCACAAGGGCCACGGTCAACGCCGCTGTAAGGTGAGGCGATGAGTGAGCTCAAGACGGACACCGAGCCGGCCGAGGTGGGCCTGGATCCGGACCGGCTGCAGCGGATCGGCTGGCATTTCGCCCGCTACGTCGACGACGGCAGGCTGCCCGGCTGGCTGATCACGGTGAGCAGGCACGGCCGCCTGGCGTACCTGGCGAGCTGCGGGTCGCGTGACATCGAGGCCGGGCTGCCCGCCGAGATGGACACGGTGTGGCGGCTGTACTCGATGACCAAGCCGATCACCTCGGTGGCGGCGATGATGCTGTACGAGGAGGGGGGATTTGAGCTCAACGATCCGGTCAGCCGGTTCATCCCCTCCTTCGCCGACGTCCGGGTCTACACCGGCGGCTCGGATCTGCGGCCGGTCACCGTCCCGGCCACCGAGCCGGTGCGGATCTGGCACCTGCTCACCCATACCGCCGGCCTGACGTACGGTTTCCACCGGGTCCATCCGGTGGACGCCCTGTACCGGGCCGCCGGGTTCGAATGGTCCGCGCCGCCGGGCGTGGACCTGGCGCAGGCGTGTGACATCTGGGCGGGCATCCCGCTGCTGTTCCAGCCCGGGACCGAGTGGAACTACTCGATGGCCACCGATGTGCTCGGCCGGGTCGTCGAGGTCGTGTCCGGCCAGCGCCTCGATGAGTTCTTCGCGACCAGGATCTTCGGCCCGCTCGGCATGAACGACACCGGTTTCCACGCCACCGACAGCCAGCTGCCCCGGCTGGCCGCCCTGTACACGCCGGACAAAAACGGCACCGCGGTCCGGCTCGACGCGCTCGGCGACGCCGCCCGCCGCCCGCCGGCCCTGTTCGGCGGAGGCGGCGGCCTGGTCTCGACCGCGGCGGATTACCACCGGTTCACCCAGTTGCTGCTGGCCCGCGCCGACAGCCCGGCCGGGGAACTGGACGGCACCCGGCTGCTAAGCCCGCGCACGGTCCGCTACATGACCCGCAATCATCTGCCCGGCGGCTGGGACCTGGAGACGTTCGGCCGGCCGCTGTTCGCGGAGACCCCGTTCCGCGGCGTCGGCTTTGGCCTTGGTTTCGCCGTCGTCCTGGATCCGGTGCCGGGTAAGGTGCTGACTTCCGCGGGCGAGTTGTCCTGGGGCGGCGCGGCCAGCACCGCGTTCTGGATCGACCCGGCCGAGGAGCTGTCCGTCTCGTTCTTTACCCAGCTGCTTCCTTCCAGCGCCCACCCGATCCGCTCGCAGCTGCGCCAGCTTGTCTACCAGGCCCTGATGGATTGAGGCCGGGCCTGGTGCTGGCCGCGTCGCCGTCCCGGATGGACAGCGACCAGGCCAGGGCGCACAGGCAGATCGCGGCGGCCGTCACGAAGGCCACCCGGTAGGCGGCCAGGTTCGCCACCTGATGCCCGGCCACCAGGTGGACCGGGCCGACAAGCACGATCACGGTGGTCAGCACGGCCACCCCGACAGCCCCGCCGAGCTGCCTGATCGCGTTGAACATCGTCGAGGCCCGGCCGGTCGCCTCGGGCGTGATAGTAGCGAACGCCGCCGCCTGGACCGGGACGAACACCTGGGCCATGGACAGCCCGAGGGTCAGCATGAGCAGCCGGGCCCACCACAGGCTGGTGTGCGGCCCCATCAGGGCGAGCAGGCCGATGGAGGCCGCGGTGCCGGTCAGCCCGATGCTGATGTGGCGACGGGGGCCGAGCCGCGGGTACAGCACCCGGCTGGCCAGCTGCGCGCCGCCCATCACACCAAACGCCTCAGGAAACGTGCTCAGCCCCGAACCGAGCGCGCTCAGGCCCCGGCCGTTCTGGTAGTACAGCGAGATGGCGTACAGGGTGCCCAGGAAGGCGACCGAGGCCAGCACCATCACCCCGTTGCTCGACCGGAACAGGCGGTTGCCGAGCAGCCGCAGGTCCACCAGGGGAGCGGCGGACCGCAGCTCGACGACCACCATGACCGCCAGCAGCAGCACCCCGGCGGCGATCGTGGCCTGGATCTCCGGCCGGTGCCAGCCCAGGTTGGGTCCCTCCGAGACGCCGTACATCAGCAACCCCAGACCCAGCCCGGAGAGCAGGAACCCGGCCAGGTCGAACCGGCCGGGCTGCTCCTGCGGTGACCCCTGCAGGAAGATGATGCCGAAGGTCAGCGCCGCGATGCCGATCGGCAGGTTGACGTAGAACACCCACCGCCAGGAAAGGTCGGTGACAAGAAGGCCGCCGAGCACCGGGCCGAGCGCCGGGGCCAGCGTCGTCGGCACGGTCAAGATGGCCGAGGCCCGGACCCGTTCCTCGGGCGGGAACGCGCGGAACAACATGGCCATCCCGACCGGAGCGAGCATGCCGCCGCCCGCCCCCTGCAGGATCCGGAACGCGACCAGCTCACCAAGGCTGGACGCCAGCCCGCACGCCATCGACGCCACGGTGAACACCACGATGGCGGTGAGCAGGATCCGCTTGCCGCCGAAGCGGTCACCGAGCCAGCCGGACGCCGGGATGAACACGGCCAGGCTGACCAGGAAGGCAATCGAGATACTGTCAACCGAGGTGGTGCTGACCGCGAAATCGTGGCCGATGGTCGGCAGCGCCACGTTGACGATCGTGGCGTCCAGGATGGACATGAACATCGCGGCCACGAAGACGACAGCGATCGCCACCTTCTGACTGATCCGCGCGGTCACAACGGCCCTCCGTTCGTCCCTGCCGACTACAAGCCGGGCCAAGGTCCCGACAATTCCGCCGAACGGCCGTGCCTTCCTGCGCACCGCAACCCGTCAAGCCCCGGATGGCCCGCCAAGCAGTCCCTTGAGCTCGGCCATGGTGATCACGTGCGCTTGCCGGGGGAGTCGTCATGCATCGCCGGGCCGCCCGCCTCAAGCACCGCCGCGAACCGGCTGTGCGCGGGGACCACGTCGTAATCCGGGTCGGCGAAGGCCACCCGGACATAGCCGACGTGCCCGCCCTGAGCCCGGACGGTGGCGATGGCCTGCGCCGTCCGCGCGAGCAGGTCCTCGGCTCCGGGGAGACGGCCGAGCAGGCCGACCTGGTAGTCCATCACCAGCAGCGCGGTGCGCCCGGGGTCGATGGCCGGGATCGTCATGGGTTCCCTTCCTGGCGGATGGGCGTTAGAGCTGGCTGCGGACGGCAATCTGGTAGAGCTCCGGCAGCTTCTGCTCGGCTGCGCGGGCGGCGATGCGCACGCCGATCCAGGTCAGCGCCAGTCCGTAAACGGCGGCGCCAAGCACGAGCGCCGGCATCCGGACCGTGGCCGGATCCGAGTTAGTGGACACGGCGGCGAGCACGACCGGGACGACCGCCGCCGCCGTGCCGAGCAGGCTGCCGAGGCTGCTGCCGATACCGTAGCCGGTGTAGCCGCTGGCCGCCCTGGGGGTGGGGCTGCCGGCCCGCTTCTCCATCGGGTAGGGCATATTCACGGTGAAGACGTTGCTCAGCGCCAGTCCCGCGCCGATCCCGGCCAGGTCCACCGCCAGGCCGAGGAAGCCGTCCACCGGGTGCTTGGCCACCGCCGCCAGGCCGAACGAGATCACCGCGAGCAGCGGCACCGCGATCAGGCCGAGCGCGATGTCCTGGCCGGTGAAGTAGGCGCCCAGCGCCCGGCGCCCGGCCAGCGCCATCGCCTCCACGCCAAAGCCGGGCCCGGCCAGCCCGATCGAGTTGGCGTGCAGGGTAGCCATCAGCGCGGACCCGACGACGGCACTGCTGTACACGGCGACCATATAGCGCGGGGTGGTGACGTTGCTGACCGATATGGCCACCATGACCACCGCGGTGATGCCCCAGTAGATCAGCGAGCCCGGGTCACGGCGCTGGTAGATCCACAGCCGCGCGGCCACCGTCCCGCCCAGACCGTAACGGCCGAACGGGAGCGCCGCCCCGCGCACCGCCGATGACTGAGTGGTGGTATCGACGGTCACCAGGCCGCGACTCAGCGAGCGAATCCACAGCCAGCCGAGCCCGACGATGACGGCCGCGAGCAGCGCCAGTCGCAGCAACGCGGTGCCGGGGTGCCCGGTCGAGGCGTCCTGGATCGCATGCGCGGCCAGCCCCGGCGGGATCCAGCGCATCCACACGTCGATCCCGGCGAAGCGCGCCGGGGTCAGCTTGCCCTCGGCGGTCAGCTTCGGCACCACCGTGGTGAACACCTCGTACAGCGCGAAGATCGGCAGGATCAGGAAGGCGGCCAGGTCCTTGCCGCGCCGGGAGCGCAGCAGCCCGGCCAGCCCGGTGGTGACGAAGCGGGCCAGCGTGATGCTGAACAGCACCTCCAGGATCACCGCGAGCAGCGCGACGACCAGGCCGAGGCCGCCGCGGGCCAGCCCGACCGTCACCCCGAGCAGGCCGATGAGGTTGGCCAGCGGCCAGGCGCCGGTGGCCGAGGCGGCCAGCAGGCCCACCGCGAGCGGCCGGGTGCGCAGCGGGTAGAGGGCCAGCGTGGCGGGGTCCAGCGTGCCGTCAAGCCCGAAGGCCACCAGCGGCAGGATCAGCCAGCCGAACGCGAACACGGTGAAGATGACCGTGGTCAGGTCGACCGAGGCGTCCTGGCCGCGCAGCGCGGCCAGCCCGGCGAAGGTGCCGGCCGCGACCAGCACGGCGAAGATCATGCTGACGACAAAGCCGGTCTTGGCCTGGGTGGACGAGCGCAGGGCGTTGCGCAGCAGGGTCAGTTTCAGCTGGACGAGGAGCCGAGCCACGACAATCCCTCCCCGCCGTCCGCCCGCGAGCCGACCAGCTCGATAAACGCCTGCTGCAGCGTCTTGCCGCCGCGCACCTCGTCGGTGGTGCCGGTGGCCACGATCCGGCCCTGGGCGATGACCGAGACGTGGTCGCAGACCTGCTCGACCAGCTCCATCACGTGGCTGGAGAACAGCACGGTCGACCCGGACCCGACGAAACGGGTCAGCAGCCGGCGGATCACGTCGGCGGAGACCGGGTCCACCCCCTCCAGCGGCTCGTCCAGGAACAGCGCCGAGGGGTTGTGGATCAGCGCGCAGCCCAGGGAGGCCTTCTTGCGCATGCCGGTGGAGTAGTCGGCCACCAGCCGCTTGGCGTCCTCGGCCAGGTCCAGCACGTCCAGCAGCTGGGCGGTCCGGGAACGGGCCTCGGCGACCGGCAGGCCGCGCAGCCGCCCGGCGTATTCCAGCAGCTCCTCACCGCTCAGCCGCTCAAACAGCCGCGCCTCGGCCGGCACCACCCCGATGATCGCCTTGGCGGCGGGCGGGTCGGCCCACACGTCCACCCCGTTGATCAGCACCTGCCCGGTGTCCGGCCGCAGCAGCCCGGTCATCATGGACAGGGAGGTGGTTTTCCCGGCCCCGTTCGGCCCGACCAGCCCGGCGAACGACCCGGCCGCGATCTCCAGATCGATCCCGGCCACGGCCTGTTTTTCGCCGAAGCTCTTCCGCAGTCCCCGTACCACGATGGCTGGCTCGCCCACGTCCGCCTCCTTTGGCCCCCGGGCTAAGCCTATGACGCCGACGGCACAAGCACCCGGGCTAACCCACCCCGCGCGAGTCGGCGCCCCCTACTGGCGGCGTGGTCGCACCGCTGGTTTACCGGCACGGCACCGCCGGGACGGTAGTTGCTTGCCCGCCCCTGCGCCCTGCGCCCGGGGCCCGCCCCTGCGCCCGGCCTCCGCCCCGGCGGGGGCACACCTCGGTCGGCGGTCCGGGCAGCTGGCGCCCCTTCCCACTGGGAATCCGCCACGGTGGTGGTGGGGGTGGCTGGCCGTGCGGGTGGTGCTGGTGTGCCCTGAAGCCAGCCGGCACGATGGCGCTTTTGTGCCGGCGATAGTCGGCACGGTGGGACTTCGTGCCCCCTCCGGTCCCCTGGCCGGGGGTGCCGGCGGCCCGGCCGGGGAGGGCCGGCGCGGGAGCTGAGGGGCGGGTGGGGTAAGGGAGCTGAGCGGGCTGGAATTGCGGACTAGGCGGCGCCCGACCGTCGGGAAAGGCACCAGCAGGGCACCGTGAACTGCGTCGACACTATCCAGCTCGGTGACAGCCCGCTCAGTTCTTAAGGGTGCTTTTCGGTGGCAGATTGAAAATCGCACCTCACCTGCCGGATCATCTCCGTGCTCTGCCCGCCATGACCCGCGCAGCCGGGCGGCCATCTAAAGGGTGAGCTTCATGCCTTCATGCGAGGCGGTGAAGCCGAGTTGCTCGTAGAAGCGGTGCGCCGCGGTACGAGACTTGTCGGTTGTCAGCTGGATCAGCGCACATCCCCGGCGCCGGGCTTCGCCGATCGCCCAGCTGACCATGGCCGAACCAAGACCGCCACCGCGGTAGGCCGCATCGACCCGGACCGCCTCGATCTGGGCCCGCAGCGCACCGCGGCGGGCCATGCCGGGCAGGAAGGACAGCTGCATCGTGGCCACGATGGCGTGATCCGCCCGCCCGACTACAAGCAGGTGCGCCGGATCGCGGTCGATGGCCAGGAACGCCGTCTGGTAGGCGGCCAGGTCCGCCGCGTCCCGCACTCCGTCCCGGGTCGCGCCGAGCTGGTCCGCGGCGATCAGGCTGATAATCGCCGGAACGTCGCCGACCTCAGCCCGGCGCAGCACGACCCGCGACGAACCTAGGTCCAGCGTCTCCAGGATCTGCACGTCCCCAGTCTGCCCGCTAGCGGCGCCCGCGCGAAGTGGTTAGAGCGCGACCCTGCGGGTAGCGCCGAGGACCTGCCCGCGCCGTGGGGAAATCTCGCCCGGACGCCGGGGAAGACAAAGGAGATCAACATGTGGGCATTTCTGTCGCGTCGTCTGCGGACCTGGCTACTGCTGGCCATTGCGTTGCCGCTGGCCCGGACGCTCGTTCATCGCCTGGCCGTCCAGGCTGACCGCCGCGACCCGGCCGCCCGGACGGCCATCGTGCTGAACCGCGCCGACTCGGCCGTGACCGCCGTATCCGCGCGGGCCTCCCGCCGGCGCCAGCGGCGGATGGCCCGCTAGGGCGTACGAGGCGAAGCCTTCAGTCAGGCGCCAGGCGGGCGCGGGGCTTCTCGCGGCCGCAGTCGCTAGAGTGGCGGGATGGCTCAGCCGACGGTGCCTCCTTTCGACCACATCTTCATCGTGATCATGGAAAACCATGGCTACGGGGAGATCATCGGCAGCGCAGACGCGCCCTTTATCAACCAGCTGGCCGCCCGATACGGGGTGGCCACCAACTACGTCTCGGTCGCTCATCCGAGCTTGCCGAACTACCTGGCGCTGACCGGCGGCGACACCTTCGGAGTGAGCACCGATTGCACCGACTGTTTCCAACGGGCCGCCAACCTGGCGGTTGACCGCATGACCCCGTCGGGGCGCACGTGGCGTGCCTATATGGAGGCGATGCCATCGCCCGGCTACCTCGGCGATGCCTATCCTTACATGCAAAAGCACGACCCGTTGGCCAGCCAGTCCCGCGTACGCGGCCCGGGAATCCCGCTCAGGTAGACCGAATCCTCAAAGCGGTAGAAGCAGATTTCGATCCGTCGTGGCTGCCCGGAGCGCCGGCCCGTGGTCGTAATGTCGATGGTGCGGTCCTCGATGGTCGCGGACGGCCCGATGGCCAGCGCCTGGCGCACGTCGTCACGCATTAGCGCGCGCTCCGGTGGCGGGATGGAATCGCTGCCGGCCGGCCCCGGTGACGAACACGAGCATGACGAACCTCCATGGCGAACCTCCCCCGCGTAGCGGGTGATGACGTCTCCCGGTAGGGTCGGCCCACGCGAGTAGACGGGAGCAGTACCATGCCGGCGTTCATCGACACGGTGGCCTGGGTGCACCTGGAAAACGGCCGGATTCTCTGCGCCCGGGCGCGAGGCAAGGACATTTTCTACATCCCCGGCGGCAAGCGGGAAGGCGCGGAAACAGATCGGCAGACCCTGCTACGCGAGATTACCGAAGAGCTGACGGTCACCCTGCGACCCGAAACCGTGACCTATGTGGGCACCTATGAGGCAGGCGACCCGCTGGTCCGGATGAGCTGCTACGCCGCCGAGTATGCCGGGACGCTGGCCCCGAGCGCCGAAATCGACGAGCTGGCCTGGTTCTCCTATGGGCATCATCGTCAGGTCCCCCCAGTCGACCAGTTGCTTTTCAAAGACCTCAGAGCCGCCGGCCAGCTGCACTGAGTCCCGCCGCGCGCCTTCGCCACCCGCCAAGCGCGCGCACTCGCTACCCGCCAAGCGTCCGCAGTTCGTCGCGCCCCACGACGCCGTCCTCCACCCGCACCACCACGAACCCCCCGAACCCTGCGGCCTCCAGTCGCTTGAGCTGGGCCCCGAACTTCCCACTCCGGCGGATCGTCTCCACCACCCGCCCCGAGCCTGAAGTCTCGCGTATCTCACGCGCCACCGCGAGCGCGTCCGCCACCGGCACCTCGGCTTCGACCAGCACAGCCACGGCGTCCCGGGAGAGCCGCCGCGACAGCAGATCCACGAGCCGCTCGAACCCGATAGCGAACCCGCAGGCCGGCACGTCGTGCCCAAGCGACCGCCCGATCAGCTTGTCGTACCGCCCGCCGCCGGCCACCGATCCGCTCATCTCCGGGTGGACGACCTCAAAGACCTGCCCGGTGTAATACCCCATCCCGCGCACGAGCGTAGGGTCGAACTGCCAGCTCAGCGGCAGCTGCGTCCGTTCCGCTGCAAGCCGCTCCAGATTCGCGGCAGTCGCCGACAGGTCCTCGATCACCGCTGCGGGCAACCCGGGCACGCTGTCGGCCAGCACCCCGGCCAGCTTGCCCGGCGGTACGTCCGTCAGCCCCTGGATCTTCTCGGCCACCGCCGACACCAGGGCGGCCGGGAACCCGAGCTCAGTCAGCTCCGCTGACACCCCGTTCCAGCCGATCCTGTCCAGTTTGTCCAGCGTGATGAAGAACGTGTCCCACGACGACTCGGGCACCCCGGCGTCGCCGGCCAGCGCGGTCAGGAACCGGCGGTCCGAGACCCGGATCGTGGTGCCCGTCAACCCGACCACGGCCAGCGCCTGGCTGGTCGCCTCGATCAGCTCCCCCTCCGCCAGCACAGAGGCCTCGCCGATCATGTCGATGTCGCACTGGTAGAACTGCCGGTACCGGCCCCGTTGCGGTCGGTCCGCCCGCCATACCGGCCCCACCTGCAGCGACCGGAACGGCATCGGCAGCGACGCGTGGTTGTTCCCGTAGAAGCGGGTCAGCGGCACCGTCAGGTCGTACCGCAACCCAAGGTCCACCAGTTCGCGCACGGACGCACCTGCGGCGACCTCCGGCGGCAGCCCGCGCCTCAGCACCTGGAAGATCAGCTTTTCGTTGTCTCCGCCGTCACCGCTCTGCAGCCGGCCGATGTTCTCCAGCGCCGGAGTCTCGATCCGCTGGTACCCGAACCGCCGGTAAACCGCGGAGATCGACGCCAGCACATGGTCACGGACCGCGACGTCAGCGGGCAGCAGGTCCCGCATTCCCCGGGCCGGACTGTTGTCGATCTTCATGGTGCCTTCCTGGGCCGCTACCGGATAACAAGCCGCCTACGCACGGCACCTGCCATGGTAAGGGCCCCGCCGCTGACCCGTCGCGCCCATTACCCGACCAAGCCCACCCCCAGACACCAAAATCCAGCGAACCGTACTATCCCCACCTCACCGCCCGGTCCCGCCTCACCCCCCACGGCAGCTGAGCTGGCAGCGAGGGCGGTCATGCCAAGGATTACGCGTGCTGGCGGGGGTGCCTGGCCGCCGTGGTCGGGTGCCCCCGCCAGTCCCGCGTCCCGGGCCGCGCCCCCCTTGTCAGGATTTGCGTGGTGTATCCGGACTTGATGGCGGATCGGGTGCATCGGGTCGTGCCGGACAGGCCGCGGAGCCCGGATCCTTCGTGGCCTTGCTGGTGGCGCGGTGGCTGCTGGGCGTGGTGATGCGGGATGTGCGCCGTGTCTGGTCCGGCCGGGCGTGCTGCGGGCCCGCCGTCCGGTTTGCGCGGAAGATTGGGCTTGTACGGAGTATTTGGGTAATCAGGGGGTACCAAAGTTTCCACGTAAGCCAAATATTCCACGATCTTTTTCGGTGATAGTGACGGGCGGGTTGCGGGGGCGAGGAGCGGCGGGGGTGGCGACTGGGGTGCGGCGCTTCGGGGCCCTCAGAGTGTGATCGTCGCTTCGATCGTGAGCCGCCGCGCGGCCGGGATGTGTTCACACTCGGCATAAGGCACGGGGGTCACCGGAACGGCCGCTGGACGCGGGTCCACAGCGGTCTTGCTGGTGGCGCGGTGGATGCTGGGTGTGGTGATGCGGGTGTGATCGTGCCCTGGTCTGGCCGGGCGTGATGCGGGGCGGCCCGTCCGGTTTGCGCGGAGAGTTTGGCTCCTGCGGATGATTTGGGCAGCTGGGGCGTACCAAAGTTTCCACGTGAGACAAATTTTCCATGATTATTTTCGCTGATTGTGGCGGGTGGGTTGCGGGTGCGGGGAGTGGCGGGGGGTGGCGGCTGGGGTGCGGCGTTTCGGCCCTCAGAGGGTGATCGTCGCCTCGATGATGAGTCGGCGCGCAGGGCAGATGTTTTCGTACTCGACATGTGGCACTGGGTCGTGCCGGATCTCCTGCGCGGCCCTGTTCATGCGGGGCCTGGTTCCATGATCATGAGCAGTCCGGGTCGTGTGGAGGGTGTCGCGTGGCTCCTGGGTGTGCTGGGTCAGAAGTGGAGCCGTGGCGGTCTTGGCGCGTCCCTGCCGGGCCGGCCGGACCGGGGCCGGGGAGCATGCGGGGGCGGCGGGCCGGGGATCGTGGGCAGTTAGCTCGTTATTTCGGCGGTAGCGGTCCACGATCGCTGGCGGGGCGGCAGGCGCCGGGGCGGGAGGCCGTGGCCGCGCCGGCCTGCCGCTTGAGCCACGCCATTCGCCTCCTATCACGCGGATCTCTGGTGGTATCCAGCTTCCCCGTCAGCGTTAGCTCTCCGTAAGGAAATCAGCCTTCTGTTCCCCTGTAACCGAATGCATACTCAAGGTAATTCCTGGGCGGGAGACCCGGGTTCCTTAGGGGAAGCAGGTGGGTTTTGATGTCTCCGCTATGCGCTAGCTGCGGCTGGTCGCTGAGCCCTGCGGACATTTACTGCGGGAATTGCGGGCATGCCGTGGCCGGCGTGGCCGAGCCGATCGCCGAGACCGCGCGAGTTCCGGACTACGAGCCGGTACCTGCTACGTGGTTTTCGCTGGGCTCCAGGTCGGGGGAGCTCGACCGCGCCCGCAGTGGTCCGGTACCGCCACGGGAGCCAGATCAGCGGCCGGAATGGGAGATGAGTCACGCAGCCGTCCAGGCCGAGCCAGAAGCAGGCGACGTGCCCTGGTGGGAAAACCGGCTCCCGCTGCCGACGCCGCCTGTGCCGGCCCGGTACGACGTGCCCGAGCAATTCGGGACGACGAACGCTCCGCCGAGGCCGCGGCGCAGCCAGCCGGCGCCGCAGCCCAGTTCACCGCCCGCCCCCGAGCCGCAACTCAGGCCTGGCGCCCGAGCCGCAACTCAGGCCGGCACCCGCACCGCAGCGGACGCGGCCACAAGGACCGCGGACGCCCCCCGCCGCGCCGCCCCTCCGCCGCGCCGCGGATGCTTGTCGCCACCCCGGAAGACCAGGCCCAGAGCGAGACCGCGGCCGCGGCGCCGCAGTCGTACATCACGCTTGACGACCGGAAGAAGAGCTACGCCGAGCTGGGCGTGCCTGAGACTCTCGATCCGCTGGCGAGCTCACGGTTCCTCGGCCAGCTGGCGCGCAGGTTCGCGCTTTACGCGGTGGTCACCGCGGTCGCTGACTTCGCGTACTTCGTGCTTAGCCTCGCCTATTTCCTGCTCGGCAGGCATTCGGCCGGGCTGGCCGTAGCGCCCGCTGTCTATCTGCTCAGCGTGGTCGTTTTGCTGCTGGTGTTCTGGCTGCTGCCCGTCCCGGCCTTGCTGGGACAATGGAGCCGGCTGCTCAGTTTCCAGGCCCCCGCGGCTGACAGCGCACTTGATTGCGTTGCCAGAGCGCTCGACGCGCATGCTACCCCGAGCGACAAGCTCGGTATCCGGCTCATTTCTCCGCCGGGCGAAGGCCGCCGCCATTTCCTCGAGTTGCGGCGCGGGTACTTCGCGGGCTATGTCTCCTGCTTCCCGCATGGACATGACCTTTACGTCGGGTGGACGTTCTGGATTCAGATTTCTCCGATCCGGGTCCTGCTTATGCGGATCGGCCGCAAGGTGCAGGATTACACCGGACAGGGGAATGACATGTATCAGACGCTTCGCTTCGAGTCGGCCCGGGCGACCGTGGCCGCGATCCACACCTGCACCCTCGAAGGGGTCGATGCCGCCACGGGCGAGGTCTCGCTCCCCGGCCTGCGCGCCGCCGGAGCGTAAGCAGCCCTAAGGCCGGACGCGGCCTAAGCAGCCCGGCCAAGGCCGGACGCAGCGAAACCGTACGGCCGCCCGACGAGCCCAGGCTCCGTTCGGCCCAATCCAAAAACCGAAAAACCGGAACCCAGAAAACAGGGCGGACGGCGACCCGATCCGCAGCCGGGACGCCGGCCCAATATCATGGGCGCTCGAGCACCGGCAAGGGAGGAAACGTGGCGGGCGGCCATCAGCTGCGGCTGTTTAACTCGCTGGGACGACGGATGGAGGACTTCACCCCGTCGGGCGAGGTGACCGGCATGTACAGCTGCGGTCCCACCGTCTACACGTTCCCGCACCTGGGCAACATGCGCCCGTACGTGTTCGCGGACACGCTGCGCCGCGCCTTCCGCTGGCAGGGCATACCGGTCCGGCACGTGGTCAACATCACCGACGTGGGACATGCCGTCGCCGACACCGACACCGGCGAGGACAAGCTGGAGGTGGCCGCGGCCGCCGAACGGCGTTCGGTGCAGGACATCGCCGACTTCTACACCGATGTCTTCTTTGTCGACACCGCCGCGCTGAACGTCCTGCCCGCCGACGAGTACCCGCGGGCCAGCGCCTACGTGCCGCAGATGATCGAGTTCGCGGCCGAGCTCGAAGCCAAGGGCTTTACCTACCGGCTGCCGTCCGGGCTCTACTTCGACACCGCCAAGGACCCCGGCTACGGGGCGCTGGCCCGGATGAGCACCGAGGGACAGCTGGAAGCGGCCCGGGTCGAGCAGGTCGAAGGCCGCCGCCGCAAGACCGACTTCGCGCTGTGGCGGGCCGAGGAGCCTGGCCAGAAGCGGGTGATGCGCTGGGACTCCCCGTGGGGCTGGGGCGCGCCCGGCTGGCACCTGGAATGCTCGGTGATGAGCATCACCCTGCTCGGCAGGCACTTCGACCTGCACACCGGCGGGGTCGACCACCTCGAGCTGCACCACGTCAACGAGATCGCGCAGAGCCAGGCCTACCTCGGTGACGGCCAGCCGTGGGTGCGGTACTGGCTGCACACCGAGTTCCTGCAGCTGGGCGCGGAGAAGATGGCCAAGTCCAAGGGCGGGGCGCCGCGGCTGGCCGACCTGACCGAGGCCGGGTATCACCCGCTGGCCTACCGGCTGTTCCTGCTCGGCGGCCACTACCGCAGCCAGCTCGGCTTCACCACCGAGGCGGTGGCGGCGGCCCAGGCCACCCTGCGCCGTCTGGTGACCAGGGTGCAGCCGCTGCGCCCGCTGCCCCCGATCGAGACGCTCGCGGACGCGCAGGCCGCCGTCGCAAGTGCGGCCCACGACCCGGCCGCCGTCCGGCTGCTGGACACCATCGACGCGGCCATCGCGGCCGACCTGAGCACCCCGCGGGTGCTGGCGACGCTGCAGGACGCGCTGCGTGACCCGGACATCACCCCGGACGGCCTGCGCACCGTGGTCGCGGCGGCCGACGCGCTGCTCGGCCTGGGCCTGGCCACCCTCGACCCGGCCGACCTGGAGCACCACCGCGCGGTCACCGAACTGTCCGCGACCGAGCGCCAGGCCATCGAACAGCTCGTCGCGGACCGGACCCAGGCCCGCAAGGAGCGCGACTGGGCCCGCGCCGACCAGATCCGCGCCGAGCTCGACGAGCTGGGCGTCCAGCTCACCGACACCCCGACCGGCCCCACCTGGCAGCTCCGCTGACGGCCAGAAGACCAAACAAGACCAAGGAGATACAACCAAGTGACACAGCGGGTATGCGTGACCGGAGCACGCGGGCAAGGCCGGCCGGGCGGTGCGTCGCGGAGTTGCGCGAGCACGGCTACCAGGTGACCCCGGTAGACATCAGGGCGGGCCGGGGCACCGGAACGCTCCAGGCCGACCTGACCGACTACGGCCAGGCGGTCGAGGCGCTGCGACGGGGCCGACGCCGTGGTCCACCTGGCCAACATCCCGGCGCCCGAGCTGAGCACCCCGGCGGTCACGTTCAACACCAACATCACCATGAACTTCAACGTCTTCCAGGCCGCCGCCCAGCTCAAGCTGGACCGGGTGGTGTGGGCCTCCAGCGAGACCACCCTCGGCCTGCCCTTCGACGTGCCGCCGCGGTACGCGCCGGCCGACGAGGATCATTACCCGTTGCCGACGAGCACCTACGCGCTGTCAAAGGTGGCCAGCGAGACCATCGCCGGCCACTTCGCCCAGTGGTCCGGGATCCCCTACATCGCGCTGCGCCTGTCCAACATCATGGCGACCCGATGACTACCAGGAGTTCCCGGCGTACTGGGCGGACCCGCACGCGCGCAAGTGGAACCTGTGGGGCTACATCGACGAGCGCGACGCGGCCGCGTCCGCCCGGCTGGCCCTGGAAGCGCCGGCCGAGAAGGTGACGGGCAACCCGGCCTTCATCATCGCCGCCGCCGACACCGTGATGAACCGCCCGTCGGCCGAACTGCTCGCCGAGGTCTACCCCGGCGTCCGGCTGACCCGCGAGATCGGTGAGTTCGACACCCTGCTCGATATCGGCCGGGCCCGCGAGGTGCTCGGCTTCGAGCCCCGCCACTCCTGGCGCGACCACGTGTCCCCGGCGGCCGCGACGCCCTGATCCCAGCTCTGTTCGTTGAGGGCACAACGCTGACGGCTGACCGGACGCGGTTGCTTGGGGACAATAGGGACTCATGAGCAACCAGACATCCGACCGCCAGGATGCGCCGCTACCCGGGCGGCTCGCCCAGGTGATCGCCAGCCGGGGCGGCCTGGCCCCGCCCGAGGCCCCGTTCGTGATCGAGCACCGCGAGGCGCTGATCTACATGCTCTGCGAAGCGGCCGAACTAGAACACGGCATCATGTGCCAGTACCTGTACGCCGCCTTCAGCCTCAAGCAGTCGCAGGCCGAGGGCCTGACCGCAGCGGAAGAAGAAGCCGTCAACCGCTGGCGCAAGCAGATCTCGCACGTGGCCACCCAGGAGATGCTGCACCTGTCCCTGGTGCAGAACCTGCTGTCCGCGATCGGCGCGGCCCCGCACCTGTCCCGGCCGAACTTCCCGCAGCCCGCGCGTCACTACCCGGCCGGCGTGCACCTGGCGCTGATCCCGTTTGGCGAGGCGGCGCTGCGTCACTTCATGTTCCTCGAGCGCCCGGAGGGCATGGACATCGAGGACGCCGCCGGGATGACCGCGTTCCGCCGCGCCGCGCCGGCCGTGCAGCACGGCGAGATCGTCCCGCGGGGCCAGGACTTCGCCACCGTCGGGCACCTGTACCGGTCGATCGAGGCCGGGATCGCGCGGCTGGCGGAGAAGTTCGGGGAACGGGCCCTGTTCGTCGGGCCGCCGCGGGCGCAGGCCACGCAGGCCGACTTTCGGCTGGCCCGAACTGGTCGCGGTGACCGACGTGGCCTCGGCCCAGCGGGCCATCGACGAGATCCTCGAGCAGGGCGAGGGGCCCCGCGGGCACTGGCAGAGCGCGCACTTCGGCCAGTTCGTGGCCATCCTGGACGAGTACGTCCAGCTCCGCGAGGCCAACCCGGTCTTCAACCCGGTCCGCCCGGTGGTCCCGGTCAACGTCAGGGCGGCCGAGCGCGACACCGACGTCCCGCTGGTCGGCGACCCGGTGACCGGGCGGGTGATGGACGCCTTCAACGTCTCCTACGAGATCTTGCTGCTGATGCTGCAGCGGTTCTTCGCCCACACCGAGGAGACAGACTCCGCAGCTCAAGGCGCTGGCCGACGCGACCATCGGGCTGATGTTCCAGGCTATCAAGCCACTCGGCGACCTGGTCACCACCTTGCCGGCCGGCCCGGAGTACCCCGGCCGCACGGCCGGGCCCAGCTTCGAGCTGTTCTACGAGTCCGACTACGTGCTGCCGCACCGCGAGGCGGCCTGGATCCTGCTCATCGAGCGCCTCCGCCAGGCCGCCGAGTTCTGCGAGCCCGGCGGCCCCTGCGATCCGCGGGTGACCGACGGCCTGCGGGAGGTCAGGTCCGGCCTGGCCGGGATCGCCGACGCCCTCGCCGTCCACCTGCCCGGCAGGCCCACCCCGGCCCCGGCTGAGGACCCCGCCACCCTGCTGGCCCGCGCCGCAGATTTCTACCGAACGGTCCTGGGTTTTACTCCCCAAGAATCCCTCCCGCCCCAGGAGTCCCTTCCGTCCCACGATGCGTCGCTCCGAGGATCTCGCGGTGAGCGCCACCACCGTGCGCGCCCGCCTGGGCGCCAGCGCGCCGCCCGGCCTGCTCGAAGCGGTGGCCGGGCTGCAGGACCTGGCCGTCCGGGCGGCGCCCGGCGGCCGAGCGAGCTCAGCCTGATCGCCGAACTCGGCCAGCTCCAGCGCGCCCTGCCCCCCGCCGTCATGACCGCCAGGAACGGTCCCTACCTCGTCACCAACGTCCCGGTCGTGCGCGCCCCGCTCGGCGACACGCTGACCCTGCCGCCTCAGCTGGCCCTGTGCCGGTGCGGCGGCTCGGCGCGCAAGCCGATCTGCGACGGCGCCTGCGCCGGTAACGGGTTCAGCGACGACAAGGACCCGCACCGGGTGCCCGACCAGCGCGACACCTATCCCGGCCAGCAGGTCACGGTGTTTGACAACCGGGGCATCTGCCAGCACTCGGGTCTGTGCACGGACCGGCTGGCCACGGTGTTCCGGACCAGCGCGGAGCCGTTCGTCGCGCCGAGCGGCGGCCGGATGGACGAGATCGTGCGGGCGGTGCGGGACTGCCCGTCCGGCGCGCTCGGCCTGGCCTTCGACGGCACCGAGGCTCGTGACCTGGCCGACTGGCACGGTCAGCGCGAGCCCGCGATCGAGATCACTCAGGACGGTCCCTACCGGGTGACCGGCGCGATCGGCCTGGCCGGCGCCGACGGCGCCGACGTGCCCCGGGCGGCGGGCGCGTCCCGCGAGCACTACGCGCTGTGCCGCTGCGGCCACTCGCAGAACAAGCCGTTCTGCAGCGGCATGCACTGGTACGTCGGGTTCCGCGATCCCGTCCGGGCGCCCGGCGCGGAGCCGACCCTGTTCGAGTGGGCCGGCGGCTTGCCCGCGCTGACCCGGATGACCCGCCTGCTGTACGAGAAGCACGTGCCCGCCGACGACCTGCTGGCCCCGCTGTTCGCCGCCATGGCCCCGGACCAGGCCCAGCGCGCCGGCCGCCGTGCTGGCCGCGGCCTTCGGCGGCCCGCCGCACCCCCCGTGAGCCCCGCCGCGCCTCCCGCGAGCCGCCGCCGCGCCCCCCGCGGGCGCAGATTTCACTGCAGCCCAGCGCGCCCGCTGGGTCACACTGGCCACTCTGGCCGCCGACGAGGCCGGCCTGCCCGCCGACCCCGAGTTCCGCGCGGCCTTCACCTCCTACCTGGACTGGAGCTCCCGGGGCGGCACGGCTCAGGCCGACGGCTCGCGGCCCCGCTGGGACTGGAGCCCAGCCGGGCCGCCCCCGCCGCCCGCCCGCGGCCGCCAGCGCGGATGACCAGCCGGCGGTCGCGCTGCCCGGCCCCGGCCAGACCGTGAGCTTCGAGGCGCACATCAAGCCGCTGTTCCGTGCGCACGACCGCCAGTCGATGACGTTCGCGTTCGACCTGTGGTCCTACGCCGACGTCAAGGCGCACGCGGCCGGCATCACCGAACGTCTGCGCAACGGCACCATGCCCTGCGACGGCGCCTGGCCGCCGGAGAAAATCGACGCCTTTACCCGCTGGACCGAGTCCGGCTTTGCGCCCTGACCGCCGCCACGAACGTGTAAACATCTAGTTACGGATGGTTAGTTATCCGATAGCAACCAACCGATCTGGTGAAGCGGCTGGGGAAGTTGGGGACAGACTGCCATAATTTGGCAGGTCTACGGCTAACCGTGACAAGTACCCACAGGACGGTGCACAGGTACATGATCTTTTCGAGAAAAACACGACTATCGGCGGGGATAGTGCTGGGAGTGGCGGCACGTCATGGCCCCGCTGACCGCGCTGGCCGGACCGGCTATGGCCTCGACGCCCAGCCCGAACACGCCGGAGAAGGTGTCGTCGGGTATCGACGCGGCGCTGCTGCCGGGGGCCACGGTGTTTGGCACCACGCCGGCCAGCACGCCGGAAACCGTGTCGTTCATCCTGCGCGAGCGGAACCTCAACGGCTTGCAGACCTCCGTCATCGAAGGCGTCAGGAACTACCTCTCGGTCAGCCAGTTCGCCGCGCGCCTACGGCCAGAGCCCGGCCAACGTCTCCGCGCTGACCGGGTACCTGGCGCAGCTTCGGCATCAAGACGACCGTCTTCGCGGACCGCGTGGACGTGTCGGCCACCGGCACGGCCGGCGAGTTCGACGCCGCCCTGTCGGTCAAGCAGAACCAGTACCACGTGCCCGCGCAGGCGGGCGGCAACGGGCTGAACCCGATCCCGGCGCAGAACGTGCACGCCACGGCCCAGTCGCCGCTGCTGCCTTACCGGCTCTCGAACTTCGTGCTGGCCATCTTGGGGCTGAGCAACTACGGCCCGTACGCCAGCCAGAGCGCGCACGTGAACACCCGCTACCTCAAGCCGCAGCCGGGCAACTCCAGCGCCTGCCTGGCGCTGACCGGCCTGCCCAACGCGTGCAACCTGCCGTCGGACTTCGCCGCCAACTACGGGCTCAACGGCCTGTACCACCAGGGCGCCAACGGGTCGGGCCAGACGCTCGGCCATCGTCACCCTGGCCGCGGTGGACCCGGGCGCGCCGCAGTACTTCTGGAACAACATCGCGCACGTCCCGAGCACCGGCCGCAGCTTCACCGTGCAGAACATCGACGGTGGCCCGGGCGCGCCGAGCAACACGGGCGGCACCGGTGAGACCGACCTGGACCTCGAGCAGTCCGGAGCCCTGGCCCCGGGCGCGAACGTGATCGACTACCAGGCGCCCAACACCGACCCCGGCTTCGCCGACGCGTTCTTCGCCGCGGCCAGCCAGAACACCGCCAGCAGCGTCTCGGCGAGCTGGGGCGAGTCGGAGACCATGGTGCAAGGCCTCGATCCTGGCCGGCACCGAACCGTCGACCTACCTGGCCGCGTTCAACGAGGCGTTCCTGGAGATGGCGGCGCAGGGGCAGTCCGGCTTCCTGTCCGCCGGTGACTCGGGCGCCTACGACGCCAGCCGCGACCTCGGCACCACCAACCTGTCGGTCGACACCTCGGCGGACAGCCCGTACATCACCGCCGCGGGCGGCACCACGCTGCCCTGGACCGGCACGCTGACCGGCCCGGACGGCACGGCCACCGTGACCGTGCCCAAGCAGCGCGCCTGGGGCTGGGACTACCTGTGGCCGGCCATCGCCAAGATCAACGGCGAGTCCGAAGCTCGCCGCGGCGGAGGCCAACATCGGCGGTACCGGCGGCGGTTTCAGCTCGGTCTAGCCGGCTCCGCTTTACCAGCTGTTCGTGACCCGGCACGCACAACTACCACGCGGTGCAGTACCTGACGCCGACCGACTACCAGACCATCGTGGCCGGGCTGGTCGAGCCGACCGCGTGGAACTTCAACCCCGACCCCGCCGGTGACCGGCGGCTCCGGCGCGGGCCGGGCGGTGCCGGACGTGTCCGCGGACGCGGACCCGTACAGCGGCTACCTGCTCTACTCGCCCGCCGTTCGCCCAGGCCGGCGAGCCGGTCCTCGAGGGCGGCTGGGGCGGCACCAGCTTCGTGGCGCCGCAGTTCAACGGCTCGACCGCGGTGATCGACTCGGCGCTGGGCCACCGGGTCGGGTTCTGGAACCCGCAGATCTACGCCGACGCGGCCTGTCGGCGGCGGCCCGTTCACCGAGCTGGACCACGGCCGGTACCAGCAACGACAACCTCTACTACACCGGTAACCCGGGGGAGCGCTACAACGAGGCCGTCGGCCTCGGCATCCCGAACCTGACCGGCATCGAGAAAGACTACGTTCGCCGCTAAGGTGGCTTGACCAGCTAGTACCCTCAGGCCCGGGCCGCGTCGAGCAAGACGCAGCCCGGGCCTGAAGTACGCTGTGATGCCTGCTGAAAACCGATGGAGGTGGCCTGTCTCGTGGCTCCGGCCGAGGACTGGGTGGCGCGCACCGCCGGGCTGGTGCGCGCGGAAGGAGAACGCCGGCATCCCGGCGTGCCGCCGACCTGCGCGTCCGGGATCAGCCCGTCCGGCCCGGTGCATCTGGGCAACCTGCGCGAGCTGATGGTCCCGCACCTGGTCGCGGACGAGGTGCGGCGCGGCGGCGCGCCCTGCCGCCACATCTTGTCCTGGGACGACTACGACCGGCTGCGCCGGGTCCCGGCCGGCTTTCCCGGCCGGGTTCGCCGAGCACATCGGGCGCCCGCTGTCGGCGGTGCCCGATCCCTGCCGCCAGCACCCGAACTGGGCCGAGCACTTCAAGGACCGCTGCGCGAATCGCTGGCCCGGCTCGGCGTCCGGGTCACCGAGATCAGCCAGACCCAGATGTACACCTCGGGCGCGTACACCGACCAGATCGTGCTGGCGATGCGGCGCCGGGCCGAGATCGGCGCGGTGCTGGCCAGGTACCAGACCAAGCGCGCCGCCGACCGCGGACGACGACGAGGGCCCGCGGACCGCGGTCTACTACCCGTTCCGGCCGTACTGCGCGGTGTGCGGGCGCGACGACACCACGGTGACCGGCTTCGACGACGAGACCACCGAGATCTCCTACACCTGCGCCTGCGGCGCGAAGCAGGGACCCACGCCGATCGCGCAGGTCGCAGGAAAGCTGGCCTGGAAGGTCGACTGGCCGATGCGGTGGGCCTACGAGCGGGTGACGTTCGAGCCCGCCGGGCGTGGACCATTCCTCACCGGGGTCCAGTTTCACCGTCGGCGCGGAGCTGGTGTCGGAGATCTTCGGCGGTGAGATGCCGCTGCACTTCGGGTACTCGTTCGTCGCCTCCTCCGGCTCGGCCAAGATGAGCAGCTCGGCCGGCGGCGCGCCGACGCCCGCCGACGCGCTGGAGATCTTCGAGGCGCCGCTGGTGCGCTGGCTGTACGCCCGGCGGCGGCCCGAGCAGTCCTTCAAGATAGCCTTCGACGCCGAGGTCGGCCGGATCTACGACGAGTGGGACGCGCTGACCCGCCGGGTCGCGGACGGCCAGGCCGACGCGGCCACCCAGGCGGTGTACGCCCGCGCGGCCGGCACCTCGGACGGGCCGCTGCCGGTCACGCCCCGGCCGCTGAAGTTCGCCACCCTGGCCTCGGTGGCGGACATCACCGCTGGCCACGAGGCGCAGATCCTGCGGATCGTGCGGGATCTGACCGCCGATGACCCGGTCGACCTCGCTGGCCGAGGTCCGGCCGCGGCTGGACTGCGCGCAGGCCTGGGTGAACGAGTACGTCCCGCTCGCCGACCGGACCCAGGTCCGCGACACCCCGGACACCGGCACGCTCGCCGCCCTGCCCGAAGCCGAACGCGACGCGCTCAAGCTGCTGACCGAGGGCATGACCGCGGACTGGTCCCTGGAGGGCCTGACCACGCTGCTGTACGGGATCCCCAAGCTCCAGCTCGGCCTGCCCATCACCGCGCCGCCGACCCCCGAGCTCAAGGTGCGCCAGCGGGCCTGGTTCATCCTGCTGTACCGGCTGCTGATCGGCAAGGACACCGGCCCGCGGCTGCCCACCCTGCTGCTGGCCCTGGGCCAGGACCGGGTCCGCGCCCTGCTGTCACCCCCTTAGGCCGAACGGCTCCGGGCACACCGCCGGGACGCTCGAGCCCGGGACGCGAATCGCGTCGTGCCGGGGCTGAACGCCGTCGCCCGCCGCGGTGCGTGCCCGGGCTACCGCCTCGCGCAGCAGCGTCGTGCGGTGCAGCAGGCCGGCCCGGGTGCGCGCGTGCCTGGGCCGCAGCCGGACCGGCGGGTGGGGTTCGGGTGCTTCGACCAGCCGGATGGACGGCCGCTGCACCCCGCGCAGCGCCATCGCGAGCCCGGCCGGAGTCAGCGGCCTGGCTCGGCGCGTCCGGTGCCTGTCCCCGCATGCCCTGCCAGGCGATGGCGTCGAGGATGGCGGGCAGGCCCGCCCGGACCTGCCGCGGCGTGCACACCTGGCCCTTGTGCCGGGGCGCGGGCGGCAGCGCGGTGGCGTCCGTCCCGGGCCAGAATCCGGTGAGCAGCGCGTAGAGCATCCGGGCCAGCGCCCTAGTATCGGCGAGCATCGGGTCGGCCAGCGTCGGGTCGGCCAGCCTCGGGTCCACGTCCGCGGCGTCCGCCGGACCGCACAGCGCGACGTCAAGCCCCAACCCGGTGATCTTCAGCCCGGTACCCGGGTCCCACCGCAGCGAGCGCGGGGTCAGCCGCAGGTGCGGCCGCCCGGCCTGGTGGGCGATGGCCAGCGCGTCCGCCGCGTCCGCGATCATGGCGGCGGCCAGCGCCGGGCTGGGCAGGCCGGAAAGCACCAGGTCTTCCAGATGGGTACCCGGCGCCCATTCGGCCACGATGTAGGGGCGGTCGGTGCTGAAGTCGGTGTCGTAGATGGTGGCCAGGCGCGAGTCGCAGACCTTGGCGGCGGACCGGGCGGCCTGGACGACCCGGTCGGGTACCGGCTGTCCGGCGGGAAGCAGGTAGATGGTGACGGGACGGCCGAGCAACTCGTCGGTGGCCTTCCACAGCGACAGGCCGCACGCTTCCGCCGAAGCCCCGCAGGACCCGCTGATCCGGTCCCCGACGCTGATCCGCTCGTCCAGCCGGAACCTTCCGCCCAGCCGGAACCCTCCGCCCAGCCGGAACCTCCGCCCAGCCGCTCCGGCGTCACCCGCGTGCCGGACGGTGCCTCGACTACGGTCACTGACAGCCTCCCTGCCCCATCGCCAGACATGTCCAGCCATGCCCCGTTAGGGCCAAGAGATGCCACCGGGTTTCGCATTTGCCGGCCGTGCCGCATCCGCCACACCGGGATCAACCTGCGCAAACCGGCCAGAAAAAAACCTGAAATTTCCCGGCCGCCGGCCGCCGGTACCACGTCAGGTAAATCTTCGCCCGGCGGCCGGCTGACTCCCTGCTGACCTGCACCCAGCCTCATGTGCCGGCGCTAGGCGGCACGGTGGGACTTCGTGCCGCCTGCGTTCGGCGTCACGCCTGGGGCAGAGGTTGGTCGCCGGGCGCTAAAGCGCCCGGAGCAGCCGGTCCATGATCCGGACGCCGGAGGCCAGGGCGGACAGCGGGATGCGCTCGTCGGTGCCGTGGAACATGGCGTAGTAGTCGTAGCCCGCAGGGAGCACCAGCGGCGTGAAGCCGTAACAGGCCAGGCCCAGCCGGGCGAACTGCTTGGCGTCGGTGCCGCCGCTCATGCAGTAGGGCACCACCGTCGAGCCGGGGTCCTCGGCCAGCAGCGCCTGGGTCATGCGCGGTCATGAGCGGGGCGTCGAGCGGGGCCTCCAGCGGTATCTCCTGGTGCGCGTACTCCCAGCTCACATCGGGTCCGGTCAGCTCGTCCAGGGTGGCCGCGAACTCCTCGTCCGAAGCCCGGCAGGACCCGCCCGTCCACGTAGCCGACCGCCTGGCCAGGGATCACGTTCAGCTTGTAGCCCGCCTGCAGCATGGTCGGGTTGGCGCTGTTGCGCACGGTCCCCGCGACCAGGGCGGCCGCGGGCCCGAGCGGCGCCAGCAGTTCGGCCGCGGTCCCCGGCGCCCCGGGTGGCAGCTGCGCGCCGACCGCCGCCGCGATGGCGTCCACCGCGGCGCTGACCGTCGGGATCAGCCGGACCGGCCAGTCGTAGCTGCCGATCCGGCTGATCGCCTGCGGCCAGCCGGGTCACCGCGTTCTCGGCGTTCGGCTTGGCGCCGTGCCCGGCCCGGCCGTGCGCGGTCAGCTTCAGCCAGGCGGTGCCCCGCTCGGCGGAGGCGACGGGATAGAGCCGCTGGCCCGGTCCGGCGTGGAAGGTGAAGGCGCCCGATTCCCCGATCGCCTCCGTGCACCCTGCGAACAGTTCCGGGTGCCGCTCGACCAGCCACCGGGCGCCGAACTCCGCGGTGTCCTCCTCGTCGGCGGTGAACGCGAGCACCAGGTCGCGCCGGGGCCGGACGCCGTCCCTGGCCCACTGGCTGACCAGGGCGAGCAGCACGGCGTCCGCGTTCTTCATGTCGACGGCGCCGCGTCCCCACAGCACGCCGTCACGTATCTCGCCGGAGAACGGGGGCACCGTCCAGGCCGCCGGGTCTGCGGGCACCACGTCCAGGTGCCCGTGCAGCAGCAGGCCCCGGCCTCCCTCACGGTCCCGTCTCCGGTCCCGCCGCGGTCCCGTTACCCGCCTCGGTGCCGCTGACCCGGGCCACCACGTTGGCCCGGCCGGGCGCGGACTCCAGCAGGACCGGGTCCAGGCCCGCCTCGGCCAGCCGCGCGGCCACGTACTCCGCGGCCGGCCGCTCCCGGGCGTCCCCGCCGCCCCGGTTGGTGGTGTCGATCCTGATCAGGTCGGCGGCGAACCGCGCCGCCTCCTGCCCGGCCTGGTCCAGTGTCGTCAGGGCGGTACCGTCGTCCGGGCTGCGCGTCGTCACGGTCGCCGGGCCAGGCCTGCCGCCCGGTAGGCGTCGTCGATCACCCGCATGGTGGCGACGGCCTGCGCCGCCGACGTCAGCACCGGGCCGCCCCCGACTCGATCGCCGCGGCGAACGCGCGGAGCTGGTAGGTGTAGCTGGTGGTGTCCCCGGTGGCGCGCTCGTCGGCGATGACCGATCCCTGCCTGGTCGCGATCAGCCGGCCGCGGTGGGCCAGGATGAAGTTCTGCATCCGGACCTGCCCGTCCCGGCAGCTGACGTGCACATCGGCCCGGAAATCCCCGTCCCGGGTGAACGCTGAGTCGAACCAGCCGGTCGCGCTGCCGGGAAAGCCCAGCCGGACCGCCATCGCCCGGTCGGCCGCCCGCCCAGAATCCCCGGACTCGGCCCGGGCAGACGGCCACGGGTCGGCCAGGGCCCCGGTCACGTCAGGTTCCCCGCCGCCAAGCAGCCGCAGGCAGTCGATGGCGTAGCAGCCGCCGTCCATCAGGGCGCCGCCGGCCAGGTCGTAGTCGTACCTGATGTCGCCGGGGTCGGCGATGACAAAGCTGGTCCAGCACTGCAGGTGCTGCACCGGGCCCAGCTCGGTAACCAGCTCGCGCAGCCGGGCGATCAGCGGATGGTACCGGTAATGCATGGCCTCCATCACGACCAGTCCCGCCGCCGCAGCCGCCGCCGCGACCTGCTCCGCCTGCTCGGCGTTGGACGCGAACGGCTTCTCGCACAGCACGTGCTTGCCGGCCGCGATCGCCTTGAGCGTCCACGGTCCGTGCGCGGAGTTCGGCAGCGGGTTGTAGATCGGCGTCGATGTCCGGGTCGGCCAGCAGTTCGTCGTAGGAGCCGTAGGCCGCCGGAATGCGCGTGCCGCAGCGCGAAGGCTTCGGCCCGGGACTTGTCCCGGGCGCCGACCGCCGTCACCGTCACGTCGGCCACGTCCCTGGCCGCTTCGAGCAGCGCGCTCTCGGTGATGCGCGAGGTACCCAGCGTTCCCATCCGTAGTTGATGCACGATTCAGGCTATGACATTCAGCCCCGCCCCTCGACCCATCCGCCCCCGCCCGGCGCACCTGCATGCGCCCGCATCGATGGCTCGGGTCACCGCTCCGGGTCACCCCTCCGGTCACGGCTCCGGGTCACGGCGGTGGCGCGTGCGGCTGAGAATGCGGATGTTGCTCGTGTGCCCCAGGGCCAGACGGCACGATGGCCCCAGCGGGGTCAACGTGACCCACAGGATATTTTCAAGCTATCGATCCACGGGAATTCGTCCCGGCCGGGACCTCTACGACCGTGGGCTGGGCTGGCGGCGGGTTCTGGCGGACCAGCAGGTAGGCGTGCGTGGTCAGGTAGCCGAGGAAGATCAGCCCGGCGATGTCGAAGCAGTTCGCCACCAGGGTGTCCAGCCCGTGGAATCCGTATTCGCGCGGGCCACCCGAGTGCGGCGTGAACCAGAACGGCGCCAGCGCGAACAGCAGGTAACCCGCGGCCGCGGCGACCCGTTGGTGCTGGCGGACGAGCCAGACCAGCGCGGGCAGCACCCACACCCAGTGATGGGCCCAGGAGATCGGCGAGACGAGCAGGCCGGTGATCCCGGTGGCCGCCGTCGCGCCCAGCCAGTCCTGATGCCGTACCAAGATGGTGGCGGTGGCCAGTCCTAGCGCGGCGAACGCGATCGGGATCACCGCCCACCAGCCGCCGATGTGCGCGGCGCCCTGGGCGATCCTGATCGCCGCGGCGTAGGGTGACTGGTTGCTGATGTACGGCGCGCCGACACGTTTGGTGTCGAAGAACAGATGTCTCCAGTACAGGGCCGACGCATGCGGAGCCACGGCGAACCCGATCAGCCCGCACCCGAGGAACACCCCGGCGGCGATGGCGGCCGATTTCGTCCGCCGGGCCAGCAGGAAAAACAAGATGAAGATGCCGGGCGTCAGCTTGATCGCGGCGGCGATGCCGACCCCGATGCCCGCGTCCCGGCCCTGGGACACTCGCCAGAGGTCGGTGAGGATGAGGGCCAGCAGGATCAGGTTGATCTGGCCGAGGAACAGGGTCTGGTACACCGGGTCGAGCGCCATCGCGGCCGCGGCCAGGCCAGCCACCAGGAGGCGGGACGGGCGGTAGCCTGCCAGCTTGACGATGATGACGCAGGAGTAGGCGAGCGCGGCGACCGAGGTCAGGTCCCACAGCACCCGGGCCAGGACCAGCGGTAGCGCCGCGATCGGCACGTACACGACGGCCGCGAAGGGTGAGTAGGTGAACCAGTGGCCAAACGCCAAGGCCAGGTACAGCTTCGTGTCGTGCGTGACGGCCCGCCCGCCCCACATGTAGATGCGGAAATCCAGCGCGTTGTAGCTGGCCGCGAACGCGACCACCGCCACGACTTCGACGCCGAGCAGGCTGTACACGGCCGGGGCGACCCACCGGGGCCGGACGCTGGCTGCCACGCCCCGCATCCTATCCGCCTGGCGGCAGCAGCAGGTCGGCGAACGCGGCCGCCATCAGCTGGTGGCCAGCCGCGTTGGGATGGATCCGGTCCGGCCCGAACAGGCTCAGGTCGCTGGCCCCGGGCATCGCCCAGGTGTCCAGGCAGAGCGCCCCCCGGCCCGCGGCTTGCTCCCGGATGATGTCGCTGGTGTGCCGCAGCCGCTGGCGGGCCATCTCCACCAGCTCGGGCGGCAGCGGCATGATCCCGGCGATGTCAGGGAGCGTGCAGGTCAGCATCGTCGCCCCGGTCCTGGCCAGGGCGTCGAGCAGCACGCCGAGGCCGGCCGCGAAACGCTCCTCGGTGAAGCCGGGGTCACGGATGTCGTTCATCCCCACCGTGACGCTGACCAGGTCCGGGACGATCCCGTCCAGGCCGGGCAGCTGGCGCTTGAGCACCGTGGCCACGTCGGCCCCGTCGGTGGCCAGGTTGGTCAGCGCGCAGGGTACGGCGGTCCGCGTGGTCAGCAGGCCGGCCAGCCGGCGGGCCCAGCCGATCCGACCCCCGCCGGGGTCGTGATCGTCCCGCCCGGCGGTCAGGCTGTCGCCCACCGCGATGTAGACAGGCCAGTTCGGCACGCTACCCCTCCGCCCGGTCGAGCACCCCGATACCCCAAGGTAAGGGGTGCCGCGAGCGCCTGCGGCCCCGCGGCCGGGCTGAGGTCAGTACCTCGCCGGGTTCTGCCGCCAGCGGGGATATGGGGTTGCGGCAGGCTGACCCTACCGCGGGTCGGATCGGTCATAGCGGTGGTAGAGAGCCGTCAGCGTGCCGTCCGGGTCGAGCGGCCCAGGATGGCTTCGGTGATATCGGCCAGCTGCCGGACCTGCTCAGGGGTCAGGGCGTCGATGACGTGCTGGCGGACGTTGGCGACGTGCCCCGGCGCGGTGCGGCGTACCTTCGTCCCAGCCCTCCGCCGTCAGCCGGACGTTGGTGGCCCGGGCGTCCTGCGGGCACGGGAAGCGTTCCACCAGGCCCCGGTCCTCCAGCCGGCGGACGACGTGGGAGAGCCGGGGCAAGGTGGCGTTGGTCTGCGCGGCCAGCGACGTCATCCGCAGCGTCCGCTGCGGTGCCTCGGACAGCATCGCCAGCGCGTAGTAGTCGAAGTGGGTCAGCTCCGCGTCCCGCCGCAGCTGGGAGTCGAGCACGGCGGGCAGCAACTCGAGTACCGCCGCCAGCCGCACCCAGGCCGCCAGCTCGTCGTCGTCCAGCCCGGCACGTCCACAGGCCCCCACCATCCCCTCGGCAAATAGTTGTCGCAACAACTAAGGATGATATCTTGTTATTGTAGCGGCAACTAATCGGCCGTTGCCGGACCTCAGGAGCAGGTATGACATCCCCCGTCGCTCACACCGCAGCCAGCACCGTGGCCGCTGACCGCCGCATTCCCGCCCAGCATCCGTTCGCCGCGCACCTGCGCCGGGCCGCCGACGCGGAGCGGGCGGCCTCGCACCGGCTGTGGACCCCCGGCGACGGACCGCTGCCCAGCCTGTACCTCAGCCACGGCGCCCCGATGCTGTTCGAGATGACGGACTGGATGACCGAGCTGCACGCCTGGGCCCGGGCGCTGCCCAAGCCCAGGGCCGTGCTCATCGTCTCCGCGCACTGGGAGTCGGCTCCGCTGAGCATCAGCAGCCGCCAGCCCGGCGAACTGGTCTACGACTTCGGCGGCTTCGACCCGATGTACTACCAGATGCGCTACGACACCCCGGCCGCCACCGACCTCGCCGAGCAGGTCGCCAAGCTGATGCCCGACACCGAGCCGGTGCACGAGCACCCCAGCCGCGGTCTGGACCACGGCGCGTGGGTCCCGCTGAAGATCATGTACCCGGACGCGGATATCCCGGTGCTGCAGCTCAGCATGCCGACCCATGACCCGGCCCGGCTGCTCGACCTCGGCCTGCGCCTGCGGCCGCTGCGCGAAGTCCGGGGTCCTGGTGATCGGCTCCGGCTACATGACCCACGGCCTGCCGTTCATCGACTGGAGCCACCTCGACCGGGTGCCCGGCTGGTCCTCGGACTTCGACGCCTGGGCGTCCGACGCGCTGGCCCGCGGCGACGTCGACGAACTCGCCAGCTTCCGGACCCACGCGCCCGGCATGCCCTACGCACACCCCACCGTGGAGCACTTCACCCCGCTGTTCGTCACCCTCGGCGCCGCCACCGACCCGGCCGCACCCCCCGTCACCGCCATCGACGGCTTCGCCCTGGGCCTGGCCAAGCGTTCCCTCCAGGCCGCCTGACCGGGCGACAAAGACGAACTCCCGGCCGGGCCGGTCCGGGGCATCGCGGACCCCCTCCACCGTCAGGCCGGCCTCGGCCAGCGAACGGACGATTGTGTCGCGGCTCCGGAACCGCAAGGTGGAGCACGAGGTCAGTGTCGTGCCGTCGCGCTCGAAGACGAAGGTCGTCAGGAAGCTGACCAAGCCCGGCTCGGCCGCGGTCAGATCGGTCCAGGTCACGACGGGACCGACGGCGGGGACCTCGACGCGGCGCCAGGTCTGTTCTTTGGTCCACTCCAGCCAGGCCTTCCTGGCCGGATCCCTGACCTCGAACACCAGCCGGCCACCCGGCCGCAGCGTATGGCGGATCGCCGTCAAGACCGCCGCCCACTCCTGATTCGATACGAAGACCTGGGCCACGTTCCCGGTCATGATCGCGAGGTCGACCTGCATCGGGGGCAGGCTGGCCGCATCGGCGTGCAGCCACCGGACCCGGTCCGCGCCCGGCTTGCGCCGGGCGACCTCCAGCGAGGCCAGGGCCGGGTCCGCCGCCGTGACGTCCAGGCCGCGCCGGGCGAGCAGGCAGGCCAGGGTCCCGGTGCCGCAGCCGATATCCAGCGCGCTGCGAGCGCCGAACTCCTCGGCCATGGCCGCATAGGCATCTAGGTCCGAGCGGTCGAGATCGAGCGGATCGTACAGCTCCGCCAGCCGGGGCTCGGCGAAATGAGCATCGGGCACGACACCAAGCCTAAGGTTCGCTGCGGACGATCGGGGTCTTCCGCGGCCAAGTCGACTTCGTCCCTGAGCACGCTGTAGATGACCTGATCATGCCAGTGCCCGGCGCGGAAGGTGGCGCCGCGCAGCACGCCTTCGCGGGTGAAGCCCGCCTTCTCCAGGGCCCGCTGCTCACCGGTGTTGGTGATCTCGGTGGTGGCCTCGATCCGGTTGACCTGGGTGTAGGCGAACAGGTAACGCACCAGCAATCGCTGGGCCTGGGTGCCGTAGCCGCGGTGGCGGAATTCCGGCGCCAGCCCGATGCCGATGGCCCAGCAGTGCGAGATTACCCCGGTCATGACCTTGCGCCAGGAGATACTGCCTGCCCGGTCGGCGCCGGCCATCACCATCAGGGTGCCGCCGCTGTCGCCTGTCAGCCTGGATTCCGCCCATCGCCGCCGGTAGGATCCGGGATCGCGCCAGCCGTGCCACTCGTGCGGGCCGGTGGCGTCGGGACTGCTCACCGAATTCTCCAGCCAGGGCAGGTCGTCTTCCGTCACCGGACGGAGGATCACCCGATCAGCCACACCAGGAACCCTACAGCCCGAACGCCTCAGCCACCCGCCCGGCCAGGTCACCTTCCGTCATCGCGGTGTCCACCTCGATGACGTTCAGGCCAAGCCCGGTAGCCTCCGAACTCAGCCGCTCGGTGAACATCCGGTCCCGCTCGAGCAGGTTGGCCAGCGCCCGCTCCGGATCGCTGGTCTTCCCCGCGATAGCCCACAACGACCCCCGGCGGCCAAACGCCTCCCGCCGGAAGCCCGGCGTCGGCAGCAGCCAGACGGCGTGGTCGGGCCGGGCGAGCAGTGGTTGCACCAGGCGGGGCAGCAGCCGGAACCCCTCCGCGATCACGCCGGGTTCGGCCGGCCGCGCCAGCAGGTCCTCGACGATGAGCGCGAAGCCCTCGCCGCGGAACCAGTGGAACGTGTCGAGCATGGTCTGCGGCGACCGGAGCAGCCACCGTTCGTTCATGTCCATGGCCGCGAACTCGCGCAGGAACGGGGCGTCGCCGGGCGCGATCCGGCGGCCGTGATCCGCCATCGCGTCGTCGGTCGCGTAGCGGCCCAGCCCGTGCCGAGCCGCCAGCACGCCTGCGGTTGTCGACTTGCCGCCCCCGCTACCGCCGCCGAGCCAGTACACGTGCCCGAGCCGGGCCCGCAGCCCGGCCTCGTCGGTCATCGCAGCCTCCTTTCCGTGCCGAGGAAGCATAGCCGGGGACAAGCAGGAAAGGGTTCCGTGCTGACTGTCTGCCGTGCCGCCAGGGGCCGGCCAGGATCCCCAGGCGCGCTGCCAAGTAACTTCGGCCGAACGGACGGTGGTGCGTGCCTACCAGCCCTGGGTCAGCACCCGGCCCAGGACGTCGGCGAAGAAGTCGGCGCCGTCGATGTCCAGCACAGCGGCGGTTTGATCTTCAGCACGCACATCCGGTCGCTGGTCGGCTGCTGGCTGCCGAGCGACCGCGCGTGCGCGGCCAGCCCGAACTGCGCAGCCGCGATCCGCTCGGCCTCGGCCTGACTTACCAGGGGCGCGGGCAGGGATCCAGACCGGAAGAAGTCGACCCCGGCCGCGGCGGTCATGGGGTGACGACGACCCGGCCCACGGTGTCCCCGTGGGCCAGCCGGTGCAGCACCTCGGGCACCTCCTCCAGCGGGAGCCGCTCGCTGACCAGCGGCCGGATCGCGCCGTCGGCGACAAGCCTGGTCAGCTGCCGGTGGCATTCGCGGCCGGCCTGCGGCTCCTTGGTCTGGTAGAGGCCCCAGTGCAGCCCCACGATCGAGTAGTTCTTGACCAGCGCGTGGTTCAGCGGGGCGGAGGGGATCTGCCCGCTGGCAAAGCCCACCACCAGGATCCGGCCCTCGAACGCGATGCACTTGGTGGACTTGGTGTAGGCCTCCCCGCCCACGGAGTCGTAGACGACGTCGGCGCCGTGGCCGCCGGTGACCTCCTTGACGACCGCGACGAAGTCCTCGCTGCGCCGGTCGATCACCACGTCCGCGCCGAGACCACGCGCCACCTCGGCCTTGCGCGGGCCGCCGACGACGCCGATGACCCGGGCTCCGGCGGCCTTGCCGAGCTGAACGGCGCCGCTGCCGACTCCGCCCGCCGCGGCCTGGACAAGCAGCGTTTCTCCGGCCGCCAGCCGGGCCCGCCGGTGCAGCCCGAACCATCCGGTCTGATACGTGATGAAGAACGCGGCCGCCTCGGCGTCGTCGAGCCCGTCCGGGGCGGGCAGGGCGGTGTCGGCGGTCATCAGCGCGAGCTCGGCGTAGGCGCCGGACGGCAGCGCCGGGCTGCCGATGACCCGGTCCCCGGCGGTGAACCCGGTCACGCCGGCACCCAGGCGAACGACCTCACCGCACAGCTCGATGCCGGGGGTGAACGGCAGCGGCGGACGGACCTGATAGGCCCCCTGGCACATCAGCACGTCGGGAAAGTTCGCCGCCGCTCCGAGCACCCGCACAAGCAGCTGACCGGGACCTGGCTCCGGGTCCGGGACCTGGTCCAGCGTCAGCACGTCGCGCGGGTCGCCTAGCTCGTGCACCTGCCACGCCCTCATGACGTTTCTCCTTCCCAGCCACGCTCGACTTCCTCGATGCGCTGCTGCATCTTGTTCATGCCGCGCAGCCATTTGTCTGGCTGGCTGGCCCGCATCTGGTAGTACTCCGCGACCTGGGGATGGGGCAGGATCAGGAACCGGTCTTCGGCTATCCCGGCCAGCAGCGCCTCGGCCACCTGCTCAGGCTCGATCGCGTCGTCCGGCCAGGACGACCTGCCCGGCCCGGCCGGACTCGGCCAGCATCTGCGTCTTGACGCCCTGCGGGCAGATGCAATGCACGGTGAGCCCGCGGTGCGCGTAGGTCGCGGCCAGCCATTCGGCGTAGCTCTCGGCCGCGTGCTTGGTCACCGAGTAGGGCGCGGCGCCCAGCATCGTGAGCAGGCCCGCGGCCGAAGCGGTCACCACGAAGCGGCCGCGGCCACGGTCCAGCCACTCCGGCAGCAGCTCCCTCGAGGCCCGCACGTGGGCCATCAGGTTGACCTCCCAGGACCGCTGCCAGGTCTGTTCCGGGGAATCCGGGGAAATCGGGTAGGTGCCCACCGCGATTCCCGGCGTTCGAGCAGTAGATGTCGATCCGGCCGAGGTGCGCGCGGGCGGCGGCGATGAGGTCCCGTGACGCCGCTTGCGGTCGAGACGTCACCCGGCACCGGGTAGCCGGCCACCTGTTCGGCCACCGTCCCCGCGGCTCCGGCGTCCAGGTCGTTGACCACGACCCGGGCCCCGGCCGCGGCCAGACCGCGGGCCAGCGCGCGGCCGATCCCGGTACCGCCGCCGGTGACGACCACTCCGGCCCCGTTAAGTTCGTCGAGATTGGTCACCTGCCAACCCTAGTGTACCGCGGTACGCCCCCTGCCGGTCAACCTGGTCGCGGTGGCCAGCAGCGACGCGATCCTGAGCGGCTTTTCCAGGTACTCATCGGCCTGTTGAGCCGGATGGCCTGCGTCATCCCGGCCGGAGCGTGCGCGGTCACCACGGCGACCGGGAGCGCGGGGCCAGCTGGCGCAACGCGTCGAGCAGTTCGAGCCCGCTCATCCCAGGCAGCTGGACGTCGGTCAGCACCAGGTCCCAGGGCTCGGTGGCCACCAACTGGAGCGCCAGGACGGGATCGGCCGTGTGGGTGACATCGAAGTGTCCCCGGTTGGCCAGCACGTGCACGGCGAACAGGGCCGCCTCGGGGTCGTCTTCGACCACCAGGATCCGTCCAGCTGAAGTCATAGGCATCAATCTGCCCTGGCTCGGCTGTCTGTCCCCGTTGCCGCCCCGGTGCAGGCCGGTTGCGGGCCCGCCGCTAACCGTGACGTAACGTACCGGTAGCCAAAGCCCCTGACCGCCTGGATGCGAGGCGCCCGCCCCGCCGCCGTCCTGGTCGAGCTTGCGGCGCAGCCGCATGACGCCGAACTTCACCCGGTCCGGGCCCACTCCCATCGGGTCGTTCCAGGCGAGCTTGAGCAGCTGTTCGGCGGCCAGGGTCTGCCCCGGGTGCTTGATCAGCGCGACCAGCAGCCGGTATTCGGTCGGGGTCAGCGCGACCGGAGTGCCGCCCACGCTGACTTCCCGCGATTCCAGCTTCACCTGCAGCAGGCCGTCGTCGAAGACCTCGGCCTGCGGCTGCCCGGTCCTGGGCCGCCGCAGCAGCGCCTCCACCCGGGCGGCCAGCTCGCGGTTGGAGAAGGGCTTGGTGAGGTAGTCATCGGCCCCGCCGTTCAGCCCGCGTACCTTGTCGGCCTCGTGGCCGTGCGCGGTCAAGATGAGGACGGGGACATCGCTCAGGTCCCTGATCCGCTCGAGCACCGTCCACCCGTCGAGCGTGGGCAATCCGATATCCAGGACGACCAGGTCGGGCCGGGTGGTGTGGAAGACGCGCAGGCCCTCCTTGCCGTCGGGCGAGCTGGACACGGTGTATCCGCCCCGTTCCAGCACGGTGCGGATGCCCAGGGAAATGTCCTTCTCGTCCTCCATCACCAGGACCCGGGCCTTCATGCCTGGCCCCGGGCCGCCGCCGGCAGGTAGACGCTGAAGGTACTGCCGAGGCCGATGGTGCTGTCCACCTCGACGTGGCCGCCGTGCATCTCGACCAGAACTTTGACGATGGACAGGCCCAGGCCGGTTCCCGGCAGGCCCGCGGTGCGCGCGTTGGAGGCGCGGACGAAACGGTGAAAGAGCTGCCCGGCCTCATCCGGAGGTATGCCGATGCCGGCGTCGGCCACGTCGATCCGCCACTGGCCGCCGTCGTAGGCCGCGGTGACCAGGACCTGGCTGTTGCGGTGCGAGAACTTGACCGCGTTGGCGATCAGGTTGTCGAGCACCTGCATCAGCCGCCGGTGGTCGCCCGGCACGTCCGGTCCCGCTCCCGCCGTGAACTCGATGCTGACGCCCTGCTTGGCGGCCCCGGCCGCGGCGGAGCTGACCGCTTCGGCGGTCAGCTCGGGGATGGAGACCGGAGCCAGGTCCAGCGGCAGCGCGCCCGCGTCCAGCCGGTCCAGCATGAGCAGGTCGCCGACGAGGCGGTGCAGCCGGTCGGCGTTCCGCTCGATGATGTTCAGGAACTGCAGGCCCTCGGGCGTGAGCCCCTCGGCTTCCCCCTTGATCAGCTCGCTGAAGGAGACAATCGAGGTCAGCGGGGTGCGCAGCTCGTGCGACACGATGGCGAGGAACTGGTTCCTGGCCTCGTCGAGCTTGCGCAGCCGTTCGTTCTGCTCGGCCAGCTGACGCTGGGCCTGCTCGGCCAGCGCGGCGTGCGAGCGTTCGGCTTCGAGCATCTGCCGGCGCTGTTCTTCCAGGGCCGCGCGATCGGACACGTCCCAGGCCAGCCACAGGTCACCGCGGAACCGGCCGTCGACGAGCACCGGCCAGTAGTCGTGGGAGATGGTGCGGCCGTCGGCGGCCCTGAAGTCGACCCCGGAGATCGGCTGCCGGGAGCGGATCACCTCGGCGCTGCGCCGGGCGAATTCGCCGGGATCGGCGAACTGGGAGCCGATCCGGTCGACGATCACGCTGACCAGGGTCCCCACCAGCGGTGCGGGCTCGCCCAGGCCGAACATGGTGGCGAAGCTCCGGTTGATGTGCGTGATCTGGCCGTGCTCGTCGCTGATCAAGATGCCGGGGATGGCGGTGGCGATCAGCCGGTTGAGCCGCTCGGTCTGGTCGGCCAGCGCGGCGTGCGAGCGCTCGATCTCGGTGAGGTCGCGCAGGAAACCGGTGAAGATGACACTCCCCGCCGACGGTGATCTGCACCGGGGTCAGCTCGACGGTGCGCTCGGTGCCGTCCGCGTTCAGCGTGGAAATGCGCATCGGACCGGTGAATTCCTCCGGGTCGCCGGTGTCCACGTAGGTCTGGATGTGCTGCTGGAACCGCGCCCGGTCCTGCTCAGGCACCATAATCTCCGCCATCGGCCGGCCCAGCACGTCGTCCCGCCGGAAGCCGGACAGCGCTTCGGCCGCCGGGTTGAACTCCACCAGGCGGCCGTCGGCGTCCATGGCCAGGATCGCGGTCGGCGACGCGGCGATGAGCTCCCGGGTCAGGGTCTGCCGCTCGGCTAGTTCGGCCAGGTTGTTGGCGTGCCGGATCTGCGTCGCCACGATGGCGGCCACCCCGTGCGCGGTGGTCCGGATCTCTTCGTCCCATCTCGTCGCGTCGCCGATCAGGGCCAGGGCGCACAGGCACTGGCCGTCGACCGGCGCCGAGTAGGCCAGCAGCGCGCGCGCTGGCTCGCCGCCGCAACGCCACCTGCACCGGAGCGGCGGGCACCGCCTCGCGCTGGGTCAGGGTCAGCGCGCCTATCCGGGCGAGCAGCCGGGATTCGACCGCACCGGACGGGTGCATCGCCAGCACCTTGGCCGGCTGGGGCGCCGACGGGCTGGAAGGCCACCGCGGCGTGGACTCCGGGCATAGTGACCAGCCGGGCTAGCACGGCGGGCAGCGCGCCGAGCGCCGTGTCGTCACGCAATATCTGCGCCACGGCGAAATCGAGCACGGCCGCCGCTGACTGCTCCTGGCGGATGCTGTTGCGTGTCCAGGTCCGGTCCCGCCCTGGCCCGTGGTGCCCCCATATGACCCTGCCCCCGCGCCTGGCGTTGCAGCATAGAGTACGGATAGTCATCAACATAGCACTCAAAGTAACTAACGAGGTTGGCGCCAGCTCAATGGCGGCACCCGGACAGTCGTGTCGCGCCAGCCAGGAAAATAGTCCGCGGTGGGAGTATGATCTGTTCTGGTGGTTCCGGCCGCCTCTGGGTCCGCGGACAGAGCTTCAAGCTCACCGGTGATGTCGATGCGATCGTTGGCGAGTCTTTCCTGCCCGAAGTAAGCGGACCCCGGGCGCGAGGGAAGGGCTGCCGTGTCCGGTGGGTCGCGTTCACTGCCCAGCCATCCCAGCCTGCGGTTCGTGCGGCTGGAAGCCAAACGCCGCCTGGCTGCCGGCGAATTCTCCACCCTGCATGAGGCGCAGGCCGCCATCGCCCGCGAACATGGCCGGTCCAGCTGGGCCAGGCTGAAGCAGGACTGCACCCAGGAGAGCCACGCGCTTGACCAGGTGCGCTGGCTGGTGTCCCGGTTCTCGGCGGCCGACCGCCCGGGCTGGACGGCCCCTGCCGACGACGAACTGCGCCTGCATGCCGACGACCGGTTGCTGGCCGCGGCGCCTGATCTGGTGGCCCAGCTCAGTCAGGTCGCGGCGGAGCTGCGTACCGAGCTCGTCGTGATCAGCCAGCGGCCGTTCGAGGCGCACGTCAAGCTGGCCGGGGTCCGCTACCTGGCGGTGGTCGATGCCCAGCCGCCGTACCGGCTGACGGCCTTGCGCGGCTACCCCCTGGCGGCGAGGATCACCGACCCGAGGGTCACCGGGCTCGCGGGGACGACCCCGGCCCGGACCCTGGGCGCGGTGCCTGCCCAGGTACCCGACGTGGCCGGCCGGGCCTTCACCGAGCTCGGCCTTGTCGCCCTGGTGCTGGCCGGCGGCGAGCCTGGGCGCCCGCCGTGGGTGATCGCGCGGGGCCACGCCGACCTGGACCGCGCCGAGGCGCTGCGTCCCGGTCACCGGTTCGCCGCGCCCGGAGTCACCGGGCTCGTCACCGCGACCGCGGTGCTCCGGCTGGTCGCCGCGGGCGCCCTCAGCCTCGACGCCGCCGCCCCGCTGCGGACGGTGCGCCTGGCCGACGCCGCCGTCACCGTCAGGGAACTGCTCAGCCACAGCGCCGGTGTCGGCGATCCCGCCGAACTCTACGCCGCGACCGTCCCCGACCTGTCCGCGCTGATGGGGCCGGTCGTCCCGTGCACCGGCAGACGCGGGGTGGCGGAGCCGGGCAACGGCGGGTACGCCGTGCTCGGGCAGCTGATCGCCGACGTCATGCAGATGCCCTACGCCGACGCGGTCACCCGGCTGGTGCTCGATCCCCTCGGCATGCACGACTCGCGCTTCCCGGCCGCTGCGGACCAGCTCGGCTCTGGCGCGGTCACCGGCTACACGGTCACCCCGCAGGGGGCTTTCGTCCCGTTTCCGGCTCAGATCCCCACCGTCCAGGCCATCGGCGGACTCTGGTCGACCGGGGCCGACCTGATCCGGCTGGGCACCGGCTGGGCGTCCCTGCTACCCGCGGCCCTGGCCGCCGAGGCCCTCACCGTCCAGGCCGGACCCGGCGCCACCGGATACCGGGTGGGCCTGGGCTGGTTCCTCAGCCCCGGCGGTGACATCGCGGTGCACAGCGGCGGCGGCCTGGAGGCCACCGCGTACCTCCGCGTCCGCGTCCGCGACCTGCGGACCTACGTCGTGCTGACCAACCGGCAGATTCCCCTGGACTCCATCTGAACCTAGGAGAGGCAGATGTATAACCCGTACCCCGGCAGCACCCAGATGCCGGAGACGTCGCCCAGGCCCGTCCCCGAATCGGTGCGCAACGCGGTGAAAGTCATGTACGCCGGCGCGGCCACCAGCATCGTCGGCATAGCCGTCGACCTCGCCACAGTCAACACCACCAAGAGCGCGATCGCGAGGAAGTCACCGCAGCTCACCGCCACCCAGCTGAGCTCGGCCCAGCACGTCCTGGTGGTCGCGTTCATCATCGGCGGCCTGATCGGCGCCGCCGCGTGGATCTTCATCGCGCGGGGCTGCCAGCGCGGCCAGAACTGGGCCAGGATCACCGGCACGGTGCTGTTCGCCATCGGCACGGTGGACACGCTGGCCGGGATGAGCCAGCCGATCGCCGGCCTGGTCAAGATCTGGGCGATCGTGGTCTGGCTGGTCGGGCTGGCCGCGATCGTCTTGCTGTGGCGGCGCAGCTCCGCCGTCTTCTTCAAGGCCGTTCCGGCATGATCGAGCTGGACCGGGTCAGTAAACGGTTCGGCCCCGTCACGGCGCTTGACGACCTGAGCTTCACTGTCCGTCCGGGGCACGTGACCGGCTTTCTCGGGCCGAACGGCGCTGGCAAGACCACCACGATGAAGATCATCATCGGGCTGGCCGCGCCGACCTCGGGGACCGCCCTGGTCAACGGACGCCGGTACGACCGGCTCATCCGGCCGCTGCACCAGGTGGGCACGCTGATGGACGCGACCGCGCTGCACGGCGGCCGCACCGCCCGGCTGCACCTGGCCGCGATCGCGCAGAGCAACGGGATCGGCCGGCACCGGGTCGCCGAGGTGCTCCGGCTGACCGGCCTGGAGGCGGTGGCGGACCGGCGGGTCAAGGGGCTACTCGCTCGGCATGAAACAGCGGCTCGGCCTGGCCGCCGCGCTGCTCGGCGACCCGCCCGTCCTGATGTTCGACGAACCGGTCAACGGCCTGGACACCGAGGGCATCGGCTGGATCCGCCAGTTCTTCAAGACGCTGGCCGGACAGGGCCGCACCGTGCTGGTGTCAAGCCACCTGATGAGCGAGATGGCGCAGACCGCCGACCACCTGATCGTCATCGGCCGGGGCAAGCTCCTGGCCGACATGCCCACGGCTCAGCTCATCGCGTCAAACGCCCGCCACGACGTGCTGGTGCGCTCCCCGCGGGTGATCGAGCTCGCGGAACTGCTCACCGCGCGCGGCGCGACCGTCACCCCGGAGACCGACGGCGCCCTCGTAGTCACCGGCCTGGACGCGGCCGCGATCGGCGACCTGGCGGCCGCCCACGGCATCGCCGTGCACGCCCTGGTACCCAGGCAAGCCTCTCTCGAGGACGCCTACCTGGACCTCACCGGCGAAAGCGTCGACTATCACGGCACCATGCCCGCGGCGGCACAGGGGCCCGCCGCGCCGCCTGGCCCCGCCGCGCCGCCTGGCCCCGCCACCGAAGGGATACCCGTCCGATGAGCACCGTCACCGCCGCCCCGGCCCGCGCGGCCACGCCGTCGCTCGCGGTCCGGGCCCGCGACCTGCTCGCCTGCGAGTGGACCAAGTTCCGCTCGGTCCGCTCGACCTACTGGACGCTGGCGGTAGCGGTGGTCACGCCCATCGGGTTCAGCGTCCTGGTCGCGTCGGCCTTCGCGGCCTCGCCGTCGGGCCAGACGCCAGCCGATCCGCTGCTGCCCGGCGTGCTCAGCCTGGAGTACGCGGTGATCGCGGTCACCGTCCTTGGTGTGCTGTCGTTCAGCTCGGAGTTCGGCACCGGCCTGATCGGCATCACGTTCGCCGCGGCGCCGCGGCGACGGGCGGTACTCGCCGCCAAGGCGGCGGTGACGGGCGCGGTGACGCTGGTCGCGGGTGAGGTGGTCGCCTTCGTGTCGTTCTTCGCGGTCCAGGCCGTCCTGTCCGGCCACCACCTCAGCGTGACCCTGTCCCGGCCCGGCGTGCCGGGGGCGGTGCTGGCCACCGGGGTCCTGCTGTGCGTGTGCACCCTGATCGGCGTGGGGCTCGGCGCGATCATCCGGCACACCGCGGGCGGGATCGCCGCCGCTATCGGGGTGATCGTCCTGCCGGCCCTGCTGAGCGTGCTCCCGTCCCCGTGGAACGCCCGGATCGGCCGGTTCGCCTTGCTCGACGCGGCCCGGCAGGTGACGGCCCTGCACCCGCAGCCGAACCTGTTCGCCCCGGCCCTGTCCCTGCTCATCCTGCTGGCCTGGCCCGCCGCCGCCCTGGCCGCCGCCTCCCTTCTCATCACCCGCCGCGACATCTGATCTTTCTCAATCGCACGTGCCGCAAAAGTCCCAAGTCAGGCCGATCCTCGATATGTATTGCGCTCGCGCCGGGGGTCCGGGGTGGAGGCGATCGGCTGCGATGGCACAGCGATGGGGGAACAAGGGGTGTCAAAGCTGATATACAGCCTCGATCACCAAACGGCGCGGTGACCTGGCCTGATGGTTGTCGGGATTTATCGGTAACCCTGCTAGGAGGTGCAAAAGTGCCATCGACCTCCTTGATGAGCGTGCGAGTCGGCAGAGCAGGCCGGGACTCGTCTGCGGCGCTTGTCCTTGACCGTAGATACTTGGTGCATGACGGCGGGTTTCTTGGTGGCCATGCGCGGCTACGACAGGGCTCAAGTCGATCAGCTTCTTGCCCAGGCGGATCGAGCGCTGGCATCGGCTGACACGCAACTGCGGTCAACGGTTTGCCGCGAGCTGCAGACCGTCCAGTTCCGAGAACGCTTGCGCGGATACGCCCGTCACCAGGTCGACCATAGGCTTGAGCATCTCATCCAGGAGCTTGGGGCCGGTCAGCAAGTCTCCGCACAGAAGGACAAGACCCCGGGTTTCATGGTGGCCATGCGCGGCTACGACAGGGCTCAAGTCGATCAGCTTCTCGCTCAGGCGGATCGAGCGCTGGCATCGGCTGACACGCAACTGCGGTCAACGGTTTGCCGCGAGCTGCAGACCGTCCAGTTCCGAGAACGCTTGCGCGGATACGCCCGTCACCAGGTCGACCACAGGCTTGAGCATCTCATCCAGGAGCTTGGGCCTGCTAGTGAATCGGGCCGACCTGGGACCTGAGGGTGGGAGATGAAGTCGAAAGCATCCGCCGAGTCGCCTTCTCACCGTTAAGGCAGCTAGGTCAGTAGAGGGGTGACGGTCTCACACGCCTGGTCAGGCTCAGGCTAGATCTGGCCCCTCGTTGATGCCGGACGGTAACCACCCATCGCTACAGCTGGATGGTTGCCTCGATGGTCAAGCGGCGGCGGGTGTTTTGGCACTTGGCATATGGCACGGGGTGGTGCCGGATCTCCTGCGCGGCCCGTTCATGCGGGGCCTGGATTCCATGATCATGAACAGTCCGGATCTGTCGCGTGGCTCCTGGGTGTCCTGGGTCAGAGTGGAGCCGTGGCGGTCTTCGCGCGTGCCTGCCGGGCCGCCCGGACCGGGGCCGGGGAGCATGCGGGGGCGGCAGGCCAGGGATCGTGGGCAGTTAGCTCGTTATTTCGGCGGTAACGGTCCACGATCGCTGGCGGGGCGGCACGGCGCCGGGGCGGGAGGTTGCGGTGAGGCGGGCGGGGTACGCGTGAACGGGACGGCCGGCGGCGGGCCGCCGGGGTAGCCGTGCGGCGGCCGCTGGGTGACCCGGACTGTTCATGATCATGGAAGGGCCCCTTTTGTGCTGGGGCGGAGGGCTCAGGGAGGGGGTGGCGGCACAGGAGGGGCTGGAGGGTGGGGCGGCCTTTCCGGGGCGGTCGTCTCTGCGGGGCGGTCGGCGGATCCGGCGGAACTTCAGAGCGTGATCGTCGCCTCGATGATGAGCCGGCGCGCACGGTGGGTGCTTTCACCCTCGGCATACGGCACAGGGACACACCAGATCCACCGCGAAGCCCGGATCCTTCTTGGCCTTGCTGGTGGCGCGGTGGCTGCTTGGTGCGGTGATGCAGGATGTGCGCCGTGCCTGGTCCGGCCGGGTGTGATGCGGGCCGGCCGTCCGGTTTGCGCGGAAGATCGGGCTGTCACGGAAGATTCGGGCAACCTGGGTGTACCAAAACTTCCAGGTAAGCCGGATCTTCCACGATCTTTTTCAAGACTGGCGGCGGGGTTGGTTGCGGGTGCGGGGGGAGTGGCGGTGGTGGCGGCTGGGTGCCGTGCCCCGGACCCTCAGAGCATGACCGCTGCTTCGATCGTGAGCCGCCGCGCGGGCCGGTGTTCACATTTGACATATGGCACGGGGTCAAGCCGGATCTCCTGCGAGGCCCGCTGCCAGCCGGCCCAGTGGAACATTGGGCCGGTCCCAGCCGGTCCCAGCCGGCCCTATGGTCCATCGGTACGGTTTTTCCGGGCGCGGGATCCGGGCGGGCACGATGCTGGCCGGCCTGCTGGCGCAGGGACGCTGACGGACGCGCCCGCCTCGGCGTTGCCGCGCTGACCTGGCCGGTGTCATGCTGACCTGCGGGGCGGGGCGGGGCGGGGCTGGGGGCGGGAGTGTCCTGGCGAGGCGGGCGGGCAGGCGTGATCGGGGCCGGGTCGTTCTGCGGCGGTCCGGGACGTACCGGATCCTGCCGTCCGCCGGCGGGGTGACAATGTGACGGTGACCGGGGTACCCGCGCTGACCATCACCTTCGCCGGAAGCGGTGACGCCTTCGGCAGCGGCGGCCGTTATCAGGCCTGCATCCACCTGCGCCCCGGCGCCAGCGCCAGCGTCGGCGACCCGGTGCTGCTTGACTGCGGCGCCACGTCGCTCAGCGCCCTCAAACGCCTGGGCCTTGACCCCGGCGAGATCGCGATCGTGTTCGTCTCCCACCTGCACGGCGACCACTTCGGCGGGCTGCCTTTCCTCATCCTCGACGGCCAGTTTTCCGGCCGGACCAGACCGCTCACCGTGGCCGGCCCGGCCCGGCCTCGCCCGTCGCCTGACCGATGCCCTGGAGTGCCTGTTCCCCGGCTCGTCCACGGCTTCGCGCCGCTTCGGCGTCGACACGGTGGAACTGACGCCCGGGTCGACCCAGGCCGTGGGGGAGATGACCGTTACCGCCTGGGCCGGCCATCACCCCAGCGGCGCCCCGGCCCTTCTCCTCCGCCTGGACCTGGCCGGCCAGACGCTGGCCTATACCGGCGACACCGCCTGGACCAGCGCGGTCATCGAGGCCGCCGCCGACGCGGATCTGCTCATCGCCGAGGCGTACTACCGGGATAAGCACATCCCCTACCACCTCAGCCACGCCGACCTCGAGGTTCACCGGCACCAGATCACCGCCAGGCGCATCATCGTCACTCACATGTCCGCCGACATGCTCAAGCACCAGCCGTCCTTCGAAGCCGCCCACGACGGACTCGTCCTAACCCTTTAGCCCGGGACCTGGCACAAGATCTCGCCATGCGGGATGAGGAACCAGCCGTCCTCGCTGGCCGCCCAGCGGCGCCAGCCCTGGGCCAGCCGTTCCAGGTCATCCCTGGTCGCCAGGCCATGCTCGACCGCGCGGTCGCCAAACGGGGATTCGGTCAGCCGTTGCGCCCACGACGCGCCCCACCAGGGGCGGTCCACCGGGCCGGTGTAGCACCACGAACTCGCCGACGCCTCGATCGAGGTGAACCCGGCCTGCCGGGCCCAGGCCAGCATCCGCCGGCCCGCGTCCGGCTCGCCGCCGAGCGCCCGCGCCACCTTCCGGTACAGGGCCTGCCACTCGGTCAGCCCGGGGTCGTCGGGAAACCAGAACATCCCGGCGTAGTCGCCGTCCCGGGCCGCGATCAGGCCGCCGGGCCGGGTGACCCGCCGCATCTCGGTGAGCGCGGCGACCGGGTCGGACAGGTGCTGGAGCACCTGGTGCGCGTGCACCACGTCGAAACTGCCGTCCGCGAAGCCAAGCTCGTACACGTCACCGACGTCAAAGCGGACGTTGGCCTGGCCGCGCCGGTCCGCTTCGGCCCGGGCCAGGGCGAGCACGTCGGCGGCCGCGTCGATCCCGGTGACCTGGCCGTCCGGCACCCGGGCGGCCAGGTCCGCGGTGATCGTGCCCGGTCCGCAGCCGACGTCGAGCACGCGCGCGTCGGCCGGCAGCCGGCCCAGCAGGTACCCGGCCGAGTTCTCCGCCGTCCGCCAGCGGTGGGACCGGAGCACGCTGTCGTGGTGACCGTGCAGGTAGGTGTCGGAGGTCGATGGCATCCCCCCATCATCCCCCGGCCAGCCTACGTAACTGCCTTAGATCTGGCCCTTGCCGTGGCCGGGCCGGCTGCTGTCGCCCGCGTCGGCGTTCCCGCGCACGACCGCGATCACCCCGAGCAGCGCGGCCAGCGGCACGACCAGCGCGATGAAATCGGAGGACGTGAAGTTGCCCAGGGCGTCCAGGGCCCCGGCGAACCCGACGATCATCACCGCCACCACCACCAGGCCCCAGCCGTTCAGGAACAGCCGCAGGGTGAAAGGCGGCGCGGCGGGGGTCACGTCGGGCACGGCGGTGACGGCTTTTGTCTCGCGCCGCTCGGTCAGGCCCTCGCGCACCCGGGCGGTGATCGTCAGCTGGCCCGGCTGATCCGCGATCAGCAGCAGCTCGTCGGGGTGAGCCGGGTCGGGAGACTGTGACACCGAACCTCCGCCGACAGCCCACGACACCACCTGCTGCGGTCCAGCCGAACGGACCCGGTACCTGGCCTGCTCGCCGGTGACCACGTTGTCCGGCCCGTCGATCGCGGCCGGCGGTGCCGCCCGCGCCCGGCCGTCGCCCTCGAACTCAAGCTCCAAGCCCTCGTCCAGGACGCGATCCGCGGTGGCCGTCTCCGCGATCACCAGGAACTGACGGCGGACCAGCAGCTCGGCCAGCCTGATCTGGCGCGCGTGCACGTTCCAGGCCATGGCCACCACCACCGCGGCCAGCGCGGCCGCGCCGAGCGCGAACCAGACCGCGACAGCCGGATGACTGGTCCCGGCCATCCCCGCGGTCAGCGCGAGGCTCTTTCCAGTCACGGCGGGCATGTCCCGAGCAATCGCAACCATGGCAATATTAAAACATATGATCGAATGAACGGGAAGCCGGGACTAGCTATTCGAAACGTCGCGCCTAATCCTGGTTTTTCGGGCTGACCGAGCTCAGCGCGTCGTCGAGCATCGCCGGGACGCTTTCAGGGTACCTGGCCAGCAGGTACGTCACCACCGCCATCAGGTCCTTGTCGCTCAGCGCCCGGATCCGGGACAGGCGCAGCTCGGCTTCGGTCTCGTGCGATGCCTCAGAAGTATCAGCCATGGGCTGCGGCTTCCCCTGACGGCGGCCGGGAAACCACGGTTCGTTCAGTCCTTAAATTCCGAACGGCCGTGCCTGTCACGATCCAGCCTGGCGGTTGAGCCCCGGCGGGCGCGGCTCCAGAGCAGCAGGGTGAGGGTGATCATGGCGATGCTGAACCCGTAGTCCTCGACCGGGATGTCCCAAGGCCACCGCACGCCCGAGTTGGCCTGGGCCCGGTACAGCACGATCGGCGCGCTGAGCTTGGTCAGCCAGCCATCGACGAGCACCTGGAAGCCCAGCGTGATCAGCAGCGTCAGCCAGAACCGGCCCCGGCGCAGCAGGCCGGTGCGCAGCACGGTGACCTCGAGGATGACGACCAGGGCGGGCGCGCACATCGCCGCGACGGTATAGCTGCCCACCGGGGCTACCGCCGCCCGCGGCCGAGCACCTCGTAGGTGAGCACGGCACAGGTCGGCACGACCAGGAAGAACAGCCATTCCTCCAGCGGCAGCCCGAACAGGGTCAGGCCGAGCGTGTAACGCCCGCTGTACCACCAGTCTCCGTGGTGCACGGCGAGCAGGTCCCAGCCGCCGAAAACGATGACCACGGGGACGAGCGCGGTGAGCAGCGCCCGCGGCCGCCGGTACACCCGGGCGCCCCCGGCGAACTCCAGCGGCAACGTCACGAGCACGCACAGGCCGAGCACGCCGAGGTATTGCCACTTGTCCACGCCACGCTCACTCCTGCCGGTTGGCGGCGGCGGCGGCCAGGTCGCCGAGCGCCTGCCGGGCCGGCCCGGACAGCGGGGCCTGGCGGACCATGGCGGCGGCGGTCGCGATGTCGCTCGCGATACGGCGCTCGACCCGGTCCCTGGCGCCGCAGGCCTCCAGCGCGCCGGTGAGCTCGGCGACGTCGGCGTCGGTGAGGGCGGGCGACCCGACCCGGGCCAGCAGCGAGCGCTGGCCCGGCGGCAGCATGGCCCCGGCCCAGGCCAGCAGCAGGGTCGGCTTGCCTGCCCGCAGGTCCTCGCCGACCGGCTTCCCGGTCCTGGCCGGATCCCCGAACACGCCGAGCAGGTCGTCACGGAGCTGGAAGGCCTCGCCGACCAGGTCGCCGTAGCGGGTGAGTTCTGGCGCCAGCCCGGCCTGGCCGGCCAGGGTGGCGCCGAGGCGCAACGGGCCCGTCACCGTGTACCGGCCGGACTTCAGCAGGGCCGTCGTCCGCGCCAGCTCGGCGGAATGGTCCTGCCGGGCCGTACCGGCCAGGTCGAGGAACTGCCCGATCGTCAGCTCCCTGATCAGGTCCGACCAGACCGCCCGGACCGGGGCCGGCAGCGTCGCGGTGAGCCGGCCAGGGCGAAGGCGAGGTCGCCGGTCAGCAGCGCCACCGCGTGACCGTAGGCGTCCGGATCGCCCGCCCAGCGCTGCTGGCGGTGTTCCGCGGCGAGCCGGCGGTGCAGGACGGGGCCGCCCCGGCGGGTGGCGGAGCCGTCCATCAGGTCGTCGTGGATGAGCGCGAACGCGTGCAGGAGCTCCAGCGCGGCACACGCCCGCAGCAGCGTGCGGCCCGGCGGCCGGCCGCCGATGGCGTAGCCCCAGTAGCAGAACCTGGCCCGCAGCGCCTTGCCGCCTTCGAGGAAGCAGTCCAGCGCCTGCGGCGCGTCCCACCAGGGCGCGCCGTATTCCTTCCACGACACCTGCTCCGCCGCGAGCAGGTCCGCCAGATAAGGGCGCAGGCGGCGGGTGACGAAGGTCAGGTCGGCGGACATGAGCGCTCCAGGGTCACGCGGGCCTGGCCAGTTCCCGGAAAACGGCGGCCGCTCGCTGTCGGGGCGGGACCACGGCGCGGCCCGCGAGGACGTCGTACCCGGCGCGTTCGACCCGGGTCAGGATCGCGCCGTAGACCGAGAACGCCAGCCGGACACATCGCCGCGACCGCGGCGGCAGCAGGGCCACCCCGGGCGCGGCCTGGCGGTAGTGCGCGCGGGCCCGGTCGATCTCAAACTCGATCAGGCGGCGGACCGCGGGGCTGGCCGTCGGCCGGCCCAGATCGGCCCGCCGCACGCCAAACCGCTCCAGATCGGCCACCGGCAGGTAGATCCGGCCGAGCCGCAGGTCCTCGGCGACGTCGCGGATGAAGTTCGTCAGCTGGAAGGCCAGACCGAGATGCCTGGCGGTCTCGCGCGCGACGGCTCGCGTCCCGGCCGAGGGCGGCTCGCCGCCATGTTCCGGGGCGAGCAGGACCGGCAGCGTCATGGTGCCGATCACCGCGGCGGAACCGTCCATATAGCCGAGCAGCGCGTCGTAGTCGGCGTATTCGCGGACCCGCAGGTCCATCGCCATGCTGGCGAAGAACGCGTCAAAGTCGACCCGGTCCAGGCCGAACGCGGCGATGGTGTGACGGGCCGCGAGCAGGATCGGGTGCCCGGCCGGCGCGTCACCGTCGAGGGTGGCGTAGAAGCGGCCGGCCCAGGCCTCGAGCCGCCGGGCCGGCTCGTCCGGGTGGCGTTCGCCGGCCGCCGCGCGGGGGGCATCGACGATGTCGTCGGTGTAGCGGGTCAGGGCGTACAGCGCATGCACGTGCCGCCGTTTCCAGGGCGGAAGCAGCCGCGTGGCCAGGTAGTAACTGCGGCCGTGCGTCCGGTGGATGACCCGGCAGGCCTCGTAGGCATGGTGCAGCGAACCTGGCTGACCGGTCACGGATGGCTAGTTACGGACTGGCTGGTCACGGGCTCGCTCCTTATCGGATGGCTAGGTCATCTGACCTGAATCGATGCAGATATCGATGCAATCTAACTTATCATATATGCTGGCGCAACACCGGTGGCTGCACGGGCCGGCGGACGAAGGCCGCGGAGGGCATCATGCGTACTGTCACCGGAGCTACCGATCACGTCGTCATCGTCGGCGCTGGCCTCGGCGGCCTGGCCTGCGCCCTGCGGCTGGCCGGGGCGGGACGGCGGGTCACCGTGCTGGAACGCGAGGGCGGCCCGGGCGGCCGGATCGGGCAGCTCGCGGTGGACGGGTACCGGCTCGACACCGGCCCGACCGTGCTGACCATGCCGCACCTGCTGGAGGAGACCCTCAGCGCCGTCGGCGAGCGGCTGGCGGACCGGCTCGACCTGATCCGGCTGGACCCCGCCTACCGTGCGCACTTCGCGGACGGCTCGACGCTCGACATCCGGGCCAGCACCGCCGATACCGCCGCGGAGATCGAGAAGCTCTGCGGGCCGCGGGAGGCCGACGGCTACCTGCGGTTCGTCGATTACGCGGCCGGGCTCTACCAGCTCGAGTGGCCGCGCTTTATCGACCGCAACCTGGACCATCCGCGCGACCTGGCCGGCCCCGACCTGGTCCGGCTGATCGGCCGCGGCGCCTTCCGGCGGCTTTCGGCCAAGGTGGGCCAGTTCTTTGACGATCCGCGGACGCAGCGGATCTTCTCCTTCCAGGCGCTCTACGCCGGCCTGGCCCCGGACCGCGCCCTGGCCATCTACGCCGTCATCGCCTACCTCGACACCGTCGCCGGGGTGTACTACCCGCGCGGCGGCATGTACATGATCGCGACCGCACTGGCCGACGCGGCCGTCAAGGCGGGCGTGACCATCAGCTACGGCCGGGAGGTCACCGACGTCGAGGTCTCCGGCTCCCGGGCCGTCGCGGTGCGGACCAAGGACGGGGAGCGGATCAGCGCCGACGTCGTGGTGCTCAACCCGGACCTGCCCATCGCGTACCGCGACCTGCTGCACCGCCCGATGCGCCGCCGCCTGCGTTACTCCCCGTCCTGCGTGGTCCTGCACCTGGGCTCGGCGCAGGCCCACGACGGGCTCGCCCACCACAACGTGCTCTTCGGCACGGCCTGGAAGCAGACGTTCGACGAGATCATCCGGCGCGGCCGGGTCATGACCGACCCGTCGCTGCTGCTCACCAACCCCACCCGCACCGACCCGACGCTGGCGCCGGCCGGCCGCCACGCGTACTACCTGCTGGCTCCCGTCCCCAACCTGGAGGCGGGCATCGACTGGCGCCGCTCGGGGCAGGCCTACGCCGACGAGCTGCTGCAGGTCCTGGCGGCCCGCGGCTACCCGGGCCTGGAGGATGCCGAGGTGCGGCACCTGGTCACCCCGGCGGACTGGGCCGACGCCGGGCTGGCCGCCGGCACCCCGTTTGCCAGCGCGCACACCTTCAGCCAGACTGGTCCGCTGCGACCGGGCAACCTGGCGCCCGGGCTGGAGAACGTCGTGTTCGTCGGCTCGGGCACCCAGCCTGGCGTCGGCATACCCATGGTGCTCGTGTCCGCGCGGCTCGCCGCGGAGCGGATCACCCGATCATCTCGGCGGAAGGCGGCGTGACGGACGTGCCAGCTACCGGGCTGTCCGCGGGCGAGGTCGCCCGCAGGCTCGGCATCGCGGTCACCACCGTCCGCAGCTGGGACCGGCGGTACGGGCTCGGCCCCTCGGTCCGTCTGCCGGGACGGCATCGCCGCTACAGCCCGGGCGACGTGACCAGGCTCGAGCTGATGCGCCAGCTCACCATCGACGGGGTGACTGCGGCCGAGGCCGCCCGCATCGCCAGGGACCTGCGCCCTTCCGGCCAGGACGCATCCCGGCCGCGACCAGACGGCGGCGGCCCAGGGGCCCGTCGCCTTGAGGCTGCGCCGGGCCGCGCTGGCCCTGGACCCCGGCACCCTGGACCGGCTCACCCGGGCGGCCCTGGCCCAGGGCGTCATCCCCGCCTGGACCACGGCGTTCGCGCCCGCGCTGCGGGAGGTCGGCCGCCGGTACACGACCATCAGCCGGTACATCGCGGCCGAGCACGTGCTGTCGGCCGCGATCTCGGCGGCGCTGGCCGAGGTGCCCCGGCCGGCCGCCCGCCCGTCAGTCATGCTCGCCTGCGCGCCGGCCGAGCAGCACACCCTGGCGCTCGAGGCGCTCGCGGCCGCGCTGGCCGAGCGCGGCCGGGCGAGCCGGATGCTCGGTGCCCGCATTCCGGTGAACGTGCTGCGCGACGCCATCATCCGCACCGGACCGGCGGCCGTGCTGCTCTGGGCGCATACGGCCAGCACCGCCGACGCCGGGCCGCTCATCGTCGCGGTCGCCGCCCGTCCCCGTCCCTCGCTGGTCGCGGCCTGCGGACCCGGCTGGCGCCTGGAGGACCTGCCGGCCGGTGTCCGGACGCCTGCCGACCTGCCCGAGGCGGTCGCGGTGACCATGGAACTGACGAGCGCCACGCGATGACAGCAGGCCAGCGTCTCGATTCCGGGCCGCGTCCTGGCCGCCGGGCTGACCCAGCTGGTCCGCCGCGGCTTGCGGGGGGTATGGGTCAGGGGCGAGCTTCCCCCTCCGCCGCCCTCTGGGCCGCGAATCATCACAGCTGGTGGGACGGGTTCGTCGCCGCCGCGGTCCTGCAAGAACAGCATCGTCAGGCGGCGCTGCTGATGGACGGGGACAACCTCGGCACCTTCTCCTTCATGCGAACCGCCGGGGCCATCTCGGCCCAGCGGCCGCGGCAGGCCCTGCAGGTCCTGCGCGAGGGCCGGGTCCTGGTCATCTTCCCCGAGGGCGAGCTGCAGTCGCCTGGTCCGTTGCGTCCGGTGGCGCGGGGGGCGGAATGGCTGGCGGGCCACGCGCCCGGCCGCGGTGGTCCCGGTGGCGGTCCGCGTCGTCAGCCGCGGCCAGCAGTACCCCGAGGCGCTGGTGGACATCGCACCCGAGGTGGCACCCGGTGAGCTCTTCGCCGCGTTGTCGGCCCGGCTGCGCGAGCTGGACGCCGCCATCGCCTGCGGTGACCCGCGGGCGCCGCGTGCCCGGCTTCCGGCGCGCGGTCAAAGGCCGCGCGAGCTGGGACGAACGCCTCAGCCGATGGGCGGGGGGGCGTCCGCGATGACCGTGCTGCGCCGGGCGATAACCGCCTTCCTCCTGGTCAAAGTCAGTATCTTGCTGGTCAACGTGGTGTGGTTCCCCGTGCTTGGCCGCAGGCCGTCCCGCGGCGTCCCTGAGCCAGCGGGCCGCCCGGCCCCCTTCTGTGTCTCTCCTCGTGCCGGTGCGTAACGAGGCCGCGACGCTGGCGGACTTCCTTCCCGGCCTGGTCAGCCAGGGTCGCCGGCGAACTGATCCTGCTCGATGACGAGTCCGGTGACGGCACGGCGCCGTTGGCCAGGTCGCTGCTGGCGGCGCACCCCCGGGCCCGGGTCATGACCGGGAGCCCGGCACCGGGCGGCTGGGTGGGCAAGAACTGGGCCTGTCATCAGCTCGCGGCCCAGGCGGCCGGATCGCTGCTGGTGTTCTGCGACGCCGACGTCCTGCTGGCCCCCGGCGTGCTCGACGCCGTGACCGCCGAGATGCTCGCTCAGCACGCCGACGTGTTCTCGGTGTTCCCCCGGCAGATCACCGGCACCCTGGGCGAGCGCCTGATCACGCCGCTGATCGATGACGTGCTGCTGTGCTTTCTTCCCTTCGGCCTGCTGTCCGCCCCGGTGCCCCAGGCCGCCACGGCGAACGGCTCCCTGCTGGTGTTCACCCGGCAGGCCTACCGCGAACTCGGCGGTTTCGCCGCGGTCCGCGGCGACATCATCGAAGACGTCGCCATCGCCCGCCGGACCAGGCAAGCGGGCCTGAAGCTGGGCCTGGCTCTGGGCGGTGAGCTGGTCGCGACCCGGATGTACGACGGGTACCGCGAGGTGGTGGCCGGCTTGTCCCGCGGCCTGCTGCCGGTGACCGGCGGCTCGCGGACCCGGCTCGTCCTGGCGGCCGGCTGGCACCTGCTCGCCTACACGCTGCCTGCGGTGCTGGCGCCGGGCCGGCGTCGCTGGGTCTTTCCGCTCGTCCTCGGCGTGGCCGAGCGGGCCGTGGTCGAGCTGAAGACCGGACGCCGTTCGGTCTGGCAGGCGGTGCTGTCGCCGCTGTCCCCGCTGGCGGCGGTCCCCGTCATCGCGCGGGCCCTGCGCGGAAACCGGCCGTGGAAGGGACGGGTCTACCCATGATCCTGCCCGCGCCGCGGACGGAGTTCGGCGTCGGCCATCTCCGCCGCTGGGGCCGCGATCCGCTGGACCTGATCGAGGAGGGGGCCCGGCTGGGCCCGGTCTTCGGGCTGCGGCTCTGGCGGCCGGGCGATCCTGGGCTACTCACCCGACTGGAATCGCTTCGTGCTCGGTGACCTGGTGACCTTCCGCAGCCGGGGCAGCATGAGCGGCCTGACTCCCTACCTGGCCGCGGGACTCGTCCAGCTGGACGCGCCGGATCATCAGCGCCGCCGCCAGGAGCTCAACCCGGCGTTCACCGGGTCCGCCGTCGGCGCTCTGAGCAGCCAGATTAGCGCAGTGATCGAGCGCTGCCTGCCCACCGGGCCCTTTGACGCCGTGGCCTGGTCGGCGGCCTTGATGCGCGAGATCCTGGCGGCCACGTTCCTCGGCGGGCAGGTCGCGCCGCGGTTGCTGGCCGACTTCCTCCGTCCCCTCGACCGGGCCCTGCCGGCCCCGTTCATCCGCCGGCCGGTGCTGTTTCACCGGATGAACCAGGTGCTGGCACGCCGGATCGCGCAGGCGCCGGCCGGCACGCTGGCGGCGGCCTTCCGCGGCCTGCCCAACGGGACCGAGGAAATGAGGGTGGCGCTGAGCGCGGCCTACGACACGACCGCGCACACCCTGGCGTGGCTGCTCGGTCATGTCGCCGGCAACCGGAGTTCCTGGCCGCCGAACACCGGCTCGCGGTCATCGACGAGGTGCTCCGGCTCTACCCGGCCGGCTGGATCGGAAGCCGGCGGTGCGCGGCCGAGACCGAATTCGACGGCATCCGCATCCGCCGCGGGACCCTCATCCTGTACAGCCCGTACCTCACCCAGCGCGACCCGCGGCTGTGGCCCGATCCGCTGAGCTTCCGGCCGGAGCGTTTCGCCGGCGCCAGGCCGTCCTGGGGCTTTATCCCTTTCGCCGCGGGCGAGCGGACCTGCCTGGGCCGGTCCTTCGCCCGGCTGGTGCTCAGTTCCGTCCTGGACGCCATGGCCGGCGCCGAGCTGCGGTTCACCGCCGGGGACCTGCGTCCCCGCGCGGGCATCACGCTGGCTCCTTCCGGCCCGGTGCAGCTGGTGCTACGCCGATGCTGACCCGCCCCGACCCGGCCGCCGCCGGGCAGGTAGGCCGGCGGCCTGGCCGCGCTCGTCGCGGCGGCGTGCTACAGCTCGTTCCTGCTCAGCCGGTGGACCCACCCGGCCCGGTCGGCCGGCAACGGTTTCGTCAGCGAGCTCGAAGGGCCCGGCCAGCCCTTCGCCTGGCTGTACCGCACGTCCGACGTCCTGGCCGGCCTCGGGGTCCTCGTCGCCGCCTGGGCGGTGTGCCGGCTCATCGCCGGCCGCCGCTGGTCGGTGACCGCCGTGGTCCTGCTCGGGCTGGCCGGAGCCAGCTCCATCCTCGATGCCGCCACCAGCATGCAATGTGACCCGGACACCAGTGCCCGGTGCGCCCGGGGCGAGCATTCGGCCCTCGGCCTGATGGGTCAGCTGGTCAACGTGCACACCGACTCCGGCCTGCTGGGGTTGCCGGGGCCGCGGCCGGTGCCGCCGTGCTGGGGACGGTGATCGCGGGCCGATGGGCGGGCTGGGGCCGGCTCCAGATCGCCCTCGGGATCGGTATCGCCAGTTGCGGCCTGGCGGACGTGATCCTGCTGCTCGCGAGCGCCAGCATCGGCTGGACCGAACGCGTCCGGGTGCTTCTCACCTCCGGCTGGTTCCTGGTCATCGGCGTCTTCCTGCTCCATGAGCACATCGTCAGCAGGCGAGGCCCCCGAACGCTCCGCCGTTTGCCCGGCAATATCACAGTAGGAGGACATCCGGAGGAGCCTTGACGGTTGAGCCAGAGACAGACGGCACGCTGATCGAGCGGTCCGCGCGCGGCCGTCCTGACGTGTTCGTCGACGTGGTCAGGCGGCACGAGGTGGCGGTGCACGGCTTCCTGGCCCGCCGGGCCGGCCGCCAGGTCGCCGCCGACCTGCTGGCTGAGGTCTGGCTCCGGGCGTTCGCCGGCCGGGCCGGTTACGACCCGGCGTACGCCGACGCGCGGCCGTGGCTGCTCGGCATCGCCAGGAACGTGCTGCGAGCCCACTGGCGGGCCCGCCCGGACGCCTCCCCCCGATGCCGGCCGGCCGGAGGATCCGTGGGATGAGGTCATCGACCGCCTGGACTCGGCCAGCCGGGCCCCCGCGCTGGTGGCCGCGATCGGCGCCCTGCCGCCCGCCGAACGCGACGTGCTCCTGCTCGTGGCCTGGGAGCAGCTGACCCCGGCGCAGGCCGCCCGGGTGCTCGGCGTCCCGCCCGGCACCGCCCGCAGCCGGCTGCACCGCGCCCGGGCCGCCCTCCGGCTCGTCCTCGCCGAGGAGACAACATGACGCCACCCGACCCGGTCACCGCCCTCGGCTACGTCGACCCGCCCCCGCCCGACGTCCTGGACGCCGCCCGCGAAGCCCTCTGGTCAGCCGTCACGCACGAGATGCTGACGACAGACCCAGCCGCGGCCCAGACCGCTGCCTGCGCCGAAGCCGCGGAGCCGCCGCCTGCCGGCCGGCAGTCGATCCGGCCGGCCGGACGCAGTGACGCGCACCAGCGCCCTTTTCCGGCAGCGTAACTTCCGGCTGCTGTGGATCGGGGAAACGATCAGCGTGGCCGGCAGCGCGATGGCGGTGGTCGGCGTGCCGCTGGCCGCGGTCACGGTCCTGCGCGCGAGCACCTTCGCCGTCGCGGCCCTGACCGCCGCGGCCTACCTCCCGTGGCTGGTGATCGGCCTGCTCGCCGGCGCCTGGGTGGACCGGCTGCCGGTCCGGCCGCTGATGATCGGCTGCGACCTGATCTCCGCGCTGCTGTACGCGAGCCTGCCCGTCGCCGCCTGGCTCGGGGTGCTCGGCGTCGGCCAGCTGGTGGCCGTGGCGCTGCTGGCCGGCGCGGCCAACGTGGTCTTCGCCACCGCCTACCAGGTCGCGCTGCCCGGCCTGGTCAGCGCGGCCGAGCTGGTAGCGGGCAACGCCCGGCTGCAGGGCGGGGCGAGCGTCGCCACCATCGCCGGCCGCGGCTTCGCGGGGCTAGCCGCCGAGGCGTTCGGAGCCGTCCCCGCGCTCGCGTTCAACGCGGCCAGCTTCCTGGTCTCCGCCGTCTGCCTGCTGCGCATTCACCCCACGGCGCCGATCCGCACGCCACGGGCGGGCGGCGTGCGGGCAGACGCCTGGCGGGGCATCTGCTTCGTGGCCCGCGACCCGTACCTGCGGCCGCTGACCATCTACGCGGCGATCGCCAACCTGGCGTACACCGGCAACCTGGCGTTGGTCGTCATCTTCCTGCTCCGCGTGGTGGGCCTGAGCTCCGCCGCGGTCGGCTTGCTGCTGGCGACCGGGGGCTCGGCGGCCTGTTCGGCGCGCTGGCCGCGCCCCGGCTGAGCCGCGCCTGCGGCACCGCCCGGGCGCTGGTCCTCACCACCGCCGGTACCGGCCTATCCGGCCTGCTCATCCCGCTGACCGAACGCGGACTCCGGCTCGCCTGCTACCTGGCAGGCTCGACGCTGGTGGCCGGCGGCCTGGTCGTCACCAACGTGATCGCCGCGAGCTTCCGGCAGGAATACTGCCCGCCGTCGATGCTCGGCCGGGTGACCGCGAGCATGCGCTTCCTCGCGTTCGGCATGATCCCGCTGGGAGCGCTGCTGCGCCGGCGCCCTCGGGACCGCGCTCGGCGCCCGGAACGGCCTCTGGATCGTCCTCGTCATCTTCGCCGCTTCCAGCTCGTTCCTCCTCACCCCCCGCATCCGCACCGCCAGAAACCTGCCCCCGCGCCGCCCTAACCGCGCCCCAGCCACGAACGTTCGCTCCCGGGCGTCTTCCCGCGTGATGGCGGATCGCGTGCACTGGGAGGCACCGGATCGGCACAGCGCCCGGACGGGAAGCGCTGAGGCCGGGCAGTCCCGTCTGCAGGCAACAGGGCACCTAACGACGCGCGGGCACCATGGTCATCTTGATCTGGGTCGTGAGAATCGTTAAGTCTGGCGGACGTGGACGTGGTGGGATGTCTCGGATGTGATCTTCGTGCTGGGCGGCGGCTCGTCCTGCGGACATGCCCCCGGCTAACGTCCGCTTTCCGGATCGACAGCACTCAGGCGAGTTAGCGGGAAGCCCAGACGCTAAGCTTGGCGTTTAACCTCTGCTGTCTGCGTGGCAACTTTTGCCCGTACTGTCCGGTGGGTCGCCGTGATAACAGGCGGCCACCGCGTCATCATCTTCGGGTTCTCACCACAGAACTTGAAGACGCAGGGCGGTGGCCGTGGCTTTCAGTATGGCCTGGGCGGAGGCCCGGGCGGGCGCCGGGGACGAGACAGATCGGGCATGGGAACGGCTGGCAGGGTTCCGCCGGGAGGTGTACCGGTGCTTGTCCGCCCGGGCGGACGCGCTGTGTGAACTGTGCGACGCGGCGCTGTGCAAGCAGGACCGGGTGCATATGCTGGCGGAATTGTCGCTGGAGCCAGGTCACCGGCGCGGCCATGGCGCCTTGTACGACGCGCTGAACTGCGGGAAAGTGCAGATTTCGCGGCTGCGCTGGGCACTGGCGGGGGTGCCGCTGCCGGCCTGGGATGATGGCCGGATCCGGCTGGCGGTCGATGTGAGCAACTGGCTGCGGCCGGACGCGGGGACCAGCCCGGGCCGGTCGTTCTGCCACTGCTACGGGCGGGGGAACAGCAGCGCGCAGATGATCCCGGGCTGGCCGTACTCGCTGATAGCCGCGCTGGAACCAGGCCGGACGTCGTGGACCCGGCTGCTGGACGCGGTCCGGCTGGGTCCAGATGACGATCTGGCCGCGGTGACCGCCGCCCAGGTCCGCGGGGTCATCGACCGGATCATCGCCGCCGGGCACTGGCACGACGGCGACCCGGACATCATGGTGATCTTCGACGCCGGCTATGGCCGGCCCGGCTGGCCTGGCTGCTCAGGGATCTTCCCGTGCAGGTGCTGGGGCGGCTGGGCACCAACCGGGTGCTGCGGCAGGCGCCGCCGCCCCGCCGGCCCGGCCAGATGGGCCGGCCTGTGCGGCACGGGCGTGAGCTCAGGCTCTCAGATGACGCCGCCTGCCCCGGGCCGGACTTGCACACCACGACGCGGACCTCCCGGTACGGGGCCGCAGACGCCCGCGCCTGGCACCGCATGCACCCCAAGCTGAAGGCCCGCGGCGCCTGGGCAGGCCACCAGGGGAAACTGCCGGTCATCGAGGGCACCCTCATCAAGCTCACCGTCGAGCACCTGCCGCACGATCGCGCCCCCAAGCCGGTCTGGCTGCGGACCTCCTGCCCGGACGCGGATCCCGATGAGGTGAACCGCTGCTGGCAGGCGTTCCTGCGCCGGTTTGATATCGAACATACGTTCCGGTTCCTGAAGCAGGTCCTCGGCTGGACCAAGCCGAAACTGCGCGACCCCGCCGCCGCCGACCGGTGGACCTGGCTGATCCTCGCCTGCTACGCCCAGCTCTGGCTCGCCCGCGGCCTCGCTGCAGACCTGCGCCTGCCCTGGCAGCGCCCCGCCCTGCCCGGCCGCCTGACCCCCGCGCGGGTCCGGCGGGGATTCCGGGCCATCCACGGCACACTGCCCGTTCTCACAGCCGCACCGAAACCCGGCAAACCTGGTCCCGGCAGACCTCCCGGCTCGAAGAACCGGCACCCGGCCACCCGTCACGACGTGGGCAAGGCCGCCATCAAGAAGACGACGCAGGAAACCACGCCGAGCCCGGGAGGTTAAACGCCAAGCTAAGTGGGTGACACCGTAAGTTCGTCGGGGTTGGAGGCGTGAGAGCTGATGGATGGGTACCTCTGTGTCCATGAGCGATGTTGTTATCGAGGGCGCAGGCGATGGGGACCTAGCCGAGATCCTGCGGAATTACGAGCGCTTCTGGGGCGACCGGGACCTGCCTCGGTACTTGCACCACCCCATGTTCTTCCTGGAGTTCCGCGACACGGCGTTCGTCGCGCGCGATCGGGGCAGCGGGCAAATCATGGGGTACCTGCTCGGCTTCGTCGCGCAGGCCGGCGACGGTTACATTCACTTCGTCGCGGTGCGGGACGACTTCCGGGCGCTGGGGCTGGGCAGGATGCTGTATGAGACCTTCGAGAAAGCGGCGCGGGGACGCGGCGCGGTCGCGCTGAAGGCCATCACCAGCCCGGAGAACGAAAGATCTGTGGCGTTTCACAAGCGCGTCGGGTTCACCGAGATGCTCCGCGCGGAGGACTACGGCGGCAGCGGCCGGACGCGCATCGTGATGCGCAAGCCGCTGTCGTGAGCTGTTCCGGTCATGCGGCCCGCGGCAGCACGGAGGGGTGGGCGGGTTGCCCGGGTTCGCTGATGTGGCGGAGCAGCGCAGTCAGGTCATCGGCGGTGAATTTCCAGTTGAATGGACGCGGCTCAGCCGGGTGCGACCGGGACCGGCTGAACCGGGGCGGCCGTTGGCGCGAGCGCTCACGCTGGTCGTGGCTTCGATCGTCAGCCGACGCCAGGACCGGACGTTTTCGCAGCTGACATAGGGGTCTGGAGCACGCGGATCCGACACGGGGCTTGGGATTTCATGATCTTGAACAGTTCGGGTCGGATGTGACCCGAACTGTTCATGATCATGGAGGGTCCCTTTTGTGCTGGGGCGGAGGGCCTGGGGAGGGGGTGGTGGGACAGGAGGGGCTGAAGGCTGGGGCGGCTGTCCGGGGCGGCCGTCTCTCCGGGTCAGCCGGCGGATCGCGGAACTCCAGAGCGTGATCGTCCCTCGATGACGAGCCGGCGCGCCGGGTGGACGTTATTACACTCGGCGTATGGCGCTGGAGGCCAGCGGATCCGCTGGCCTCCAACCTCGGATCCACGATAAATCTCCGGGTGCACGCCCCGCGGCGCACAGCACCCGGGGACATCACCGACCGCACTCACGGCAAGGTCAGCGCATCAGCGTGCGCAGGATCGCCTCATCGGCGGGGATACCGCTGACGTACAACGGGGGAGCCAGCGTGTGCGAGTCGGCCACGACGATCTTCACGTCGCCCAGGCTGATATCGAACTCGACCGGATCGGCGGCCAGCCTCTCCCGGACTGAATTCACGGCCCTATCCACGCCGCCGTCCGACATCATGCTGCCCCCCGCCACGCCCACCTGATGACCGACCACCAAGTGCAGGTCGTTGTCGACGTCGGTCTCGCGAGCGTGGTACTTGTGCAGCAAGCCGGCCGCGTTCATCCCCCGCCGCAACTCATCCACCGGCCGCACCTCCCGCCCGCCACCCTCCCGCTCACCGCCACCCGCCCCGGCAAACGACACGACCGGCCACCCGACCAGTACGAACGCGTTGCCCTGAGCCGAGAACGCCCGGTCGAAAAGATGCTGTCCCTGGCTGGCGAACGGGATCTCCCCGTCCCGCCGCCAGCCGCCGATCCGTACCCGCATCGGTCCCGCGAAACGTGCCTGCCAGCGTGTCCATCACCCGCGGCAGATCCATTTCCACCGCCCGGCCCCGCCGGGTCAGGTAATACTCGTTGACGACGGCGCCCGTCCGCGGATCAGGCACCGCGTTGAGCGCGATCAAGGTGGCGTGCACCTGGTCGAGCGAATACGGGCGGAAACGATCCCCGAGGGTGCGCCGCGATCATGGCCTGAACCCCTTGCTACCAGCTCACGCACCGCCCCGGTCTTGGGGCGCCCGCGTAGGAAGCCGCCACCGCGAAACGGGAAATCGACCGCCCCCCACCGCATCCCCCCACAACGACGCCCGAGGATTTCCCGGAGGGGGAGAGCGGGGGGGGGCCAGCTCGATGTTACGGAGAACGTGACGGGCAGCGCGAACTGGAGTGCACCCGCTGGGCCTCGATCGACATGACCGGATCCGACGTCGACGACTTCGCCGCCCAGGGGGTCACCCGGGCGTGGCCGCCTCATCCGCCAGCCGGTAACACGGACGATGTCCCGGGCGGCCTGCCTGAGCTGGCTGAGGGTCTTACCCGGCCACCGGCCAGCACGCAGATCCCGGGCAGGGCGAGCGTGATCTCCGGCACCGACTGCCGGGCCAGGCGGCTACCTTCCGCGGTGGCCGCCGACAGCACCACCAGGGTGGCCCCCGTGTCCCTGGCCAGGCTGATCACCTCGGCGACCGGGAGGTCGGCGGCCAGGTGATGCACCAGCCACCGGTCCTCGCGCAGGCACACCGTCGCCATCAGGGACGGCAGCGCGTGCCGTTCCCCGGGCGGCGCGGCCGTCACCGCGATGCCACGCGGGCGGCCTTGCGGCTGCCGCGACCGGGCGGCGATGAGCCGTTCGCAGATGGCGCTAGCCCGGTGCTCGGTCGCGATGGTCAGGTGGCCCGCGGCCCAGTCCGCGCCGATCCGGCTGAGCGCCGGCCCGACCACCCGGTCGCACAGGTCGGTGATCGGGACACCGCGCGCGAGCCGGGCGAAAACCTGCCGGGCCGCGGTCTCGTCGCCGGTCACGATCGCGGCGTGCAACCGGTCCGCCTGGGCCGTCCAGTCACGCACCCGGATCTGCGGCGGCGGGGCGGTGCCCGAGGCCCGGCGTTCCGCCAGCGCGCTGACGTCACTGTCGCTGACATCGTAACCGCGTGCGGTCTTCCGGGCAGGCAGCACCCCCTGGCGGACCCAGCCGTAGGCGGTCTGGTAGTGCACCCCGAGAACGTCGGCGGCTTCGCGTAGCTGCATGACGGGGGCTCCAGTCGGGGGTGCTAGGTGTTTAAGCTCTGCATATTAGTGTAATTTAGTATTGATTTAACGACAGTGGCTAATCACACCGGTTAGCGCTGGCGCCTGGGAGGGCTGACGGTCATGGGCTTTACTCATTTCAGTGTGGTAGATGCGGAGCTGGACGAGGTCTTCGCCTGGCACGCCCGTCCGGGCGCCATCACCCGGCTGAGCCCGCCGTGGCAGCCCGTCCGGGTGCTGGCCGAGGCCAGCTCGCTGCGGGACGGGCAGGCGGTGCTCGGACTGCCCGGCGGGCTGCGGTGGGTCGCCACCCACCAGCCCGACCGCTACGACCCGCCGCACGCGTTCGCGGACGTGCTTGAGTCCTTCCCGCTCTCGGCCATCTTCTCCTGGCGGCACACGCACAGGTTCGCCGCGGCGGACGGGTCGCGCACCCTGGTCACCGACGAGGTGGAGACCTCGATCCCGGAACGGGCGCTGCGGTCCATGTTCAACTACCGGCACCGGCAGCTCGCCGATGACCTGGCGGCCCAGGCCCGCGCCCGGGTGATCGACCCGGCCACGCTGACGGTGGCGGTCACCGGCTCCAGCGGCCTGATCGGCACCGCGCTGACCGCGCTGCTGACCACCAGCGGGCACCGCGTCATCCGGCTGGTGCGCCACCGCCCCACCCACCCGGCCGAACGATTCTGGCAACCCGACGACCCGGCCGCTGACCTGCTGACCGGTGTCGACGCGGTCGTCCACCTGGCCGGCGCGTCCATTGGCGGCCGCTTCACCCCGGACCACAAGCGCGAGATCAGGGACAGCCGGATCGACCCCACCCGCCGCCTGGCCGAGCTCGCCGCGGCCGCGGCCCCCGGCGGGACGCTGCGGGCGTTCGTCGCGGCCTCGGCGATCGGGATCTACGGTCCGGACCGGGGTGAGGAGATCCTGACCGAGGCCAGCGTCCGGGGCGACGGGTTCCTGGCCGACGTGGTGGCCGACTGGGAGGACGCCACCGCCCCGGCCGCCGCCGCGGGCCTGCGCACCGTGCAGGTCCGCACCGGCATCGTGCAGACCCCGCGCGGCGGCATGCTCCGCCTGCTCGGCCCGTTGTTCGCGGCCGGCCTGTGGCCGGCTCGGCACCGGCAAGCAGTGGCTGGCCTGGATCGGCATCGACGATCTGGCTCGACATCTACCTGCGGGCCGTGCTCGACTCCGGTCTGTCCGGCCCGGTCAACGCGGTCGCCCCGGAGCCGGTACGGAACATCGATTACACCCGGACGCTGGCCAGCGTGCTGCACCGCCCGGCGCTGCTGCCGGTGCCCGGCTTTGGCCCGCGCCTGCTGCTCGGCGAGGAGGGTGCCAGGGAAATCGCCCAGGCCAGCCAGTACGTCCGGCCAGATCAGCTGATCGGGCGAGGGCATCATTTCCGGCAGCCGCACCTGGAGCAGGCGCTGCGTCATCTGTTCGGCCGCGAGCAAACCGCGCTGCCGCCAATCCAGTCCAGCCACGGCGCCGAATAGGGGACTACAGGCGCCGGCCGGAAGGAGCCAGAGGGGAGGACGCAGGTGAACGGACGGAAGATCGCGGTCGTCGGCGCGGGCATCAGCGGCCTGACCGCTGGCTATGTGCTGTCACGGACCGACGAGCGTCACCCTCTACGAAAAGACGGCCGGCTCGGCGGTCACGCCGACACGCACCTGGTCGTGCCGGCCGCCGGGCCCTCGATACCGGTGGACACCGGGTTCATCGTCTGCAACGAACGTACCTACCCGCTCCTGACCAAGCTGTTCGGCGAGCTGGGGGTGACCACTCGCCCGTCGGAAATGAGCATGTCGGTCCGGTGCGGCGGCTGCGGCCTGCAGTACGCGGGCCAGCGCGGGCTGGCCGGCCTGGCCGCCGGGCTGAGCCGGGGGCGCGGCCGGTACCTGCGGATGCTGGCCGAGGTGCCGCGCTTCCACCGTGCCGCCCGCCGCCTGCTGGCCAGCCCGGAAGATCTCACCTTCGGGGAGTTTCTCGACCGGGGCGGTTACTCCGGTTACTTCCAGGCCCACTTCGCGCTCCCGGTGGTCGCCGCGGTGTGGTCCTGCCCGCCGGGCACGGCGCTCAGCTACCCGGCCGAGTACCTGTTCAGGTTTCTGGCCAACCACGGGATGCTGTCGATCTCCGGCTCGCCGCCGTGGCGCACCGTGGTCGGCGGATCCCGCAGCTACGTCGAGCAGGTGGCCAAACGCCTGCACACGGTCCGGCTCGGCGCACCGGTCCGCGCCGTGCACCGTTTCCCCGGCGGCGCCGAGGTGCACGACGCCTCGGGTGAGGTGCGGGTCTTCGACGCCGTCGTCATCGCGACCCACCCGGATCAGGCCCTGCGGTTGCTGGCCGAGCCGACCGCGGCCGAGCGGGACGTCCTCGGGGCGTTCAGGTACACCCCCAACCCGGCGCTGCTGCACACTGACGCCCGCCTGCTGCCGTCCCGTCAGGCCGCCCGCGCGTCCTGGAACTACGCGCTGAGCAGCTGCTCCCGATCATGCGCCGCGGATCAGCTACCACATGAACCGGCTGCAGAGCCTGGCCGCGGCGCAGGACTACGTCGTCACGCTGGGCGGTGCGGACGTCGTCGAGCCGGCCCGCGTCCTGGACCGGATGGACTACTCGCATCCGGCCTACACCCCCGCCTCGGTCGCGGCGCAGCGACGGCTGCCGGAACTGAACACCGCGGTCACCGCGTTCGCCGGCGCCTACCACGGGTGGGGATTCCACGAGGACGGCTGCCGGTCCGGCGCGCAGGCCGCCCGCGCCCTCGGCGGCACCTGGTGACCGCCGCGCGCCCGCTGGCCCCCGGGGCCGCGCTGTATGAGTGCACGATCACCCACGCCCGGACGGTGCCGCTGCGCAACGTGTTCACCTACCACGGCTACCAGTGGCTGGTCGACCTGGACCACCTGCCCCGGCTGGCGCCGGGGCTGCGGCTGCTGGCCCGCTTTGACGCCCGCGATCACCTGGGGGATCCCGGCCGTAGCATCCGGGAGAACCTGGACCGCTTCCTGGCCGAGCGCGGTGTGGAGCGGCCGGCGGCCGGGTGATGATGCTGGCGCACGCCCGCGTGCTCGGGTACGTGTTCAACCCGCTGACCGTCTACTGGTGCCACCGGGCCGACGGCACGCTGGCCTGCGTGGTCGCCGAGGTGCACAACACCTACGGCCAGCGTCACGCCTACCTGCTGCACACCGACAGCCGGGGCCGGGCCGAGCTGCCGAAAGAGTTTTACGTCTCCCCGTTCTATCCCGTCGACGGCCGCTACCGGATGAGCCTGCCCGAACCAGCCGAGCGGCTCTCCCTGAGCATCGTCCTGGGCCGCCCGGACGGGCACTCGTTCGCGGCCAGCGTGCACGGCCGGGGCGTTCCGGCCACCGCGGCCGCCCTGATCGCCGCCGCTGTCCGGCATCCGGCCGCACCCGTGGCCGTGGCCGCCCGGATCCGCTGGCAGGGGATCAAGCTGTACCTTCGCGGGCTGCGGATAACACCCCGACCTGCACATCTACCCCAGGAGGGGGTTCAGTGATCAGCACAAGCACGCAGCACGACGCCGCGCACCGGACCGTCGACGCCGAACGGTGGCCCGATGTCGCCGCCGTCCCCGGCCCGTCCGCCCGTGCCGCCATCGCGCGTGGCCTGTTCACTACCGGGGTCGCCAAGCTGCCGCTGCGGGTCCGGTTTCCGGACGAGCGCATGATCGGCGCGGGCGGCCCCGACGCTCCGATCATGATCTTGCACCGCCCGCGGGACTTCTTCCGCCGCCTCGGCGCCTCCGGCCTGATCGGCTTTGGTGAGTCCTACATGGCCGGGGACTGGGAAAGCGCCGACCTGACCGGGGTGCTCACCGTGTTCGCCGCCAACGTCGGTGACCTGGTGCCGCCCTGGCAGCAGCGGCTGCGCCAGCTCGCGCTGCGCCGGCACCCGTCCGATGACCAGCAGACCAGGGAAGGCGCGCGCCGCAACATCGGCCGCCACTACGACCTGTCGAACGAACTGTTCGCGCTGTTCCTCGACGAGACCATGACCTACTCCGCGGCGGTGTTCGGCACCGGGCCCGACGGCGCCCCGGTCGCCCCGGACCGGATCGCGCCCGACCCGATCGCCGCGGCGTCGATGCTCGCCGACGCGCAGCGTCGCAAGATCGACCTGCTGCTCGACCGGGCCGGGGTGGGGCCGGGCTGCCGGCTGCTCGAGATCGGTACCGGCTGGGGCGAGCTGGCCCTGCGGGCCGCCCGGCGCGGTGCCGACGTGGTCACCATCACGATCTCCTCGGAACAGCAGGCGCTCGCCGTCCGGCGGGTGGCCGAGGCCGGGCTGGCCAGCCAGATCAGCGTGCAGCTCCGCGACTACCGTGACATCGACGGAAAGTTCGACGCGATCTGCTCGGTCGAGATGCTCGAGGCGGTCGGCGAGCGCTACTGGGACGCCTACTTCGGCGCCCTGGACGCGCACCTGGCGCCCGGCGGCCGGGTCGGACTGCAGACGATCACGATGGGGCACGAACGCATGCTGGCGACCCGCCGCACCTACACCTGGATCCACAAGTACATATTTCCCGGCGGGCTGCTGCCCTCGGTCACCGGCATCGAGAACAGCCTGGCCAGGTCCACCCGGCTGCGGATCACGGCCAGGGACGACTTCGGTGCGCATTACGCGGAAACGCTGAAGATCTGGCGGGACCGGTTCAGCGCCTACTCCGGCGACGTGGGGCGGCTCGGCTTCGACGAGGTCTTCAGGCGGATGTGGAACTTCTACCTGAGCTACTCAGAAGCCGGCTTCCGGGCTGGCTACATCGACGTCAGCCAGCTCACCCTGGCCCGGATATGAGCCACCCCGCAGCCCAAGCCGCCCGAGCCCAAGCCGGCCGGGGAGCCCGTCGCCGAGGTCATCGCGTCGCTGCTGCGCACGCAGGCCGGCCTGGAACTGCCGGTCCGGCTGCGCGCCTGGGACGGCAGCGAGGCCGGCCCACCGGGACCCCCGGTGGCCGTGCTCCGGTCGCCGGACGCGCTGCGCCGCATCCTGTGGCGTCCCGGCGAGCTCGGCCTGGCCCGCGCCTACATCAGCGGTGACCTCGACGTGGAGGGTGACCTCACCGAGGGCCTGCGCCGGGTCCTGGGCCACAACACCCCGAAGATTGCCAAGGTCGCGCTGGCCCGGACCGGGGTGGCCGCGGTCCGGGCGGCGGCCCGGCTCAAGCTGCTCGGGTGGCCCCCGCCGCCCGCGCCACGCTCCGAGCTCCGGGTCAGCGGCCGCCTGCACAGCCAGGCCCGCGACCGGGCCGTGATCGCCGGTCACTACGACGTGCCCGCCGCCTTCTACCAGCTCATCCTGGACCCGAACATGGCTTACTCCTGCGCCTGGTACCCCGAAGGCCAACCCGGGGCGACGCTGGAGCAGGCCCAGCGCGCCAAGCTTGAGCTGATCTGCGGCAAGCTCAAGCTCGAACCGGGGAGCACGCTGCTCGACATGGGGTGCGGCTGGGGTTCGCTGACCGTGCACGCGGCCCGCGACCACCGGGCCCAGGTGACCGCCGTGACCCTGTCCGGCGAGCAGGGCGGGTACGTCAAGCAGCGAGTCCGCGGCCTGGGCCTGGCAGACCGGGCCGAGGTCAGGATCCAGGACTACCGGGACACCGGCGGCGGCCCGTACGACGCGATCGCGTCGGTGGAGATGGGCGAGCACGTCGGCGCCAGGAACTATCCCCGGTTCTGCGCCGAGCTCTACCGGCTGGTCCGGCCGGGCGGTCGCCTGCTCATCCAGCAGATGTCCCGTGGCCGGCGCGCTCCAGGCGGCGGCCCGTTCATCGAGTCCTACATCGCGGCCGACATGACCATGCGCCCGGTGGGGGAGACGGTGCGGCTGATCGAGAACGCCGGGTTCGAGGTCGTCGGGGTGCAGGCGATGCGCACCCATTACGTCCGCACCATCCGGGCCTGGCTGGACAACTTCGAGCACAACCTGCCCGCGATCAGCGAGATTCTCACCGCGGAGCAGCTCCGGGTGTGGCGGCTCTACCTGGCCGGCGGCGCGCTGGCCTTCGAGGACGGCCGGATGGGCGTCGACCAGATCCTCGCGGTCAAGGCAGGGCCGGGGCGATGAACCCAGGTTCGTTCCTCATCACGCTCGGCTGCACCGCGGCCGGGCTGCTGGTGATGATGGCGGTCACGTTCGGGATCGCGCTGAAGGCCGGCAAGCACAGCGTGGTGGACACCGCCTGGGGCGTCGGCATCGCGCTGACCGCGCTGGTCGCCCTGGTCAGCTCGATCGGCCACGGCCAGCCCGCCCGTCGCACCCTGCTCGCGGTCGCGGCCGTGGTGTGGGGGATGCGGCTGGCCGTCTATATCGGCGCGCGCAACCGCGGCAAGCCCGAGGACCCGCGCTACCGCGATCTGCTGGGCAAGGCCAAGGGCAACAAGAACCTCTACGCGCTGCGCACCGTCTACCTGCTCCAGGCGCTGATCTTGTGGGTGGCCTGCCTGCCCATCCAGGCGGGCATGGGCGAGCGGGCCAGGGTCGGGCCGGTCGCGATCATCGGCGTGGCCCTGTGGCTGGGCGGTTTCGTGTTCGAGTCCGCCGGCGACTGGCAGCTGGCCCGGTTCAAGGCCGATCCCGCCCATCAGGGCATGGTCATGGACCGCGGCCTGTGGCGCTACACCAGGCACCCCAACTACTTCGGCGATTTCTGCATGTGGTGGGGCCTGTTCGCGATCAGCCTGGGGTCCTGGGCCGGGCTGCCCACCGTCGTCGGCCCGCTGCTGATGACGTTCCTGCTGACCCGGGGCTCGGGCCAGGCCCTGACCGAACGCCGGATGGCGGACCGCCCGCAGTACGCCGAGTACATCAGGCGGACCAGCGGTTTCTTCCCGCGCCCGCCGAAGCCTAGGGGTCAGTGACCGCGTGCCGCAGCCGCAGGCCGGCCGGGAACGGCATGAGGTAGGTCTGCGCCGCCAGCCACGGCCAGCCGGGCGCGTAGTGGGCCAGCAGCGCCACCGGGACGCTGAGCGGTTCGATGCCCCGCCGGTACGCCTCGATCCTGGCCACCAGGTCAGCGCGCCGCGGCCGGTCCAGGGCCCGGCCGATCCGGCTGTAGGCGTGCTGGAGCGCGTTGGCGTTGCGGCCCCGGCTGGCCCGCCCGGCCATCGCGGCCAGGAACAGGTCCCGGTACGCCGCCGCGACCCGGTCACCCCCAGACCCGGCCAGGTCCCCGGCGCCCGCCACGATCCGGCCCGCGGCCCGGTACCGCGCCGGGTCGTGCGCCAGCAGCTGCAGCTTGTGCCGGGCGTGGAACTCGACCAGTTCCCGTGGCTGCCACCGGCCCTCGAGCAGGGCCCGCAGCCGCGCCGCGGCAAAGATCCGCTCGGCGAAGGCCTCCCGCAGCCCGGCGTCGTTCAGCCGTCCCTCGTCCTGCACCGCCAGCAGCGGGAACCGGTCGAGCACCCGCCCGGCGTACAGCCCGCGGCCGCCGTGGTCGACGGCCAGGCCGCCGTCCCCGTCCGGCCGGTAACGCGGGATGGTGTGGAGGCCGCAGCTCGGCGACTTGGCCTTGAACACGTAGCCGTCCAGCCCGGCGGGCAGCGGCAGCGCCGCCATCGCCGCCGTGTGGTCGGCGGTCCCGGCCCGGTTGACCAGGCGGCCGTCGGCGGTCAGCCTGATCGCCTCGCGCGGGGTGCCAAGCCCGATCTCGATCTCGGGGCAGTAGGGCACCCAGTCGACATACGGGCCGAGCTCATCGGTCAGGAACCGGCTCCGCTTGTGCCCGCCGTTGAACCGCACTTCCGCGCCGAGCAGGCAGCTCGACACGCCAAGCCGCGGCCGCGGGTCCAGGGCCGCCTCATGCATAACGTCAGCCTCTCATGGGCAGGTCCACTCTTCGACGAAGGGACGGTGGATGGAAACCGCGATCGTGCTGTTCACGCGTGATCTGCGGCTGCACGACAACCCCGCGCTGCACCTGGCGTGCGAGGGTGCCCGGCAGGTGGTCCCGCTGTTCGTCGTCGACCCCGCCATCGCCGGGCCGCCGAACCGGATGGCCTTCCTCGCGCAGTCCCTGGCCGACCTGCGCGAGAACCTGCGCGCCCTCGGGGGCGACCTGATCGTCCGCACCGGTGACCCGGCCGCCGAGGTGGTCAGGCTGGCCGCCGAGGTGAACGCGGAGGCGGTCTACCTGGCCGACGACGTGTCGCACTACGCCACCCGGCGCCGCCAGCGGCTCGAGTCCGATGGCGCCAGGCACCGGCTGGGCCTGCACGTCACGGCGGGCCTGACGGTAGTGCCTCCGGCCGACCTGAAGCCGGCCGGCGGCGGTCACTACCGGGTCTTCACCCCGTACTGGCGGGCCTGGCGCGCGGCCAGCTGGCGCCCGCACTACCCGGTGCCGCGGGCCATCAGCACGCCCGCGCAGCTGACTGGGGGCCAGCTTCCCGCGGCCGGCTCCGGCGTGTCACCCGATCTGGCTCCCGGCGGCGAGACGGTCGGCCGGCTGCGGTTCACCGGCTGGCGGCAGGGCCAGCTCGCGGGCTACGACGAGCACCACGACGACCTGGCCGGCGACCAGACCTCCAGGCTCAGCGCGTACCTGCGGTTCGGCTGCGTGTCACCGCTGGAGGTGGCGATCGGCGCCAGGGATTTCGGCGGCGCGGCGGCGAGGAGTACTGCCGGCAGCTGGCCTGGCGCGATTTCTTCTACCAGGTGACCGCGGCGTTCCCGGACATGGCCAGGAAGAACTACCGGCCCGGCGCGTCCTGGCACGAAGACGCCCACGCCCTGGACGCCTGGCGCACCGGGTAGACCGGCATCCCGATCGTGGACGCCGGGATGCGGCAGCTGGCCGCGGAGGGGTTCATGCACAACCGGGCCCGGATGATCACGGCCTCGTTCCTGACCCGCAACCTGGGCATCGACTGGCGGCACGGCTACGCGCACTTCAGCGCGCTGCTCGCGGACGGCGACGTGGCCAGCAACGGGGGCAACTGGCAGTGGGTGGCCGGCACAGGCAACAACACCCGGCCGAACCGGGTGATGAACCCGCTGCGCCAGGCCCAGCGATTCGACAAGGCCGGCCGCTACGTGGCCCGCTACGTCCCCGAGCTGGCGGACCTGGACCCGTCCCGGATCCAGACCCCCTGGCAACTCGACGACGCCGACCGCAAACGCCTCAGCTACCCCGACCCCATCGTCGAACTCTCCTAGTCCCACCAGACTAGCGCCCACCCGGCCGGCGCCCAGCCGACAGCCCCGCCCGGGGTTAACCCGGGCGAGGCGGTCAGTGCTTAGGAGGACGGGGGCGTCAGCACGGTGTCGATGATGTAGACGGTGGCGTTGGCGGTCTGGACGTTGCCGCAGACCACGTGCGAGCTGTTGATCTCGTAGGTGCCGCCCATCTTGCTGGGGGTAACCGAGCCGCCTTCCAGGGTCTTGATCGACATGCCGGAAGCCAGCTGGGCCGGGGTGTAACGAGCACCCGCGACGTGGTAGGTGAGGATCTTGGTCAGTTCGGCCTTGTTGGCCAGCAGGCTCTTCAGCGTGGCCGCCGGGATCTTGGCGAACGCGGCGTTGTCCGGGGCGAACACGGTGATGTTCTTCGCGGAGTTCAGCGTGTCCACGAGACCGGCCGCCTTGACCGCCGCGACCAGCGTGGACAGCACCGGGTTAGCCGAAGCGGCGGTAGCCACCGGCGCGGTGGCCATGCCGGTGAAGCTGCCCGCACCGGAGGCCGGCACCGAGGAGCACCCGGAGCCGAAGTCCATGGCGGCAGCCGCGCCGGAACCGGCCGCGGCCGGGGCGGAGGAACCCGCCGCCGCCGGGGCGGACGAGCCCGAGGCGGCTGGGGCGGATGAGCCCGAGCCCGAGGCCGCGGTGGAGGAACCACTGGAGCTGCACGCCGCCGCGCCTAGGGCGAGGCTGAGCGTGAGGCCGGATACGGCGAGAAGTTGGTGCTTCACTGTGGATTCTCCTTGAGAGATATTTGTGTTACTGACTGAGGTGCGGACTGGTGCCGCACTCTGAATGGGGCCGTCAGGTGACGGTCACCACGACTGAGTCCCAACCGCTTGAGCCGTTGGGCACGGGGTAGGCGCGCTGCGACGTCTGCGTCGCGCCGGTCTTATCGGTGGCGCGGACCTGAAGGGTGTGCAGCCCGGGCTTGGCGTCCCAGGCCCACATCCACTGCCGCCAGGTGTGGATGCCGTCGGCGGCGGCCAGCGTGGCGGTTTGCCACGGGCCGTTGTCCACGTTGACCTCGACCTTGGCGATGCCCTTGGCCGGGGCCCAGGCCACTCCGGCCACCGCGATGCGGCCGGCCTTGGCCTGGGACAGCGGCCGCGGCACGTCGATACGCGATTCGGTCTTGATCGGCGCCTGCGCCGAGTAGCCGCGCTGGGTCCAGTACGCCTTCTGCGCCGCGAACGTGGTCACGGTCAGCTTGGTGAGCCACTTGGTCGCGGACACGTAGCCGTACAGGCCGGGCACGATCATCCGGGCCGGGAAGCCGTGCGCGATCGGCAGCGGCTGGCCGTTCATGCCCACCGCGATCAGCGCGGGACGGCCGTCGGTGAGGGCGGTCAGCGGGGTGGAGATGGTCATCCCGTCGGTGGCGGTGGAGAGCACCTGATCCGCGCCCGCCTTCACCCCGGCCCGGCGTAGCAGGGCGGCCACCGGCACGCCCAGCCACCTCGCGTTGCCGTTGTAGCTGCCGCCGACCTGGTTCGAGACGCACACCAGCGTGATGTCGGTCTCGGTCATCGGCATCTTCAGCAGCTCGGCGTAGCTGAACTCGAGCTCGTGGTCGACCATCCCGTCGATCTTCAGTGTCCAGCTGGACGGCGACACCTGCGGCAGCACCAGGTCGGTGTCGACCCGGTAGAAGCTGGCGTTGTCGGTGTAAGAACGGGGTCAGCCCGGGGACGGTCAGGGAGGTCCCGGCGGGGACGGCCGCCGCCAGGACGGCCGGGGCGGGCAGCCGGACCTGGGCCCGGGACGAGGCGACGCTGAACCGTCCGAGCAGTTTGTCGCCGACGCCTCCGGCCACCACCGCCACCGCCGCCGCTCCCGCCCCCGCAACCAGGAAGCGGCGACGGTCCGGCCTGCTCGCGGCCCGCGCCGGGAAGTCGCCAGGTACGGACCCGGCCACGTCGGCGGGAGCGCCCGCGTGCGCCGCCGGGTACCGCGCGGACCCAGACCGCGCGGACCAGCGCGATCAGGGTTCCGGCCGCTACGACCACGCCGGCCAGCGTGGGGATGACGTCGGTAAAGGTGGCGCCCGGCAGGTGGATGGCCGCCGCGGCGCCGATGACGGCGAAGACGGCCAGGCCGGCCAGCCCGTAGCCGATCCGGCGGACGGCCGCGATGCCGATTCCCACCGCGAACGCGAGCAGCAGCACCACGATGCCGCTGAGTAGGGCTTGTTTGTCGTGCGAGCCGAAGTGCGCGATCGCGAATTCCTTGACCGGAATGGGCGTCAGGTTGATCGCCGTATCTCCGACCGCGATGACAGGAGCACTGTTCGGGCCGATGATCGCGGCCGCCAGCTCGGCGACGCCAAGCGCCACGGCGGCGGTCAGCACACCGGTCAGCGCACCTGCTAGGAGGCGGCGCACCGCGGCATGTCCCGTTGTTGTCATCACGGGTCCCATTCGGACCTGCCGGCGCAGCAGATTGGCCCGGATCTAAATCCGTGGCTTTTATGCGGGTTTTTGACATCTGTGCTGCTCTGAGGCAATCCACTCGGCCGTCGGTCTCGAATGCATGACATGAACAGGCCTGAAATACGGGACAGACAGCCAGATCCCGGCCTCCCCGACGGGGACCGCCGGGATCTGGCCGCGCTGATGGTTCAGGTCGCACGCGGTGATCACCAAGCGTTCGAGCTGGTCTACGGCGAACTGGCCGGACCGGTGTACGGGGTGGTGCGGCAAGTGCTGCGAGACCCGGCCCAGTCCGAGGAAGTCGCCCAGGAGGTGCTGCTCGAGGTCTGGCGCACCGCGTCCAGGTTCGACCCGGCCCGGGGCAGCGGGGCGGCCTGGGTGCTGACTATCGCGCACCGGCGCGCGGTGGACCGGGTCCGTTCGGAAAATGCGGTCTCGCGCCGGGAACAGAAGGTGGCGCCGGACCTGACCGCCGACCTGGCTGATGTGGCCGACGAGGTCGAGGCGTCGCTGGAGGGCCAGCGGGTGCGCCGCTGCATGGACGGCCTCACCGAACTCCAGCGAGAATCGATCAAGCTGGCGTATTACGGTGGATACTCCTATCCTGAAGTCGCACAGTTGCTCGAGGTCGCCCTCGGAACGGTGAAGACCAGGATCCGCGATGGTCTGATCAGGATGCGCGATTGCATGGGGGTGGAGTGGTGAAAACGTTGCCTGAGGATATGCACGTGCTCACCGGCAGTTACGTCCTGGACGCCCTGAGCGAAGCCGAACGCGAAGATTTCGAGCGTCACCTGCCGCGCTGCCCGTCCTGCGAAGCGGAGGTCCGCGGCCTGCGCGAGACCGCGGCCCGGCTGGCGGTGGCCAAGACGATCAGGCCGCCGGCCCAGATGGAGCAGCGGGTGCTGGCCGCCACCTACCGGACCAGGCAGCTGCCGCCGCGGCAAGACGAGCGGTTCCGCCTGCTGCCCCGGCAGCGGACGGCGCGGGCCTTGCTTCCGGGTCACCTGTTTCACCGCGCCGACGGGCGGGTGCGCCCGCGGGCTCATCCCCTCGACCACCCGCGCGACCATCCCCGGGACCGCCGGCGGCTTCGGTCACCCCGGCTGATCGGCGCTTTCGCCGCGGCCAGCGTGGTGGTGGCCGTCGGCCTGGGCATCACGCAGGTGTCGACTCAGCACAAGCTCGATTCGGCCCAGGCCAGCGCCGCGGCCATCACCAAGGTGGTGCAGGCGCCCGATGCCCGGCTGGAAACCATGCGGACCCGCACCGGCGGCCTCGTCACCGTGGTCTACTCCGGCGACCGGGACGCGGCCGTCATCACCACCACGGGGATGCCGGCCCTGCCGTCGGGCCGGGTGTACCAGGCCTGGGTGATGAGCCCGGGGGTGGCCCGCTCGGCCGGATTGATCTCCCAGCCGAGCCAGCTGCTCGCCTCCGGGGTCCGGTCCGGCGACCAGATCGGGATCACCGTCGAGCCCGCGGGCGGGGCCAAAACTCCCACCACCAAGCCCGTGGTGCTCATGCCCCTGACCGCCTAGCCGCCGGCCGCGAAGCCATCCGGGCGCGCGGCCACCGCGGGCGGCTATCCTGGCCCGGTGATCACACCGGGCCGGGTGACGCGCAACAAGGCCCTGGCGGTCGGCGCGGCGGACTGGATCGACGGCCTGCCCGAGCTAGTGGCCGGTCTTGAACGAGAGTGGCGGATCACGGTGGGCCGCCGCTACGACGACTCGACCGAGGCCTTCGTCGCCCAGGCCAGCCTCGAGGACGGCATGCCGGCGGTGCTGAAGCTGATGATCCCGCGGCCCGGTGACCATGCGGCGCACGAGATCACCGTCCTGCGGCTGGTCAACGGTGACGGCTGCGTGCGGCTGCTGCGGTCGGACCCAGACCGGGGCGCGCTGCTGCTCGAGCGGCTCGGCCGCTCGCTTGACCAGCTGGGGCTGCCTATCGGGCGACGGCACGAGATCCTGGCCGCGACGGCCCGCCGGGTCTGGCGCCCGGCGGCGGAGTGCGACCTGCCCACCGGCGCCGAGAAGGGCCGCTGGCTGATCGACTTCATCACCGCGACCTGGACCGAGCTCGGCCACCCGTGTTCGGCCCACGCGGTCGACTACGCGCTGGCCTGCGCCGTCCGGCGGATCGAAGCCCACGACGACGAACGGGCCGTGCTGGTACACGGAGACATCCATCAGTGGAACGTGCTGGAAGCGGGCGCGGCTTCAAACTCGTCGACCCCGACGGCCTGCTGGCCGAGGCCGAGTACGACCTGGGGGTGGTGATGCGCGAGGACCCGGTGGAGCTGATGGCCGGCGATCCGCGGGCCCGGGCCCGCTGGCTGGCGGCGCGCTGCGGCCTCGACGCCACCGCCATCTGGGAGTGGGGCGTGGTGGAGCGGGTGTCGACCGGGCTGCTCTGCACCAAGATCGATGAGCAGCCCGTCGGCCGGCAGATGCTCGCCGCCGCCGACTACGTGGCCGGCTGACCCGAGGCCAGGCGACCACATGAGTGACGTCCGTTACCGGCGGTTCGTCCCAGCCGAGGCGGACCTCCTGGCGGAGTTCCTGACCGCCGGGACTGGCCTTACCACAGCAGCGGCGCACCAGACGCCGCCCGGATCCGCCAGCAGGCGGCCAACCACGCCATGCGGCGCACGTTCCGCGCCTGCGGTTATCTCAAGGAAGCCCACTACCGCCAGGCTTGGCCCGCCCCCGACGGGACGGTCTACGACGCTGTCGGCTACGCCATCGTGCGCAGCGACTGGCAGGCCGGCACGATCACGCCGCCGGACTGGGCCGACGAGTCATCAGCTCCCGGCGAGCGCCCGCAACCGTGACGACCCGCTGGTGTTCCAGGCCCGCGTCGAGGCCCGGGTCGCCCTTGACATGTGACCTTAAGGTCACCTATTTTGCTGAGTGATGGATGACGACCGCGTCTTCAAGGCGCTCGCAGATCCCACCCGGCGCCTCCTGCTGGACCGGCTCTTCGAGCGTGATGGCCGCACGCTCACCGATCTGGAGGCCGGCACGGAGATGACCCGGTTCGGGGTGATGAAGCACCTGCGGGTTCTGGAGGAGGCCGGGCTGGTCGTTACCCGCCGCTCGGGCCGGGAAAAGCTTCATTTCCTGAACCCGGTCCCGATCCGCCTCATCCATGACCGCTGGATCGACAAGTACACCGAAGGGCCGGCCTCGCTGCTGGCCAGTCTCAAGAACGCCCTGGAGGACGACGAATGACTGCCACGACAGACCTGGCGACCCAGGTCTACCAGGTTTTCATCAAGGCCAGCCCCGAGAAGGTCTGGCAAGCTATCACCACCCCCGACTTCACCGCACGTTACTTCCACGGGGCCAGGATCGAGGTCAGCCCCGAACGCTATGTCTCGCACGGACCGGACGGTGCCACCTGGGGCGAGGGCCCGGTGTTCGAGTACGACCCGCCGCGCCGGCTGGTACACCAGTGGCGCTCGCTGTACGACGCCGACATGGCCAGGGAGCAGCCGAGCCGGGTCAGCTGGGAAATCGAACCTCAGGAGGGGGGATACTGCAAGCTGACGTTGACCCACGACCAGCTGGATTCGGCGCCAAAGACCGCCAGCAGCGTCTCCGGGCCCGGCTGGATGTTCGTGCTCAGCGGCCTAAAGACCCTGGTGGAAACCGGCACCCCGCTAACCGGCAACGGCCTGCCCGCCGCGGCCGCCAGCTGACACGCCAAACCTGGCACCCGTTCCGGCCACTGCGGTTGACCGCGGTGGCCGGAACGGAGTCGTAGCCGCACGCGTACAAGCAGCGCTCCAGCGTCCCTGCCGCCTCGCCGCGATTCGCCGGCTGATAGGTGCCCGCGAGACTGAGAGGGCTGGCTAGGGATTGGCGCCATGTTCTTGGTGGCCGGCCGGTGAGTACACAAGTTCGAGTACCCCGGATGGGAAGGCGGTGCTTTGCACCAGGCGGAGCCTCAGGGGGCGGGCTAGCCCCGTGAACAGTGGCGCGCCCTGGCGGACGCCAGGGTACGGGAGAACACAACCTTGGGGATGTCGTTCATAGCGCCGGCGGACGGGTGACTGGAGGTGGGCCAGAATCCGGCCATGGCCTCATAGGTGACCCGGCCCATGATGAAGGTTCCTGCCTCCCACAGCCTGCTGACGAAGTATTTCTCCTGCTCGGGATCGTCGATCGACATCATGACGTCCCGGATTCCGTTGTCCTCGTCGCAGCTGTAGCCATCCAGCGAGGTGAAAACCCCAGGATCAATCGCCGCATCCAGTGCCTCCGTCCGTTCCCGCTTGCGCTGGGCGGTCACCAGCGCGGGCCCAGCGCCCATCTAGCCATTCAGACGATGGAGCGCCCCCGGAATACATCGCCTGGCCTGGGCGGCGAGGGCCCGGTGAGGTTGCCGGGCAGCCTGACCCGGAATGCAACCGGCTGCCAGCCCGCGAGCCCGGCCCCATGTCCCGGCAGACGGGCATCAGCCCTCGTGCGGTCGTGGCCCGCAGAAGGCGGTCGTTGCGGTGAAGACCTTCCCCCCGCAGCGCCCAGCGCGACTGATAACTTTACGTATACAGTTAATTACTGAATGTTATTACCAAAGTTCCAATCTGGGGCTGTAGCGGCTCCGAATCGGTTCCCGAAGAAGCTCGCTACAGGGCGCGCTTCCCACGGGAGGGGACTAAATGTCTCTTATGAAACGAATTCGCCTGAAAGGTCCCAGGCAAATCGGCCTGCTGATGGCCGGGCTGCTGGTCGCGGGCCTGGCGGTAGCCTCCGGGACCGCGCTGGCCTCGTCAGGCTCCACGTCCTCCATGGCCAGCCTGGACAGCATGGCGCAGTGCCACTGCACGCGAAGACCGGATTCACCAACGGCTGGTACGACGGCCACACGGTGCGGTTCTACTACAGCAAGAATTACTTCTGCCGGACTCCGCCGGCCAGCACCGCCTCGTCCAAGTGCGAGGCAGGCGCGAACTACATCCGTACCCCGGCCTCCAACTTCGACCCGCTGTACGTGGTGGTCCCGCTCGGGTTCACCCCGCCCAAGTGGACGCTGCAGTGCCCGGTCGCGGGTCACTGCATCGACCACCCGAGCACCATCGACCTGACCGCCGTCCTGGGCAAGCGGCACCTAGGACCTGCAGCTGCCCGCGCACAGCCACATCGTCGCGACCAATAACAGCGGTCAGTCCGAGTGGTGGAACGTCGATGTCGTCGGGGTCAAGAGCCTCCGCGACTGGTACAAGATCGTCTCGTGCAAGAGTGACGCGGAGCTGCAGTACCTGCAGGTCCACGACTCCGCCCACGTGACCGGGAACATCACCACCAACCTGTTCCTGTACTTCTCCGTCCTGCACAGCTAGGCGGTCGGTCCCCGGTCACGGTCCGATCCCGTGACCGGGGCTCGCCCAGATCCACCGGATGTAAGGACAGCCCCGATGAGCCCCAGCACCATCCCGATCACACCGAACGGCTCCGGCCAGCGTCAGCCGACCCCACCGCACCCGACCCGGACCCGGGCCAGTCACCCGGCATCGACCCCGCGTGCGCCTGGCCGCGAGGCTGGCGCGCCGCCGCCGGGCTCACTTCGGTGGCCGCGGGAGCGGTCATCGTGGCCGGGGCCTTCCTGCCCTGGGTCGAGACCTTCGCCGGCCTGATCCAGGTCTCCGGCGTGCAGGGCCGCAACGGCCAGCTCCTGGCGGCCGCGGGCGCCGTGATCGCGGCGGCCGGGGTGTACCAGCTGGCCCGCGGCGGGCAGCGGGCCCGCTGGCTGACCGGCCTGGCCGGCTTCGGGGCGGCTGGGTTTTCCGGGTATCTGCTGATCCAGCTGGTCCGGAGCTTGCGGGTCCTGGGCGGCGACTCGATGGTGATGGCGCGCGGCGGCCCGGGCCTGTGGGTGGTCGCGGCGGGCTCCGTCGCGGCGTTCGCCACCTTGTTCTTCCCGCCCTCGTCGCAGGCCACCCTGCGCCGGGATGCGCGGCGGCCGGTCCTGGCCTGGGCCGCGGACCGCGAATCGGCCGGGCTCCGGCGTGGCCTGCAGCTCGCGCTCGGGGTGCTCTGGCTGGGCGACGCCGCCCTGCAGTACCAGCCGTACATGTTCAGCCGGGCGTTTTCCGCGATGATGCTGGCGCCGTCGGCTATGGGTCAGCCCGCCTTCGTGTCCGGCCCGGTGCTGGCGATGAGCCGGCTGGTCGCGGCGCATGTGATCGTGGCGAACGCGGCTGTTCGCCACCGTTCAGCTCGCGCTGGCGGCCGGGCTGTTCTGCCGGGCCACGGCCCGGGCCGCGCTGGCCGGGACGATCGTCTGGGCACTGGCGGTGTGGTGGCTCGCCGAAGGTCTCGGCGGGGTCTTCGGCGGGATGGCTAATCCGCTCACCGGCGCGCCGGGCGCGGCCGTTCTGTACGCGCTGCTGGCCGTCCTGATCTGGCCTGCGGCCCGGCCCGCGGCCAGCGTCGCGGACGGCAGCCCGCTGGCCCGGCGGCCCGGCTGGCCTGGTTCGTCCTCTGGGGTACGATGGCCGCCCTCGTGTTGCTGGCACCAGCCTCGTCGGCCACGCTGACCGCCCGGGGCGGGACCCAGGCGGCCGTCGTGACCACCGGGCTGGCCGCGGTCTGCGCGCTGGTCGCGGTGGGCGTGTTCGTCCCCGCCGCGCTGCGGCCCGTCCTGCTGGTGGCGGTGATCACCGCCGGAGTCATCTGGACGGTGGGCGAGAGCTTCGGCGACCTGCTGTCCGGCTCCGCGACCGACCCGAACAGCGGCCCGCTGCTTGTCCTGATCGCGCTGGCCTTCTGGCCGGCCGGAGCCGGGCTGGCGCGGTCCGGCTGGCCCGAGGCTATCCGGCCGCTTCGTTCTCGACGATCGCTTTCATCTTCTCCAGGGTGACGCGCATGCCGGCCAGGTTGGTGCGCATCCGGCCGCGCCCCGCCAGTCCCCAGTACAACCGGAACGGCAGGCGGTCTGGTAGCTCGAACGACTCGGTGACGTCGGTGCCGCCGCCCGCCGGGTCCAGCTGGTAGCGCCAGGTATTGACGATGGACTCTCCCGGGCCGTGGACCGCGAAGGCGAACTCGCGGCCCGGGTCGCTCGCCACCACCGTGCAGGTCGTCCAGTACACCGGGCCCCGGCCGTTGCGCCGGACATGACCGCGGAAGCGCGCTCCGGCCTGCGGGGCCGGCCGCGGTCCGGTCAGCCAGCGCGCCTCGAAGGTCTCCGGGCTGAACTCCCCGATCCTGGTGATGTCGCTGACCAGGTCCCAGACCGGGCCGGGCGGCGCGGCGAAGTGGACGGTCACGGAGCCTTTCATCAGGTCAGGATTACGGCCGTCGGCCGCGCGGCGCCACGCTTTCCTCTCGGTCGAGACCCGGACAAACCAGGTTTTTCCTCATACGACGTCTCCGGGGAGCCATGGTGAGCGTGAGCGAAGGTTACCTGGACGCCCCCGGCCAGCCGCGACTGGTCGCGCTCAGCGACCTGCACGTGGCCTTCCCGGAGAACCGCAAGATCGTCGAGGATCTCCGTCCCGGATCCGACGAGGACTGGCTCTTGCTGGCCGGAGATGTCGGGGAGCTGTCTCGGTGACATCGAATGGGCGCTGCGCACCCTCAGCAAACGGTTCGCCACCGTGGTGTGGACCCCGGGCAACCATGACCTGTGGACCCACCGTGACGATCCGCTCCGGCTGCGTGGCCAGGAACGCTACCTGTTCCTGGTGGAGCTGTGCCGGGGCCTGGGCGTCGTCACCCCGGAGGATCCCTATCCGGTCTGGTCCGGGCCGGGCGGTCCGGCCACGATCGCGCCCTTGTTCCTGCTCTACGACTACAGCTTCCGGCCGGCCGGGGCGCTGACCAAGGAGCAGGGACTGGCCGTGGCCTATGAGAGCGGCATCGTCTGCAGCGACGAGGCGCTGCTCCACCCCGATCCTTACCCCAGCCGGGAAGCGTGGTGCTGGGCCCGGGTGGAGGCCACCGAGCGCCGTCTCGCGGACCTGGACCCGGCCGTCCCGACCGTCTTGATGAATCACTATCCGCTGGTCAGGGACCCTACCCGGGTCCTGAGGTACCCGCAGTTCGCCCAGTGGTGCGGGACCACCCGCACGCATGACTGGCACACCAGGTTCAACGCCGCCTCCGTGGTCTACGGGCACCTGCATATTCCGCGGGTGACCTGGTACGACGGCGTCCGGTTCGACGAGGTCTCTGTCGGCTACCCGCGGGAGTGGCGGCACCGCGCCAGCCCGGCCGGGGTCCCCAGGCAGATCCTGCCCGCGCCCGCAGACGGGCGGGGGCGGGCGGCCAGCAGCGAGGCCGCGGCCGTGATCGAGGCCATCTTGCCGCCGGAGGTGGTGGCGGAAGAGGCCTTCGGGGACCTGGCCGACGTCACGCTGTTTCCCGAGGAGGAAGCGGTCATCGCCCGTGCCGTCGACAAACGGCGGAACGAATTCACCACTGCGCGCGGGTGCGCCCGGGCCGCGCTGGCCCGGCTCGGTCTGCCGCCCGCGCCCATCGTGCCCGGATTGCGCGGCGCCCCGCAGTGGCCGGCCAGCGTGGTGGGCAGCATCACGCACTGCGCCGGTTACCGGGCTTGCGCGGTCGCCTGGGACCACGACGTCGTCACGATCGGCCTGGACGCGGAGCCGCACGAAGCCCTGCCGGACGGCGTGCTCGGTGCCGTCGCCTCGGCCCAGGAGCAGGCCCGGCTGGCCGCGCTGGCGGCGGCCAAGCCGGGCGTGTACTGGGACCGCATGCTGTTCTGCGTCAAGGAGTCCGTCTACAAGGCGTGGTTCCCGCTGACCCGCCGCTGGCTCGGTTTCGAGGAAGCCTGCGTCGACATCGATCCGGCCCGCCAGGTCTTCACCGCCCGGCTGCTGGTACCCGGGCCGGTGGTGAACGGGGCGGCGCTGACCGGTTTCCGCGGCCGCTGGCTGGTCCGCGACGGCCTGATCGTCACCGCGATCGTCATCCGCCGGGCCGCCAGCGGCCGCTAACGCCGGGCCAGCGCGATCAGGACCAGCCCTCCCACTGCACCACGGCCGCCGTGGGCGAGGCGATGGAGGTCTGGGTCAGCGCGGCGGCGCTGCCACCGATATTGGTGATCGTGCCGCCGGAAAGGTTGAAGGAATGGTGCTGGGTCCCGGCGGCGCAGTCGCTAAACGTGACCGGGAGGAAGTCCGGCAGATCGGCGGAGATGCCCTCGATGATCCACTCGGCCGAGGCGCCGGCCGAGGTGATGCCAGGCCGCGCGTCGATGCCCACGCTCGTCACCTGGTTGGTCGCCAGGTTCTGCATCGAGACGAAGCCATGGTCGGGCTCGGGTGCGCACACCAGGAAGGACACGGTATTGCCGGTGGCGACGGGGAAATTCGTCACCTGGACGGCCGGATCCTGGTACTGCGTGGTGTACCACTCCGTCCACGCCCACCAGTTCACGGTGGCGAGACCGGGAAAGAGCCAGAACTCAGGGGTGAGCGTGGCCGCGATGCCCGCCTGCAGGACCTGGCCGTTGGTGAAGCCGTCCAGGCCGACCCAGAAACCGACGGTAATCGGTTCCAGCGGCGCGGGATCCCACGGGATGATCTGGGGGACGACCCATTCGGCGAACACCATCGTGGCCGGCTCGGGCGGTGAGTAGCCGAGCGACGACGTCACGACCGCGACCCCGCCCCAGCCGCTGGGCCCGAAATCAGGATCTTGACCGCGAAGCGGATCGCGACGGCTCATGACCGGGTCGATCGCGAGCTCCGCCTTGACATGCCGGGCGGGGCGGACGAAGGCGCGCTGGAACAGCCGTGCCAGCTCGGGCTCGGTTTCCGGGTCAGGCCGCCGGGGGAGCCCGTGCCGTCGGAGCAGCCCGGGTGCGGCGGTGTGCGGATCGAAGCCGCCGGGCGGCGGGTCGTATGTGCGCATCAGCGTGAGCACATCGGTGTGGGTAATGTCGGTATCAGTCATAGGAACCCCGGATGGTCGTGCCACCCGGCCGGACCCGCTGCACGCCGGCCGGCCGTCGCAGCCTGGATGTGTCTGTACCTACAGAGCGAGCCGGGGCCCACTGCGATACATCCCGGCCGAAGAAAACGTGCCGGCGCAGGCTAGCCCGCCAGGACGATGACCTGGTCGGCTTGGCGGATCACGGCGGGATCGTGGGTGGCGCAGATCACCGTCTGGCTCTCCTGGTGCGCGGCGGCGGCCAGCAGGGCCCCGATGGCCAGGGCGTTGCTCTCGTCCTGCCGCGAGGTCGGTTCGTCCACCACCAGCAGCCCCCGGGCACTGGCGAGCGCCCGCGCCAGCGCCACGCGCTGGGCTTCCCCGGCCGACAGCCGGCCCACGCGCTGGCCCGCGCGGTCGGTGAGCCCGATCCGGCTCAGCGCGCGGGAGGCGCGTTCGGCGGCGGCGCCCGCGTCCCAGCCGCGTATCCGCAGGACGAGTATGGCGTTCTCCGCGGCGGTCAGGAACCCGATCGGCGCGGGCTCCTGGGACAGGTAGCCGATCCGCTCCCGGCGCAGGCTGGCGAGCTGCTCGCCGGTGCAGTCGCCGAGCGGGTGCCCGTCGAGCACGACGCGGCCCGAGCTTGGCCGGTCGAGCCCCGCGACCAGTCGCAGCAGCGTCGTCTTCCCCGTGCCCGAGCGCCCCGTGACGGCGGTCAGCTGGCCGGCCGCGAAGTCGTGGGTGAGGCCGCCGAGCACGTCGGGCCGGCCAAGCCCGTGCCCGTAGGTGCGCGCCACGGAGCTCAGCCCGACCTGGACGGCCGTCCAGGGTACCGGCGATTCCCGCCCGGTCCCGGCGCTGGCCGGCCCCACGGCACCGGGATCGTCCGGCCCCCCAGAACCCGCGCCGTCCGGCCCCGCCGGATCCGGCCCGTCCGCCCGGGTCACGATCAGTCCGTCCGCGGCGGGCCGGACAAGGGCACGGCGGCCGATGCCGGCCTGCGCGAGCAGCTCGGCGGGAAGCCGCAGCCAGCCGTCGCTGACCACGAGCGCGTCGCGCCCGGAGCGCCTGTCGGCGACGATCCGCCCGTCCCTGACCCGCACCAGGCGGTCGGCGGCCGCCGCGGTCGCCGGATCGTGGGTCACCAGGATCACGCTGGTGCCGTAGCTGCGGGCTGAGTCCGGCGATCACCGCCCGGGTGGCGTCGGCGCTGACGTCGTCGAGCTCGCCGGTCGGCTCGTCGGCGAGCAGCAGCGCGGGCCGGTGGGCCAGGGCAGCGCACAACGCGAACCGCTGGCGCTCGCCCCCGGACAGCTCGCCGGGCCTGGCGGCCGCCAGGCCCGTCAGCGCCGTGGCCTCGAGCAGCTCGTCGACCCGGCGGCGACGTTCCCGTCTCGGCACGCCCCGCAGCGCGAGCGGGAGCCCGACCGCGTCCCGCATCCGGAGATCCGGGCTGAGCGCCGATGTCGGTGTGCTGGCCGACAAACCCCACCAGCTCGTGACGGAGCCGGGCCCGGGCCCGGCTGGCATCCGGCCCAGGTCGCGGCCGAGCACCCGGACGACCCCGGCTGACGGCGACTGGATCCCGGCGACCACGCGGAGCAGCGTGGTCTTCCCGGCCCCGCTCGGACCGAGCACGCCGAGCAGCTCGCCGGGGGCCAGCTCGAGGTTCATCCCGGCCAGGGCCGCCGCGTCTCCCTCGTTCGTGCGGTGCACGCAGAACACCTCGCGCAGCTCGACCACCGGTTCGCTCACCGGCCGGCGCTCCGCCTGGACGCCAGCCAGCCCGCCAGCGCGAGCACCGCGAACATGCCCGCACGTCCAGGCGGCCAGCGCGGCCCACGGGAGGACCGCCACCACCGGCGGGCTGCGGAGCGGCGACCGCGCCCACGGCGCGAACGCTCGCCACTGCCAGCCGGGTCAGCAGCACCGCGATCCCGGCGCCGGCGATCACCCCGAGCGCGCTGGCGAGCGCGAGCCGGCTCGCCAGCTCGGCCCGGAGCCCGCGCGGGCCGGCGCCCTGCTCCCGCAGATCCGACTCGACCCGCTCGTCGCGTGATACCGCCGGGCAGCACCGCCAGCAACCCGACGACGGCCAGTACCGCCGCCAGCGCCGCCGCGGCCACCAGCGTGCCGAGCACCCCGCGCGCCACCGGCGCGTCCCGGAGTTGCCGCTCGATGCCGGCGCGGAACGAGGAGCCGAGCTGGGCGAGGTCGCCGCGGCCCAGCGCGGCGCGCAGCCTGGTCAGGTGCCCCGTTCCGATCCACAGCTCGTCGGGCCGGCCCTGGCCGGGGTCCTGCGCGTCCAGGGCGGCCGCGAGTGTCGGCTCGTCGGCGACGACGAAGCCGGCCGAGTCTGCGGGCAGCGTCGGGAAGCGGGTGAGGACCCCGACGACACGTGCGGTCACCGGGAGGCCGTCGACCGTCAGCGCGATGCGCCCGCCGGGCCCGGCGCACGGCGGCCGTCTGCGGGTCGGCGAGCACCGGGACGGGGAGCGTGTCGGTGGGCTGGGCCGGGCGGAGCACGCCGGGTGTTCCGCTCATCGCGAAGTCCACGATCACGGTGTTGCCCGTGCCCGTCGCCGTGCCCGTCGCCGCGCCGGCTCCCCGCCAGCCGCCCAGCGGCACGCGCAGCCGGGCGGGCCCGCCGGCCGGCCCCGCGAGCAGGGGGCCGAGCGTCACCCGGATGGCGGACTGGGTGGCGGCGCCCGGGTTCTCTCCGTTCTGATGGCCGTTCGTGATGGCGACGCCGGCGGGTTCGTCGAGCTCGAGGGCCTCGAGCTCCCACCGTCCTGGCGGCACGGGCGCACGCAGCCGCGCGGCGCCGGCACGGCCCAAACCCGGTCCGCGTGATCGTTCCCTGCGGATCGCGCAGGTCCGCGGTCACCTCGAAGGTCCGGCGACGAGGCGCGCAGCGTCAGCCAGCGGGCGGACGCCGGGAGCGCCGGTCCCGGCGTGCGGACCGGGCTGGCGGCTCGAGCCGCCGGGCGAGGGCCGGCAGCGGGGCCGAGCCGTCACTGTCCCGCCAGCCGTGCAGCTGGATCAGCCCGGCGGCGGGCACGCCAAGCGCGGGCACGGTCACCGTCCCCCCGCCGCTGGGGTAGTTCGCGTCCGTCCGGCGCACAGGCAGCACGGTGCCCGACGCCAGCGCCTGCCAGCGCGGCAGCGGAGCCACCATGAGCGGGGGGCTGAAATCCGGCCCGGCCGAGACGAGCGCGTCGAGCGGGACCCGGTCCGCCGCCTGATCCGCCGCGCTGCGGATCAGCGTCGCCCGGTAGGCCAGGGCGAAACCGCCCAGGCCGACCGCGACGGCGACGAACGCGATAACCAGCGCCGGTACCGCCGGTGACCGGGCCAGGTTGACCAGCGCGAGGCGGGCGAGCACGGGACCGCGGCCGGGCCAGCCGCTCCGCTCCTCGCAGCAGCAGCCCCGCCGCCCGAAACGTCAGCACCCCGGCGCAGGCACAGCACGGCGGCGCGAGCAGCAGCGCCAGCGCAGCATCGCCGCCGGTGCCCCCGGCCAGCGCCGCGATCAGCGCTGACAACGCCGCGACCGCCAGCGTGTCGATGAGCCTCCCGCTGAGCACGGCCAGCACGGCGAGCAGCACGGTGGCCGACAGCCATCCAGCGGCCAGCGCGATCACCCCCGCGGGGGCGATCAGGTGCAGGATCGCGCCGGCCGGTTCCCCCTGCACGCTGGCCAGCAGGGCCGCGGTCCCGAGGCCGGCGGCCGCGCCCGCGCTCACCCCGGCCGCGCCCAGGCCGCCGGATTCGGCCGCGACGAACAGGACGCGGTCAGCCGGGCGGGCGCCCGCGCGCTGGAGCCGGTCAAGCTCGGCCCGCTGATCGCGGCGAAGTCCGCCGCCCGCCAGCACGATGAACAGCGCCAGCACCGCGATCGCGCCGCCGCCCGCGAGTTCCAGCCGCTGCGGGGCCGCGCTCGCCTGCGCCCGCGCCTCGTCCAGGGCCGTGAACGGCGCGCTCAGGCTGAACTGGCTGCCGGTCAGCAGCAGCCGCCCCTGCGCCCGGGCCAGCCGGTTTTCTGCCTCCGCCAGCTGCCAGCCCCGCAGCCGGGTCAGCGCGAGCGGTGCCAGCCAGCTGTACGTGCGGTACACCCCGGTCAACCCCGGCAGCGCGGCCAGTCCGGCGGCATCCCCGGTGAGGAGCACCGGCGCGGACCCGGTGACCCCCGGCTGCGACGGCAGGTACCCCAGGGGTACCGGCGAGCGCACCGCCGCCGAGCCTGCCACCTGGATACGGATGCCAAGGGCGGCCAGGGCGGAAGGGACCGGGCCACCGCCGCCGAGCAGCATCGGGCACAGCGCCGGGCGGCAGGGCCCGAGACGCCCGGCCCCGCCGCCCCCGTCAGCCCCGGGCCCGACACCCACCGCTCCAGCGGGGCGATCGCGGCCGGCCGTACCAGCACCCCGTCCAGCCTGACCTCGTTGAGCAGCACCACCTCAGTCGGCGACCCCAAGCCGAGTCCGCGCAGCAGGTCCCGCGCTTGCTCCGCTACGCCGGGGGTGAGGGCTCCCGGCCAGGTCACGCGGACCTCGCGGTCAAGCGGTGAGGTCGCCTCGAGCACCGACCGGGCGCTCTGGTCACCCGCGATCTGAGCCTGGGCCGCCACGCCCGCGGTGAACGCCACCGCGAGCGCCAGGCCAAGCGCAGGCCACAGCCACCGGCCCGGGCGTCGCCGGCTCCGGGCTGCCGCCAGCATCAGCGGCGCGGACACGCTGCGCACGTTACGCCGCACCCGGGACGATACGACTCGCAGTAATGAAGTCAATCCGATCGGCTATTCAGGCTGGCCACGGTGGGGCATCGCATGCGCCTATTGTGCCCGCTCACGGCTGGAGCCGACTCCAGGCGCCCGGCTGGTAATCATTTTGTTACTCAGTGTTTAGCCTTCGCAACGCACAGCAATCTGGCAAGCTCTTCCGATGGCAGTACGGCTTGGAGTCAAACGAGCCCGTTGCGTTACTGGCCATAACAAATAGAAATCTAATCGTTACGATCTGTCAACACCGCACATGAGAGGACACGATGAGACGAACCCCTGTACTCGCGGCTCTGGCCGCGGTCGCGCTCGCAGTGGCCGGCTGCAGCAGCAGCAGCAGCAGTACCGCCGGCGGCTCGTTGAGCAGCACGTCCGGTGGCACCGTCGACATTTACTCGAGCCTGCCGTTGCAGGGCGCCTCGACCGCCCAGACCGACCCGATGGTCAACGGCATCAAGCTCGCGCTCGCTCAGGCCAACGGCAAGGCCGGCCGGTGGACGGTCAGCTATTCCTCGCTCGACGACTCGACCGCGGCGGCCGGCAAGTGGGACCCGGGCCAGACAGCCGCCAACGCGCGCAAGGCGGCGACGGACCCGAAGGCCGTGTATTACATCGGCGAGTTCAACTCCGGTGCCAGCGAGGTGTCGATCCCGATCCTTAACCAGGGCGGCATTCCCCAGGTCAGCCCCGCGAACACGTACGTCGGGCTGACCACCAACCTGCCCGGCAGCGCCCCCGGCGAGCCGCAGAAGTACTACCCGGCCGGGACCCGCACCTACCTGCGGATCGTGCCCATCGACTCGATCCAGGCCGCCTCGGACCTGATCGCGATGAAGCAGGCCGGCTGCACGAAGGTCGCCGTGGCCAACGACAAGGAGGCCTACGGGGCGGGCCTGGCGACGCTGCTTGAGCTGGAAAAGAGATATTACGGGGTCACGATCGTCAGCAACACCGGGATCGACCCGACCGCGCCCAACTTCCGGTCCTACGCCTCCACCATGAGCGGCCAGGGCGCCAACTGCTTCTTCTTCGCCGGCATCGTCTCCAACGGCGCCGTCCAGATCACCAAGGACGTCAACTCGGCGCTGCCCAAGGCCAAGATCTTCGGCGGCGACGGCGTCTGCACGGATTCCTACACGGCCGCGTCGAAGGGCGGCGTCCCGGCCTCGATCGACCCGCTGATGGAGTGCACGGTCGCGACCCAGGACCTGGCCTCGTACCCGGGCGGCAAGGCGTTCCTCGCCGCTTACCAGGCCAAGTACGGCACGGCCCATCCCGACCCGTACGCGATCTACGGCTACGAGGTGATGAAGCTCGGGCTCGACACGATCGCCAGCCTGGGCGCTCGGGGCAATAGCAAGTCGGCCGTGCTCAAGGCCCTGTTCGCGATCACCGCGCGCGACTCGGTGCTTGGCACCTACGGGTTCGACAAGAACGGCGACACCACCCTGAAGTCCTACGGCCTGTACAAGGTCGGCTCCAACGGCGTGCCGGTCTTTGCCAAGACGATCACGCCCGACCAAGACCGTCCAAGGCTAGGAAAAGCGCGGAGGGGGCCGCGAAGCGCCCCCTCCGCCCGCCGCCGCTCAGTCACGTGGGCCTCGCACATCACTGGGAACCCGTGGATACCACAACGATGTCACCTGCTTCGCCACCCGCCGTGGCGGCCCGCCCGCTCGCGGCGGTCCGCCGCTACGCCGGCCGCTGGGGCCTGGTCGCGGCGCTCGCCGCGCTGCCGGTCTACTACGGCCTCAGCGACCTGACGCACGGCTACCAGGCCGGCTTCGTGGCGGGTCATCCGGTGATCCATCACGATCTGTCCAAGCTGGGCTTCAACTTCGCCCAGGGGCTGTCCAACGGGGCGATCTGGGCGTTGATCGCGATCGGGTACACCCTGGTCTACGGCATCATCGAGCTGATCAACTTCGCCCACGGCGACGTGTTCATGATCGGCTCCTTCACCGCCGTGGGCCTGTGGGCGACGCTCGGGCTCGGGCTCACCACCAGCGCTCTCGGGCTGGCCGGCGGCCTGATCGTGGCCCTGGTCATCACGATGCTCGTGACCGGGTCGCTGAACGTCCTGATCGAGCGGGTCGCCTACCGGCCGCTGCGGAGCGCGCCCAAGCTCGCGTCGCTGATCACGGCGGTCGGCTTCTCGTTCATCTTGCAGAACGTCGGCCTGCTCTGGCGCGGCGGCTCACCGCAGAGCGTCAACGACCTGATCCGCGCGCAGCAACCGGTGTTCACCGTCGGCCGGGGTGCCCATCCTGCGCGGATACATCCTGGCCTTCGCCGTGATGATCCCGCTGGTGTTCGCGCTGACCTGGTTCATCAGCACCACCCGGGCCGGGCGGGCGATGCGCGCCACCGCCCAGGACCCCGAGGCGGCCCGGCTGATGGGCATCAACGTCAACGCCACGATCTCGCTGACCTTCGCCCTCGGCGGCATGCTGGCCGGCGCCGCGGGACTCGTCTACGCGCTGTACGAGACGAACGTCTGGTACTTCCAGGGGTTTAAGGCCGGGCTGATCGCGTTCACGGCGGCGGTCATGGGCGGCATCGGCAACGTCCGCGGCGCGGTGCTCGGCGGCCTGATCATCGGCGTGATCCAGGCGCTGTCCGACTCCCGCCTCGGCCCGCAGTGGACCGAGGCGGTCGTGTTCGGCTACCTGATCGCCATCATGATCCTGCGCCCGCGCGGCCTGCTCGGCGAACAGACGAGGGAGGCGGGATGAGCGGGCTGCGCACTCGATCGGGGGGTACGCGGCTGCCTGCCTGGCGGGCTGCGCTCGTGCGCTGTCGCGCGGGATCGTGCTGCCGTTCGTTTCGGCTCAGCCAGCGGGTTCATGAACGCCACCATCATCGCGCTGGCCTACGCGGTGATGTCGCTGGGCCTGAACATCGTGGTGGGGTTGGCCGGGCTGCTCGACCTGGGCTACGTCGCCTTTTACGCGCTCGGCGCGTACTCGCTCGGCTGGTTCGGCTCCGGGTTCTTCTTCCAGGCCAAAATCCACCTGCTCGTCTCGGCGCTGGCGAGCACGCTGCCGGGCGTCCACCTGAACTTTATTCTTATCCTGATCGCGGCCGCCCTCATCTGCGCCCTGGCCGGCACGGTGATCGGGCTGCCGACGCTACGGCTGCGCGGCGACTACATCGCGATCGTCACGCTCGCGTTCGGCGAGATCATCGGCGACGTGGCGGTCAACGGCCAGAGCGTGCACGTCGGCGGCGGCATGACGCTGACCGCGGGCAACCTCGGCATCAGCGCGGTGGACGCGCCGTACTTCCCGGGTATCGGGTCGTTCGGCCTGCTGGACCTCAGGCCGTGGTACTGGCTGATCTTTGCCATCTTGCTCGTCGTCCTGTTCGTCAACCTGCGGCTGCGTGACTCCCGGCTCGGCCGGGCCTGGGTCGCGCTGCGCGAGGACGAGGTGGCCGCGGTGTCGATGGGCATTCCGCTGGTCAAGACGAAGCTGCTCGCCTACTCGATCGGCGCCGCGTTCGGCGGGATGTCGGGCGCCTTCTTCGGCACCTACTACACCGAGGTCAACGCCGGGCAGTTCCAGTTCGGGTTCTCGATCTTCATCCTGGCCATGGTGATCATCGGCGGCCTCGGCTCGATCTGGGGCGCGGTCGTCGGGGGGATGGCGCTCGGCTACATCAACAACTACCTGATTCCCGATGTCCTGAACGGCCTGCCCGCCCGGCTCGGGCTCAGCTTCCAGCTCACCGAGGTGGAGTTCGGGATCTTCGGGTTCCTGCTGGTGATCATGATGGTGCTCCGCCCGCAGGGGCTGATCCCCGAGCGGCGACGCCGGCTCGAGCTGCGGGCCGAGATCGCCCCGGCGGACGCCCCGCTGGCGGAGTCGCGGCGCCGCCGGCCGGACGGGACGCGAGCCCGCCGCCCTGCTGCGCGCCGAGCACGTGACCAAGACGTTCGGCGGGCTGGTGGCCGTCAACGACATCTCGTTCGAGGTTCCGCAGCACTCCATCGTGTCCTTGATCGGGCCGAACGGCGCTGGCAAGACCACCTTGTTCAACATGCTGACCGGGCTGTACCGGCCGACCGGGGGCCGGATCCTGCTCGGCGGGCGGGACATCACCCGCGCGCGGCCCGACGTGATCACCCGGCACGGCGTCGCGCGGACCTTTCAGAACATCCGCCTGTTCGGCGCGATGACGGCCGTGGAGAACGTGATGGTCGGGCAGCACGCGCGGATGCGGGCCGGGCTCTTCGGGTCGATCTTCCGGCCGCCCTGGGTGCGCCGCGAGGAACGGGAAACCCGCGAGCACGCCCGCGAACTGCTCGCGTACGTGGGCCTGGCCGAGCCCGCCTTCGACCGGCTGGCCTCACACCTGCCCTACGGTGACCAGCGGCGGGTGGAGATCGCCCGGGCGCTGGCGGCCCAGCCGCGGCTGCTGCTGCTTGACGAGCCGACGGCCGGCATGAACCCGCAGGAGTCCCGGCGGCTGACGGAGTTCATGCGGGCGATGCGGGACGAGAAGAAGGTGACCATCTTGCTGATCGAACACGACATGAAGGTGGTGATGGGCGTGTCCGAGCGCGTCACCGTGCTCGACTACGGCAAGAAGATCGCCGAGGGGGAGCCGGCCGCGGTCCGGGCCGACCCCGCCGTGATCGAGGCGTATCTCGGCAGGCCGGAGTGATGACCCTGCTCCAGGTCTGCGACATTCACACCTACTACGGTGCGATCGAGGCGCTGAAAGGCGTCTCGCTGACCGTCGAGGCGGGCGAGGTGGTCACGCTGATCGGCTCGAACGGGGCGGGCAAGTCCACCACCTTGCGGTCCATCTCGGGGCTCACCCCGGCGCGCGCGGGAAAGATCATGTTCGGCGGCGAAGACATCACCCGGGTGCCCGCGCACGAGATACCCGTCCGCGGCATCGCGCTCGCCCCCGAGGGCCGCCACTGCTTTCCCCGGATGACCGTGCGGGAGAACCTGGACCTGGGCGCGCACCGGCGCCGCGGCCCGGAGATCGCCGCTGACCTCGAACGCGTCTACCACCTCTTTCCCCGGCTGCGGGAGCGCGGCGCAGAAGGCCGGCACGATGTCCGGCGGCGAGCAGCAGATGCTCGCGATCGGGCGCGCCCTGATGGCCCGGCCCAAGCTGCTGCTGCTCGACGAGCCGTCGCTCGGCATCGCCCCGATCCTGGTGGACCGGATCTACCAGACCATCGGCGAGATCAACCGCTCCGGGGTGGCGATCTTGCTGGTCGAGCAGAACGCCAACCGGGCGCTGGTGACCGCCAGCCGCGGCTACGTGTTGGAGACGGGGCGAGTGGCCTTGGCCAGCGATTCGGCCAGCCTGCAGGGCAACCCCGAGGTGCGAAGGGCGTACCTGGGCACATGAACTCCTGCGGAGCGAGGCGATGAGCGGCGCGATCGGCGCCAAGGCGCTGTACTTCCTGTTCGCCTGGCTGATCTCGGCGGCGGCCGCGTCGTGGCTGTCCGAACGTAAGGGCTACGGCGAGCGGACCGGACTGACGTTCGGCCTGATCCTGTCGGTCCTCGGGCTGCTGATCGTCCTGGCGCTGCCCGGGCGTCCCGGCTCCAGGTGGCGGGTCGACGGCTGGCGGCCGAGCTGGCGCCGGCCGCGCTAAGCCGCGGACCGTTGTATCGGCTTGCGGTATATCGTTCTTCGCTATAAAGTGGCACAGCATACTCATTCACGTGCCCCGCCTGGGCTGCGGACTAAAGGAGAACGCGGTGAGCGACAAGCTGGACCGATGGGCCGATCCGCCGATACTGGTGCTGGCCAGCTTGGCCGGCGAGCCCAAGCACGGTTACGCCATCACCCAGGACGTGGCGCAGACCATGGGCGTCCGGCTCAGCGCGGGTACCCTGTACGCGGTGATCGCGCGGCTGGAGGCCCGGGGCCTGATCGAGCCGCTCGAATCGGAAGACCGCCGGCGGCCTTACCGCATCACCGCGGCCGGCGCCACGGCGCTGGCCGCGCAGTCCGAGCGGATGAGCCAGGTCGCCGCGCTGGCCCGGACGCGGCTGAGCGCCAACCTGGGCTGGGCCGGAGCATGACGCCGCCGACCCGCCTGCCCAGTGCCACCCGGCTGGCCCGCGCCGCGCTCGCGGTCTACCCGCCCTCGTGGCGGGCTCGTTACGGCGATGAAGTCCGGGCCCTGCTCGATGATTCCGGCGCGGGCCCGGCGGCCCTGGCCGGCTTCGCCTGCCGCGCGCTGCCCGCGTGGGTCCGGCCCGCCCGCCAGCTGTACGACGGGCCCGCCCGGATGCGCGCCAGCGTGGCCACCGTGCTCCTGGCCGGGTCGATGCTCACCGGCCTCGGGCTGGTCTTCGCCCAGCTCACCCAGGCGCAAGGGTTCCGCCCGGCGCACCACCCGGTGATCGGGTGGGGTTACGCGGTTTTCGACGTTGCGTTCGCGCTGTCCTGGCTGGTGGCCGTGGCCGGCGGGCTGCCCCTGTGGTTCTTGATGCTGCGCCGGGCCCGCCGTGAGGCACGTGCGCGCGATCTGACCTACCTGCTGCTGCCGGTAATCGTGCCGGTCGTCTATCTCGCGGCCCTGGGCCGGACCCTGCAGAGCGTCGGCGGTCCCGGCGGGGTCGCACCGGGGTGGTTCGTGGCCATCACTGCGGCCGGGTTCGCGGCGGCGGCCGTCGCGGCGGCCGGGCCGGCCGCGGCCCTGCGCAGGCTGCAGCCCCGCGGGCCCGCGCTCCGGCTGGCCACGACCGCGGCGGCCCTGGCCGCGGGGATCATGGGCGTGGCCGCCGTGGCCATCGCCGCCGTGGTCGTCGGCCTGTGCCTGTGGGCCCCCGGCTTCGCCGGCTATCACCACCCGACGCTGCCCGGCGTCTACCTGGTCCTGGTCGCCGCGGCCAGCGGCGTCACCGTGGTCAGCGCCGCCCGGGGTACCCGCGCCGCCAGCGGCTAGATATGCGCGATCACCGGCCCGGCGCCAGGAGGCCTTGGCATACTTGAGCGTGGCCAGGACCGTTCCGGATGCTGCCGTGCAGGCAGCCGCCGACGTCGCCGCCGGGCTGGGCGTTACCAGCCGTGAGCCGGTGGTGCTGGCCGACGGGGCGAACGTGATCGTGCACCTGCGGCCGTCGCCGGTCGTGGCCAAGGTGGCCGCGTCGACCGCCGCCGTGCGCCCCGATCCCGCCCGGTGGCTGCAGCGCGAGCTCGACGTCGTGTCGTTCCTGGCCGCGGTGGGCGCCCCGGTGATGACGCCGAGCCCGGAGATGCCGGCCGTGGTGTACCACGGGGACGGCCTGGTGATGTCGTTCTGGCGCTACCTGAGGTCATCCAGCGGCGCGCCGCCGGGCGAGGCGACCATCGGGTCGATGCTGCGCGACCTGCACGTCGCGCTGAGATCGTATCCGGATCCGCTGCCGGCCCTGGTGCCCCTGGGTGACATCCCGGCCTTCCTGGCCCGGCCGCAGACCCGGCTGTCCCCGGCCGGGTCCGCGGCCCTGGCCCAGGCCTACACCCGGCTGACGGCGGAGCTGGCGCAGGCATCGCCGGTCACCCAGTCCCTGCACGGTGACGCGGGCGCGGGGAACCTGATGGACACCGACACCGGCTGGGTCTGGCACGACTTCGAAGACACCTGCTCCGGGCCGGCGGCCTGGGATCTGGCCGCCTCGACGGCGAGCCAGCGGCTGGAGCGCCAGCGTGTCCTGGCCGCCTACGGCGTGCCGGTCGACCCCGGCCTGCTGGCGGTCTGCGAGCAGCTCCGGCGGCTGCACCTGACCGTCTGGTACGCCCTGTACGCCGAGCGCCATCCCGGCCTGCGGTCGCGGGCGGCCGAGCTGCTCGCCCTATGGCCGCGCGCCGGATAAGGGATAACCTCCAGCGGGTGAGCGAACAAGAGCAGGGCGGCGCGGTGCGTCAGGCGGCGCTGGCGGCGGGCTGGTCGCACCGGCATCGTGACGTGTCGGGCGGCTGGCTGCGGCCGACCGTGTTCGGCGCGGTGGACGGCCTGGTGACCAACGCGTCGCTGATCGCCGGACTGGGCGGCGGTGACGCGTCGCCGCACGCGATCATCTTGACCGGGGTGGCCGCGCTGGTGGCAGGCGCGTTCTCGATGGGCACCGGGGAGTACGTGTCGGTGACGAACCAGAACGAGCTTGTGCTCTCCGAGGTCGCCACCGAACGCACCATGCACGCCCGCTTCCCCGCCGCCGAGCAGGCCGAACTCGCCGACACCTTCGCCGGGTACGGAGCCGACGCGGAGACCGCGGCGCGGATGGCGGCCGCCGTCTCGCGGGACCCGGATACCGCGCTGCGCGTGCACACCCGCGAGGAGCTCGGCGTCGACCCGTTCGAGTTGCCGTCGCCGGTTTTCGCCGGCGTGTCCTCGCTGGTGGCCTTCTCCGCCGGGGCGCTTATCCCGCTGCTGCCCTACCTGGCGGGCCTGTCCGTGCTGGGGGTGGCGCTCGCCGTCGCCGCGGTGGCGCTGCTGACCGGCGGCATGGTGGTCGGCAAGCTCACCGGCCGCCCGCTGCTGCGGTCGGGCCTGCGTCAGCTCCTGCTCGGCGGGGTCGCCGTCGCGGTGACGTTCGCGGTGGGCAGCCTGATCGGCGGCGGCCACGTGACCTGACCGGCCCGGAGTTGAACGGAAAGCCCTCACGGTACGTAACCCCTAGTGGGAATCACTTGCACCGTACAGGGGAGACACTCTCATGATGAAGCTATCGGCCGCCGCCGGAGTGGCGGCCGCCGCCCTGACCCTGGCCCTGACCGCCTGCGGCAGTTCGGCCAGCTCGACCAGCCCTCCGGCCGCTCCGGCCAGCGCGACCTCGAGCAGCCCGGCCTCGGCCGCGGCCGCGAGCGGGACCACACTGAAGACCGCCAGCGTAGGCGGGACCAAGGTCTTGACCAACGCCCAGGGCTACGTCTTGTATCTGTTCGCGCCTGACACCTCCACCAGCTCCAAGTGCAGCGGGTCCTGCGCGACCTACTGGCCACCGGTGGCGGGGTCGGCCACCGCGGGCTCGGGCGTCACCGGCACGCTGGGCACCATCACCCGGTCGGACGGCACGAAACAGGTCACCTACGACGGGCATCCGCTGTATACCTACGCCGGGGACACCGCCCCCGGGCTGGCCAAGGGGAACGGCCTGAACGCCTCGGGCGGCCTGTGGTACGAGATGACCGCCTCCGGCGCCAGCCCCGCCGCGAGCTCCTCACCCAGTTCCGGCCACGGCAACGGCTACTGACCCGATCCTCGCGTGGCGCCCGGTCCGGAGAGCACCGGCCGGGCGCCGGTGCGGCCATCCTGAGTACCTCGGCGACACGCCGGAAAATACGCCCGCAGGTTGATGATTCCAGCGCCGATCCAGGACATGCTTCAGGTGTCCTGTCCGCGACGCGAGGAACTATGGTGATCAAATCCGGGGAGGCGGCCAATAGCACCCAGACCGGGCCGGCCGCGAATTCTGTCGACCTGTGCAAGACCTACGGGACGGGCCAGGCCGTGGTGCACGCCCTGGCCGGTGTCACCGTGATTTTCGAGCGCGGCCGGTTCACCGCCGTGATGGGCCCATCGGGTTCGGGCAAGTCGACGCTCATGCACTGCCTGGCGGGCCTGGACCGGCCGACTTCCGGTCAGGTGTTCGTGGGCGGCCAGGACATCGGGCAGGCTGGACGACGCGCGGGCTGACCAAGCTGCGGCGGGACCGGATCGGCTTCGTCTTCCAGTCCTTCAACCTCGTGCCGACGCTGACCGCGGCCGAGAACATCACCCTGCCCCTCGACCTGGCCGGGACCAAGGTCGACCAGGAGTGGCTCGACTACCTGGTGGGCCAGCTGGGCATCGCGGACCGGCTGACGCACCGGCCGAGCGAGCTGTCCGGCGGTCAGCAGCAGCGGGTGGCGTGCGCCCGGGCCCTGATCAGCCGGCCGGACCTGATCTTCGCCGACGAGCCCACCGGCAACCTGGACTCCAACTCCTCCGCCGAGGTGCTCGCGTTTCTGCGGCGCTCGGTGACCGAGCTCAAGCAGTCGATCGTCATGGTGACGCACGACCCGCGGCGGGGCGGCGTACGCGGACCGGGTCATCTTCCTGGCCGACGGGGCCGTGGTGAGCGAACTTGACCGGCCGACCGCCGACTCGGTGCTCGAGCGGATGCGGACGCTGGGGGCCTGACATGCGGAACGTGACCATCAAGGGCCTGCTGGCCCACAAGCTCCGGCTGGCGCTCACCGCGCTCGCGATCGTCCTCGGTGTCACCTTCATCTCCGGCACGTTCGTCCTCACCGACACCCTGAACAACACGTTCTCCGTGCTGTTCGGCACCATCTACTCCAAGATCGACTTCCAGGTCCGCGGGGTGCCGCAGCTCGGCAGCACCGGGGCGAACGCGACCCGCAACCCGATCCCTGAGTCGCTGCTGGCCACCATCCGCCAGGTGCCAGGGGTGGCGACGGCCCAGGGCTCGATCACGGGCTACGCCCAGTTCGTGGCCCCCGACGGTAAGCCGATCGTGACCGGCGGCGCGCCCACCCTCGGCGCGAACTTCGATCCGGACCCGCAGCTTTCTGAGCTGCCGCTGATCACGGGCCACCAGCCGCAGGCCGCCGGGGACGTGGTGATGGACGCCGGGACGGCGGGCAAGTACCACTTCAGGGTGGGGCAGAGTGTCCGTATCCTGTTTGCCGCGTCCGCCCGGACGTTCACCATCTCCGGCATCGCCCAGTTCGGGACCGCGGATAACCTCGCCGGGGCCACCCTGGCCGCGTTCACCCTACCGGTGACCCAGCAGGTCATGCAGGAAACCGGCCACCTCGACGACATCAACGTGGTGACCAGCCCGGGGGCCAGCAAGCCCGCGGTCCAGCGGGCCATCGCCGCGGCCCTTCCGGCCGGCGTGCAGGTGGTCACCGGGCCGACCGTGGTGGCGGAGCAGACAAGCGCGGTGAGCCAGGCCCTGTCATTCTTCTCGACCGCGCTGCTGGTGTTCGCGTTCATCTCCTTGTTTGTCGGCGGGTTCACCATCTTCAACACGTTCTCGATCATCGTCGGGCAGCGGACGCGGGAGCTGGCCCTGCTGCGGATCGTCGGCGCGAGCCGCCGCCAGGTCTTCCGCTCGGTCCTGGCCGAGGCGGCCATCGTGGGACTGGCGTCCTCGGTGATCGGCCTCGGCCTGGGCGTGCTGGCCGCGATCGGGCTCGAGGCGCTGCTGCGCGGGTTCGGGATCACGCTGCCTACCGGATCGCCGGTGTTCGAACTGCGGACGGTGCTGGTGGGGCTAGCGGTCGGCGTCGGCGTGACGGTCGTGGCCGCGATCGGCCCGGCCAGGAACGCGGTCCGCATCGCGCCGGTCGCCGCGCTCAGCGACCAGCCGACGGCCAGCAACATCTCGCTCAGGCGCCGGTTTGGCTGGGGCACCGGGGTGGCCCTGGCCGGGGTCGCGCTGCTCGCCGTCGGGCTGGCCAAGCCGGTCATCGCACTGGTGGGCGTGGGTGCGGTCTTGATCTTCGTCGGTGTTGCCATGCTGTCCCCGGCGATCGCCCGGCCGATTTCCAGTGTGGTCGGCCGCCCGCTGGCCCGGGTCCTCGGGATGCCGGGCCAGCTCGGCCGGGAGAACTCGATGCGCAGCCCGCGGCGCACCGCCCAGACCGCCTCCGCGCTCATGGTCGGTCTGGCCCTGGTCGCCGCGATGTCGGTGTTCGGCGCCTCGCTGTCCAAGTCGGCCACGGCCAGCGTGGACGACGCCATCCGGGCCGACCTGCTGGTGACCCCGGCCAACGGGGGCGGGAACTTCAGCGACGCGGTGGTGACCAGGGCGGCGGCTGTGCCTGGTGTCACCGAGACCGACGCCATCTACGGCGGGCAGTTCGAGATCCGCAGTACGCTGGCCTCGCTTATCGCGGTGTCGACACAGCACCTGGCCGACACCGTGATCCTGCGGATGACCTCGGGCAGCCCCGCCGCCCTGGACGCCGGCGAGCTGCTCATCGACTCGACGACCGCGCAGTCGGACCACTTGTCGGTGGGCGCCGCGGTGCCGGTGGCGTTCGCCCTGACGGGTTCGTCCACCTTGCGCATCGGCGGGATCTTCCAGGCCAATGCCCTGGTCGGCAAGTACCTGGTCAGCGACGCCTTCTACCGGTCCCACTTCAGCACCCCGCTGCCCAGCGCGCTGCTGCTGCGCACCGGCGGCAGCGCCGGCGTCGACCAGGCCGTCACGAACGCCCTGGCGTCTTACCCGAACGTGCAGGTCCAGACCAGGGCCCAGTTCGAGCAGGCCCAGGTGAAGAGCGTCAACCAGCTCCTCGGCCTGGTCTACGCCCTGCTCGCCCTGGCCGTGCTGATCGCGCTGATCGGAATCGTGAACACGCTCATGCTGTCGGTGTTCGAGCGCACCAGGGAGATCGGCCTGCTGCGGGCGGTCGGCATGAAGCGGCGCCAGGTCCGGTCGATGATCCGGTCCGAAGCGGTGATCCTGGCCATCTTCGGCGCCATCATCGGGATCGTCGTCGGCACCGGCCTGGGCATCGCGCTGGTGTCGTCGCTCAGACAGCAGGGCATCACCGACACCGTGGTGCCGGTCTCCAGCCTGGTGATCTTCCTCGTGCTGGCCGCCTTGCTCGGGCTGGTCGCCGCCAGCTGGCCCGCCCGCCGGGCGGCCAAGCTCGACGTGCTGGCCGCCATCGCCGCCCAGTAACGCGCCCCGGCGCCCGCTCAGGTCTGACCGCGGACCACGAGAACGGGGCAGCGTGCGTGATGTACGCAGTGCTGGCTGACCGAGCCGAGCAGCGCTTCGGTGAATCCGCCGTGCCCGCGGCTGCCCAGCACGAGCAGGCTGGCGCCGGCCGAGGCGTCGATCAGCACCTGGGCGGCGTTGCCCTCGATCACGTGGCTGCGCACGCGGACGTCGCTGCCCGGCTCGACCGTGCCGCTGATCGCGTCCGCGAGAACCTTCTCGGTGATCTTCTCGAAGTCGTAATCCTCGCCGGTGCCCATCGGGACGTATCCGAAGCCGCCGCCCGCGGCCGGATAATGCCACGCGGCGACGGCATCCACGGGCTCGCCGGTCAGCCCGGCCTGCCGGATGGCCCAGCGCAGCGCGCTCAGCGACGACTCGGAACCGTCGACGCCCACCACGATGCGGGGCTGGTTACCGTATTCCTGCACTGACATCTGTCACTCCTCTTTCCGCTCTCCTCCCGCCTTAATAACACCACCCGAAGCCGGCAGGAAGTCCCACTGTGCCGGCGATTGCCGGGTCAGCGACGGGCCGTCCAGGTGGGCTCGGTCCGGTCCCAGGCCGACGTCCACCTGGCCAGCCGCCGCCGGTCCAGGGCCAGGCGGCACAGCCGGTAGAGGATAAGCAGCGCCACCCCCGCCAGGGTGGCCGTTATGGTGCCCGCGACCAGCCCGTAAATGATCATGACGGCCTGGTCGCCGGGCGGCGGGACCGGCTGCCCGGTGGGACTCAGCCAGATGGGGACCCAGGTGCCCACGGTGGCCGCGGTGATGTCCGGCGCGGTCACGCTGGTCAGCAGCCCGGTGTGCTCACCGCCCGCCGGGCTGGACCAGCGTGCCTCGGCCTGCCCGACATGGCCAAGGCCGACGGCCGGCCCGGCCTGAATCAGCCGGGCTACCGCCGGGCGCAGGCCGGCCGCAGCCGCCCGCTGCGCCAGGTAGGTGTGCGCGCCAAAGGCGGACGCCATGACCACGGCCACGCAGAAAGCGGCGATCAACGCCACCATGACCGCGCCTTCGATCCGGTCTATGGGCCGCCGGAGCGCGTTCCGCCCGGCCAGCCAGCGGGCCAGCCGCGGTATCCGGCGTGTCGCCCGGCTGACCTTGACCTTCAACGGCAGGGCGGCGGCAGCTTTGGCGCGGCGGCCTCGGTCTGGCTGGGGGAGCGGCATCACGGGACTCCTGGGAGGCACATCGCGTTGGCTGGTGATGTGCCGCCGGGGTCCTGGGCGGCGGAGGGTGTCCTCATTAAGGTAACCCGCCGAACGCCCCATGTCAGGTCCCGTTCTCGCCGCCTGGTCTACTACAGTCATGACCGTGACCTCCGGCCCGGGGCGGCTTAAGTCGGGCCAGCTCGGCACCTGGGACCTGACCGTCTCCACGGTGGCCAATATCGGGCCCGGGATCGACTTCTACTTCGCGTTCGGGGTGATCGCGGTGACGGCGGGGGTCGCCGCCCCGCTGACGATCGTGGCCGCCGCCGTCGCCGTCGTCTTCCTGGCCACGACGGTCGCCGAGTTCACCCGGGCCGAGCCGTCGGCCGGCAGCTTCATCACCTACGTGGAGACGGGTCTAGGGCCCAGGGCGGGCGTGGTGACGGCCCTGCTGGTGACGGTCGGCTACACGGTGGCGCTGGCCGGCGTGTTCACCATGTCGGGCGGCCTGCTGGCCATGACCCTGGCCCATTACACCTCGTGGCAGGTGCCCTGGGAACCGCTGAGCCTGGCCCTGACCGTGGCGGCCATCTGGGTCACCGCCCGGGGGGTCAAGCTTTCCACCGCCGCGGTCAGCGTCGCCCTCGTCGCTCAGGTCGCGGTCATGCTGGCCGTGTGCATCGCGGCCCTGGTAGACCGGCGCAGCCACCTGTCGGGGGCGCCGTTTTCCTGGGCCCAGCTGTCCGGCGGCCTGACCGGCCTGTCGAGGGGCTTCCCGCTGGCGCTTTACATGTTCATCGGCTGGGAGAACGGGCCGGCCCTCGCGGAAGAGTGCCGTGACCCCAAACGGACCGTACCCCGGGCCCTCTACATCTCGATCGCGACGGGCACGGTGCTTTTCGTGCTGTTCGCCTACGCCACGGTCACCGGCTTCGGCTACGACGTGTCGTCCATCGGCCGTTCCTCGGTGCCGTTCCTCACCGTGGCCGACCATGACCTGCACGGCGCGGCCCTGCTGGCCTGGGTGGCGGGGATCTTGTCCGTGCTAGCCGCGCTGGTCTCCGGTGCGAGTTCCCAGGCGCGGATGCTCTTCGACGGGGGACGTTCGGGCCTGCTGCCTGCCCGGCTCGGGCGCCTGCGCCAGCCCAGCGAGACGCCGGTCAACGCGCTCATCGTGATGGCCGCGGCCGGCCTTGGCCTCATCGGCGTCTGGTGGATCATCCACCTGGTTACCGGGCACACCGGATCGATGGATCCGGTCGGCCTTTACGCCGAATGCTCCACCATGGGCACGATCGTCATCCTGGTCGTGTACCTGCTGACCAACCTGTCCCTGCCGGTGTTCATGTGGCGCCGGCACCGCGCGATGTTCTCCGCGGTCCGCCACCTGCTCGTGCCCGCGCTGGGCTCGGCCGTCCTGATCGTGCCGTTCGTCGAGCTGTGCCAGCCTGGCCAGCCCGCCCCGTATAGCTTCTTCCCGTTCGTCGCCCTCGGCCTGCTCGCAGCCGCGGCCGTGATCGCTAGCCTCGTGGTGCACCGTCATCCCTCAGCCGGCTCGACCGAGGCTACCGACGCCCCCCAAGCCTGACCACCCCAAGAGGTTTCGCAGCGAGTTGTGACCAGGAAACCACGTCTGGCCCTTTTGTCAGCCCAAAATTGAGACCCAACTGTAATGAAAACACCCTGCGCGCGGCAAATGCATATTTGGGAAGAAACGGGGGTACGTGTAGGTTTATCGCTCCGCACCCTGGGCAGTTGTCTGCTGCAGCGGCAGGCCCGCGGTTTTGCTGCGATCTACCGTCCATGACCGACTACCGCGTACATCACCTGGTCACTCATTAAAGGAGTCGGTTATGGGCATCATCGCATGGATCGTTCTCGGCCTGGTCGCAGGTTTGATCGCTAATATGCTGATCCCGGGCAGGCGATCCCAGGGCCTTCTCTTGACTTGCGTGATCGGTATCGTCGGGGCACTGGCCGGCGGCTGGGTCGCCAGCCGGGTATTCCACGTCCGCACCCTGAACGGGTTCTTCAACTTGTCCACCTGGCTCACGGCCATCATCGGCGCGGCTGTCCTGCTGCTGATCTTCCACCTGGCCAACGAGCGGTCCAGCGGGTCACGCCGGCCCGCCCGGTCCCGCCGGCCGACCCGGTCCCGCCGGCCGACCCGGTCCCGCCGGTTCGCGCGCCGCTAACCCAGGTCACCGGAGTACGTCTTGATCACCGCCGGGCTTGTCCTCCTGGTCGCGCCGCACCGCTGCCGCGACCGCGAGGCCCGTCGCGAACTCACCCGGTCTCGCCAGGAGACCGCTGCTAACAGCCAGGACCCTGACCGGCGAGCGGGCGGGCCACCGTTAGCTGCGCCATGAACGTGCTCATCGTCACGAAGATGAGCATCCGGATATCCCCTGCCTCCGTTCCGGCGGCGGCTAAAAAGTCACAAGGAGTTTTTATGATCATTCTCGGTATCGTTCTGCTCATTATTGGCTTCGTCGCTAAGATTGCTATTATCTGGACTATTGGAATTATCGTAATCCTGGTCGGCGCGGTCCTGGCCATCCTCGGGATGGTTGGCCATGCCGTCGGCGGGCGCAAGCACTACTTCTAATCCCTGGCCGGACCCGTGCCCGCTACCCAGCCGATGCTGGAAAGCTGGTCACCGCAGCGGTAAATGCAGCCTCGCGGACCTCGCCGATGGTCTCGTCGAGATCCGCGAGGGCTGCTGTAATACGTTCCCTGGTCGCGTCGTCGGACAGGTCCGTAGCCACATGCAGGCTGAGCCCGGCGGCAGAAAGTCTGCTCACGACGGTGTCGAGCAGCGCCAGGTCGCGGTGCGCCCGCTCAGCCTCGGCGGCTGCCCCGATCCTGTCCGGTGCCCCGGCATCCTGGCGGGGCGGGGCAATTGATGGCGGACGCATCAGTGCAGCACTTTGGATCCGATCCGGCCATGATCGATACAGCCGGGTCTGGAGTGACGAGGCTGCCGCACCTTGCTCTGGCCCGGTGCAGGATGCTTGCTGATAGTAAGTTATTACTCACAATACGCCGCCGCTGTGTATTAGATAGTGACCGCTGAATTATTCCGGCCGGTCAGGCGCGGCAGGCCGGTAAATGAATTTCCAGACGGTGTGTGATACTGCCCGGAGGTCAAAAACAAACACCATGATTCCGAACGGGCCGTAGTGCCGCGCTCGCGGGCCTCGTGGCGCACCGTCACCGGTGCGTGGCGAATGTCGTATTCAGGAAAAAAGCAACTCGGATCGGGTGGACTCGACGCCGTACTCGAGAAGATCGTCGCGGCCTGGCAGCCGGTCTATGACCGAGCCGATGTTGTCGTCGTCGAGGGCCTCAGCCCGAGTCCGGCCCAGCTGTATGCCCGCGAACTCAACCATGTGCTGGCCAAAACGGTCGACGCCGACGTCGTGCTTGTCGCCGGCTGGGCGTGGGCGGGCGCCGTGAGCGGCGAGGACACGGCCGACGGTGCGACGGAGCCTGGGCCAGGCTCCGTCGCAGGCGCTATCGAGTGCCTGACCGGGTCGCTTGCTATCACGGCCAGCGGGTATTGGCCTGGCGAGCACGCACGCGTGGTCGGCTGTGTGGTCAACGGCGTCCCGGCGGCAGACCCGCGGGTGGCCGCGCAGCTGGGCGAGGCGCTGGCCCTGCGCGGGCTCCGCTTCATCGCCGCGGCGCCACACCGACCCGAGCTGACCTGGTTGCGGGTACGCGACTTGATCCGCGAAGTGGATGCGCGGGTCCTCAGCGAGGGTGACCTCTCCCGGCGTATCAAAGAGGTGTCAGTGTTTGCCCAGGGCGTCCCTGGCGGCCTTCGCGTGCTCACCGAGGGCCGGCTCGTGGTGGTCCCCGGAGACCGCCATGATGTCGTGATGGCGGCCTGCCTCGCCGCGCTCGGCGGGACCCGGCTGGCCGCCCTGCTCTTGACCACCGGGACAGGGCCGGACCCGCGGGTGGGAGCTCACCCGGGCGGCGTGCGCTACCGGTCTTCCCGTTCTTCTGGTCGATGAGGACAGTTACGAGACCGCATCGCGGGTGCGTGACCTCGACCCGGGATTGCCGATCGACGACCTGCTTCCGTTTCCAGCTGGTCGAGCTCGCCCGTGCCGCCGACGCGTGCTTGGTGCTGCCCGAAGGCACCGAGCCCCGAATCGTGCAGGCCACGGTGGCGTGCGCGGAGCGAGGCATTGCCCGCAGCGTGCTGCTGGGACCGCCGGACCAGGTCGCCGCGCTGGCCCGCGGCCTCGGGCTGCGGCTGCCCGACGGCGTTACCGTGGTTGACCCCCGGGCGGCCGCCGAGCGCTACGTCGCCCCGCTGGCCGAGCTGCGGCGGCACAAAGGCTGGACCGAGGAGGTGGCCCGCGATCACCTCGCCGACCCCATCATGGTCGGCACCATGATGCTCAAGCTGGGGCGAGGTCGACGGCATGGTCGCGGGCGCGGTTCACACCACCGCGGCCACGGTCCGCCCGGCGCTGCAGATCCTGGGCACCAGGCCAGGCAGTCGGCTGGTGTCGTCGGTGTTCTTCATGTGCCTGCCCGACGAGGTTGTCGTCTACGGCGACTGCGCCATCAACCCCCGCCCCGACGCCGAGGACCTGGCCGATATTGCCACGGCCCGTTGCAGTACGACGCGGCCGCGATTGCTTCGGTGGCGCAGAGCAAGCGGCCATCCAGCACCGTGGCGGGGCGCGCCAACGTCTTCGTTTTCCCGGACCTCGACACCGGCAACACCACCTACAAGGCCGTGCAGCGCAGCGCACAGGTTGTCAGCATCGGCCCGATGCTGCAGGGCCTCGCCAAGCCGGTGAACGACCTCAGCCGCGGTGCCCTGGTGAACGACATCGTCTACACCCTGGCGCTGACCGCCATCCAGTCCCGCGCCGGCGCCGTCACGTCGTGACGGCGGTGCTTGCGGCTTCTCGCGGCGTGGTGAGGACCAGGTCCCTGACCGGCAGGAAGAGCCAGGCCGCGATCGCGCCCGCGAAGGTGACCGCGGCGACCGTGAAGGATCCGGCGTGCATTCCCGCCATAAACGAGTTCTTCACGGCCCCGGTGACCGCCGAGGCCTGCGCCGGCGGCACCTTCTGCGCAATCGCCAGGCCGGCGCCCACGGACCCCCTGCCGATCTGTACGGCGGCATGAGGAACCCCAAGCGCGCCCCACGCCGCGCCGAGCCGGTTCCCGTAATACCAGCTCAGGACCGATCCGGTGACGGCCACCCCGAGAACGCCGCCGACCTCGCGGGTCGTATCGTTCACGGCGGACCCCACGCCGACCTTGGCGGCGGGCAGCGAGCCCAGGATGGCGTCGGTGGCCGGCCCGGTCGACAGGGCCAGACCTGCCGCCATGAGCACCATCGACACCACGATGATTCGCCAGTAGCTGGCGTCGAGCGGTGCTCTCGCCGCTACGACAAAGCCAGCCGACATCAGCAGCAGCCCCGCCGTGACGACCAGTTTCGTCCCGGTTTTTTTCATGATGAGAATCGCGACCGGCGAAAGGCCGCCCATGACCAGCGCGAAGGGCAACGTGGCGGCTCCGGCGTGCAGCGTGCTGTACCCGCGGATGAGCTGGAAATACAAGGTAATCACGAAGATGAAGCCGAACAAGCCGAAGAAGCCCATGGAGATGGCGGCGGCCGCGGCGGAGAACCGGGGGTTCCGGAAGAAGCGAACGTCAAGCAGCGGGTTCTGCCGTCGCGACTCCCAGAAAATGAAGGTCGCCAGGAGCACGATAACGCCGCAGAAAGCGAGGACCGTGATGCGGCCCGTCCAGCCGCGGACGGGTGCTTCGATCACGGCCCATACGAGCAAGCTGATCGAGGCGACTGACAGCAGGGCCCCGACCGGGTCGAAGCGGCCGGGGGCCGGATCGCGGGATTCATGCACCAGCCACGCGCCGGCGATCAGGGCCGCGGCCACCACGGGGATGTTTACCAGGAAGATCGAGCCCCACCAGTAGCGCTCGAGCAGCAGTCCGCCCGCCAGCGGTCCCAGCCCGACCGCGAGCCCGGAGACCCCGGACCAGATCCCGATGGCCGCGGCCTTTTGCTTGCGGTCCGTGAACGTGCTGGACAGCAGCGCGAGCGTCGAGGGGTATATCAACGCCGCGGCCACGCCCATCCCGGCCCGGGCCAGGATCAGCTGATCCACCGAGGTCGACCTGGCGGCGGCCAGCGAGGTCAGCGCGAAGAGCACCAGCCCGATCTGCAGTATCCGCTTGCGGCCCATCCGGTCGCCGAGGTAACCGGCCACCAGCAGGAGCCCCGCGAACAGCAAGGAGTACGCGGTCACTATCCATTGCAGGTCAGCGGTTGACGCGTTGATCCGCCGGCTGAGCGTGGGCAGCGCCACGTTGACGATCGTATTGTCGATGGCCACCAGCAGGACGCTGATGCACAGCACGGAAAGAATCCACCACTTGCGTGCGCCCCGGGACTCTTTTTCCTGTGTCACATCGCGGGAGATCACGATGGTGCCAGAGGTGCTGTCACGCTGTGAGGGGCGGAGGGGACTGGTGACCGGGGGCGGTAAATGCGGTCTCGCGGACCTCGCGGATGGCCTCGTCGAGGGAGGCGATGGCTGCTGCGATGTGCTCCCTGGCCGCGTCGGCGGGCAGGTCTATGGCCAGGTGCAGGCTGAGCCCGGCGTGGAAGAGGCTGGTGACGACGGTGTCGAACAGCTCGAGGCGGTGCGCCTGCTCAGCTAGGGGGATGGCTGTCCCGTTCTCCTCCGTTGACCCGGCGGCCACGGCCGCTTTCAGCGAGGGGTAGATGCTGACCACCCCGTCGAGACTGCCGAGGCCCGGCCTTCGCCACCCGGACCGGGCAGCAACCACAAGTCGCAGGTCGGCGCAGCTGATGACGGCCCGCTGGCAAGCGCGGACCACGGCATCCGTACCCGCCTGATCACACGAGATCGTCGTGGTCATGTCCGCGATCACTGTCTGAGCGCCGCGGTTGATGACCGCCAGCAGTTCCCCGCGAATCTGCCCGGCGTTAGCCGCGCCGATATGCTCTGGTAGCGTCACGACCGCCCGCCGGCCTGCCCACTGCACCGGGTAAATGTCCGTCAGCACGACGGCACTATCAAGCGAACTGCGGATGGTGGCGCAGCTGCTCCGGGGGCGCAACGCGCAGTTGATGGCTGATACATCACTGAGGCACTTTTGATCCGATCCGGCCATGATCGGTCGAGCCGCCGAGGTCCGGGGCGACGCGGCTGCCCGCACCTTCGCTCTGGCCTGGTGCGGGGATAATTGTTTATAATGATCTTTACTCACAATACGCCCCCGTTTGCGTCCTTAGATAGTCGCAGCCGCATTATTGTGATCGGCCGGGGAGGCCAGGTTAGCTGCCGGGAGTGACGGCGATCAGGCCATCGTCAGACGGCTTGTCACTGCGGTGATGACCGCTGAGGATCTCGGTCGCCGGAGAGACGCGCCGGGCGTGCATCAGGCCCAGGCCGCTGAGCAGCAGCATGATGGCGGCGGCGATGAACGCGGCGATCGCGGCGATGCCGGCGATCATGCCCATGGTCCCGAAGGCATAGGCGTTGAGCAGCAGCCCGCGCAGGGTCTCACCCTTGAACACCGTGGCGACCTGGGCCGCCAGTGCGGCGTTCTTGGGCTGCGCGATGGCCTCGGTCGACAGCTGGGCGTAGGTCTTGCCGCCGCCGATGGTCTTGAGGTGGTTGGCGATGAAGTGGTCGGCGTAGACCTCGGCCTGGGCGCCGGTGGTCAGCTGCTGGCCGCCGTATTGCCGCATCGCGGCGAATTCGGGGGCGGCGACGGCCGCGCTGTTCGCGGGAGGGAAGTAGATCTGCTGGGCGGCGACCGCGATCCAGGCGATGATGCCCCTGACTGACTCCTCTGGTCATCGGCGAGCTGATGAGTGCGGTAGCCAGTGGTGCCGGGTAAGCCGCGGCGGAGGATTGTTCTCCCGCGGTTCACCGCTCCTTCGCTCTGCGGTGTCCGGCCGGCGCTGCTGCGAACGACAAATAATTTCGCGGCTCCGCGCGCATCCGCAAATTTGATGGGGATACGGCTGCCGGGGTCCGGAGCAACATTTTAAATGTTACTACACTTTCCCGGATTCCCCTCATTTACGAGTTTCCGGGTCCGGCGCCTCGGCGGAGCCCGCCTGCCGAAATTTAGGTACATTCACCGCGCAGCTGACTAGAACTGGAAGACGACGCGGGCCAGGACGGCGCCGGCCAGGACGTCGTCAATGGACTGGTTGACCTCGTCGAGCTTGCGGTCGATGGCGATAACCTTGGTGCGGCCGGCCGCGTGCAGGGCGAAGACGTCAGCGAGGTCGTTACGGGTCCCGACGATCGAGCCGATGACAGTCTTGCCGTTGATCACGGTGTCGAAGATCGGCAGGGTCAGCGTCGCGTTGTCGGCGGGCAGTGCGACGCACACCAGCCGCCCGCCTCGGCGCAGCGACCGGTAGGCCTGGTCGAACGCCCCAGGTGACACCGTGAGCGCGACGGCCACATCAGCGCCACCGAGTGCCTGGATCGCCTCGACCGGATCGGTAGTCAGCGCGTTAACGACATGGTCGGCGCCCAGTTCGGTGGCCATCGTGAGTTTGTGGTCTTCGATGTCCACCGCGATGACGAACCCGCCGGCGATGCGGGCGTACTGCAGGGCGAGGTGTCCCAGTCCGCCGATGCCGAAGATCGCGACCGTCTCGGCGGGAGCGACCCGGGCGACCTTGATCGCCTTGTAGGTGGTCACGCCGGCGCATGCCAGGGGGGCGGCGTCCCGGGAGGAGATGCCGTTTGGTACCGGTGAGGCGAACGCGGCGGGGACGACGGCGTACTCGGCGAATGTGCCGTTGACAGAGTAGCCCGAGTTCTCCTGCTTCTCACACAGCGTCTCCCACCCGCTGTTGCAGTAGCGGCACTCGCCGCACGCGTATCCGAGCCACGCGATCGCGACCCGGTCGCCGATCGCCCGGTTGCTTACGCCTGCGCCGAGCTTCTCGACATAACCGACGCCCTCGTGTCCGGGAATGAACGGCGGTGTCGGCTTGACCGGCCAGTCGCCATGTGCGGCGTGGATGTCGGTATGGCACAGCCCGCTCGTCTCGATCCTGACTAGTACCTCACCGGCGCCGGGCTGGGGAATCGGAAGATCCTGCACCTGCAGGGGGGAGTGGAAATCGGTGACAACTGCTGCTCTCATGATGAGCTCTTTTCAGGGGGTGAACAAACGTTTTTCGCCGGGTACATCCGACGAAAAGCAGATGGGGGAGCGGGTGACGAAGTGAAGGTTTTCCCCAGCTGGTAGTGAGAAGTCTTCTGGTTCGCCGAAGGCGACATCAAGCAGGAACTGTTCCTGGTGCCAGGCTTGGTCCAGGCGCTTGTCGATATAGAACGGGCATCCGTCGATCTCGCCAAGCAGGACGTCAATGTCGCCGATAAGGAATTCTCCGACGGGAAAGCACATCGGTGTGCTGCCGGCACAGCAACCGCCGGATTGAACGAACATCACCGGGGCGCCCCGGACGGCGCGCAGGAGGCGGATCGCCTCGCGCGCGGCCGGGGTCGCGGTGATGCGTGCCAGCCCAGTCGAGGAGGCCATCACGGGTCCTAGAACAGCCCGAGCGGTTTGGTGCTATAGCTGACCAGCAGGTTCTTCGTCTGGCTGTAGTGATCCAGCATCATGAGGTGGTTCTCACGGCCAATGCCCGAGATCTTGTAGCCACCGAACGAGGCGCCTGCCGGGTACTGGTGGTAGCAGTTCGTCCAGACGCGGCCAGCCTTGATGCCGCGGCCCATCTTGTACGCCCGGGTGCCGTCCCGGGTCCAGACGCCGGCGCCCAGCCCGTAGAGGGTGTCGTTCGCGATCGCCAGGGCGTCCGCGTCGTCGGTGAACGTGGTGACCGCCAGCACCGGGCCGAAGATCTCCTCCTGGAACACCCGCATCTTGTTGTCGCCTTTCAGCACCGTCGGCTGGAAGTAATAGCCGTCGGCGAATTCCGCCCCGTCCACGCTGGCGCGTTGGCCGCCGATAAGCACCTCGGCGCCCTCGTTGCGGCCGATGTCAACGTAGGATGCGATTTTCTCGATCTGCTGCGCTGAGACCTGCGGGCCAAGCTGGGTGTCAGTGTCCAGCGGATTGCCCTGCCTGATGCCCGCGATGCGGGCCAGGCAGCGGGCCATGAACTCGTCGTAGATGTCGGCCTGGATCAGTGCCCGCGACGGGCAGGTGCACACTTCGCCCTTGTTGAACGCGTACAACACCAGACCCTCGATCGCCTTGTCCAGGAACTCGTCGTCATGGGCCATCACATCGTTGAAGAAGATGTTCGGCGACTTGCCACCCAGCTCGACGGTAGACGGGATCAGGTTCTGCGCCGCGTACTGCATGATCAGCCGGCCGGTTACGGTCTCACCGGTAAAGGACACCTTGGCGATACGCGGGTTCGCGGCCAGCGCCTTGCCGATCTCCGCCCCGGGACCGGTCACGACGTTGATCACGCCCGGCGGCAGCACGTCCTCGATCGTCTCCATCAGTTTCAGGATCGACCACGGCGTCGGCGAGGCGGGCTTGATCACCGAGCAGTTACCCGCCGCCAGGGCCGGCGCGAGCTTCCACGCCGCCATCAGCAGCGGGAAGTTGAACGGGATGATCTGACCGACCACGCCCAGCGGCTCCCGGAAGTGGTAGGCGACCAGGTCCTTCTCGATCTCAGTCGAGCGTCCCTCCTCGGCGCGTGCCGCGGCGGCGAAGTACCGGAAATGATCGACCACCAGGGGAATGTCGGCCGCCAGCGTCTCGCGGACCGGCTTGCCGTTCTCCCAGCTCTCAGCGACCGCCAGCATGTCCTTGTTCTTCTCGACCGCATCAGCGATCGCGTTGAGTACCTCGGCTCGCTCGGTCGCTGATGCCTCACCCCAGGCGTCCTTCGCCGCGTGGGCAGCGTCAAGCGCGAGCTCGACGTCCTCCGGCGTGGAGTCGGCGACTTCGGTGATCGGACCGGCGGTCGCGGGGGCCAAATTGAGGCGGTATTTACCGTGCGTCGGCGCCAGCCATTTGCCACCGATGAAATTCTCATACCTCGGCTCGACGGAGACAATGCTGCCGGGCTGGCCTGGCGGGACGTATTTCACGTTGTTGCTCCTTCAGGAGTGGTGACGACCAGCAGGGCAGCTCGTCCGCTCTGGGCCGGGCTGGCAGCTGATTTCTGGTGTCTCCCTTTAACCTACTTTTAAATAAGGTAATTAGCAATTCCTGGCCAGCCGCAAGCGATCATGAAGAAAGGACTTAGGTCATTTTTTTTCGAACTTTTGCCAGCTTCCCAAAATTGGCTCAAGTGATTTCTGGCGGCTTTTGACACGCAACTATTGCTGTGGCAAGTAACGTTCGCCCCGGTGCGATGGTCCGCCCAAGGCTGGACGCAGGGGCAGCAGTCCCGGTCGCGGGGGTGGTGGGTGTGGCTGGCGGTGCGGGTTCGTGCTGGTGTGTCCTGGGGCTTGGGGGCACGATGGTCCGTCGTGCCGGCTGGCGCCAGGCTGGCGCCGGCACGGTGGGACTTCGGCCGGCTGCGGGCCGGCGACGGCCGGGTCCGGGGCGGGGCCTAAGGGGCCTGCGGGGCGGGAGGGCCGGGTGAGGCTGCCCACCGTCCCCGTGAACGCCAGCATCCGCGCCGCCATCGGCAACACGCCTGGACCGCCGTCCGGTGCCTGTGGGCCGCCCGCAGCAGCGGCAGGATGCTCGCGGCCGGAATCAGCTCGCGAAACTCCTGCAGGCATCAAGCCAGAAACGTGCGACCGGGATTGGCACGTGGATCGAGGCTAAGCCCCGGGCCGGGTGCTCGTGGAAGAAGCGGATGAACTCGGCGCTGGCGTCCGGTCCGCGGGCGTCGGTATAGGAGCCGTGCGGGGTGCCACCGGACCAGGCGTGCCCGGCCCGGTGGATGCTCCAGCGCTCAGCCAGGGCCGTGCCCGCGAGGTCCGGGTAGCAGGTGCGGGTGTAGGCGTACCCGCCGGGTACCTGCCCTGTGGTCACCGTGGCGGGCGGGCGGCCGCTCCGGCCATCCGCCGCCAGCACGTCGTCGATGAGGCCCGCGGCGTTGGCGGGGGCCACCGTGGCGTCCCTGTCACCGTGGAAGACGATCAGCGGCAGGGGGTGCGCGCGCCGCCGGGCCGGCTGTGACGGGCCCTGCTTCATCGCCGTGAACGCGGAGGTCACGTCGGCGGCGGCGGCGTAGGGCAGCCCGGAGTGCACGCCGCAAGCGGCGTAAAGATCGGGGTAGACCGCGGCCATCACCGCGGCCATCGCGCCGCCGGCGGAAAACCCGGCCACGTACACCCGGCTGGCGTCGGCCCCGTGGCGATCGATGACCTGGCGGGTGATCCCGGCTATCAGCGACGGCTCGCCGGCATCACGGCGCTGATGACCAAGGACGAACCAGTTCCAGTACTTACCCGGGTTCGCCGAGCTGGGCTGCTCGGGGTAGGCGACGAGGAACCCCTGCCGCTCGGCGAGGTCGTTCATGCCGGTGGCGGCGGCGAAGGTCGCCGCGTCCTGGCTGCCGCCGTGCAGCATCACGACCAGCGGCAGCGGGCGGCCGGCTGCCCCGGCCGGAACGTAGAGCCGGTAGGCGCGGGTGCCGGCGCCGTTGGTGTAGGAGTGCGCCTGAAACTGGCCCGCTGGGCGATCCCCGGGCGGAGCCTCGAGCCGATCCCCGGGCGCAGCCTCGGGCCGGCGCGGGATGCGGAGGTTCCGCAACGTGCGGCGATTCAACCAGCCGGTACGTGGCGTCCGCCGGGCCGCCGCTGGGCTGGCCAGGGTCTGCTGGATGAGCGCGGTGGCCTCGGCCAGGCGGCCCTGGCGGGTCAGGCGGGTGGCCTCAGCCATCGCTGTCATCTGGCGTGCGTCCATGGGTGTCCCTTCTCGGATCAGGCGGTGCGGGGCGCCAGGGCGGCCTTGACCGCCGTGGGAGCCCGGAAGGCGCCGAGCACCTCGACGGAGGCGATCGTGGCCAGGGCCAGCTGGGGGGAGACATCGGCGGCGATACTGGCCAGCCCGAGCACCCGGATGTGGATCATCTGCCCGGCGTCGCGGATCTCCTCCAGATCGCAGCGAGTGTAGTGACAGCTGCCCAGGGTCAAAGTACGCCGGGCCGCGGTCTGGTCCAGCGCCTCGCCCCGGGTGGCGAGCTGCGTGCGGATGGCGGTGCGGATGAAATCGGTGCGGTTGGTGTAGAAGCCTTCCTGGACCAGCAGGTCGATCTGCCCGAGGTCCACCAGCCCCAAGTTGATGGTGATCTTCTCTGTCTTCTCGCTGTCGCTCGCAGCCATCCCGTTACCATCCTTGTGGCATCCATACACCATCCATATGGATGGTAGCCGAATCCCTCGCCACGTGGCACCCCGCTCGGGGACCGTCTTCGCCGGGAGAAAGATGACATGCTCGACCAAAGGCCCCGGCGGTGACATCGGGCCGGTAGGGAGCGGGCGGCCATGGACCTCGATCACGGTTCCGGTGTGCGGGTGCTTGAGGACCCGCTGACCAACAAGGGCACCGCGTTCGGTGAACAGGAGCGCTCCGCCCTGGGTTTGCGTGGCCTGCTGCCGGCCGTGGTGGAGACGCTGGAGCAGCAGGTCCAGCGCAGGTACCAGGCGTACCAGGAGCAGTCGAGTGACATGGCCAGGCACATCAACCTGCGTGCGCTGCAAGACACCAACGAGGTCCTGTTCTACCGGCTGGTGTGCGATCACCTGGAGGAGATGCTGCCGATCCTGTACACCCCGACGGTCGGGCTGGCCTGCCAGCGCTTCAGCGAGATCTACCGCCGTCCGCGCGGCCTTTTCGTCACCTACCCTGACCGCGAGCGGATCGGGGAGATCTTGCGTAACCGGCCCCGGCGGGAGGTCGACGTCATCGTCGTCACCGACGGGCAGCGGGTGCTTGGCCTCGGTGATCAGGGCATCGGCGGCATGGGCATCCCGATCGGCAAGCTGTCGCTGTACTCGGTGCTCGGCGGCATCGATCCGGCGCGAACCCTGCCGGTGCTCCTGGACCTTGGCACCGACAACGCCGGGCTGCTGGCCGATCCCATGTACCTGGGCTGGCGGCACCACCGCGTGGCCGGCCCCCGCTACGACGATTTCATCGACCGGTTCGTGCGGGCCGTGCACGCCGAACTCCCTGGTGTGCTGCTGCAATGGGAGGATTTCGCCACGCCGCACGCGCTGCCGATCCTGGAGCGCTACCGCGACCAGATGCTCTGCTTCAACGATGACATCCAGGGCACGGCCGCCGTGGTGCTGGCCGCGCTGTCCGCCGGGGCGGCGGCGACCGGGTCACGGCTGCGGGACCAGACCGTGGTGATGCTCGGGGCCGGGTCGGCTGGCATCGGAGTCTGCGAGCAGCTCGTGCGGTCGATGGTGGCCGACGGCCGGTCCGAGCAGGACGCCCGCGCCAGGATCTGGGTGGTCGACATCGACGGCCTGCTCACCACGGACCGCCTGGACCTCAGCCCGGCGCAGCGCCGTCTGGCCCAGCCGCCCGGCGCCGCACCCGGACGGCCGGCCGGCCTGGTGGAGGCGATCGACGCGGCGCGCCCGACCGCGCTCATCGGCCTGTCGGCCGCGGGCGGGGCCTTCACCGAGCAGGTCGTGCGCCGCATGGCCGCGCGCGCCGAACGGCCCATCATCATGCCGCTGTCCAACCCGACCAGCCGCAGTGAGGCCCACCCGCAAGATCTCGCCGACTGGACAGAAGGCCGCGCGCTCGTCGCGGCCGGCTCCCCGTTCCCGCCGATGCGAGTCGGCGCCGCCAGCATCCCCGTCGCCCAGTGCAACAACCTCTACATCTTCCCCGGCATCGGTCTGGGCGTGACCGCGGTCCGGGCCCAGCGGGTGACCGACGGCATGCTGACCGCGGCCGCCGCGGCGGTCGGGGCCGCCGCCGCGATCCGGTTCGACCCGCACGGGACGCTGCTGCCCAGCCGGGCCCAGCTGGCCAGCGTGGCCACCGTGGTGGCGAGTGCCGTCGCCCGGGCCGCGGTGGCCGACGGGGTCGCGCCCGCGCTCACCGGCGATCAGATTGACCAGGCCATCGATCGCACCCGCTGGCTACCCCACTACCAGCCCGCGTCGGATACCGGCTGGTGAGCCCGCCGGGGATGATGCCGGCCCCTACGTCGGTGCCTAATTCCGGACCATTACCCGGCCATGGCGTCGACGATCTCCTTCGTGATAGCTTCGCCTTGTTGCCCTGGACCCCGGTGGCAGATCAATTCGATGTCCGCGAATATCGCGAGCTGCCGGGAGTCACTAGTGCTTGAATTTAGCGAAAAGACCCTCGGCCCTTCGCCGCCCCGCGGGCCGCGCGCGCTTGGGTCCGGATCGCCGGAAACGCCATGCTCGATGTGAACCTCGACATCCGTGCCGTCGACGGCCAGGCCGTGATCTCCCTGTGCGGAGAGTTTGACCTGACCGACGCGCCCGGGGTGGCTTCCCATCTGATCACGGCCGTGGCCGCCTGCGGGCCGTCGGTCATCGTCGACCTGGCCGGCCTGGAAAGTATCGGCTACAGCGGCCTGGCGGTCCTGCTGAGGGTACGAAAATGGGCTCACCGGAGCCACGGCGACCTGGCGCTGGCGGCCCCGCAGCCGGCCGTACACCTGATGCTTCAAGCCACCGGCCTCATCGATGTCTTCTCGGTATACCGCAGCGTCGACGAGGCCGCCCGCGGCGTGCCGCCGCCGGCCCCGCTGGCCCCGCTGCGGATTCCGCTGGTCCCGCCGCCGCGGCGACCGGTATACCGCAGGGCATGTCAGTCGCCAGGCCGGCCGCAGCCTGACCGCTCCTGGCCTGCCGGGTCGTTTTCCCGGCGGCCGCGAATTTGCCGCCGCCGTTATCGTGGCCTAATCTGGCATTTATAGCGTAAAACGCACGGCACGACCTTTTGTAATGCCCCGGACCTCGGCGCTTGTGGTTAGTTTCTGTGAACCGAGGTTGGCATGGCAGTACTTTCGGCGGAAATCGCCTCTGCTCACTCCCAGACGGTATCGATCGTTCCGTGGCCGCTAGCTGCCGCCGAACCCGGGCCGGCCTGGCTCGATCTTCCCAGCCGCCGGGACGGCCAGGACCTGGCCGAGCTGGATGACCAGGCGCTGCTGGACATCGTCCGGCTGCTGCCCAGGTCCAGCGAGCGGCGGATGGCGGCGTGCGCGCTGCTGGCGGCCCGCTATAAGGGGCTGGTCTGGACCTGCGTGCGACGGTATCGCGGCAGCCCCGACCAGGCCGAGGACCTGGCGCAGGTGGGATATGTCGGCCTGGTCAAGGCGATCAACAACTTCGATCCGGCCCTGTGCCGCAACCTGGCCACGTACGCGCAGCCGTGCATCAGCGGTGAAATCAAGCGGCACTTTCGCGACAAGCGCTGGCAGCTTCACGTTCAGCGCTCGGTGCAGGAGCTGATCTTGCGGGTCCGGACGGCGACCGGGGAGCTGACCCATGACCTGGGCCGGATGCCCACCGAGTCCGACCTGGTCACGCACCTCGGGGTCAGTGCGGACGAGCTGCGCCAGGCCCAGCTGGCCGAGCTGGCCTTCCAGCCGTCGTCGCTGGACGCGCCGCTGGCCGGTCATCCTGGGCTGAACACGCTGGCCGACTGCCTGGGGGACGAGGATCCGCGGCTGGATCACATGCTCAGCATGCAGGCCGTCGGCACGCACTGGGGCGAGCTGACGCCGCGCGAGCAGCAGGTCCTGGTGATGAACTTTCGCGGTGGCCTGACCCAGACGGAGATCGGCCTGCGGCTGGGCATCTCGCAGATGCACGTGTCCCGGCTACGCGCCCGTGCGCTCGGCCATCTCCGCTCACGCCTGCTCGACCTGGAGACTACCCCCGCTCACTCAATCGCGGTCGTGACATGATCCGGGCCGGGTCCTCCGGGTCCTCCGGGTGACCAGCTGTCCAGCCAGGCGGCGGGATGACTGCTAACCGGCCGGCCAGGGTCTGGAGCATGATCGCCAAACAGGCGGCTAACCGCGGCGGCCGGGTTTCAGCCGCCGATGCGTGCCTGGCGGCCGTCGCCGCCGTCGAGGTCACCGGGGCCTGGCTCCTCGCCGCGAGCGCCGCGAGCGGCGCGCAGCCGGGTCACCTCATCCGGGTCACCGATGAGGTCAGCGAGCTGCTCGCCGAGCTCCAGCTGACCACGGGGGAGGGGCCGGGCCCCGATGCCGCTGCCTCCGGCGGCCCGGTGCTGGCCTCCGACCTGGCCGAGCCGGACGCCGGCCGCCGCTGGCCGGCGTTCGCCCCCGCGGCCCGGCTGGCCGGGGCCGCCGCCATCTTCGCGTTCCCGTTGCAGCTGGGGGCGATCCGGGCCGGGGTGATGGGCCTGTACCGAACGCGCGCTGGGCCGCTGACCGCCTTCCAGCTCGGCGATGCCCTGCTCTTCGCCGACACCGCGACCCTGCTGCTGCTCGACACGGCGGATCAGCCGGTGAGCGACGACGCGGGCCCGGGCGGCCAGGCCACGGAACTGGCCCTGCACCGCGCCGAGATCGATCAGGCGACCGGGATGCTCACCGAGCAGCTCGGCGTCGGAATCACGGAGGCATTTCTCCGGCTGCGGGCCTACGCGTATGCTCATGATCGGAGGTTGTCTGATCTGGCCCGCGACATCGTCGCGCGGCGCCTGCGGCTGCATCCTGACCCAGACCCACGCAAGGACGAGCAAGCGTGACCAAGCGCAGGCTTACCCGTGCTGGCCGATTGTGCCTGTTGCAGAAAGGGTGACCGGGGATGGACGGAGCACTGCTGTCCGATACGTTCGTCGAGCTGACCGACACGATGGTGGCTGGCTTCGACGTGATCGACTTCCTGCACGTGCTGACCGACCGCAGCGTGCAGCTGCTCGACGTGTCCGCGGCTGGGCTACTGCTGGCTGACCCGCGGGGTGAGCTGCGCGTGGTGGCCGCCTCCAGCGAGGCCGCCAGGCTGCTCGAGCTGTTCCAGCTGCAGAACGATCAGGGCCCCTGCCTGGACTGTTTCCGGTCGGGCCAGTCCGTCCAGGCCGCCGACCTGGCGGCTGAGGCGCAGCGCTGGCCGCGGTTCGCCCCGGCCGCCGGGGAGGCCGGGTTCGCCGCCGTGCAGGCCCTGCCGATGCGGCTGCGCGACCAGGTCATCGGCGCGCTCAACCTGTTCCGGGCCAGCCCGGGCGCCTTCGACCCCGCGGACGTCCGGGTCGGCCAGGCCCTCGCCGACGTGGCCACCATCGGCCTGCTGCAAGAGCGCAGCATGCGCCACAGCGACACCGTCAACGAGCAGCTGCAGACCGCGCTGAATAGCCGGGTCATCATCGAGCAGGCCAAGGGCAAGCTGGCCGAGCGCCTCGGCCTGGACATGGACCAGGCCTTCAACCTGCTGCGTGAGGCGGCCAGGAGCAGCAACCGCCGCCTGTCCGACCTTTCCCAGGCCTTCGTGGACGGCACCGAGGCCCTCACCAGCCTGACCGCAGGCCAGTCCCCGCCGCGGCCAGGCGCCGAAGCCCGGCCGCGCCGGGCGGACACCAGGCCCAGGCGGTAACCGGGGCCCATGTGCTTCTCGCCGCAGGCCGACGTCGCTGGGGGCGTGCTGATCTGTGCTATCGGCGTCGACGCGATCCGCCATATCCGCCAGCGCCGTGAGTTCATCGCGCTGGCGTGGATCCCGGTGCTGCTCGGGGCGCACCAGTTCATCGAGGCGCTCGTCTGGCTGTGGCTCCAGGGTCATCTGCCGCGCGGGATCGGCCACGTCGCCTTGTGGGCCTACCTGCTGATCGCCTTTGTGCTGCTCCCTGTCTTCATCCCGCTGACCGTCATCGCGCTCGAGCCGACAAGACGGCGCAAGCTGATGATGGTGCCCTTCGCGCTGATCGGGACGGCGGTTGCCGTGATCTTGTTCACGGCGATGGCGGCTGGACCGGTCACCGTGAAGCTGGCCCCGTACCACCTGTCCTACGGCATCCGGCTGTCCGACGGCTTTGGCATCGTCGCGCTCTATGTCGTGGCCGTATGCGGCCCGCTGCTGGTATCGGGCTACCGTAACGTCATGCTCTTCGGCGTCGTCAACCTCGTCGCCGTGGCCGTCATTGCCCGGCTTACCGTGTCCGGGTTCGCCTCGGTATGGTGCGGGTGGGCGGCGGTCTCCAGCGCCGCCATCACGCTGCACTGCCGGTTCGCCAAGCCGCATGCTCACGGCCGGCGCTCGGCGGCCGTGACCGCATCCTGAACCGAAGCGAACAGGTGGTCGGCGCCGAGCTGTGCCAGCAGCGCGCCGTGTTTGAGGTCGTGGTGAACCAGACGCGAGGCCCGGGCGATCTCGATGCTCACTCCTTGCTGCCGGAGTTCGGCCGCCAGCGCCCGCAAGGCCTGCAGCCCGGTGTAGTCGATGTCGGAGATGCCGTTGGCGTCGATGATCACGGCGCGCACCGGGTTGACCGGGTGCCGGTTGACCGAGGTGGCGGCGGCGGCGACGAGGTGGTGGACCCGCAGCCGGAAGTAGTCGGCGTTGCCGTACCACAGGGGCGCGTAGATCAGGTAGACAAGCACGCCGGGGAGTTGCTCGGTAGGGCTGCCGATATCCGCCGGGATCCAGTGGTCGGTGCCCGGTTCACGCCCCAGGACGGCGTCCTGGGGACGGGCCGAGCGCCGGGTCCTGTCGGCCAGGGACAGGATCGCGGCCACGGTCACCCCCTGTTCGATGCCGACCAGGGCCACGGTCAGCAGGGTGACGGTGGCCAGGGCGAATTCGAGGCGGTCGAAGCGAAGGATGGTCCGCAGCTCGCCGACCCGGAACAGCTTGGTGGCGATGAACACCAGCGTGGCCGCCAGCATGGCCTCCGGCAGGTCGGCCAGCGGCGCGGTCGCCACCAGGGCCACGCCCAGGACCAGGACCGCGGCCGTGATGTTGGCCAGCTGCGAACGGGCCCCGGCCGCGGTCGCGATCGCCGTGTTGGGCGGGCTCGCGTCCACCGGGAACGCCCCGATCAGCCCGGCGGCCACGCTGCCGGCTCGATACTGATCAGATCGCGGTTGAAGTCGACGTGGGCCGCGGTGTCCTTGGCCGCGGGGCCCGAGGCCCGCACCGTGGCGGCGGTCTGCGCGATGCACACGAAGGTCACGGTGAGCACGAGGCCGGGCAGGCGACGGAGCTGCGACCAGGACAGGTAAGGCAGGCGGACATGCGGTAGCCCGCCCCGGACGGGGCCAAGGACCGCCACGCCGTGACGGGACGCGAGACCGAGCAGATGGACGGCGGCCACGGACAGGATCAGGCCGGCCAGGGTCCGGGGAGCCGGCGGTCGATGCGCTGCGCGGTGGCGATCACCGCCAGCACGCCGAGGGCGATGCCCTGCGGACCAGCCGTTGACGTGGCCCAGCTGGCTGGCCACCCGGCGGACCTCGCCGATGGTGCTGGCGGGGCCCACGGGCGCCTGGCCGGGCACCCCGAGGATGGCCGGGATCTGGCGGACCACGATCTCGACGGCGATGCCGGCCAGCACCCCGGTAATCACCGGGGTGGAGAGGAACTCCGCGATCCACCCCAGCCGGAAAGCACCCACGGCGACCAGCGCCGCGCCGACCAGCAGGGCGGTGACGGCCATCGCCACGCCGTAGCCTGAGCGGCCGGCCACCGCGACCGCCGCCACGCCCGTCGCCAGCACCGGCGCGATGGTGGAGTCGGCTCCGACCGACAAGTGCCGGTTCGTGCCGCCCACGGCGTACGCCAGCGATCCGGCGATGAAGGCGAAGAGCCCGGCGATGGCCGGAGACCCGCCAGCCGCGCCGTGGCCATCTGCCCCGGCAGCACCACCGCCACCAAGGTCAGGCCGGCCAGCACATCGGCACCCAGCCACGATCCCCGGTAACCGCGCAACGTCGCCGGGATCGCCAGGTTGCCGCGGCCTCGCCAGACCCGCATGCTCCATCTTGACAGGCCAGCCGCCCGTCAGCGGCCGCTCTGTCAGCGGCGGGCGGTCCAGGCGGGCCCGGTCCTGGCCCACGCGATTTCCCAGGCGGCCAGCCGCCGCCGGTCCAGCGCATGGCGTCCCACCGCGTAGGCGGCGAGCAGCGCCACCCCGGCGCTCCAGCTCGCCTGCACCTGCCCGAGCCGGGGCAGGCTGCCGTCCGGCGGGCCGGACTGGGCCAGCACGGCCGTGGCCGGGCGCAGGCTGGCCGCCGCCTGCTGCGCCTGGTACATGCGGCCGCCGACGATGGACGCCACCGCCACGGCCACCGCGAACACGGCCAGCAGCCCCATCACCATCGCGCCCTCGAGCCGGTCCACCGGCCGCCTGAGCGTGTTGCTCCCGGTCAGCATTCGTCTCAGCCGGGCTATCCGGCAGGCGGGCACACGGCGCGTCATATCGGGCTCCTGTCAGAAGCGAGCCATCAGCATAAGGGCCCCCCGTTCGTGCCCCGGCCGGTTTCAGTTACCCATAGTGCTGAACGGGCCGTGGTAACAGCTCTGCGGACAGCTGTCACCACGGCTCCGTTCGGCGCCTGGCTTGGTTTTACGCCTGCTGTGAGTCCACCGCCTCCAGGGACTCGCCGGCCTCCGTCTCGCCTCCCGGGACCGACTCGGCCGGGCTCCACTTCTTCAGTTCCACCTGCGGGATCAGCCAGGTACCGAGGAAGGCGAGCGCGGCGATCGGGACGGCCACGATAAAGACCGTCTGGATCGACTCGGCGTAACCGGACACAAAGCCCAGGTGGACCGCCGCGGGCAGGTGCGACAGCAGGGCCGGGGTGGCGTTCGCGCTGGAGAACCCGACCGGCAGGTGCACCCCGTGCAGGTGCCTGGCCAGATTGCCGACCAGCACGTTGGAGAAGATGGCACCGAAGATCGCCGTACCGAACGAGCCGCCGATCGACCGGAAGAAGGTCGCGCCCGAGGTGGCGACGCCCAGTTCCTCGTGCGGCACCGCGTTCTGCACGATGATGATGAGCACCTGCATGACGCCGCCGATGCCCATCCCGAGCACGAGCATGTACAGCGCGCCGAGCACCGAGGAGGTGCCGACGCCGACCAGCGAGAGCAGGTACAGGCCCAGCGTCATGAGCCCGGCGCCGGCGATCGGCCAGAACCTGTACCGGCCGGTCCGGCTGATGACCTGCCCGGACCCGATCGAGACGATGAGCAGGCCGGCCATCAGCGGCAGCAGCCGCACCCCCGACAGGGTCGGCGAGACGCCCCGGACGACCTGGTAGAACGCCGGCAGGTAGGTGATCGCGCCAAACATCGCGAAACCGACGATAAAGCCGACCACGCTGGTCACGGAGAACGCGCGCAGCTTGAACAGGTGCAGCGGCAGCACCGGCTCGGCGGCCCGGCGCTCGACGGCCACGAACACGGCCACGAGCAGGACGCCGGCCACCCCGAGGATCCAGATCGGGGCCGAATTCCACCCGTAGGTGGTCCCGCCCAGGCTGGTCAGCAGGATGAACGAGGTCGCGGCGAGGGACAGCACGGCGGTGCCGAGGTAGTCGATGGTGTGGTGCACCCGGCTCAGCGTGCCTGGCACCTGGCTGGCCACCACGATCAGCGCGATGATCCCGATCGGCACGTTGATATAGAAGATCCAGCGCCAGGTCAGGTTGTCCACGAACACGCCGCCGAGCAACGGCCCGACGATGCTGGCCACGCCGAAGACGGCGCCGAACAGGCCGACGTAACGGCCGCGCTCGCGGGGCGAGACGATGTCGCCGACGATCGCCTGGGCGCCGACCATCAGGCCGCCGCTGCCCAGGCCCTGGATCGCGCGGAAGGCGATCAGCTCGACCATTGAGCTGCTCAGCCCGGCTAGCACCGAACCGATCAGGAAGATCACGATCGAGGCCTGGAAGAAGATCTTCCGGCCGTACTGGTCGCCGAGCTTGCCCCACAACGGGGTCGAGACCGTGGTGGCCAGCAGGTACGCGGTGATGACCCAGGCGATGTGCGAGCCGCCCTTCAGGTCGCCGACGATCGTCGGCAGCGCGGTGGAGACGATCGTCTGGTCCAGCGCCGCCAGCGACATCCCGAGCATCAGGGCGCCGATGATGAGCAGGATGGCGCGATGCGACAGATCTGTCCGCGCGCCGTTCCCGGTCACCGCCGGGGGTTCCCCGGTAGAGGAGCTAGAGGAACTCATCTGTGGTCGTCCTTTCTGTGTCCTGAGGGTCGGGTTTGTCTGCCGCCGGGCGGGTCAGGTCGCGGAGCGCGCAGTCCTCGCCGAACCCGCTCGCGAGCGCGCGGAACGCGGCGTCGGTGAGCTGATCGAGCGGAACGGCACCGCCGGCGCCCGCCCAGAACGACATGGTCGCCCGGAGCACGCCGGTGGCCGCGCTGGCCAGCAGCAGGGGATAGGGATCGCGGTCCGGATCGGTGCCGAGCCGTTCGGCCAGGGCGCTGGCGAAGATGGATTCCACCCGGGCCATGTGCGAGGCCTGCGCCGCCCGCAGCTGCGGGTCGGCGTGCGCGGCCTTCATCTGCGCGGCCCAGCGGGCCGGGTCGCCGCCGAGCTCGGCCAGTTCGGCGGCCAGCAGCCGGGACCGTTCGGTCAGGACCACGCGCAGGACTTCCAGGACGCTGTGGCCCGGCAGGTCATGGACCAGCCGGGCGCGCAGCTCCTCGGCCCGGCCTGGATCGGCACCGAAAAGCACCGCTTCCTTGGACGGGAAATAGTTGAAGAAGGTGCGGGGCGAAACGTCCGCGGCCGCCGCGATGTCCTCGACGGTGACGTGCGAGAAGCCTCGCTCCGCGATCAGCTCCAGGGCGGCCCGGCGGATACTGCGGCGGGTCGCCAGCTTCTTCCGCTCCCGCAGCGACGAGCGCGGCTCCAGGAGCGGAGCGGTTTCAGATGCCAGTGTCATGATGCAGCCAGTATAACGTTGCAGGGAATGTAAACTTGCGGTCAGATTATCGATGCACTGGCTGCAACAAGAGTGCTGACGCGCTTGTTCCCGGCCCGAAGGCCCGTTGGCTGATCAGTAGTGATGGTGTCCCGGGCGCGATGGCTTCCCGCTCCGCGAGCGCGGCGATCCTTGGCGGCACGTGGTCAGCTTCGGCACCCGTGCGATGATCGTCGCGTTGCCCGGGCCAGCGGGGAGCGGGAATCCTGGAGGTTAGCTCGACTTCAGCCCGTCCGCGAACCGGCGCCAAGCGGCCGGGCTGAACACCAGCACGGGGCCGCTGTCAGCCTGCTTGGTATCCCGGACCGCAATCGCGGACTTCCCGGCGCCGACCTCGATGCAGTTTCCGCCGTTACCGCCGCTGTAACTGGACTTACGCCATTTCACGTATATTCTCCTCGGCTAGTTTCATGATCAACTCCCGGGTGGCTCCGCGCGGGAGCGCTTCAGACCTTAATGTATCGAACGTCAAAGCGATCTTAGCTACAGTCACAGATTCCCTTGTGGTCTCTCCTTCATCTGGAGTCTCGAAATAGACAATTCCGTTCGCGTCGTCCGCGAACCCGGCGATGGCGAACGCCCCAAGCAGGCCGATATGCGCACCAACCTCACACGGGATCACGTGCACCTTGACCGCCGGCCGCTCGGCCATCTCGGCGAGGTGCACAAGCTGGCCGTGCATGACCTTCGGGCCGCCGATACAGCGCCGCAGCACCCCCTCGTCCATCACCGCCCAGAACGACGGGGGCTTCGGCGGGCCGAAAATGGTTTGCCGGTCAAGCCGCGCGGTGACTAGCTGCTCCACCTCTTCCTCGTCGCCGGTGACGGACCAGGCCTTGAACAACGTGCGGGCATAATCGGCGGTCTGCAGCAAGCCGGGTACCAGCAGCGGTTCCCAGGTCCGGAAGGTCACCGCCTCACGTTCGGCTTTCACCCAGTCGGCGAACCAGCCCGGGTAAGGGCCGGCCCAGGACCGGGAGTCCCCGTAGAACCTGGCGAACCACCCGTTCATGTTCGGGAACGCCTCGTCGCACGCGGTCGCGAACCTCTCCGTCGGACTGAGCAGGCCAGACTCGATCCGGCTCACCGTCGAGGCGTCGCAAGGCACCAAGGCGCCCAGCTCCGCCAGGGTCATCCCGGCCGACGCCCGCGCGTGCCTTACCTCGGCCCCGAAGAAGTGAGCGGGTGAGGCGCCAGGGTCCAGATCACGCGCCGCGGGCACGAGCAGCTCCTTTGCCGTCGTTGGCATCCCAGCCAAGCCGTTCCTACCTAGCCAGGCCGTTTGCGTCCTGCTCGAGCCCGTTGGTACCCCAGCCAAGACGTTTGCGTGCGAGCCGGGCCGTTTGCACGCCGGCCCGGATGCTTGCAGATAGTAACCTATTCGCTTCTCACGGTAGTACTGAGCTGTCAGTCTTGCTACCAGGATCGCCAATCCGGCGCGAACCAAACGTCTGTGCAGGCCGCTCGGACGCGGTGATCCGTCTCCAAGAAGCCAGATGCATCGAAGGAACACAGTCATGATGGACGCCGAGCACCTCAACGTCGAGCAGCCGAAGTACCCGATGCACGCCCTGACCACGTACGAGCTTTGCGACTACCGGGGCCAGCTTGAGCGCGCGCTGAAACAGCTGCCCGAGAACGCCGAGGTACGGATGCTGGTCCGGCAGCGACTTGACGCCGTGCTCAAAGAGCAGGACGAGCGAGCTCGACATTCCCACAGTGGCGTCCGCTAGCGCATCCCAACTCCGTTCGCGCAGCGTCGTGACAGGGCCACGTCCGCCCCGCTTCCATCCCGCGGATCCCACCCATCGCAGTGGTAGCCGACGTCCCGCGATCCCCTGTCCCGCTGGCACCTTGGGCGCGCCCGGCCGAGCCGGAGCCGGCCGAGGTCCTGGTGTCGCCCTGATGCTGTCCCCGGGCGACACCGGGCGGCTGAAGGACACCGGGTGGGGCGCCGAGGCGGGCCGGGCCGTGACACCACGGCCCGTTCGGGCATAAGGAAAGAACCTCCGTAAACCTGCGGCCGGGAGGCCAGAGGTGAGCAGCTGTATTTGCCGCGCATTTGCGCAGTGAGTACGGTCGCAGGAGTGGCAAGCGATTCGGATGACAGCAGGAGATCATCAGGCCCCTGGTACGCCTCGGAGCCCTCGACCTCTCCCTTCCCTGCCGTCGGGTCAGGGCCGCCGGGGCCGTCCGGGCCGCCGGGGCCGTCCGGGCCGGCGGGGCAGAGGTCGGCGAGCCGGGCGGCGGAGGAAGCGGCGCACGTTTATCGTCATGGTGACCGCGGCGGCGCTGGCCGTCGTGGCCGGGATCGCCGTGGTCATCGTGGTGGTCTTTTCGCCCGGCAGCCACCCGAACGCCACTGGTTTCGTGCCGACCGGAAGCTCGCCCGGTCAAGACGCCGAGCAGATCACCACCGCCTTCCTTCAGGCCTGGCAGACCGGTGACCTCGGGCAGGCCGCCCGCTACACCGATCACCCCGCCATCGCCCAGGGCGCGCTTGGCGTCTACCGCACGGACCTGCGGCTGAGCAAGCTGACGGCCGCGACCCAAGGGTCGGGTCCGCGACCCCGGTCGGCACGTCGTCGGCACCGCACGAATCGGTCAAGTACGCGCTCAACGCCACGGTGGCGGCCACCTACGGCGCCACCACGCTGCGCGGCACCTGGAAGTACGACGCCTCGCTGGTCGCCTACCAGCATCCGAACTCACAGCTGTGGTACATCGCCTGGGCCCCCGACGTCCTCGCGCCGAACCTCACCGCGGCCACCCATCTGGCTGCGGTCTCGGTGGCACCCCAGGTGGCCGCGGTCAACGATGCCGGCGGGAACGACCTCACCTCCTACAACGACGCCGGGCTGACCACGATCGCCAACTTGCTGCAGCGCAAGGCGCCGCCCGGACAGGGCGCGCCCGGCCTGTACGTGGAGATCCAGACGGCAAAGAAGCAGGCCGTGCCAAATAGCCAGGCGGTCGTCACCCCGCCCACGAACATACCGAACCTGGTCACCACGATCAGCGCGCAGGCGGAGAGCGCCGCGCGGGCCGCCGTCGCGGCCAGGGCGAACAGCTCGATGGTCGTCATCCAGCCCTCCACCGGCCACATCCTGGCCATCGCCAACAACGACGGCTTTAACGATTTCGCGCTGACCGCCAAGGTGGCGCCGGGCTCGACGATGAAGATCATCACCTCCACCGCGTTGTTCAACGCCGGGGTGCTCACCGCGTCCAGCGCGGTCGCCTGCCCGGCGACCTATACGGTGCAGGGCATCACCTACCACAACGACAACAACGAGACCCTGCCCGCCTCGACCCCGTTTGTCACCGACTTCGCCCAGTCCTGCAACAACGCGTTCACCACCCAGTGGCCGCACCTGTCCGGCGGCGGCCTCGCCCACACCGCCAAGAACTACTTCGGCCTGAATCAGAACTGGAACCTCGGCATCTCCGGCCTGTCCGCCAGCTACTTCAACGCCCCGGTGGGAGCCAGCGGCTCCGAGCTCGCGCAGGAGGCATTCGGCGAGGGTGAGCTGACCGCGTCCCCGCTGGCGATGGCCTCGGTGGCGGCCACGGTGGACGCCGGGACGTTCCGTCAGCCCGTGCTGCTGGCCGGGGCCAAGCGGGTCACCGCCACCGCGCTCTCGGCCAGTACCGACGCCCAGCTCAAGCAGCTGATGGCGGCGGTGGTCAGCAGCGGAACCGCGGCCGGGATCGGCTTCGGGCCGGGCGTCTACGCCAAGACGGGTACCGCCGACATCCAGGGCCAGGAGCAGCCCAACAGCTGGCTCGTCGCCTTCGACCCCACGCAAGACGTCGCGGTCGCCTGCCTGGTGGTCAACGCCGGCTACGGCGCCCAGTTCGCCTGCCCAGAAGTCAAAACCTTCCTAGGCAGGTACTAACCCCCGCCCCACCCGCCGGGGGTGCCCGCCGCCGACGGCCGCCCGCCCCACCAGAGCCCCCGGACGAACGCTTCCCGTCATGATCGTGGAAACCTGCCCGTGAGGGTCGCTCGGCGGGACTGACCGCCGCGAGCTTGACCATGCTGTCTTTATTCGTTAGGTCCCTCAAGCGCCAGCCGGTAGCCACCGGGGGTATGGAGGAGCAGGCGCCGGTAGCTCCACCCCGGAGCCGGATTGTTCGTTTCGAGTTCGAAACTGATGCCTGCAGAGCGGCATCGCTCGATGGCGCTCTCGATGTCAGTCACGCCGATTTGCCAGGTCAGCACGCTGGGAGGATCGTTGTCGGCCGAACGCTTTCTGGATGCCGAAATGCACGGTCTCCGTGCCGAATGCGACGAAGTCCGGGTACTCCTCGCCTTCATAGATAACGGGCAGGCCGAGGCGCTCGTAGAAAGCACGCTCGGCGGCTACGTCTCGCACGTTCAGTACCGGCGCGAGCCGGGTGAACAAGCTCGCAGAATCTTGGTTCATGGCCGAAGTGCTCCTGCACTGCTGACTGTGATCAACCGCCTGCCCCTTAAGTTCCTGAACATTGGGCCCTGGCGGGCACAGTGGGACTTCGTGCCCCCTGCGGGCTACCCAGGCCGGTCCAATATAGCCGGAACTGGGGACTGCAGAGGCTCGTGGGCCGGGAGGACCAGGTGAGGCATGCCCCCTGCCTCCCTTGCCCCGGCCCGGGACGGATGCGTTCCGGGTCACGTCGAAGCAGGCGTTGGCCGCTGCGGTACTGGTACCGTAACCGGCAATGTTTGCCCTGTCCCGCGAGCCGCGATGAGTTCTGCGGCGTCCGGCGGTCGTACTGCGAACCCGATGCCGAGGAGGGCTTCTGATGCGCAGCGTGACCTATTCGATGGGCGTCTCACTTGACGGCTACATTGTCGGGCCGGACGGCAGCTTTGACTGGACGGCGCCCGATGAGGAGGTCTTTAGCTTCGTCACCGACCAGATACGAGAGGTCGGCGTCCACCTGCTGGGACGGGACTCTACGAGGCGATGCTGTACTGGGAGACCGCCGACGCCGATCCATCGCTCGACGACTCAATGCTCGAGTGGGCCGCGATCTGGAAGTCACTCCCGAAGGTGGTGTTCTCCACCACGCTGACGTCGGTGCAGGGCCATGCCCGGCTGGCCTCCGGCGGCCTGGCGGAGGAGATCGGGCGACTGCGGGCCGAGCCCGAGGGCAACATCGCGATCGGCGGCGCAAGGCTCGCCGCCGAAGTGGCCGCGCTTGGCCTGATCGACGAGTACCGGGCCAAGGTCTACCCGGTGCTGGTGGGCGGTGGCATTCCGTTCTTTCCCCAGCGCGAGCGCCGGGTGGATCTCGAGCTCACCGAGACCCGCACCTTCAGCGCGGGAATCGTCTACCTCCGCTACCGCGTGGCGCACTAGCGAAGGTCGATGGCGAGCGTTTCGTTTCTGGCCAGCTCGATATCGGCGGCGATTTCAGCGTTGACGTCCAGAGCGTTATCGGCCAGATAAAAATGGCCACCAGGAAAGACCTTAATGCGGAACGGTCCCGTGGTGACCGAGCGCCATTCACTGGCTTCGCCGACGGTGGTGGTCGGATCGGAGTCCCCGGTGAGTACCGTGACCGGCCAGCTGAGCGTGCGTCCCGGTACGTAGGAGTACGTCTCGATCGCCTTGTAATCGCCACGAATGGCCAGCGTCACTGCGCAGATGCACCTTCTCCTGGCGAAGGATCGTCGGTCCCCTGCGACCGGATGCGATGACGCGAAGCGGCGTATCGATACCGGCGTGTTCTAGCCGCCAGGCCACCTCGAATGCCAGGGTGGCCCCCATGCTGTGCCGATCCGCCCGCATGCGGAAAGCAGACCAGCCGACAAGGTCGCCGGCCGCCTGGAGGTGCTGCGGACCCGATGGAGCTCGCGCCGCCCGGCCGGCTCGAACGGCCACGGCGCCAGGCCGGCCGCCCTCGACCTCGCCTCCGCCTCCGGCGAGGAGGTCTTCAACCTCCTCGGCCAGCACCTCGGCCCCTCCTAAGGAGGGTGGCACCTGCTCTAGCCGCAGGAAGGTGCTCGCGACCAGGAGCACGGAGATCACGCGGCCGTCAGCGCGACGACGGAAGGTGACGTTCTCCCCCGAGAAGTAGGAGTCCTGTTCGGCCACGAAGGTGTCAACGTTGCTGGTCGGCTCCAGGGCGAGCCGGAAGGGGGCAGGCTCCTGGTTGACGAAGGTCAGTTTTCCCTCCCGCCACTCAAGCCGGAGCACCCCCGCGGCCAGGCCGGACCCGGCATAGATCCCCAGCAGCGGCCGGTACTGTTCGGGCATCGGTGTGAGCGTCCGGGTCGCTGGCGGCGCGGAGCGGGCCAGCCGACGGGCGACCGAGGCGAGCTCGGCGGCAAGTTCCACGTTGCGGCTGGTTCCGTTGATCAAGACGATGGCTCCGACCTGTTCCCTGGGATCAAAGCACACGGTGCTGGTGAATCCCGGCAGTCCTCCGGAGTGCTGGATCCAGGTGACCTGACGTCACTGGCGTGCACAAGTCCTTCGGGGGCTCAAGGCGCTGTCGGCCTGCCACCTCGAGGTCCACGAGGGCCAGATCAACGGGCTGATCGGCCCCAACGGGTCGGGCAAGACGACGCTGTTTAACTGCATCACGGGCTACGAGCGCATCCAGCAGGGCCAGATCTCCTTCCGCGGTCGCGAGATCACCAACGCGCCGCCTGACCGCGTGTTCGGCCTGGGCATCGGGCGCACGTTCCAGCTCACCCGGCTGTTCGCGCGCCTCAGCGTGCTCGAGAACATGCTCGTGGCCACCCAGCGCCAGGAGGGTGGCTGCGCAGCCTCGTACGCCGCGCCGGCTCCTCGGCCGAGAAGCGGCGGGCCATGGAGCTGCTCGATTTCGTCGGGATCGGGCGGCTGGCCCACGAGCCCGCCGGCTCGCTGTCCTACGGGCAGCGCAAGCTGCTCGAGCTGGCCTCCCTGCTCGTGGCCGACCCCAGCGTGCTCCTGCTCGACGAGCCCGCCGGGGGTGTCAACCCGACACTGATCGGGCATCTCGCTGACCGCATCGTCGAGCTCAACAAGGCCGGCAAGACCTTCCTGGTCGTTGAGCACAACATGGAGTTCGTGATGGGGCTCTGCCACCGCATCACGGTGCTCTCCCAGGGCGCCACGCTCGTGTCCGGGACCCCCGACGAGGTGCGCTCCAATCCCGCTGTGCTCGACGCCTACCTGGGTGGCGAGGACGACAGCGCGACCCAGCAGGTGCTCGTGGCCGAGCACGCCGTGCACCGGCCGGTGCCCCGCAAGCGCGAGACCCTCGGCGGCCCCGAGTCGCTGCTGACGCTGCGCGGCATCCACGCCGGCTACGGCGGCGGCGACATCCTCAAGGACGTCTCGATCGACGTGCCCGAGGGCGGCATCACATGCGTCGTGGGCCCCAACGGCGCGGGCAAGTCGACCATGCTGGCCACGATCAGCGGGCTGCTGCGCCCGCGTTCGGGCGAGATTCGCTTTGCCGGCCAGGTCGTCTCGGGCCGCACGCCGGGGCAGATCCTCGGGATGGGGATCGCACTGGTCCCCCAGGCCCACAGCCTGTTTGGCGATATGACGGTGCGCGAGAACGTCGAGATGGGAGCGTTCACGGTCCGCGACCAGGCCGTTGTGCGCCAGCGGCTCGAGGCCGTGCAGGAGCTCTATCCCATCGTGCGCGAGCGGGCCGACGAACGCGCCGGGAGCCTGTCGGGCGGCCAGCAGCGCCTGGTTGAGTTCGCGCGTTGCCTGATGCTCGAGCCCCAGCTGATCATCCTCGACGAGCCGTCCATGGGCCTGGATCCCCAGACCCGCCAGATCGTCTTCGACATGGTCGAGCTGATGAACCGCCAGGGCAAGACGATCCTGCTCGTCGAGCAGAACGCCCGGGCGGGCCTCAAGCTGAGTTCGCACGGCGTCGTGCTCGAGAACGGCACGGTCCGTCTCACCGGCTCGGGCCGGGAGGTGCTCGAGCATCCCGAGATCGGGGCGCTCTACCTCGGCGGCGCGGTGACCGCCGGCGTCGGCGGCTCGTGAGCGTCGATGTCGTCGTCGCCGGCGCTGGGCACAACAGCCTGATCACGGCGGCCTACCTCACGCGGGCGGGTCTGCGCTGCCAGGTCCTCGACGCGCGGCCGGTGCCGGGCGGCGGCGTGGCCAGCGAGGAGCTGCTGCTCCCCGGATACCGGCTGGACTCCTGCTCGACGGGGCAGACGCTCATCCAGACCAACCCCCTGCTCGTCGACGACGAGCTTGGCCTCATCGCCGAGCACGGCTTGGAGTACCTGGCCCCCGATCCGGTCGCGCACGTCGTGTTCCCCGACGGGGAGTCGCTGACCATGTGGCTTGACCGCGAGCGCACGTGTGCCGAGATCGCACGCTTCTCGGTCGCCGACGCCGAGAGCTACCGCCGTCTCCTCGATGACTACGACGCCGTCAAGGACGTCTTTGGCGCCCAGCGCTTCAACCCGGTCGGCTGGGGCCCGAGTCTCGACGAGCGCCTCACCGGCCGACCCGGAGCGGATCGCTGGCGGCGGCGGGCGGCCCTGAGCGCTTGGGACGTGGTGAGCAACGAGTTCGACAGCCGGCACGTGCGGGCGTTCATGCTCTGGATGGCCTTCCAGACTGGCCAGCCGGTCGACTCGGCGGGGTCCGGTCCGCTGGCTTACTCGATCATCTTCGGACGCCAGCGGCGCAGCTGGACGATCCCGCGCGGAGGCTCCGGCGAGCTTGCGCGGGCGCTCGTCGACGTCATCGAGCAGGGCGGGGGCGAGGTGTTGTGCGACCGACGCGTCGTCCGCCTGCTGCTGCGCGGCGACCGCTGCGTGGGCGTGGAGACCGACGATCACGCGCGCTACCTCGCGCAGCGGGCCGTGCTCTCGACCATCCACGTCAAGGACCTCGTGGACATGGCGCCCGCTGACGCGTGGGGTGAGGACTTCCTCTACTGCATCGACACCTACGACGCCGGGGTGCCCGCCTTCGCCGCGCATTACGCGACCACCCAGCCGCCGCGCTATCGCACCCGCGACGGCGGGGAGATCAGCGCGGTATCCGCGGGTGTGGCCGGTTGGCCCGAAGACATCGTGCGCCAGGGCCGCGACGTCAAGGAGGGCCGTGTGGTCCGCGACGGCGCCTGGCTGCTCTTCCCCTGCCCGACCGTCGCCGACCCCTCGCGCGCGCCCGCGGGCGGTCACACCGTGAAGATCCTCGGGATGCAGCCCTATGACCCGGGCGGTGGCCCCCAGCGCTGGGCGCAGCTGCGCGAGGAGGTCGCCGCGGTGCACCTGGCCCATCTGCGCCGAGCGGCGCCCAACATGACCGACGAGACGATCCTCGCCTCGCTCATCGTCTCGCCGGTCGACCTCGAGCGCTCCAATCCGCACATGTGGCACGGCACGTTCCACGGCGGGGACCGTTCCCTGGCCTTCAGCGGCGCCCTGCGGCCCGCGCCCGGTGGGCCCAGCACCGCATGCCGATCCCCGGCCTCTACCAGACCGGCGGCACGACGCACCCGGGCGGTTCGGTGACCGGCGCCCCCGGGCGCAACGCCGCGATGGTCATGCTCGCCGATCTCGGCATCGATCCGGCCTCGGTGATGGCGCCCGTCGCCCCGGGCGGTCTCCGGTGTCCTTGGATAATCGCGCCGTGAGGACGGCGGTCACCATCCGCGACGTGGCCCGCGAGGCGGGTGTCCACCCCGGCACCGTTTCGCGCGCGCTCAACCAGGAGACCCGCGCGCTGGTCAATCAGGAGACGGCGCAGCGCGTCCTCCAGGTGGCCGAGAAGCTCGGTTACCGCCCCAACCGCATCGCGCGCGGACTGAAGACCAGCCGCTCGCACACCATCGGGGTGCTCATCCCCGACATCACCAACCCGCTGTTCCCCCCATCCTGCGTGGAATCGAGGATCGCCTGGCCGACGACGGCTACACGGCGTTGATCGTCAACACCGACAACGATCCCGAGCGCGAGCGCAGCCACCTCGAGGCGATGCGCGCCCGCCAGGTCGACGGCTTCATCTCGGCCACCGCGCGCCTTGATCGCGAGCTGCTCGACGAGGTGGGCGCGGGCGCAGTGCCCCTCGTGCTCGTCAACCGCAGCCTCGAGGACGGATCGGTTCCGTCGGTGACCGTCAACGACCGTCGGGGCATCAAGCTGGCCGTCGACCACGTCGTGGAGCTCGGGCACACGCGCATCGGCCACGTGGCCGGGCCCCAGAACCTGTCCACCGGGCACCGTCGCCACCTCGGCTTCCTGCAGGCCATGCAGGCCGCCGGCGTGGACGCGCCTGATTCATGCGTGCAGTTCGGGCGCTTCTTCACCGAGGACCAGGGAGCCAGGCGTGCGCGGCGCTGCTCGACGCCGACCCGCGAATCACGGCCATCGTGGCCGCAAACGACCTGCTCGCCCTCGGTTGCTATGACACGCTGCGCGAGCGCGGCATCACCTGCCCGCGGGACATCTCGATCGTCGGCTTCAACGACATGCCGTTCATCGGCCGTCTGGCGCCCCCGCTGACCTCGGTGCGCATCCCCCAGCGCGAGGTCGGCACGGTCGCCGCCGACCTGTTGCTCGAGCGGCTGGCCGACGGCGATGGCGCGCCGCGCGAGATCCTCGTCGAGCCCACGCTCATCGTGCGCGGTTCCACGGCGCCGCCGCCCGTCGCTGAGCCGTGACGGTCGTCGACGTCCACGCGCATGTGATCGTCCCCGAGCTGGCGCGGGCGCTCGGCGACGGCACCCGCGCGCCCGGGTGTACTGCGACGACGCCGGCCAGGCCATCGAGCTCGCCGGCGCGACGATCCGCTCGGCCGTGGACGAGTTCGTCGACCTCGAGGCCATCCTGGCCACGCAGCGTGCCCGCGGCATCGACCATGTGCTGCTGTGTCCCTGGGTCGCCCTGCTGGACCACTGGCGGGTGCTCAACGACGGCCTGGCTCGCGGTTGCGCGCCGGCCGCCCCGACGCCATCAGCGTGCTCGGCGCCGTGCCCCTCCAGGATCCCCGCGGCCGCCGGTCCGAGCTCGAGCGACTCATGGCCACCGGCGCTTTTGCCGGCGTGCAGGTGACGGCGAGCGTCGCCGGCGACTATCTCGGCCACGCGCGCTTTGACCCCTTCTGGGCCACCGCCGAGGCCACGGAGGCGCTCGTCTTCGTGCACCCGACCACGCGCGGCTTCGCCGATCCCGTGTTCGAGCGCCACTACCTGTGGAACCTCATCGGCAATCCCATGGAGACGACGATCGCGGCCGCCGACCTGGTCATGGGCGGCACGCTGGAGCGCCACCCCGGGCTGCGGATCCTGCTCGCCCACGCCGGCGGCGCGATCGTGGCCCTGCGCGGCCGGCTGCGCCACGGCCACCACCGGTCGCGGCGGCCCGTGGGGCGCTGTCGCTGGCGCCCGAGGACCTCGTCGGGCGCTTCCTTTTTGACACCGTCGCCCACGATCCGGCGCTGTTGCACGATCTCGTCGCCCATGTCGGCGCGGATCGCGTCCTGCTCGGCTCCGACTATCCCTTCGACATGGGCGACGCCGACGCGGTCGGCACCGTGCGCGCGGCCGGCCTGTCGGACGCCGACGAGCGCGCCGTTCTGGGCGGCAATGCCGTGCGGCTGTTGAGCGGCCGGGAGGCGGTCCGTGCCTGACGCGCGCGTGCAGGCGGCCATCGCCAACTGGGGGCCGCGCCTCATCGCCAACGGCATCGACTACAACGATTTCGTCCGTGTCACATCAGGTCTGGAGCGCTGGGAGGACTGGCTGGCCGCCTGGTGTCAGACGGCCGAGGGCCACCGCGCGCAGGCGGTGACGGCGCGCGCCGCCGGCCATGCGCGCAGCGCCGGCGAGGCGTTTGCGCGCGCGGCCGTGTGCTTTCACTTCGCCAAGTTCGTCTGGGTGCTCGATCCTGAGCGCAACCGGACAGCGACGATGGCGGCGGTGGACGCCCTGGGTGACGCTCACGCGCTGCTCGATCCCACCGCGGAGCGCATCGAGGCCCCGCTCGACGGCGCCGGCGTGGTGGCCAACCTGCGCCGGCCGACGATCACGGGCCCGGCGGTCCCCCTCGTCGTGCTCATCCCGGGTCTGGACTCGACCAAGGAGGAGTTCTTCGTCTGGGAGTCGGTGTTCTTGGCCCGCGGCATGGCGACGCTGTCGCTCGACGGTCCCGGGCAGGGGGAGACCGGCTTCGCGCTGCCCATCCGACCGGATTACGAGGTGGCCGTGGGCGCGATCCTCGACGCGGTCGCTGGCCGTCGCGAGCTGGATCTGTCGCGTGTCGGGGCGGTCGGCGTCAGCCTCGGCGGCTACTACGTCGTGCGCGCGGCCGCGTTCGAACCGCGACTGCTTGCGGTCGCCGGGGTCAGCGGCCCGTTCAACGCCGCCGCCCAGTGGGACACCATGCCGGGTCTGACGCGCGAAGCGTTCATCCACCACACCGGTGCGCGCTCCGAGAGGATGGTCGCGCGCGGGCCGCCGCGCTCGATCTCGACGGCGTCGCCGCGCGCGTCCGCCAACGCTGCCTGGTGGTGACCGGCGCGCGTGACCGGGTCATCCCCTGGGAGCAGACCAAGCGGATCGCCGATGCGGTGCCCGGCGCCGAGTGGGTCCTCTACGACGACGGCACGCACGTGTGCAACAACATCCCGTTTCGCTACCGGCCGCTCGTCGCGGACTGGATGCGCGAGGCGCTGAGGTGATCGGCCTGCCGCTGCGCCGGCGCGAGGACGGCCGCGTCCTGCGTGGCCAGACCCGCTACCTCGACGACATCGAGCGGCCGGGCCTGCTTCACGCCGCATTCGTGCGCTCCCCCTATGCGCACGCCGCGATCACCGCGGTCCGCGCCCCCGAGGACGCGATTCACGGTCATCACGGCGCAGTCGCTGCGCGGCCGGGTGGCGCCGATCCCTCTCGGCGGGCCACCCGACGTGACGTTCGCCGACGCCGCCCATCCCATCCTGGCCGACGGCGAGGTGCGCTACGTCGGGCAGCCCGTGGCCGCGGTCATCGCATCCTCGCGCGCGCTGGCCGAGGACGCGGCCGAGCGCGTCGAGGTCGACTATGAGCCCCGGCCGGCGTTGGTCGACGCGCTCGCCTCCGACGTCGAGCTCGACGCGCTTCGCACGCAGCGGGGGCGACGTGGACGGTGCGTTTGCGCGCGCCGAGCACGTCGTGCGTGGCCGCTACGGCCTGCCGCGCCTGGCCGCCGTGCCGCTCGAGCCGCGAGGCGCGGTGGCCGAGCACGACCCCGGCCGCGATCTGCTCACCGTGTGGTGCTCGGCGCAGGACACCCACCGCCCCCTGGCTCAGCTCAGCCACGTCCTGCGGCGCGCGGAGGAGAGCATCCGGGTCATCATCCCCGACGTCGGCGGCGCCTTCGGCTCCAAGGGCGTCATCGGACCCGAGGTCGCGGTGGTGGCGATTGCGGCCATGGACCTCGCCTCTGCGGTCAAGTGGGCCGAGGACCGCCTCGAGAACTTCCTGGCCGCCTACCAGGGCCGCGGCATCGTGGGCGAGCTCGAGCTCGCCCTGGACGGCGCAGGACGGATGCTGGGGCTGCGCGCGGCGCTCACCGCCGACCTCGGCGCCTACCTCCTCACGAGCACCGCGGTCCCGCCCCACACCGCGGCGATGCTCATGGTCGGGGTCTACGACATCCCGGCCGCCGCCGTGTTGGTGCGCGGGATGGCCACGCACAAGGTGCCGACCGGGCCCTACCGCGGGCGCGGCCGGCCCGAGGCCGCCTACTTCGTCGAGCGCGTCGTCGACGACGCGGCGCGTGCGCTCGGGATCGACCCCGTCGACCTGCGCCGGCGCAATCGTCTCGACTTCCCCCACCACACGCCACTGGGCTTCACGTATGACTCCGGCGACTACGAGCGGTGCCTCGACACGGCGCTGGGCCTGGCGGCGGACGCGCCGCCGCCGCGGGCCGGCCGTGCCCGCGGAACCGGGGTCGGCATGTACGTCGAGCGCGCGGCCGGGCAATGGGAGAGTGCCGATGTGACCGTGCAGCCCAGCGGCCGCGTGCTGGTGCGCTCGAGCGCCTCCCGCACGGCCAGGGCCACGACATCACGTTCGCCGCGATCGTCGCCGACCGCCTCGGTCTGTCGCGTCGACGACGTGGTCATGCGCTTTTCGGCGACAGCGCCGAGGTCCGTCGGCGTCGGCACGTTCGGCAGCCGCTCGGTGGCCGTGGCCGGCTCGGCCATCGCGCTGGCCTGCGACGACCTGATCGCGCAGGCGCGCACGCCGCCGGCGATCTGCTCAGCGCCGATCGGTGGGTTCTCCGACGGCGTGTTCAGGGCCGGCGCGGAGTCGCTGACGTGGGCGCAGATCGCTGCGGCGGCACCAGCCGAGCGGCTGCCCCCGGGGCGATGTCGGCTCCGGGCGTGCGCCGGTTCTCCTCCGAGCTGGTCTTCGCCTCGGGCGCCTACGTGGCCGTGGTCGAGATCGAGCGCGCCACCGGGCACCTCGAGGTCCTGCGCATCGCCGCCGTCGACGATGCCGGCACGATCATCAACCCGCTGCTCGCCCACGGCCAGGTCCTCGGCGGCGCGGCGCAGGCGCTCGGCGAGTGCCTGAGTGAGCAGGTCATCTACGACGAGTCCGGGCAGGTGCGCAGCGCGTCGCTGATGGACTACAGCCTGCTGACAGCGGCCGAGATGCCGCCCGTCTGCCATCGGCGAGGTGTCCAGCCCGTCGCCGCTGAACCCGCTCGGCGCCAAGGGCGTGGGCGAGGGCGGCGCGATCGGCACCCTGGCCGCGGTGGCCAACGCCGTGGCCGACGCGCTCGGCGGTCGCCACGTCGACCCGCCCTATCTGGAGGAGGTGCTCTGGCCCATGGTCAACCCATGAAGCTCGTCAACGAGGTGCGCCTCGAAGTCCCGTGGCGCGCGCGTGGAGGCGCTGCTCGACGTGCCGCGCGTGGCCGGCGCGCTGCCCGGGGCCAGCGTGGAGCCCGCGGGCACGGCCGACGGCTACCGCGGGAGCATGCAGGTCAAGCTCGGACCGGTCAGCGTCGAGTACGCCGGACTGGCGCGCTCCAGGACGTCGATGACGATGAGCACAGGGCGACCTACCGCGTGCACGGCCGCGAGGTCCATGGCCAGGGTGAGGCGCAAGGCGCTGATCCGCGTCGCCGCGACCGCGGAGGGGCCGGCACGCGCGTGCGCGTGGAGACGGAGCTGGACGTGTCGGGGCGCCAGGCCCAGCTCGGCGCGGCTCATGGAGGACGTGGCGGCGGCGTCCTGGGCGAGTTCGCCGCCCGACTTCGGACGTGCTGACCGGGGCGGCCCCCGAGTCCGAAGCCGCCGAGCCCTTCGACGCTCCCGAGCGTGCCGGGGCCTGTACTGGAGCGCGGCGGCACGCGCTCGGCGGCCTCGTGGCCGGGTGGCGCTCGGGCGTGTCGTGTGCGGGGCCGGTGAAAGCTGCGGCCTTCGCCTACGAGGCTCCGGCTCCGTGCGGACGCGCACGGCGCTCCTGCCGAGGACGCGCTCGAGACCAAGCCGCTGGCCGGCGGTCGGAGCCCGTCCCGATGCTCACTTTTGCCTTGCCCGGCCCGCCCGGCTGATCGACCTCGGTCGCCTGGGTATGGCCGACTGCGGCGATCGGCGGCGCGCCGCGGATCGGCGCGCTGACCCGGCAGGCCACGCTCGAGCGCTCCGGGCTGATCGCCGCCGGCGGCCGCTGCCGGCCGATGCGGTCGGATGTCGGGCACCCGGCAATCCGCTGCGCGGACGATCGCGGTCGATCGCCGACGCTGACCCAACGGCGGAGCTCCGGGCGCGCGCGGCCCTGCCGGCGGCCTTTCACCAGCGCTCGGTCCATGGTGCGCGCGCCGTTGCGGCTGACGCCTTTCTTTCGCGGTCCGATGACGACGGTCCTGGGCGCCGATGAGCTGGTGTGCGAGATCGAGGTGCCGGTGCTGCCCCCCGGGGGGCGCCGCGCGTTCGTCGAATACGCGCTGACGCAGGCGACTTCGCGCTCGCCGGCGCGGCCGTCGTCGCGGTCCGGGCGAGCATGGGATCGATCGCGGTGATCGGAAGCGGGCCGGTCCTGATGATGCCCGGAGGCCTCCCAGGCCCGGCGGCGGGCGCGGCGGCGGTCGAGGTCGGCCGAGTGGCCGCCGATGGCGTGACCGAGGCGTACCGCCGCGGACTGATCGCGACCTGGTCACCCGGGCCGTCGAGCGGCGTCGGCATAGAGCCACGCCGCAGGTCAACGGCCGTGTCGCGGCCGCCGAGGCCGAGCCGCGCACGCTGCTTTCGGGTTACCTGTGTCATGAGCTCGGCCTCACCGGCACTCACGTGGGCCGTGAGCACGGGGGGTGCGGCGCCTGCACGGTGCTGCTCGACGGTGAGCCCGTGCGCGCGTGTCCGATGCTCGCCGTGCAGGCCGACGGGCGCGCCCTG
>CAVSTQ010000010.1:0-40711 GCA_963730825.1 uncultured Actinomycetes bacterium
GGTGCGGGCGGACCGGCCGAGGAACAGTTCGCCGAAGTCGGGCCGGGCGAGCAGGGTCGCGGGTGCGTCGTTCAGTTCGACCCGGCCGGCGACCAGGACGTAGCACCAGTCGGCGATCTGCATAGCCTGGTGTGCGCGCTGCTCGACGAGCAGGACGGTCACGCCGGCGCGGGCAAGTGAGGTGACGTGGTCATCCAGGATGCTGCGGGCCAGGATCGGGGACAGCCCCGCGGTGGGTTCGTCCAGGATGAGGAGCTTCGGCGAGCTGATCAGGGAGCGGCCGATGCCGAGGAGTTTCCGTTCGCCGCCGCTGAGGAGTTTGCCGCTGCGTTTGAGTAGCGGCCGGAGGGAGGGGAAGGTCTGCAGCACGTGGTCGATCCGGTCGCCGACCTGGGCTTTCGGCAGGAGATAGCCGCCCATTTCGAGGTTTTCCCTGACGGTGAGGGTCGGGAAGATGTCGTTGTGCTGCGGGACGAAGCCCAGGCCGCCCTTGGTCAGGGCGTTGCCGCTGGCCGCGGTGACGTCATGTCCGTCGAGGAGGACCTGCCCGGCCTGGGGTCTCAGCCGTCCGGTGAGGCACTTGAGTAGTGTCGATTTGCCGCCCCCGTTGGGGCCGATCACGGTCACTACCTCGCCTTCGGCCACGGTCAGCGAGATGTCGTTGATGATCGGCGCGGCGCCGTAGCCGGCGGTCAGGCCCTGGACGGTCAGGTACCCGGTGTCCGGGCGGCGGCTATCCGTTGAGGTAGGCATCGAGCACCCTCTGGTCGGATCGGATCTGGTCCATGGTTCCCTCGGCGAGGACTTCGCCTTGCGCCATCACGATGACCGGGTCGCACAGCCGCTCGACGACCGCCATCTCGTGCTCGACCATCAGCATGGTCAGCCCGTCTTGCTGCAGCTGGAGCAGGTAGTCCTCGATGCGCTCGCCGAGGGCGGGGTTGACCCCGGCCATCGGCTCGTCGAGCAGGAGGATCTCCGGCTCGGTCATCAGCGCGCGCATGATCTCGAGCAGCCGCCGCTGGCCGCCGCTGAGGGTTCCGGCGAACTCGTTCGCCATCCGCGCCATGTCGAAGCGGGCGATGAGGTCAGCGGCGCGCGCGGTCAGGCTTTCCTGCTCGGCGCGCCAGTAGCGGCGGCCGAGCAGCGCGCCGCGCAGCGTGTCTCCGCGCTGCCCGTACCGGGCGGTGAGCAGGTTCTCCGTGACGGTCATCCCGGCGAAGTCACTGGACTGCTGGAAGGTCCTGGCCAGCCCGCGCCGCGCGATCTTGTGGCTGGGCCAGCCGGCCACGTTGGTGCCGTTGAGCAGCACCGAACCCTGGCTCGGCTTGATCGCGCCTGCCACCATGCCCAGCGCGGTGGATTTGCCTGCGCCGTTCGGGCCGATAAGGCCGGTGATGCGGCCCCGCGGCACGTCGAAGGACACCCCGGCTACGGCGTGCACGCCGCCGTAGCTCTTGGCCAGATCATCGACCCGCAACAGCGCGGCCTGCGCGGCCGGTGTCGCCCGCTGTCGCTGCACAGAGGTCATCGGGTCTCGGCCGTTTTCTCGTAGTCGGAGGGTCGCGGCAGCCCGGTCCGGGCCTGCTGCAGGCCGGGCAGCTGGATGATCCGTCTGCGCTCGGGCAGCACGCCGCGCGGCCAGAACCACACGAAGATCAGCGCCAGGAGCCCGACGGCGACCCACTGCAGCGCGTCGATGAGCCCGGGGGGGCCGAACTGGGGCAGGAAGCGGCTGCCTTCCAGGAACGCGACGGGTACCAGCAGCGCACCCAGCGCGGCGCCGGCGTTGTTGGCCGTGCCGCCGACGATCAGCGCGGTGAACAGGACGAAGGTCTCCTGGTAGAGCCAGCCGCCGGGGGACCAGGCGCTGATGAACTCCACCAGCACGGCCCCGCTGATCCCGGCGATCACGCCGCCGATGACGAACGAGGTCATGCGCAGGCCGGTCACGTTCTTGCCCAGCGCGGCGGCGGCCTGCTCGTGGTCGCGTACGGCACGAAGCGACCGGCCGAGCGGGGCGCTGGTGATCAGCCGCAAGAACGCGTAGACGATCAGGCAGATGACGGCGGTCAGCCCGACATAGAACCACCGGTAGCCGACCAGCGAGAGGTTCAGGGCGGTGCTCAGCGGCTGGGGGATGAGCGACAGCCCGGGCGGGCCGTTGAACAGGCCCACGTCGCTGCTGACCACGGCGGTGGCGATCAGGGAGATGACCAGGAAGACCATCGCCTGGTAGTCGCTTCGCAGCCGGCGCAGCGCGATCACGCCGGCGACCGCCGACAGCAGGCCGCCCGCGATCCCGCCGGCGATAACCGGGAGCGGGAACGGCAGGTTCGCGCCGCCGATGTATTGCTGGAAACTGCCGGTGGCGGTGTCCGGCCCCAGGGTCAGCACGGCGGCGGTGTACGCGCCGGCGGACTGGTAGATGATGAAGGAGAAGTTCAGGATCCCGGTGTAGCCGTATTGCAGGTTCAGCCCCCAGCAGGCCATCACGTCGACCCCGAGGTAGACCAGCACGGTGGAGATGTAGAACGACCACGCGAGGCTCATGCGGCGACCTCCTTCTGGCTGGCGACCTCGGCAAAGATTCCCTGCGGGCGGATCAGAAGCACCGCGATGAGCACACCGAACGCCACGACATCCTTGTAGGTCGGATCGAAGTAGGTGGCGGCCAGCTCGGTGGCGAGCCCGATGACCAGCGCGCCCAGCATCGCCCCGTACGGGTGGCCGACCCCGCCGAGCACCGCGGCGGCGATGACCGGGACCAGGAACGCCGAGCCGGTCGTGGAGTCGAAGCTGCCAAGCTCGGTCACCAGCGCGACCCCGGCCAGCCCGCACAGCAGCCCGGACAGGAGCCAGGCGCCGTCGATGACCCGGCGCGTCTGCACGCCGCAGTTGCGGGCCAGCTCGGGGTCGCTGGCCGTGGCGCGCATGGCCTTGCCCAGCCGGGTGTACCTGAGCAGGCCGTGCAACGCGGCCAGCGCGACGGCGGCGATCGCGACCAGGATGAGCTGACTGGTGGTGAACACCATGCCCAGCACGCGCACCGTGGCGCCGGCGGAGATGTGCGCGCTGGAAAAGTCCGGCCCCAAGATCGCCTGCAGGCAGTTCTGCAGGATCAGGCTCACCGCGATCGTGACGATGATCATCGTGAACAGCCGGGCCCCGCGGCGGATGAACGGCGTATACAGGAACCGGTTCAGCAGGACGGAGAACACGGCGCCGAACAGGCCGCCGAACACCATTCCCCACCACGGGTTGAGCCCGGCCGAGTAGGTCACGTAGGCCACGAACGCCGATGCGGTCATGACGTCGCCGTAGGCCAGGTTGAGGATATTGGTCACCCCGAACTGGACGGTGAACCCGACCGCCGCCAGCGCCATCACCGCAGCGGTGACGATCCCGAAACCGATAGCGTGCACGAACATGCTCTGGCTCCCTTCCGGGCGGGGGCCCCTGCCGGCGACGACCTGACGCCCGGGCCCCCATGCGCCGGGGCCCGGGCGCGGGCGCTTACTTGAGGTAGAGCTGCGATGCTGGCGGCCGGGATCGAGTCCACTAGGTTGAGTGTTCCCGTTGTCGGCTGGTAGCCCGCGATCTCGAAGCCGCCGGTCGAGTTGTGGTACTGGTTGAAGGTGATGAGGCCTGTGGCGCCGACGTAATCGATCTTCTTGCCGGCCTTGAGCGCCGCGAGGCCCTCCGCGTACGAGTGCACCTGAACCGTCCCGGTGGGGTCCGAGGTGACCGACTCGGATGTACTTGTTATAGACGGCCGGGCTGGTGCTCTTCGCCGCGGTCGCGGCCAGCGCCATGACGATGACCCCGTCGTAGTCCATCATCGAGTACGGGTCGTCGCTCCAATTGCACGCCGGCTTGGCCACCCCAGGTGAGGCCAGCATATCCTTGTTGTGCACCTGCCACCCGGGCCCCGACGCAGGGGCGTAGGGCTCCGCGCCCACGAAGTACTTGGCCAGCGCGGCTTGCCGATCGCCCCGGCCACCGCGCTCAACCAGGCCGGCTCGAGCGCTGCCTGGGTGGCGATGACCGGGATCAGGTGGCCCAGCTGCTGCAGCTCTTCCAGGAACGTCGCGTTGGCCTGCGGCGAGGCTTCGGTAAAGATGACCTGCGGTTTGGCCGAGATGAGCTGCTCGACCTCCGGCTGATAGGAGCTCTGGTTCAGGGCGATCTTCTCGTCGGCGACCATAGTCCCGCCCAGGGCCTTGAAGGCCTTCACCAGCGTCGGCACGTTCGCCCTGCGAGCTGATGTCGTTCCCGAACACCGCTGCGGCCCGCAGGTAGCCCTTCTGCTTGGCGTACAGCGCCATCGCGAAGCCCAGCGAGTCATCTGCGGGGGTCAGGCGCCAGAAAAACTTGTTCGTGGTGTGGTCGAAGGATGCCTCGCCGGTGTCGGCGAACATCGTGACCTTGGCCGCGGCGATCAGCGGGACGGTCGCGTCCGCCTCATCCGAGCTCGGGCCCAGGACGCCGAACAAGTGCGACGTGGCCGCCAGCATCTTCGCCGCGGCGGTGACCGCGTCCGCCGGGTCGCCGCGGGTGTCCACGGCCTGACAGGCCACCTTGTCGGTCAGCACGCCGCCTGCCGCGTTGATCGCGGTCGCCGCGGTCAGGCAGCCCGCCATCGCCTCTGGCCCGAACGACGCATCCGGGCCGGTGAACGGGTTAAACGTCGCGACCGTGAGAGTAGAGTTCTTCACGGCTCCGGCACGGCGCGGACGAGCACGCCGCCGTCGCCGAAACCGCCAGGACAGCAGCCGCCGCGACCAGCGCGCGAGCGCGGGGCCGGGATGATCTCCGAAAAGGCATGTGCGGCATGCTCGCACTCCGTTCTCATATATGTCAAGGTTATTCCCCGAAATGAGGGGAATTGTTGTATATGCGAACACGCACTGGCAAACTCGTCGTATTCTAGGCCTGCTCGCACGCCTGACAGGTAAACCCGGGGGAGGCAGACGATGAACCTGTGGACCCGGCCGGTACGTGCCGCGGGCCGGACGCAGGCCGATCCGCGCCCTCGCGACAACGGAGCGTCATGAGCACCTCGGTCGTCAGGGCGGTGCGGATCCTCGACCGGCTGGCCCGCAGCCCGACACCGATGACGCTCGCCGAGATCGCCAGCGAGCTCGACATACCCAAGAGCACCGCGTACACCATCCTGCGCGACCTGGCCAGCGAATCCTTCGTGACCGTGTCCACCCCGGCCGCCTACTCGATCGGCCTGAAGGCATTCGAGGTCGGAGCGGCGCACCTGCGGACCTCTGGCACCGCCGGCGCCATGGCCCCCGAACTCACCCGCCTGACCCGCGCCCTGAACATCACCTCGCACTACGCGGTCCTGGACGGCACCGAAGTCCTCTACCTCTTCAAGGAGGAACCGCCCACGCTGGGGATCCAGCTCGCGAGCTCGATCGGCGCCCGCCTCCCCTCCCACCTGACCGCCGTCGGCAAGGCCTGCCTCGCCTGGCTCGAGGCCGACCTCCTGCCCAGTCACGTCAAACTGGCCATCCGCGGAGCCGACGGCCAGAAGATCTCCCTGCCCGGCCTCACCGCCGAACTCGCCCAGATCCGCGGGCAAGGCTTCGCCACCGAGACGGCGGCGCCGCCGCCGGCATCCAGGGCGTCGCCGCACCCGTGTTCGGCCTCACCGGACTCAAGGGCGCCATCGGCGTGAGCCTGCTGCACGGCTCCGTCCCCTCCCTCGACGCTGGGTCGCCGACGACGTCAGGACAGCCGCGGCTCGCGCCACCGTCGCGCTTGGCGGGGCCACACCTGATCCTCTTCGCCTCTGAGGTTCCGGTACCGGCTTTCTCGCCGAACCGCGGGTTCGCGGTTCAGTCCGCCCAGCGCAAAGCCTTGAGGATGGCCTGCGCGCCTTCCGGCAGCGGCGCGGGAGCAGCGATTGGGTTCGGGGAAATGGCCGCGGATCCTGGCCATGATGGCCGGCGGATACTGTAGACCGCATGACCAGCACCCTCGCTACGCCTCGGGTTCAGGCGGTGCTCAGCCGACTGTTGACAGCGGCCGCCGCCCAGGAAACAGACGACAGGCCGCCGGACGCGCCGGGCACCGCCAGCGCACCCGGGCTGGCGTCGTGGGACACAGCCTCGGCGCAGGAGCGAGCTGACGCCTTTGCCGGTGCCTACATCCCGATCTCCGCCGAGTCGGGCAGGCTTCTCTATGCGCTGGTCCGGGCGGCGAGGCCGCAGACGGTGGTGGAGTTCGGCATGTCGTTCGGCATCTCGACCATCTACCTCGCCGCTGCGGTGTGCGACAACGGCACCGGCCGGGTGGTGACTACGGAAGCGAGCAGCGCCAAGATCGCCGCAGCCCGGGCGAACCTGCAGCAGGCAGGCGTCGACGGTCCCGTGACCATCCTGGCCGGCGACGCGCTGGCGACGCTCGCCGAGGTGTCCGGCCCGATCGGGCTCGTCTTGCTCGACGGCTGGAAGGACCTGTGCCTGCCGGTGCTGGCCCTGCTCGAGCCCAGGCTTGCGCCCGGCGCCCTGGTCGCGGCGGACGACAGCAGCTTCCCGAGCATGGCCCGCTACGTCGACTACGTGCGCGACCCGGTTAACGGGTACGTGAGCGTCGAATTCCAGGGTGAGGACGGCATGGAGATAAGCTCCTGGGTTGGCCGCTAGCCGCAGGTGCGCGCGCGGCCAGCCAGCCGCGGAATCCTCTGCTCCCGGCCGCAACTCTGTCCGCCGTTCACCGCCCAAGCCCTGCCCCGGCAGCTCACCCCGGCTGGTCCGCGACCATACCCGGAAATGGCAGCGAACGCCGGTGCGGTCATGACATCGCCGTAGGCCAGGTTGAGGATGTTGGTCACGCCGAACTGGCCGGTGAACCCGACCGCCGCCAGCGCGGCTGCTTACTTGAGAAGAGCAGCCAGGGCGGAGGCCGGGATCGTGTCCACCAGAGGGGTGCTCCCGTTCGGCTGGTAACCCGTGATCTCGAAGCCGCCGGTCGAGTTGTGATACTGGTCCCAGGCGATGATGCCGGTAGCGCCGACGTAATCGATCTTCTTGCCGGCGTTGAGCGCGGCAATGCCCTCCGCGTAAGAATGCACCGTCACTGTGCCTGGGGAGTGCCGTGGTGACCGCCTCGATATCCTTATTCCACACGGCCGGGCTGGTGCTCTTCGCCGCGGTCGCGGCCAGCGCCATGACGATAAGCCCGTCGTAGTCCACCATCGAGTACGAGTCGGTGCTCCAGTGCGACGCCGGCTTGGGCACCCCAGACGCGGCCAGCAGATACTTGTTGTACACCTGCCACGAGGGGCCCGACGCCGGGGCATAGGGGATCGTGCCGAAGAAGTACTTGCTCAGCGCCGGCTTGCCGATCGCCCCGCTCACCGCCTGCAGCCAGGACGGCTCAACCGTCGCGTCGCTGCCGATGACCGGGATCAGGTGGCCAAGCTGCTTCAGCTCGGCCAGGATCGTCGCGGCGGCCTGCGGCGAGGCTTCGGTAAAGATGACCTGCGGCTTGGCCGCGATGAGCTGCTCGACCTCCGGCTGATAGGAGGTCTGGCCCAGGGTGATCTTCTCGTTGAAGACCAGCTTCCCGCCCAGCGCCTTGAGCCCTTCTGCAGCGTCGGCACGCCGCCCTGCGATCCGACGTCGTTGCCGAACACCGCCGCGCCCCGGAGATAGCCCTTCCGCTTGGCATAAATCGCCATCGCGACGCCCTGCACGTCGTCCGCGGGGGTCATGCGCCAGAAATACGGCAGCTTGGTCTGGTCGAACGACGCCTCGCCGGTGTCGGCGAACATCGGGATCTTGGCCGCGTTGATCAGCGGGGCGGTCGCGTCCGCCTCATCCGAGCTCGGGCCAAGCACGCCGAACAGGTGCGACGTGGCGGCCAGCATCTTCGTCGCGGCGGTGACCGCGTCGGCCGGGTCGCCGCGCGTGTCCACGGCCGTGCAGGCCACCTTGTTGCTCAGCACGCCGCCGGCCGCGTTCACCGCGTTCGCCGCGGCCAGGCAGCCCGCCATCATCTCTGGCCCGAAGGCCGCATCCGCGCCCGTGAACGGGTTAAAGGCCGCGACCGTGAGAGTAGAGTTCTTCACGGCTCCGGCCGGCGCGGACGAGCACGCCGCCGTCGCCGAAACAGTCAGGACAGCAGCCGCCGCGACTAGCACGCGAGCGCGGGTCCGGGGCGATCTCCGAAAAGGCATGTGCGCGATGCTCGCACTCCGTTCCTATATATGTCAAGGTTCTTCCCCAAATGAGACCATTAGTTGTATATATGAACGCACTCTGGCAGACTCACCTCCGGGCCCGCTCGCACGCCTGACAAGTTGAGACGCCAGGAGGCAGACGATAAACCCGGGCCCAGCCGGTACGTGCCGGGGCGCGCCGCAGGCCGGATCAGCCGTCCGCGCAATTCGGAGCGTCATGAGCACCTCGGTCGTCAGGGCGGTGCGAATCCTCGACCGGCTGGCCCGCAGCCAGGCACCGATGACGCTCGCCGAGATCGCCAGCGAGCTCGACATACCGAAGAGCACCGCGTACACCATCCTGCGCGACCTGGTCAGTGAATCCTTCGTGACCGTGTCCTCGCCGCCCGCCTACTCGATCGGCCTGAAGGCATTCGAGGTCGGCTCGGCGCACCTGCGGACCTCCGGCATCGCCGGCGCCGTGGCACCCGAACTCGCCCGCCTGACCCGCGCCCTCAACATCACCTCGCACTATGCGGTCCTCGACGGCACCGAAGTCCTCTACCTGTGCAAGGAGGACCCTCCCACGCTGGGAATCCAGCTCGCGAGCGCGATCGGCGCCCGTCTCCCGTCCCACCTGACCGCCGTCGGCAAGGCCTGCCTCGCCTGGCTCGAGGCCGACCGCCTGCCCGGCCACGTCGAACTGGCCACCAGCGGAGCCGGCGGGCACACGATCTCCCTGTCCGACCTCACCGCCGAACTCGCCCAGATCCGCGGGCAAGGCTTCGCCACCGACGACGGCGGCGCTGCCGTCGGCATCCAGTGCGTCGCCGCACCCGTATTCGGTCTCACCGGGCTCAAAGGCGCCATCGGCGTGAGCCTGCTGCGCGACTCCGTTCCCTCCCTCAGCCCGGTCGCCGACGACGTCAAGACAGCCGCCGCCCGCGCCACCATCGCGCTCGGCGGGATCACACCCACCACCATGTCATCCCGCGCAGCGACCACGCCGGTCAGACCAGCGTGGTCCGCCGGTAGTTCGACGGCGAAGCGCGGATTGCTTGACCGTGAATCATATATGATGCACAATCCTCGCCATGGGTGAAGGCTCCGTGGGGACCGGCAGGCGGACGGCGCGGCGGGGACAGCGGCCGAAGCGCCGGGCCCGGATCTGCTGCAGCAGGAGATCCTGATTCCCGGCGGGCACGGCGCGGCCTTTGCGGCCCGGGCGGGTCAGCTGGTGGAGATCGTTGATCTGGAGGGGCAGCAGGTCGCCGACTTCGTCGCGTTCGCGGAGCGCAACCGGACCGAGTGGCTGTCCACCACGCACACGCGGTCCGCGCTGCTGCGGCTGACCGCCGTGGCCGGGGACCGGCTGGAGAGCAACTGGCGGCACCCGATGTTCGAGATCATCCGCGATGACGTGGGCCGGAACGACATCATCACGTCGATGTGCGACGACCGGCGCTACCGGCTCGACTACGGGGTCGTAGGCCACCGCAGCTGCCGGACCAATTTCACCGAGGCGCTGGAGCCGTGGGGGATCGCCGAGTGGCAGATCCCCGATCCGTTCAACTTCTTCCAGAACGCCCCCATCCATCCGGACCGGACGTTCGGCAATGAGATTCCCACCGGCAAGGCCGGGGACAAGCTGGTGCTGCGGACGCTGATGGATTCGATCGTTTCTGTCTCCGCCTGCCCGCAGGACCTCAATCCGTGCAACGGGTTCCACCCGAGCCCGCTCATGATCCGCATCCTCGACCCGTCGCGGGATCTGCCGTGAGGCGGATCCGGCTGGCCGGGCAGCTGGCGGAGCCCATGAGCCACTACACCGACGGGGTCGAGGCGGGCGGCTTCCTTTATATCTCGGGCATGCTGCCGGTCGACGCCAACGGTGACCTCGTGGGCGCCGGCGACGTGGTCAGGCAGACGGAAAAGGTGCTCGACAACGTGGGCGCCGTCTTGCGGGCCGCCGGTGCCACCTTCGACGACGTCGTGCGGGTCGGGGTGTACCTGCGGAACGTGGCCGACCGGCCGGCCGTCAACACGGTGCGCAGCCGCTACTTCGGCGACGCCCGGCCCGCGAGCACGCTGGTGGAGGTCAGCGCGCTCGCCATCCCTGACGCACTGGTAGAAATCGAGGCCGTCGCGCTGCTGCCCGGCCGGGACGCCTGACCATCCTGGCGCGCGCCGGTCTGCGGACGGCTCATCATCCGAAGAAGTACGTTACCGTGACAACTCTGAGAGCGGCGCTCGTACCCTGGTGCCTTTGTGACCGGACACCGGGTATGACCTGTGGTGCGGCCCGGCAAGTCCGGCCTGACCGGCAAACCCGGCCAGACCCGCATCTCCGCACTCGCCAGCCCCTGTCGTCCTGCTAGCCCCTGTCGTCCTGCTAGCCCCTTTCGTCCCGTCAGCCCCTCAGCCTGCACCCCGGCCAACCCCCCGCCCGGCCGCCAACCGGCCCAATGTTCCACCGGGCCGGTCCCGCCGGCCCAATGTTCCACCGGGCCGGCCAGGCCAGGACACGCCAGCACCCCGGCCGCACCACCAACCGCACCCATCACCCGCGACCGGGCTGCTCCCCCGCGGCGGCGCTCCGCCCAGCACCACCCACTCATAACCACCACCGTCATCATCACACCACCCGCCTGCCACCACCGCTACTAGCGACTCATCGTCACGGCAGCCCGCCGCTCACCACCTGATACCAACTCACTACAAGGTCCGCACCGATGGCCCCTAGGTGCTGGCCCCATACACCCGATCCGCCATCAAGCCCGGATCCGCCGCGGAAATCCGGGATGGCCGGGGCGGGAACAGCCTCGGGCGGGACGTCAGGGACGGGCGGCGGGACGTCAGGGACGGGCGGCGGGACGTCAGGGACGGGCGGCGGGACGTCAGGGACGGGCGGGCGGGACGTCAGGGACGTCTGCGCGGGATGAACGGGCACGCCCGGTGAGAACTCAGGCCGGCGGCTGGGTTAGAACCGGCCGGCGGTTTGCATGGACATGGCGTGCTCGACCAGGGTGACCAGGGTGGCCTTGGTCGATTCCCGGTTCCGCGCGTCACACGGGATCACCGGGATGTCCGGGGAGATGGCCAGCGCCTCGCTGACGTCCCGGGACCGGTGCGGGAACTGCCCGTGGAACCCGTTGATCCCGATCACGAACGGGAGCCCGGACGCCTCGAAATAATCCACCGCGGGAAACGAATCCGCCAGACGGCGGGTATCGACCAGCACCACCGCGCCGATCGCGCCCTGGATCAGGTCATCCCACATAAACCAGAACCGGTGCTGGCCCGGCGTCCCGAACATGTACAGCACCAGGTCCTTATCCAGCGTGATCCGCCCGAAATCCATCGCCACCGTCGTGGTCGACTTATCCGGCACATACGACAGGTCATCAACATCCGTGCTCGCCACGGTCATCACGGCCTCCGTGGTCAGCGGCGTGATCTCCGACACCGACCCCACGAACGTCGTCTTCCCCACACCGAACCCGCCGGCCACCACGATCTTGACCGACGTCATCGCCGGGGACGCATCCGGCCTCGGCTGGGCCACGCTAGATCTTACGGAGTCCACTAAGCACCCTTTCGAGCAAATTAAGATCCGGACGGCCCTCAGAATCATCACGCTGATGCACACGGACAAGACCATCCGCACCCATATCCGCGATCAGCACCCTGGCCACGCCCAGCGGCAGCCGCAGCACCGCCGACACCTCCGCCACCGACCGCCAGTCCCGGCAGAACTGCAAGATCGCCTGGCACTCCGGCGCCAGCACCGACAAATCCCGCGGCTCCAGCACCGTCGCCGTCACCAGCGCCTCAATCGCCAGATGATACCGCGGCTGCGTCCGGCCCCCCGTAACCGTATACGGCCGGACAAGCCGGGTCGCACCATCCTCATCAGCACCGAAACCGCCAAACCCCGGCCGCGGCCCCGGCCCCTCATCCCACAGGCCAGCCCGGCCCTGCCAGGAACCAGGCAAGCCCACAAACGGCGGCCGGTCCTCACCTCGCCCTTGGCCCGCCACTGAAACCTCCGGTCACCGTCGTCCATCACCAGGAACAGCAGCCTGCATCACACCGCGCGCCGCCGGGGTCAGCACCCGCCCGGCCCGCTCCACCAGCAACGTCATCTCATACGCCACCAGCCCCAGATCACACGTCGACGCAGCCAGCACCGCCAGGCTGGAACCATTACTGATCGCCATGATCACCAGCACCCCCCGCTGCATCTCCACCACCGTCTGCACCACCGCGCCGCCCTCGAAAACCCGCGACGCACCCTGCGTCAGGCTCGTCAGCCCCGACGTCACCGCCGCCAGCTGATCAGCCCGCTCCTGCGGAAACCCCGCACTGAACGCCATCGGCAGCCCATCAGACGACACCACCACCGCATGCGCCACATCAGGCACCCGCTCCACGAAATTCGTGATCAGCCAGTTCAGATCCTGCGCAGAACGCCCCGGCGTACTCACCCGCACCCCTCCCCTCGCCCGCTCATACAGGTCCCTCCTCGGAAAACCGCCACGCCTGGGCCCCAGTACATCATCAGTCCTCGGACTCCTCGCCCTGCGATGGTGCAGCGGCACGACCCTCGCGCACGCCACGCTGGAAACTCGACATCCGGCTCCGGACCGCATCCGGCGACCGCACCGCCACCTCAGCCCTCCAGCTCCTGACCCCCCGCACCACCCCCGCCCACCGAACCAGGCACCAGATTAGCCCTCGGCACCCGCCGCGGCAGCCCCGCCTGCGTCCTCTCACCCGCCGCCGGCTCCGCCACCGCCCGCGCCGCCCGCCACCCCTCATCCGACGGCGACGTCCACGACCCCCCCGAACCCGAACCCGCACCCGGACCCGCCGCAGCCCGCACCCGCCGGACCCCGCACCCGCACCCGGAACCCCCGGACCCGCTGCACCCGGACCCGGAACCCGCCCCGCAGCCGCCAGCGGCTGCCCGCTCCGCCGGAACCAATCCGACTCCAGCGAATCAAAAATCGGCAACCGCCCCCCCGGCGGCACACCCACCCCACCAGAACCCGCCGAACCATCCCCGCCCAGCCCCGCCGGACCACTCCCCGGCACACCAGCCAACCCGTTCGACCCGTTCGACCCGCCGTTCGACCCGCGGGCCGGACCAGCAGCACCCAGCCCGGTAAACGCAGTAGCGGGCCTGCCATTGCGCACCGGCAGAGCCGGAGCCGACGGCTGGGCCGGAACGGACAGCTGAGCCGGAGCCGACGGCTGGGCCGGAACGGACAGCTGAGCCGGAACGGACGGCTGGGCTGGCACCGATGGCTGGGCGGGCGGGCTGGGCCGGGGCCGGGGGCTGCCCCGGACCGGGCGAGAACCTCGGTATCCGGGCCGCCGCAGTCGCCTGCGACGCCGCGCTCTGCGTCGGCGCCGACAACGACGGCGCCGGACCGTAATCATCAGCCTCAAACCGGCGCAGCCGCCCCAGCGGAGCCGCGACCTCCGGCGCCGCCACCGTATCCGGCAGCCAGATCAGCGCCGTCAGCCCGCCCGCCTGAGCATGCCGCAACCGCACCCGCACCCCATGACGCGCCGCCAGCCGCCCCACCACGAACAACCCCATCCGCCGGGACACCGCCACATCCACCACCGGCGGATTATCCAGCCGCCAGTTCGCATGCGACATCTCCTGATCCGAGACCCCCACCCCGTTATCCGTGATATCCAGCAGCACCCCCCCGCTCGACAGCGGCTGCCCCGACACATACACCTGCGTATCCTCCGGCGAAAACGTCGTCGCGTTCTCCACGATCTCCGCCACCAGGTGCACCACGTCATTAACCGCCTGACCCACCACCACAATCCCCGGCTGCACATTCAGCACAACCCGCTCATACTGCTCAATCTCCGAAATCGCCGCCCGCAGCACATCCACCAGCGCCACCGGCTGACTCCACCGCCTGGTCACCTCATGACCCGCCAGAACCAGCAGGTTCTCCGAATTACGCCGCATCCGCGTCGCCAGGTGATCCAGCCGGAACAAACTACTCAGCCGCCCCGAATCCTGCTCACTTTGCTCCAGCGAATCAATCAGCGACAACTGCCGCTCAATCAGCGACTGGCTACGCCGCGACAAGTTGATGAACATCGCATTCAGGTTCCCCCGCAGCATCGCCTCATCAGCCGCCAGCCGCACCGCCTCACGGTGAACCTGATCAAACGCCCGCGCCACCTCACCGATCTCATCCGTCGAGGTCACCCCGATCGGCTCAATATCCACACCCTCATCCGCGCCCTCACTCTGACTCAGCCGCCGCACCATCTCCGGCAACCGGTGACCAGCCACATCCAGCGCATCACTCCGCAACTTCCGCAACGGCCGGATCAACGACCGCGCCACAAACGTCGACACCACCAACACCAGCAACAACAACACCAACGTCACCAAACTCGTGACCACCAGGGTCTGGGTGGCGTTGGACCGCAGCGCGTTGGCCTGGGTGGTGATGGTACCTGTCAGCTGGCCGGCGACCTGGCGCATGTCACCGATGGTGGCCGACATATTCGTGTACCAGGTCGCGGCATTCAGGGTGTCATGCGCGGTCAGCGACGCGATCGGGTTGGCGGCCAGAATCGACTGGGCCAGGTCTTCCTCGGCGCGAGCGCTGTCGACCCGCGGACCGCTGACGGTGTTGCTGAAGAACTGCCGCTCAGGGGTGTCCGTGGCGGCGTCGAAGTCAGACTCTCCGGCCGCCTGCTGCGCAAAGGCCTGGTTGAGGGAGGTCAGGTCGCCGGGTCCCACCGTCCCCGCCGACGAGCTGAGCACCGCGTACAGGATCGCGCGCTGCACCGACGTCTCGTTCTCGATCCGCAGAAGCGCGCCGAGCGTGATGACGTCGCCCTGCAGGTCAGCGTCGTTCGCGCCGGCCCCGGTCGCGCCGCTGAACGTGTTCGCGGAACTGATGATGTTGCCGGTGTAAGCCTGGATGACCTTGAATTCCGGCACCTTCGACGTCGTGACCACATGGCGGAGATAGCCAAGGTCCAGGAGGCTGTCGGTCACCGTGGTGAGGTCCTGCACGGTCGTCGCCTGATACCCGGCGGCGGTGTTCACCCCGCTCGCGAGCGCATCGACGGCGCTGACGTCGGCCGTCGTGGTCTGCTGCGCTCGCGTCAGGGCGTCAGCCTGCGCGCTGCCGGCCCCGGCACCGCCGGTCCGGTCCGGGAAAGCCGACGCGTAGCCAGCCGACAGGTCCCGCTCGTCTTCCAGCGCCTGGGTAAGCTGCACCACCGCCCGGTTGAGCTGGGCCAGGTGCTGGACGCGCCCGGCGGCGCTCCAGTGGCTGACGTCACCGTAGATCTGCAGCGAGCCGAGGATCGCCGCAGTTAAGGTCGGGACCGCGATGACGGCCACCAGCCGCCAGCGCACCCGCCAGTTGCTCACCGCGAACCGCGACCGGCCCGGTGAGGCCGGCCGTCGCGGCGGGGCTGCGGACGGCCAGCCAGGGGCGGGCCGGGACATGGGCCTGGCGGAGCCCGAGCCCGCCTCGCCGCCGGTACCCGGGTATCCCGCGACCGCGCTTACGTCGCCCGCGCTGCCGTCCGCCAGGAGTCCCGAACCTCCCCCGCCGGCTTGGCCTCCGTGGCCGGACCCGGTGTCACCAGCTGGCTCATCGAGATTGTCCGCCGATCGTCTACGCACTACGTTCGCACCTCGCATCGGCTTTCCCTCCGCGGCGATCCCGCTGTTCGGGTCAACAGAGCGGCCAAGGCCACACTCTCGCGTGACAAAACGGGAAAAGGCGTATAAGCATCTTCTGGCTGCGCGCCATCGGGTATTCGTGAGTAAACCGGCGAGATCGTCACGAACTCTGCACGGCGCAGGTTACCGTGCCGTCTGCCGAGCCATGATCAAATACCCCTGGCGTTCTTCGGTGACCACATAGTAACTCCTGCCGTCCATGACGTCCTGGAATACCGTCACGAACTGTTCGCCAAACTCCCTGGGTTACATCGGGTTCGGGCTATGCGCCCGTTGTCCCGGTGGCGGAATTCGTCGTCCGGCCGCCGCCCATAAGCTATTCAAAATAGCCCAAAATGACGTCGCCAAGTCCTTATTTGCTAGACCCGCCACCCATGATGACTATCCGCCGAGGCCGAGTTCGCGCGCGATAAGCATACGCTGGACTTCCGATGTGCCCTCGCCGATCTCCAGGATCTTCGCATCACGGTAAAAGCGCCCGACGGGCGAATCGTTCATGAAGCCGTATCCGCCGAATACCTGAGTCGCGGCCCGCGCGTTGTCCATGGCCGCGTTCGAGGCGATCAGCTTGGCGATCGCCGACTCCTTCTTGATCGGCTCGCCCGCCACCAGCCGGGCCGCGGCGTCGTACCAGGCCAGCCGGGCCGCATGCACCCGTGTCTCCATGTCGGCGATGGTGAACTGGATCGCCTGGTGCTGCTCCAGCCGGCGGCCGAACGCTTCGCGCTGCCCGGCGTACCTGACGCACTCGTCGACGCAGCCCTGCGCCAGCCCGGTGGCCAGCGCCGCGATCGCCACCCGGCCCTCGTCCAGGATCCGCAGGAACTGGGCGTACCCCCGGCCACGCTCGCCGAGCAGGTTCTCCGCCGGGACCCGGCACCCGGTGATGGACAGCTCGCGGGTATCGGAAGCGCACCACCCCACCTTGGAATACTCCTGGCCTGGGACAAATCCGGGAGTTCCGTTCGGAATAATGATGGACGAGATCTCCTTGCCGCCGCGGTCGTCCCGGCCGGTGATGGCCAGGACCGTCACCAGCGAGGTGATCGACGTCCCCGAGTTGGTGATGAACGCCTTGGTCCCGTCCACCACCCACTCGCCGTCCTCGAGCCTGGCCGTGGTCCGCATGCCGCCGGGAATGTCGGACCCGCCCCCTGGCTCGGTGAGGCCGAAAGCGGCCAGCCGCTCCCCCGTGCACAACCCGGGCAGCCAGCGCTGCCGCTGCTCGGCGGAGCCGAACAGGTAAAGAGGCATGGCACCGAGCGACACCCCGGCCTCCAGCGTGATGGCGACCGAGGAGTCCACCCGGGCTAGCTCCTCAAGCGCCAGGCCGAGCGCGAAGTAGTCGCCGCCCATGCCGCCGTACTCTTCGCTAAAAGGCAGGCCGAACAGGCCGAGCTTGCCCATCTTGGCCACGATGTCGTAAGGGAACTCACCGCGCTGGTAGTAGCCCCCGATAACCGGCGCCACCACGTCCCTGGCGAACTCGGCGACGGTCGCCCGCAGGTCCTGCTGCTCCGTCGTGAGCTGATAACTGACCATGAGAACACCTTCGCACACCCAGCAGCCGATGCCGCGGGGCGGTAGTCTAACCTGGGCCCGTATCCCTGACATCGAGAGCGAGACTATGGCCAGCCTGAGCTGCCCCGATTGCGGCGTCAAGGTCCAGCCGGAGGATCTGATCTGCTTCCGGTGCGGCGCGAACCTGCCGCATACCGCTGAACCCGACGACGACCTGCCGACCCCGACCATTTCCCAGCGGTTCATCGGGGCTGGATCCGACCCGCTGAACCCGGCGGCCTTCTGCCCGAACTGCGGGTCCCCGGTATCCGACGCCGCCGACGTGGTCTGCCAGACCTGCGGAGATCCGCTGCCGACCGGCCGGCGCCGGCGTATCTCCCCGGTGGTCATGCGGATCACCTTCCCCACCGGCAACGTGGACATCCCGGCCGGAACCTCCGTCCTGCTCGGCCGGGACCCGGCTGAGTCGCTGGTGGCCGCGGCCTTCGCCCGCTTTGACAACGTGTCACGGCGGCACGCCACGGTCCAGGTCGACGACTCCGGGCACGCCTCGATCACGGACGAGAACTCGACCAACGGCACCTTCGTCAACGATGACCGGGTGCTGCCGGGTACCGAGGTCCGGCTGGTCGACGGGGACCGGGTGCGGCTGGCCGCGGACGTGACCGGCGACGTGTCCCTGCCGCAAGCCGAGCCCGACCCCTCCGGCCTCAGCCGCAACGCTTGGCCGGACGCCGGGCGGGCGCCCAGCCCGGAACCCGGACGGGGTGCCTAGCCCGGAACGATGCCTCCCGCGTTACGTATGATCGGCGTAGGGGTGCTCTGAGGTGATCGGCTGACGATTCGGGGAGTCCGGCGTGCCGCATGTCATGCTCTCCTGGCCGGACGCGATCGCCGTGGCCTGCGCCCTGGCGGTGGTGGCGCTGGCGGCCAGGACGCTGTGGGGGCGCCGGATCGGTGTGGTCACCGAAGCCGCGCTGCTGTTCGGGTTGTACGGCCTGTGGCAGTTCGCCGCCTCGTTCACGGTGATGAGCCAGGCCGGGGCGATGGGGCGGGCCCGCTGGCTGTGGCACGCCGAACGGGTGACGCACCTGCCCAGCGAGACGAGCGTGCAGCGGATCTTCCTGCCTCATCCCGTGCTGCTGCAGGCCTTCGACCTGTATTACGACATCTTGCACTTTCCGATGCTCGGTGTGTGCCTGGTCTGGCTGTACCTGCGGCACCGGGACCGTTACCCCGCGATCAGGAATACCGTGGCCCTGTTCACCGGGGCCAGCCTGCTCGTCCAGCTGATCCCGGTGGCGCCGCCGCGGCTGCTGGCAGGCACCGGCCTGGTCGACACCGCGGCGCTTTACGGCCAGTCCGTCTATACCTGGCACGGCGGCTTCAACGCGGACCAGTACTCGGCCATGCCATCGGTCCACGTCGGATGGGCGATCATCGTCGCCTTCGCCGTGATCACCGCGTCCCGCCGCCGGTGGCGCTGGCTGGCCGCGGGTTATCCCGCGGTCACCACGCTCGTAGTGGTGGTGACGGCCAATCATTTCTGGCTCGACGGGATCGTCGCGGGGCTGCTGGTGGCGCTGGTGCTGGTGGTGCAGGGGACCGCGCGTGGGCTACGTTCTGATAAATCTTGCGAAGGACCCCAGGTCAGACCTGTGCGCGGGGAAATGTCCGTGCGATCATGACGCCATGGCCGCCACGGAGAACAGCATTTCCCAGTCGTCCGGCTTGCGTCGCGACGCGATTGGCCTGCGCGAAGTGCTGTTCCAGTCGATCACGGACATGGCCCCAGGCGCCGCCATCGCGGCCTCGATCCCGGCCGGTGCCGCCCTGGCCGGCGGGGCGTTGCCCCTGGCGGTTGTCTTCGCCCTGGTGGCGTGCCTGCTCTGCGCGTGGTGCATCGGCCTGCTGGCCCGCGAGCTGCCCGCCGCCGGATCGCTGGCCACCTACGCCGCCCGCGGCCTGCATCCAAGCGCGGGTTTCCTGGTGGCGTGGGGATATGTCCTTGTCGGCTGGCTGATCCCGCCGCTCGTGCTGCTTCAGCTCGGTTTCACCACGGCGGCGACGCTGAACTCGGAATTCCACGGGTACCCGGCCAATCTGTGGTGGCCATGGTCCCTCGCCGGAGCGGTGATCGTGCTCGCGGCCGGCGACTACGGCGTCCGGGCATCGGCCCGGCTGGGCACCATCCTCGGGCTGTCGGAGATCGGCGTATTCCTGGTCTTGGCCGTCTTCCTGCTCGTGCACGCGGGAGGCCACAACACGGGGCAGGTCTTCACCACGCACTACTCCCCCACCGGCCTGACCGGCGTGATCGGCGGGTCGGTGTTCACGCTGCTGGCGTTTGGCGGTTTCGAGGGTGCCGCGCCGCTCGCCGAGGAGACCAGGAACCCGCGGCGCACCATCCAGCGCGCGGTGCTGCTGGCCACTTTGCTGATTGGCTTGCTCTACGTGTTCACCACCTACGCCGTCGACGTGGCCTTCGGGCCGAAGGGCTTCTCCGGCTTCGCCGCCGAGACCGGCAACGCATCCTGGGAAGGCCTGGCCCGCTCGCTCTACGGCCTGTTCTGGTTCTTCGTGTTCCTAGCGATCGTCAACTCCACCATCGCCAACGCCAACGCCGGCGTGAACGTCTCGAGCCGGACCGCGTACGCGATGGGCCGGATCGGGGCATTCCCGCGCTTCCTCGCTATCGTGAGCCCGCGGCACAGGTCCCCGGTCAACAGCGTCCTGGTCGCCTTCGTTATCACCGTCGCGGTGACGCTGGGCCTCGGTCTGAAGTACGACCCGACCGTGGCCTTTGCCATGGTGGCCACGGGCCTGGTGATTGTGCTTGTGGCGATCTACATCCTGATGAACGCCGCCTGCATCGGGTTCTTCGCCCGCCGCGGCCGGAGCAGGTTCAACTGGCTGTCGCACCTGATCGTCCCGGTCCTCGGCATCGCCGCCTTTGTTCCGGCCTGGCTGACGGCGGCGGGCATCAAGGTGTTCTCGTTCGTCACCCCGCTGGCCCCGCCGCTTTCCTACATGGGCCCCGGGGTGGCCGGCTTCATGATCCTCGGCGTGATCTACCTGATCTACCTGTACCGGACGAACCCCGGCCGGATAACCGACGTCGGGCTCGTGCACCTGGACGGGGACCTTTGATGGGCGACCTTGAGGTAATCACGTTCCGGCCCGAGCCGGCGCAGTACGCGTGGACGTTCGGCGGCGCGGCCCCGGTGATGCGGATCAAGCCGCCCGCGGTGCTCGAGGTGTACACCGAGGACTGCTTCGCCGGGCGGGTGCGCAGTGAGCAGGACCTGGTCTCGCAGGTGTGCGAGTTCCCCTTCCTCAACCCGCAGACCGGGCCGTTCTACCTCGAGGGGGCCGAGCCGGGCGACACCGTCGCGGTGCACTTCGTGTCGATCGAGCCGGCCCGTCCGGTGGCCGCCTCGACGACCGTGCCGTTGTTCGGCGCGCTCACCGGCACGCACCTGACCGCGTCGCTGCAGCAGCCGCTGCCCGAGGTGGTGTGGCTGTGGCAGCTCGATGCCGCCGCGCGGACCTGCCGGTTCAGCGCGCGGCGCGGCTCGTTCGAGATGGACCTGCCGATGGACCCGATGCACGGAACGGTCGGGGTGGCGCCCGCGAACCTGGAGGTGCGCAGCGCGCTGGTACCCGACGCGTTCGGCGGGAACATGGACACGCCCGAGATGCGCGCCGGGGTCACCTGCTACCTCGGCGTCAACGTTTCCGGCGCGCTGCTGTCCCTCGGCGACGGGCACGCCCGCCAGGGCGAGGGCGAGACCTGCGGGGTCGCGGTGGAGTGCGCGATGAATACTGTCCTGGTGGTGGACCTTGTTAAAGGGGTGCCGTGCCCGTGGCCGCGGCTGGAATCGGACACGCACATCATGTCGGCGGGCTCGGCGCGGCCGCTGGAGGACGCGTTCCGGATCGCCCAGCATGACATGGTGACCTGGGTGGCCTCGCTGTGCGGGCTTGACCCGCTGGATGCTTACCAGCTGGTCACCCAGGCGGTCGAATCGCCGCTGGCCAACGTGTGTGACACCAACTACACCTCGATCGCCAAGATGGCCAAGCGGTACCTGAGCGCGGGCGGCGTGATGGACGGCGCCCACGAGCGGCTGCGCGAACTGGCCCGCGACTACCGCTAGCGGGGTTCCAGCGCCCTGGTTTCAGCGCTCGCTATCTAGCGCTGCTACCTGCGCGGCCTCGTACCGGCCGCCCGCGACCGCGTCGGCGGGCACGGCGGCCTCGATCGCGGCCAGGTCGTCCGTGCTCAGCGTCAGGTTCAGAGCCTTGAGGGCCTCGGCCAGGCGGTCCCGGCGCTTGGTTCCGATCAGCGGGATGATGTTGTCACCGCGCGAGGCCAAACTTCACCTGGATGAACACGCTGTCCCGCGGTACGCCGCGGAGCGCGTCGCGGAGCAGCAGCTCGTTATGGCCCATGCCGTAGAAGTCGCCGGTGTCGAGCAGCGTGAGGCCGGCATCGATCGCGGCCCGGATCGTGGCGATACTCTCGGCGTCGTCGGCCTGGCCGTAGACGCCGGACATGCCCATCAGTCCGAGTCCGGCCCGGGACACGACCGGCCCGCCGCGGCCAAGCGTTGTCGTCTCCATCACCACTGCACTCTATATAGAGTCAGGTGGCGTGACGTCGATTGTGCTGGCCTCGGCCTCGCCGGCCAGGCTGGCCGTGCTGCGCGCGGCCGGGCTGGAGCCGAAGGTCATCGTCAGCGGCGTCGACGAGAGCGCTTTCACGGCCGGCACCCCCGCCGAACTTGTTCAGCTGCTGGCCCAGGCCAAGGCGGCCGCGGTCGCTTCCGGTCTGGCGGACGGGCTGGTGATCGGCTGCGATTCGCTGCTCGACCTGGACGGGCGGGCGCTGGGCAAGCCCGCCTCGGCCGCGCAGGCGGCGCAGCGCTGGCGCGAGATGTCCGGCCGGACCGGCACCCTGGTCACCGGGCACTGCCTGATCAACGCCGCCACCGGCCAGCGCGCCACCGGGGTGGCCGCGACCCGGGTCAGGTTCGGCACGCCGTCGGAGCAGGAAATCGCCGCCTATGTCGCGTCCGGGGAGCCGCTCGCCGTGGCCGGGGCGTTCACGCTGGACGGGCGCGGCGGCTGGTTCGTCGAGGGGATCGACGGCGACCACGGCACCGTGCTCGGCATTTCCCTGCCCCTGCTCCGCCGCCTGCTGGCCGACCTCGGCCTCGCGGTGACCTCCCTGTGGACCTGAGCCCGGTCACGATCACGGCCTGCGGCCGGAGACGGCGCATTACCCTGTAATAAGCGCACCGGTAACAAGCGACACCGACCCCGGACGGATGCATGGAACCTGAACCCACCGTGCTGGACAGCCTCCGCAAGGCGATCGAGGCCATGCCCGACGACGTGCCGCTCCGGCTGCACCTGGCCACGCTCCTGCTGGCCGCGGGCCAGCGCGACGAGGCCGTCAGGCATCTCGGCGCCGTCCTGCAGCGCGACCCGGGAAACAGCCGCGCGCTGGGCCTGCTGGCTGATCCTGCTTTTCCCGAACGGACGGGAGTGCGTCCGCCAGCACCTCCCCGTGACGAGGGGGGCAAGACGGCCAAGTACGACTGGTCCCAGGCCGAGGACGAGCTGCGCGACGTGCTACCGGCCATGTTCGTCGGCGAGGATGGCGCGGCCGACTCAACCTCGGCGGGAATCGACGAAGCGGACGCGTACGACGCCGAGCACACCGGGCTCACGCTCGCGGACGTGGCCGGGATGACCGAGGTCAAGGCGCGGCTGGAGGCGGCGTTCCTGGCTCCGATGCGCAACCCGGAGCTGCGCCGGCTGTTCGGCAAGTCGCTGCGCGGCGGGCTCCTGCTGTACGGGCCGCCGGGATGCGGCAAGACCTTCATCGCCCGGGCGGTGGCGGGCGAGCTCGGCGCGAGGTTCATCGCGGTGTCGTTCGCCGACATCATCGACATGTTCGTGGGCCAGAGCGAGCGGAACATTCACGAGCTGTTCGAGATCGCCCGGCGCAACGCGCCGTGCGTGGTGTTCCTCGACGAGGTGGACGCGATCGGGCAGAAGCGCTCGCAGCTGCGGCACACGCCGATGCGCAGCGCGGTCAACCAGCTGCTGCTCGAGCTGGACGACATCTCGGGCAACAACGAGGGCGTGTTCCTGCTCGCGGCGACCAACCACCCGTGGGACGTGGACAGCGCGCTGCGCCTGCCCGGCCGTTTCGACCGGACGCTGCTGGTCCTGCCGCCGGACGCCAGAGCGCGTGAGGGGGTGTTCCGCTACCACCTGAAGGACCGCCCGGTGGCGGGCATCGACCTGGCCAAGCTGGCGAAGCAGACCGACGGCTACTCCGGCGCCGACATCGCGCACATCTGCGAGACGGCGGCCGAGCGGGCCCTGATGGACTCGGTCCGCCTGGGCGAGCCGCGGATGATCGGCCTGGGTGATCTCGAGGCCGCGATCGCCGAGGTCAAGCCCTCGCTGGGCGCCTGGTTCGATACCGCCCGCAACGTGGCGCTGTTCGCCAACGAAGGCGGAACCTACGATGACCTGGCCGCTTACCTGCGCAAGCGCCGCTTGATCTGAGTCGGCGGCGATGATCGAGTTGCGGCAGGAGCTGGCCCGGGCCTCGGCGATGCTCGACGTCAGGCGCTTCGAGGAAGCCTCCGCGCCTGCTGGCCCGGGTGGTGTCCGCGGAACCTGAGAGCAGCCGGGCCTGGTGCCTGATGGCCCGCGCGCACCTGGGCGGGGAGCGCTATTCGGACGCGGTCACCGCCGCCAACCGGGCGGTGGCCCTCGATCCCGCCGACGAGTGGCCGCACCGGCTGGCCAGCAACGCCCTGGTCCACCTGGCCAGTTATCCGGCCGCGCTGCGGGCGGCCTACGAGGCGCGCAGGCTCGCGCCCGGCTACTGGCAGACGCATGTCTGCGTAGCCCAGGCCGCGTTGGCGGCGCAGCGGTTCGACGTCGCCACCGCGGCGGCGACGCGAGCTCGTGGCCTGGCTCCGAACGAGCCCGACGTGCACTTCCTCTCCGGCAAGGTAAGCCTGGCCCGAGGCGAGCTGGCGCCCGCGCGTGAGCACCAGGAACGAGCCCTCGCGCTCGATCCCGCGCACAGCGGCGCGATGAACGAGCTGGGCCGGATCAGGCTCAGGCGGCATGACACGGCCGGTGCGATCAGGCACTTCATCAGCGCGGCCCGGGCCGCCCCGGACGAGCGCATCTACAGCAGGAACATCGACGTGGTGCTGCTGCGCACGGTGTCACGGACGATCTACGTGTTCACGCTGCTCGCGCTGATCCTGATCTGGATCCCGGCGGTGACGCGGGTGGACCGGTTGCCTTTCGTGATCGGCCTCGGTGCCCTGGTCCTGGTCACCCTCGCCTGCTTCGCCTGGATGGTGCTTCGGCTCCCGCGTCAGGCACGGCTGCTTGTCCGCCGGACGCTGCGGGCTCCGCGGGTCGCGACGGCGCTGGGCCTAGCCGTGGGCGGGGTCGCCGTCGCGTTTGGTGTCGTCGCCCTGACCCCGGCCGGTGACCTGGCTCAAGTGCTCCCGATCGCGGTCGTGCATCACCGTGGTCGCGCGACTGGCCGCGTTTACCGCCCTCCGCGGCGCGTCCCAGCCCCGCCTGCGTCCTCTTAGCTGCTTCCGGCTTGTGCTCGCACCAGGACAGGCGGCGGACAGCGGGCAGCGTCAGGACCGCGGCGCTGCTGAGCAGGCCGTACACGGCGCCGACGGCGAAGACCAGCGGCGCGCCAACCACCGAGGCCAGCGGGCCGTCGATCGCGTACCCGATGACCCCGATACCGTAGGCGGGGAACAACGTGAGCGAGCTGACCCGGGCGAGCCGGTCAGGCGGCACCTGCTGCTGCAGGGCGGTGTCGAAAAAGGCGTTGGACACCGCGGCGCCGGCGCCGCAGGCAAATGCGGCCGCGCCCACCCAAGCTGCGGTCGCGTGCAGGGCCATCGGGAGATCCGGCACCGCGTAACAGAAGGTGCCGATGGTCGCGATCACCATGGGCCGGCCAGGCCGGCGGCCCAGGCAAGCCAGCCCGGCCACGATCGCGCCCGCGCCCTGCGCCGCCATGATCGCCCCCCAGACGGCGGCGCCACCCAGGTACGAGTGCCCCTCCACCGGCCCGAGCAGCATCCAGGGCGCCCAGGTGATCAGGTTGAAGAACGCGAACTGGACGGTGACCACCCACAGCCAGCTCCGCGAGCGGAAATCCGACCAGCCCTCGGCCATGTCGGAGAACAAGGTGGCCCGGGCCCGGCCGCCCGCGGCGGCCTGGTCGGCCCGGGGTATCCGGAGCAAGCTGAGGGCCAGCACGCTGGCCAGGTAGGACGCGGCGTCGACCGCCACCACTACCGCTGGACCGGTGAAGGCGACAAGCACCCCGCCCAGCGCCGGGCCCGGCGATCCTGGTCGCCGAGGTGGCCAGCCCGTACAGCGCGTTGGCGTTGCTCAGCTGGTCCGGCGGCGCGATCTCCACCGTCAGCGCGGACAGGGCCGGTGAGAAGAACGCCTCCCCCGTTCCCGACAGCGCGGCCAGCACGACGAACAGCCAGATCGCCGGGCGCCCGGCGAACAGCGCCACGGCCAGGCTGGCCTGCGCCACGCTGCGCAGCACGTCGGCCGCCAGCATCACCCGGCGTCGGCCGAGCCGGTCCGCGATCGCGCCGGCGAACGCGAGCATCAGCACCTGGGAGACCACCTCGGCAGTGAACACATAGCCCAGGCCGGTCGCGCCACCCCCGCTGTCCAGCACCGCCCAGGCGATCGCCACCGTCGACATCGACGAGCCGAGCAGCGAGGTCACGTACCCGGTGTAGAACCGCCGGAAGTTCCGCTCGGCCAGCAGGCCGGCCCGGCGGCGCACCCATTCACTCCTCACGCCACCGGATCCTGGCACCCGCAGCTAAGGCTGGCAAAGGGTCATGATCAATAAAGTTGAGCCGGGTCTTATCAAGACTGGCCGACACTTGAGGAGAACACGCCGTACGGTCCTACGAACTCCTACTGGAGAAATATTTTTGTGAGGTACTCAACTTAATTGAGCGTGATGCGCGCGCATCCGGCCCGCCCGGCGCCTGTAGTTGTATCCGGTCCCGGACGGACCGCGTCGCCCGCCTATGGGTTACGATACATCTCGTTCGTCTTTCGGGTGGAAGGGGATGTTATGCAGGCGATGGACGGGGGCGCGGGGAATCCCGGGCGTGCCGAGGACCTGACGGGGCCTGGGACCCGGGCTTCTGACCGGGAGAGGGACGCGGTGGTGCAGCGGGTGCAGGAGGCGTTCGGCGAGGGACGGCTGGACGACACCGAGTTCGACGAGCGGATGCGGGCCGCGCTGACCGCGCGCACGCACGGGGAACTCGATGTGTTGCTGGCCGATCTGCCTGCGGCGACGGCTGGGACTAGGCCGGCCCAGGCGGTCGCGGGCCCTGGGCCTGGACGGTTCGCGATCGCGTGGAAGGGCTCGGTGCGGCGGGCCGGGCGCTGGCGGGTGCCCGAGCGCTACACGACCGTCGTCTACAAGGGCGGCGGCTGGCTCGACCTGCGGGCGGCCGAGCTCAGCGGGCCGGTCACCACGTTTCGCGCGGTGGCCTACAAATCCACGCTGACGATCCTGGTCCCGCCGGGAGTGCGGGTCGAGATGACCGGCTTCGGCGTCACCCAGGGACTGCCGGACGACCAGGACCCCGGATATCCGCTGCCCGCCGACGCCCCAGTGATCCACGTGCGGGGCGTCGCCTACAAGGGGGCCGTCGAGATCACGACGCGTCCGCCCGAGCGGGCGGCCCTGCGCCGGTAGCGGCGAGGGCGCCGGCTCGCGGTGGGCGGGGCGCCGAGCTGCCGCCAGCCGAGCCGGATACCGGGATGGAGCGCGGTCAGCTGGCCGGCCAGGTCCTGTCCGGCGGTTATCAGCCCGCCCTCCCCCAGCGCGGCGAGGCCGTCGAGGATGAACACCGCGCTGGTGGTCGCCCGGTGATCCGGGTGCGGACGCACTGGCGCCAGTTCCAGCAGCGGCAGGTCACGCCGGCGTCGTCGCGCCATACCACCTCGCCGGGTTCGGGGTGCTCGGTCACGGGCTGGCCGTCGCGGACGGTGTCGAACGGCTCGTCCCCGGCCGCGCGCACCAGCCGGGCCGGGCCGCGGTACTCGCCGAGGTCTTCGCCGCCGATCGGCAGCAGGTGTTTCACCGACATCGCGTTGTAGATGTCGGTGAGCCGGTCGATCCGCGGCAGCCCGGCCTCGACCCGGCGCAGCAGCGCCTCCACGCTGGGCCGGGTCCGCTTCGGTTTGGCCCCGAAGGCCTGGTAGGCGTCCCGCCAGGCGGCGACGGGCCCAAGCTCGCTGGCGGGCCGGAGCCAGCGCGGCCCGGGCGCAGGCCTCGGCCTCGGCCAGCAGCGCCTCGGAGGCCTGGTCGCAGGGCCCTGGCCGCAGCCCTTCGGCCACGATGATCAAGGCCGCGTAATCCGGGCGCAGCTCGGTGACCGGCCCGTCGATCGCCGCCAGCTCGAGCCAGCCCCTGGCGGCCAGGCTGACGGGCTGCTCCGTGTTCACCTGCATCGACCGAAATATAGTGCACACGAGCTGGCCGCAGGCGATGCGCCAGGCGCTCGCGGTCCCGGCCGGCATGGCAGGATGGGCGTTGTGACATGGAAAGCCCCTGATGTGGAGCGGCCGGACGGTCCGCTCACCGGCCCGAGCGCCCGATGCTGCAGGCGTTCCTCGACTGGCACCGGGCGACGCTGCTGTACAAGTGCGCCGGGCTGACCGGCGCGCAGCTCGCCGAGCACGCTGTGCCGCCTTCGGGCCTGTCCCTGCTCGGGCTGATCCGGCATATGACGAAGGTGGAGCGCACCTGGGTCCGCCAGCGGTTCGCGGGTGAGCCCGTCGACCCTCCGTTCGGCCAGGACACGGCGGCCGAATTCGAGCAGGCCGACCCGGACCGGGCCGCCGCCGACTACGCCCGGCTGACCGAGGAATTCAGGCTCGTCGACGCGGCCGTGGCGAACGCCTCGCTGGACGAGACGTTCAGCCACGACGGCGAGGTCATGTCGCTGCGGCGGATTTACCTGCACTTGATCGAGGAGTACGCCCGGCACCTGGGCCACGCCGACCTGCTCCGCGAGCAGATCGACGGCGCCACCGGCGAGTGATCTCCCGGTTACCAGGCGGCAAAGTCGACGTACTGGCCGGCCGGGACCGCGGGCAGCGGCGTGAACCGGCCCGGGTCGGGGCCGCTGACGTCAAGCCAGCCGAACTGGGTGCCCTGAACCAGGGCGTACTGTCCCTGCGGGCTCAGCGACAGGACACCGAGGCTGTCCTCCACGGTGATGACGTTGTCCTGGTTGTACTCGTCCGTCTGGGTACGGAGCAGCCGGACCAGCCTGCCGGTGGCGGCCTGGAGCTCGGCGAACTGCACGACGACGGTGTGGGCACTGGTCTGCGGAGTCAGATCACGCCAGGTGACCACGATGACATCGCGTCCGTCGGGCGTGATCAGCGCGCTCACGATGGAACCGGCGGCGACCACGCCGCTCGGGACGATCACCGTGCCCGCCACCAGGTTGTCGCCTGGCGCGGCGGTGTCGAGCAGCCGGATTCCCCGCGGCGCGGCCATGAGGCCATATTGGGTGGAGCGCAGCCAGGTGAACGCGATCACCCGGCTGCCGTCCGCCCAGGAGGGCGGCCCGGGAATATACACACTGTGGGCCGGCGCGGTCCAGGTCCGGGTGGCCCCGGTGGCCAGGTCGAGGACCTGAATGGCGCCGACGGCGTCCGGCGAGGAGTCGTTCTTCAGCGAGACCGCGAGCAGCTTGCCGTCGGGAGACAGCGCGATGCCCTCCGTGGTCTCGTTGCGCATCGGGGCGGCGGCCAGCTCGGTCAGGTGGCCGGGCTTACCGGCAGCGGAGATAGCGAACCGGAACAGGCGGAGGTCCAAGCCGAGTTGTGGTTGGTTCCTGGCCTCCTTGGACTCCGATGATGAAGCTGCGGTCATCGGCGGCGGCGGTGACGAAGGTGCCGCCAGAGTCGGCCCACTCCACCGGGAGGGCCGACGGCACAGGGACGGTACCGGTGACCTGCCCGCTGGCGGACGCGCGGACCACCGCCTGTATCCCGCGGCCGTCGGGGCTGGAGCTGGTCGTGACGTAGAAGCGCGGCAGGCTGGCCGGGGCTGATCCGGAGGCGGTGGGCTTGGGGGCGGCGGAGGGGGCGGTGGGCTAGGGCGGGATCAGGCCCGTGACAAGCGCGCCCGCCGTGATGACGGCGATCACCGCGGCCGCGGCCGCGAGCGGGAGCAGGCGCGGACGCCAACTGGGCCGCCGGGTGGGGACCTGGAGCGGCCTGAGCAGTTCGGGCTGGACCTGCGCGCCGCGCTCTCCAGCTCCTCGCGGAGCAGGTTCTCGACGTCAGGCACGCTTCACGCCTCCTTCGAGGAACGGGACGGGAGGATGCGAGCCAGCGCATCAAGGCCACGGGAGGCGGTCGAGCGGACGGTGCCTTCGCTGATGTGCAGCGTGGCCGCTGCGTCGGCCACGCTCATGTCCACGTAGTAGCGCAGGGCGAGCACCTCACGCTGCCTGGCGGGCAGCCTGCGGAACGCCTCGATGAGCTCGCTGCGCTGCTCGAAACCGGCGGCGGCGTCGGCGTCGGTATGACGGGGCGCGACGATCCGGGCCTCGTGCCTGCGGGCGACCGAGCGGCGGCGGAGCACGGACCGGCTGCCGTTCAGCACGGCGGATCGCGCGTAGTCCAGGGCGCTCGACTGCTTGCGCAGGGTCCGCCACCGGCGGTGCAACTGCTCGAAGGCGTCCTGCACGACGTCTTCCGCGGTGGCCAGATCGCCCACGATCAGCACGGCCAGCCGGACCAGTTCCAGGTGATGCGCCCGGAACAACTCGGTCACGTACTGGGCCGAGCCCTCCGTCACAGCACCGTCGACGGCCCGTTCGGGCCATGGCCCTGGGCTGCGGATGACATCCGCTGGATCGGCTTCCATAGCTGAGAGACGCTCAGCGCGCCCGGGGCGCTGCGCCGTGAGGCGGCAAGTTGTTAATAACCATGGGGCCGGACAGCACGAGGCCGGTCAGTCTGGACCGCGGGACGGCCGGTGTAGACAGCGCGGGGGCGCAGCGGGCCGTCGCCGGCGTACGCCTCCAGGGCGTGCGCGATCCAGCCCGCCGTGCGGGCGACCGCGAAGACGGCCTCCCCGGCGCCGGTGACCATCCCCGCCGCGCGGGCCAGGGTGGCCAGCGCGAAGTCGACGTTCGGCGCGGGCAGGCCCTTCGTCCTGACCTCCGCGAGTACGGCCTCCGCGACCGCGAGCGCCGCGGACTTCGGCGCCGCGCCGCGCACCAGGCCAAGCAGCACGATGGCGCGCGGGTCGCCGTTCCGGTACACGAAATGACCGAAGCCGGGGACCTTCTCGCCCCGCCGCAGCAGTTCGCCGACAACCCGGGGAACATCGTCCGGGCCGCGGGCCGCGGCCAGCAGCGTCTCGGCGCCGAGCGACGCGCCGCCGTGCAGCGCGCCGCTCATCGCGCCCAGGCCGGTCCCGACCACCGCGTACGGGTCCGCCCGCACCGATGCGGCCACCCGGGCGGCCAGCGTGGAGGCGGCGAGCTCGTGGTCGGCCAGCAGCACGAGCGCGGCGGACAGCGCGCGCAGCAGCCCGGTCGCGGCCGGCGCCCGCACAGCCTGGACCACAGCCGTTCGGCGATCGGCGCGGCCGGAGCCGCGGTGGCCTGGGCGGACCAGGGCGGCAGGCAGTCCACCATCCCGGCGATGAGATTCCTGGCGGCGGCCACCACGGCGGACGGGTCGAGCTGCAGCCGCAGCGAGTCGGTGGTGGCCATAGCGGGCACGATCACCTGCATCCGCTCGAGCGGAAGCGTCCCGTCGGGCACCGCGGCCTGCGCGGCCCGGCCGGCCGCCAGCCCCGCCGGGCTCGGCTGCCACGGTCCCCGCGGGCCAGCCGGGAACTCGCCGGTCCAGAGCAGCTCGGCGACCTCCTCGAAGGAGCGGCTGACCGCGAGGCGGGCGGCGTCCAGACCCCGGAAACGGAGCGCGTCGGCGGTGATCTCGGTGATCGCCGACTCCACCGTGATGTCCACGGCCCCGGCGGGACGGCGCGGCCGCCCGCGCCGGGCCAGCCGCTCGACTTCGTCCGCACTGAACAGGCTGGCCCGCCCGTCCTCGGCTTTGCTCCGGTGCAGGACGCCACGGCTGACGTAGGCGTACAGCGTGGCGGGCTTGACGCCCAGCCGCCTGGCCGCCTCCGCGGCAGGCAGAAAATCGGTCATGGCGCATCCGGGTTCGTTCGGATATTGAATTTAATCAATATTGATGGGGGCGGCTCTGTTGTCAACAACCACGCCCGCCTGAACCGGATAACCGCCGCGCCCGTGTCAGGTATGGGAGTAGCGTCCCAGGGCGGCGCCTCGGGGTTGAGGCACGGGGCGGGAGAATCTGATGGTTCTTGTGGTCGCGATGGTCTCCGTGGGGTGGCTGTTGCTGCTCATCGTGCTGCTGGCCGCTCCGCCGGGGGCGCGGGGGGACCTGGGGGCGCGGGGGTCGGGCGACGAGGCGCCCGCGGTGGTCAGCTTGCTGGCCGGGCGGCTTGGCGCGGCTGGGTTCGGCGCGACCCTGGTCGATCTGGCCAGCCGGGGCTGGTTCGAGCTGGGCGCGCCCGCCGGGCCGGCACCGGACGGGACGGCACCGGACGGGACGGTGATGTGCGTGGTGGGCTCGGCCAGGCCGGCTGGGGGGCTGGCGCCGTTCGAGCGGCGCGTGGTGGCGCACGTGGCGCTGCGGGCGGGCGCTCGCGGCGAAGTTCCCGCCGCGGCGCTCGCGGATGGCTTCGAGGGCGGAGAAGCGGAGTTCATGAAGGCGTTCGGCGACGAGGTCGCCGCCGACGCGGGCCAGCGCGGCCTGGTCAGGCCCCGGCTCAGCGCGGGCCGGATCGGCCTGCTGTGCGCGCTGCTGCTGATCCCGGCCGGCGCGCTGCTGACCGCCATCGGAGCTTCCCGCCAGCACGCCGCGCTGTTGTATCTGGGTCTGGCCTACATCAGCGGTTGCGGGCTCACCATCCGGATCGGCACCAGCCGGCGTGCGCAGCGCGGCCGGCCGGGAGGCGCTCAGGAGATGGCGGGCGGCCGTCGCCGCGCCCGGGGGCGACGGACGGAGGCTGGCCTACGCGGCCGCGCTCGGCGCCGCGCCCGCGGCGCTGGCGGTCTTCGACCCGGCCGGGAAGAACCTGCTGTGGTCCAGCTATCGCGGTAACTGGCAGCAGATCGCCGTCGAGGGCGGCGGCACCTGGTCGTGGCCGCGGACCTGGATCGTCCTGCTGGCGATCATTCTCGCCCCCGTGCTTTACCTCGGCGTGGTGATCTGGCTGTTCAGCCACGGCCTGGCGGCGCTAGCCCTGCTGGCCATCTTGCTGGTGGTGGTGGGGCCGGCCGCGGGCACCCTGGCGTGGCTGGCACGGCGGGCGCTGTTTGCCCGGTTCGCCGAGTTCGACGGCCAGGTGCTGCAGGCAATCAATGACGACGAACTCGGACCGCCCGGACGAGTACCGCGTGGTGATCGACGACGGGGTGCGGCCCGCGGCCTGGGATCTGGAGGTCGGGAGCGGGCCCTACGGCCTGCTGACGCCGGGTACGTTCGTGCACGTCCGGGTCAACCTGCGCAACAGGGAGCAGGTGATCGTGCAGCCGGTGGAGCCGCCGGCCGTCGCGGGCCCGCTCGCGGACGTGGCGGCCGGGCAGCGGCGGGCCGACACGGGCGGGCTGCCTGATCCCGGCTGGGCTGGTGACGGCCGAGGAGGCAGCCGCGGTGTTCGGCGGACCCGTGCAGCGTCATCACCTCAGCGGCCCGGCCGGCCGGGCGACGTCCTGGCAGCTGACCGGGACGGTCACGCCCAGCCTGAGGATCGACGTGCGGGCCACCGGGCGGCCGCCCGGTGGCCTGAGCCCGGCGCAGATCGGCTGGCCAGTGCCCGGGGTCCCCGGCGGCTACCTGATGGGCACCGGCAAGGTCGTGCTGTACGCGGGTCCGTGGACGGTGATCCTCAGCATCAGGGGTTCGGTGCCTGGCGGGAACGAAACGACCCTCGCGCAGCTGATCTCGCTGGTCGCCGGAAGCGGCTGATGAGTGTACGTTGATTTTAATCAATATTGACTGATAGTTGATCAATTCGTCAATCTTAGGTCATGCCATCGATCCACTTTCTCGACGTGACCAACCGGGACGGAGTGCAGACCGCGCGGACGGGGCTGTCGAAGTTCGGCAAGGTGATGGTCAACTTCTACCTGGGCCGGCTGGGCGTGGCGCAGTCCGAGATCGGGTTCCCGTTCCTGTTCCACGAGGTGCCGTACGTGCGGGCCTGCGTGGCGCTGGGCCAGGCGGGAGCGTTCGGGGAGCTGCGGCTGTCCGGCTGGTGCCGCGCGGTTCTCGCCGACGTCGAATCCGCGGCCGGCCTGGGGCTGCGGCATTACAACCTGTCGATCTCCACCTCGGACCAGATGATCACGCACAAGTTCCGCGGCAAACTGGACCGGTCGGCCATCATCGCCGAGATGACGGCGGCCGTGGCGGCGGCGCGGGCCGCCGGGGCGGAGACGATCGGGGTCAACGCGGAGGACGGATCGCGGACCGACGAGGGGTACCTGACCGAGTTCGCGCTCGCCGCCCGGGACGCCGGCGCGACGCCGGGTGCGGTACTGCGACACGATCGGCGGGGACTCCCCCGGCCGGATCAGGGAGCGGTTCGCCAAGCTGGCCTCCGCCGTCGGCATCCCTGTCGAGACGCACTGCCACAACGACCTGGGCATGGCCGTGGCCAACTCGGTCTCCGGCGCGCTCGGCGACCTGGACGCCGGGCAGGACGCGTGGGTGAACACCTGCGTGAACGGCATCGGCGAGCGGGCCGGCAACGCCGACCTGCTGTCGTGCATCCTGGCCTTTTCGTACGGATTCGGAATATCCGAGTCGGTGTCGGTCGGCGACCAGCTCGACATGTCCTGGGCCCGGCGGTTCGGGCTGTGGGCCGCGTACGCGTTCGGGCAGCCGCTGCCGCCGGCCTGGCCGGGGGTCGGCCGCAACGCGTTCGCGCACGAGTCGGGGATCCACGCCGACGGGGCGCTGAAGGACCGCGGCAACTACGAGCTGTACGACGACGCGACGCTCGGGCCGTTCCCGCGGACTGGTACGCCCGCGAGGGCCGGGTGGTGCTGACCGGCGAGTACGGCGGCAAGGCCGGGTTCCGGCACGTGCTCGACGGGCTCGGGATCGCGGTGGCTGCTGGCTCAGAGGACCTGGTGTTCTCCCTGGTCCAGCTGTGCGCGTCGGCGACAGGCAAGCCGCTGACCGACGACGAGCTCCGGCTGATCGCCGGGTACCCCCGCGAGCTGGCCCTGCTCTTCCCCGGCCAGCTGGGCGGCTAGGACCCGGGCTGGTAGCGGAGGCGCAGCACGCCGGAGTCGTAGCTGGTGGCGCCGATCAGCCGGAGCTGCGACTTCTGGGTGAACAGCGGCTTGCCTGCGCCGAGGGTGACCGGATGGACGTGCAGCACGTACTCGTCGACGAGGCCGAGCCGGGCGAACCGCTGCGCGGTGCGGACGCCGCCCGGCACGCCGAGGGCGCCGCCTGGCTGTTCCTTGATCTTCGTGACGGCCGCGGCCAGGGCGTCATCGTCGGCGGCGACGATCAGCTCCGAGTTGTCCCACGGCAGGTCGACGGGCTGCCGGGAGATGACGATACGGTGCAGGCGGTTGATCGCGTCCGCGAGCTGGCGTCCGCCGGCGACGCGGCCGGGTCCGCCGCGACGTTTTCCCAGTACGGGATCATGCCCTGGGCGACCGGGTAGCCGAGAAAAGCCGGCGTCTGAGGCTCGCATCAACGACAAGATGTCGTCGTTGAGAGCCGCGTCCGCGGTGTCCAGCATCCAGTCAAGTTCGTCCTGAGGGCCGGCGATAAACCCGTCCAGGGACATCGTCAGGTACAAGAAGACTTTTCGCACGACGGAGACCTTTCAGTGGGTGGGGTGTTCCCGGCGGGTGAGGAGCAGCGCGGGCATGATCAGGGCCGCGGTCAGCCCGAAGGCGGCCGGGTACCCGGTGTGCGCGACGAGCAGCCCAAGGCCGGCCGCACCGCCGCCCATGCCGGCGTCGTAGGCGGCGTTCCAGATCGCGCTGACCGAGTTGTAGCCGTCGGCGGAGACCTTGGCGTACATCAAGCTCAGGGTCGCGTTCTGCAGCAGCCCGAAACCAGTGCCGAAGCAGGCCGCGCCGGCCACGACCAGCGCCGGCGTGCCGGTGGCGACCAGCAGGGCCATGCCCGCGGCGGACAGCAGCACCCCGGGCCCCAGCAGCCGCGCCTGGCCGTGCCGGTCCCCGATCCGCCCGGCGGCCCAGCGCGCCAGGGTCGCGGCCGCGGGCTGGGCCAGCAGCGCGGCGGCGGCCACCCCGGCGGAGCCGACCGCCAGCGGCAGGAACGTGACCAGCACCCCGACCGCCATCGTCGAGGCGGAGAAGATGACGGCCGGACGGACCAGGGCCGGGGTACGCAGCCCGGCCAGCACCCCGCGGCCAGGACCGGCCGGGGTGGCCGGGGTCGGCCGGCGGTTGCGGCTGGGCGAGGGCTTACGGCCAGGCAGCCAGGGCATCGAGCCGAGGGCCGCCAGGGCGGCGATCGCGGTGGCCGCGAAGACAGGTCCGTAGCCCCAGTGCACCGATGCCCACAGGCCAAGCGGCAGGCAGACAAGCGACGGGACGCCGCTGACGAGGCCGGCCAGGCCCAGTCCTTCGCCGCGCCGTTCGGCCGGGATCAGCGAGGCGGTGAGCGCACCGCCGGCCACGGTGGTGACGGCGAAGCCAAGGCCTCGCACGATGCTGACCGCGAGGATCACGGTCAGGCGGGAAGAGGCCAGCAGCGCCAGCGCGGGCGCCCCGAGCAGGGCCAGGCCCGCCGTCAGCGACAGGCGGTAGCCGACCCGGGTCACCAGCCGGGGCGTGGCGAGCTCGGCCGCGACGGTGGCGAGCAGGAGCGCGCCGGTCGCCAGGCCGGCCCGGCGTCAGAACCGGAGGCGGCCGCGTACCTGGGCACCACCGACAACGGCAGGTAGAAGCTCACCGAAGACCCGGCGACCGAGACGAACCGCACCAGCAGCGGCCGGGTGATCAGCGGCGGCTTCGCGGCGAGGCGGGGCGCGGCCGGGGCCAGGGTCGTCGTCATAGGCTCGACGCTACGGGGCGACCGGATCCTCGGTAAGGTCCAGTTTCATGGCCGTAGAGTGGTCCAATTGGCGGTAACCGCGCCGGTCGGCAGATAGCGTCGTTCCGTCAGGCTGGGCGGTAGATATCTGATCGGTGGTCCACTCGCACCACGCGCACCACGCGCTGTTCCTCGTCGATGCGCAACACGACCCGGTACTCGCCACGCCTGGCACCGCGGAACCCTTCAAGCTCATCATGCAGTGGCTTGGAGACTTTCCAGGGATCCTGGCTCAGCGGCCCGTGAATGAACGCGAAAATCGCCCAGGCCGCGTTGAGCGGGACTCCTTTGGGCGGTCCCGCCTGGAGAGCTCGCAGCACTCCAGGCGCGAGCCGGACAGAGTACCCGTCGCTCACGCGCCTGCGTCCTCCAGCCGCTGACGTTCATCGAGCGCGGCCCGCAACTCGTCAAGCTCGTGATAGTCACCCGCCGAGATGTCCCGGTCCGCGGCCAGGATGTCCTGCACGGCGCCTGGCTCCGCCAGTAGTTCGCGCGTCATCTGCAAGGACTCGAAGTCATCAACGGATATGACCATGACATGCGGCCTGCCGTTCCGGGTGACGATCACGCGGTCATGGGTGGCCGCCACCTCGTCGGCGATAGCCGAGAAGCGCGTCTTGACGTCGTTCAGCGGCAGGATAGTCATGACTAGAATTATAGTTGACCATAATCCTGACCACAAGAGTCGTGTCAGGTGCGTAGCGAGGGTAATGATCTTCCCGGCTGGTCCTGGCTGACCTGCTCGTCCAGGGCGGCCTGGCGGATTTCGCGGTGCAGATGGCCGCTGGCCCGCAGTTCGTCATCGGAGGCGTGCTCGAGGGAGAGCAGGGTGTTGTCCGCGCCGGGCAGCGCCCGCAGGATCTCATCTAGCTTACGCTGGGTAGCAGCCTGCTGGCGGGCTTGCGTGTGCTGGATAACGAAGACCATGGCCAGGGTCAGGGCGGCGACCAGGGTCTGGAAGACCGTCTCCGACCGGCCAGGGAATCCGCCCGCGAAGCTGATAAGGATCCAAACTAGGTCCGCGACCAGCACAATCAGCGCTACGAGCGGCCGCGAAGTCCACCGGTCGACACGGTAAAGCAGGCGGCTCTCGGCCGGCCGGGATCGGTCGGTGGGCGGGTCTGAGTCGGGCATGCAGCTCCTGGATTCCTCGTGATAACTGTTACTGATGGTAGCGAGGGCGTGGGCCCGGTACGGCACGCAGGGTTCGGGCGGGCAGGCGGGAGAGTCCGTTCGGACGATATGTTCTTAGTCTTGTGAAGGTCTTTATTTCCTGTGACATGGAGGGCGTGGCCGGGATTGTCGACTGGAGCCAGTGCCGGGCTCCGGGGGTGCCGTACGAAGAGGGGCGGCGGCTGCTGCTCGGCGAGGTCAACGCGGCCATCGAGGGGGCGCTGGCCGCCGGGGCCACCGAGATCGTCTGCAACGACTCGCACGGGACGATGAACAACCTGGACCCGGCCGCGCTGGCCGGGCAGGCCCGCTACGTGTCCGGACGGCACAAGCCGCTGTACATGATGCAGGGCCTGCAGGACGGCGCCGACGTCGTGTTCATGATCGGGTACCACGGGTCCATCTCGGGCGAGAGCTCGGTGCTTTCGCATACCTACAACCCCGCGGTGATCTCGGCGGTCGAGCTGAACGGCGTGCCGGTCGGAGAGAGCGGGATCAACGCCCTGGTCGCGCTGGCCTGCCGGGTGCCGGTCGGGCTGATCACCGGGGACAAGCAGACCATCGCCGAGGCCGATCCGTACCTGCCCGAGGCCGAACGCGTCGTGGTGAAAGAGTCCTTGACCAGGTTCGGCGCGGCGAACCTGCACCCCAAGGCGGCCCGCGTCCTGATCGCCGCCGGGGCGCGGCGGGCGGTGCAGCGCGGCGGGCGCCCTGCTGCCGCCCATCGCGCTGCCCGCCACCCTGGTGGTGCATACCCAGACCGCGGACATGGCCGAGGTCGGTTCGTGGGTGAAAGGCGCCGAACGGACCGGCGTGCGTGCGGTGAGCATAACGGGCTCGGATCCGCTGGCGGTGTTCCGGTCGTTCGTGGCGCTGACCTACATCACCCGGGTAGCCGAGGGGCGGTAGGCGGGTTAGGTCGGTGATCCGGCGGCGGCACCGGTGGCCTGGTCCCGGTCCCAGCGGGCCAGGGTCGCGTCCCAGTCGAGCGGGAGCGTCATGCCCCCCTCGGCCGTCTCGGCCGCCCAGTCCTGCACGGGCACCCGCCAGAGCACCTCGAACTCGATGCCGCTCGGGTCCTTCGCGTACAGGGACTTCGACACCCGGTGGTCGCTTTCGCCCACCAGGGCCCCGGCCTGCACCAGCTTGTCCCGGATGTCGGCCAGGTCCGCCAGCGTGCCGACTTCCCAGGCCAGGTGGTACAGCCCGGGATGGGACGGCTGGTCGGGGGCCCGGCCGGTGCCGATCTCGAACAGGCCCAGGTCATGATCGTTGGCGGAGCCTGGCGCGCGCAGGAACGCGGCCCGGCCGGGGATCTCCATCCGGACCTCGAAGCCGAGGGTGGACCGGTAGAACTCGACGGTGCGCTCCAGGCCGTGCACATACAGGACGGCATGGTTAAGGCGGCGGACGGCCATCTGCGCTCCCGTTAGCGGAGCTCGCGACGGCGGCGGAGCTCGCGGTACCGGCGTCGCTGCGACTCGTCCAGCATCAGCCAGGCTCCCACCGGGGCCGCGACCGCGAGCAGGATGACCCCGATCGCCAGCCACGGGCTAACGATGAACAGGATCAGGCCGACGACAATCCCGGCGATCGCCCACTTCGTGTGCGGTGTCATGCTGACTCCAGTTCCTTCGTCCCGGACCGGGGGGCCCCAGGCCGACCCAGCTTCTTTTAGTTTATAGCGCCCGGCGAATCGATGGATCTGCGGCGGAGCCGGCCTGGCCGCGGAGTACGCTGCCGCGGAGTACGCTGTCCCGGGGAGGGGCGCTGTGACGATCTGGATGCCGGTTGAGCCCGAAGCTAACGAGCTGCTGACCCGCAGCCCGCTCGCCCTGCTCATCGCCATGCTGCTCGACCAGCAGGTGCCGCTCGAGCGGGCCTTCAGCGCACCGCTTGACCTGGTGCGCAGGCTCGGGCACGAGCCCACCGCCGCCGGGCTGGCCGAATTCGATCCCGACGCACTGGCCGTCATCTTCAGCGAACGCCCCGCCCTGCACCGGTACCCCCGGGCGATGGCGACCCGGGTGCAGGATCTGGCGCGGCTGATCGTGGAACGGTACGACGGCGAAGCCTCGCGGGTCTGGTCCACCGCCGGGTCGGGCGCCGAACTGCTCAAGCAGGTGGCGGCGCTACCCGGGTTTGGAGCCCAGAAGGCGCAGATCTTCGTGGCCCTGCTCGGTAAGCAGCTGGGGGTGCGGCCGCCGGGCTGGCGTGAGGCGGCCGGGCCGTTCGGCGCCGAGGGATCGCACTGCTCCGTGGCGGACATCACCGACGAGGACTCGCTCGCCCAGGTGCGTTCCTACAAGCAAGCGATGAAGGCCGCCGCCAAGGCCAAGGCCGGCCCCGGGTAGAGGGCGGCCGTTGGCTTGACGAGCTCCGAGGCTGCGCGCGATGATCCCGGAAAGCAAGATGGCATCGGCCGGCCGCAGGGTCAGCTCCGGCGCGGTGACCAGGGTCAGGACCGCGGATGTCTCGCCATGACCACCCGATGAGTCTTCGTCCGAGGAAGGCGGCTGCGGCGCCGCGTGGCCAGAAGGAACATTTTGCTCCTAGAGGTATTACGCTGCCGTTAGCCGCGGGTACGGGCCATCCGTCGCACCAGGAACGCGAGATTTATGACCAGCCGCCAGCCGGGAACTGCGCCACCGGGGACTGCGCCGCCGAAGGCCGCTGGGCCGGGGGGCGGGGAGCCGGCGGCTTCCGGGCCGGGCTGGCTGGCCCGGGTGCTGCCGCTGGCACTGCTGATCGCCCTGGGCCTGGCCGGGCTGCGCGGCACGGTGGCGTCGCCGCACTGGAACGGG
>CAVSTQ010000011.1:0-102308 GCA_963730825.1 uncultured Actinomycetes bacterium
GGCTCGAGCATGATGTCAGGGTGTTCGCGCTGCACCTGGCCGAGCCGCCACTTGTCGCTGAACAGCGCGAGGATGGCGCCGTCGTGGCGGCGGGTCAGCACCTCGACCGCGCGTTGCCCGGCCAGGGCGCGGACGCCGTCGGCGTCGGTGCGCCGGGCCATCGTGTAGTCGAGGTGATCGAGTTCGGCGCGGGCGCCGAACTCGTGCTGGAGCCGGTTCAGCACCACGTCGAACTGCAGCGGGCCGACGGCGGCGAGCACCGGAGCCTGGTCGCCGCGCAGGTCGGAGGCGAGGACCTGGACCACGCCCTCGGTGTCCAGCTGCTCGATGCCGCGCCGGAACTGCTTCTGCTTGCCCGCTTCCTTGCCGCGCACCACCGCGAAGTGCTCGGGCGCGAAGCTCGGGATCGGCGGGAACTCGACCGGGACGTCGCCGGCGTACAGCGTGTCGCCCGGGCGCAGCGCGGTCGCGTTGACCAGGCCGATGACGTCACCGGGGAAGGCCTCCTCGACGGTCTCCCGGTCCTGGCCGAACATCGACTGCGCGTACTTGGTGGCGAACGGTCGCCCGGTCGCCGCGTGGGTGAGCACCATGCCGCGCTCGAACCGGCCCGAGCACACCCGGACGAACGCCATCCGGTCCCGGTGCGCCGGGTCCATGTTGGCCTGCACCTTGAACACCAGGCCGGAGAACGGGGCGTCAACCGGCCGCGGCTCGCCCTTGATGTCGGCGCGCTCGGCGGGCGGCGGGGCGTAGGCGGTCACGGCGTCGAGCAGGCGGCGGACCCCGAAGTTCGGCAGCGCCGCGCCGAACAGCACCGGGCTCGTCACCCCGGCCAGGAACGAGTCCATGTCGACCTCGTCCGAGCCGGCCCTGCTCGTCGCCCAGGCGGCCGTAGATCTCGTCGAGCAGCGCCAGCTCCTCCTGCGCGGTCACGAACACCTCGCCGTCGCGGGCGGCCGCGGCCTCGGCGTCGAGCTGGGTTTCCAGCGCCCGCCCGGCCCCGCCCGGGGTCCGGGTGAAGGTGATGTAGTCTCCGCTGGTCCGCTCGATCAGCCCGCGGAAGTCGCCGGCCACGCCGACCGGCCAGTTCACCGGGGCCGGGCGCAGCCCGATCCGCTGCTCGATCTCGTCGAGCAGCTCGAGCGGCTCGCGGCCGGGCCGGTCCCACTTGTTCACGAACGTGATGACCGGGACGGACCGGCTGCGGCAGACGTCGAACAGCTTCAGCGTCTGCGGCTCCAGGCCCTTGGCCGAGTCGAGCAGCATGATCGCGCAGTCCACCGCGGACAGTACCCGGTAGGTGTCCTCGGAGAAGTCCGCGTGCCCCGGGGTATCCAGCAGGTTCAGCATCGTGCCGCGGTAGTCGAAGCGGAGCGCCGCCGAGGTGATCGAGATCCCCCGGTCGCGTTCCATCGCCATCCAGTCCGAGGTCACCCCGCGGCGGCCGGCCTTGCCGTGCACCGCGCCCGCCTGGGTGATCGCCGACGCGTGCAGCGCCAGCGCCTCGGTCAGCGTGGACTTGCCCGCGTCCGGGTGGCTGATCACCGCGAACGTCCGCCGCCGGTTCGCCTCGCCCAGCACCTTGGAGTCGAGCACTTTAGAGTCGGGCACCTTCGTGTCGGCGGCACGAGCAGGCGCCCCCGTATCCGCCATAGTCACTTAGCTGAGGATACTGGGTCCGTGGACCGTGTCCTTACCATCCCGAACGGGATCAGTGCCGCCCGGCTGGCCGGGGTGCCAGTGTTCCTGTGGCTGGTCCTCGGGCCGCGGACGGCCACCGCCGACGACTGGGCCGTGGCCCTGCTCATCGTCGCGGGCCTGTCCGACTGGCTGGACGGCAAGATCGCCCGCGCGCTGAACCAGGCCAGCAGGCTCGGCCAGGTCCTCGACCCGGCCGCGGACCGGCTGTACATCGTGTCCACCATCGTCGCGCTCGCGATCCGGGGGATCATTCCCTGGTGGCTGGTCGCCGTGCTCGGGCTGCGCGAGCTGACGGTCGGCGCGGCGCTCGGCGTGCTGCGCCGCCGGGCCGGGTTCGGCACCTTGCAGGTCAGCCTGGCGGGCAAGGGGGCGACGATGTGCCTGCTTTATGCCTTTCCGCTGCTGTTCCTGGGGGATCACCCCGGTTGGGGCGGAACCCTGGCCCGGGTAATAGGCTGGGCCTTCGCGACCTGGGGCACGGTGTTGTACTGGTGGGCTGCGATGCTGTATCTCTCCCAGGTGCGCAGCCTGATCAGCAGCCACTCGAGTCCGCAGGGCAGCGGAGCGGGGTTGTGAGCTGGTGGTGCTAGCCCGCGGGTGAGCGTCCGGGGAAGTGGCGCGACGACCCGTGATTTCGCCGATGGCGGGTACACCTAAGGGCGGAAACCGGGGAAAGGAGCCGCAAATACATTGAAAGCCGTCGTCATGGCAGGGGGCGAGGGGACGCGGCTGCGGCCGATGACCGCCAACCAGCCTAAGCCGCTGCTTCCTGTGGCCAACCGGCCGATCATGGAGCACGTGCTGCGGCTGCTCAGGCGGCACGGGTTCGACGAGACGGTGGTGACCGTCCAGTTCCTCGCCGCGCTCGTCCGTAACTACTTCGGCGACGGCGAAGAATTCGGGATGAGCCTGCAGTACGCCACCGAGGAGATGCCGCTGGGCACCGCGGGCAGCGTCAGGAACGCCGAGGACGCGCTGCGGGACGAGCCGTTCCTGGTCATCTCGGGTGACGCGCTCACCGACATGGACCTCACCTCGCTGGTGAAATTCCACAAGGACAAGGGCGCGCTGGTCACGGTCGGCCTGGCCCGGGTGCCCAACCCGCTGGAGTTCGGCATCGTGATCACCGCCGAAGACGGCCAGATCCAGCGGTTCCTGGAGAAGCCGACGTGGGGCCAGGTGTTCTCGGACACGGTCAACACCGGGCTGTACGTGATGGAACCCGAGGTGCTCGCCGAGGTACCGGCGGGGGAGGTGGTCGACTGGTCCGGTGACGTCTTCCCGCGGCTGCTCAAGCGCGGCGCCCCGCTGTTCGGCTATATCTCCGAGGACTACTGGGAAGACGTCGGGACCCAGGAGAGCTACATGAAGGCGCAGGCCGACGTGCTGGCCGGCCGGGTGCACAGCGACATCGCCGGCTTCGAGGTCTCACCCGGGGTCTGGGTCGCCGAAGGCGCGGAAGTCGACGCCGACGCCGTGCTGACCGGCCCGCTGTGCATCGGGGACTACGCCAAGATCGAGGCGGGCGCTCACCTGCGGGAGTACACCGTCATCGGCAGCAACGTCGTGGTCAAGGAGGGGGCCTTCCTGCACCGCGCCGTCGTGCACAACAACGTCTACGTCGGCCAGGGCGTCACCCTGCGCGGCTGCGTGATCGGCAAGAACACCGACGTCATGCGGCTGGCCAGGATCGAGGAAGGCGCGGTCGTCGGGGACGAGTGCGTGATCGAGCCCGAGGCTTACCTGTCCGCCGGGGTGAAGGTGTACCCGTTCAAGACCATCGAGGCCGGCGCGGTGGTGAACACCAGCGTGATCTGGGAGTCCAGGGGCCAGCGCACCTTGTTCGGCCCGCGCGGGGTGTCCGGCCTGGTCAACGTGGAGGTGACGCCGGAGCTGGCGGTCCGGCTGGCCAGCGCCTACGCCACCATGCTGCGCAAGGGCTCCACCGTCACCACCTCCCGGGACGTGTCCCGGGCGGCGCGGACGCTGAAACGGGCCGTGCAGGGCGCCCTGAACGCCAGCGCCATCAACGTGGTGGACCTGGAGGTCCAGCCGCTGCCCGTGGCCAGGTTCGAGACGGCCAGGGACCACTACAGCGGCGGCATCGCGCTGCGGACCACGCCCGGCGACCCGCAGTCCGTCGACATCATCTTCCTGGACGAACGCGGCGCCGAGCTGTCCCAGGCGGATCAGCGCAAGCTGGAGCGCGTCTTTTCCCGGCAGGAGTACCGCCGGGCCTTCCCCGGCGAGATCGCCGAGCTCAGCTACCCGCCCCGGGTGGTCGAGTCGTACACCCACGAGCTGCTCGCGTGCGTCGACATGAGCGGCGTGCGCGAGGCCAACCTCAAGGTGGTCGCGGACTGCGCCGGCGGCACCGCCTCGCTGGTGCTGCCCAGCCTGCTCGGCACCATCGGCGTGGACGTGCTCACGCTGAACAACCGGCTGGATGAGGGTCACCGACCGAGACCGTCGCGCAGCAGCGGGCCGGGCTGCAGCGGCTGGCCGAGGTGGTGTCCTCGTCCAAGGCGGCGTTCGGGGTCAGGTTCGACCCGGTCGGCGAGCGGATCCAGCTCGTGGACGAGAAGGGCGAGCTGGTCAGCGAGGACCGGGCCCTGCTCGCCGTGCTCGACCTGGTCGCGGCCGAGCGCAAGGGCGGCCAGGTGGCGCTGCCGGTGACCACGACCAGGGTGGCGGAGCAGGTCTGCCGCTTCCACGGCGTCCAGGTGAACTGGACGCCGACCACGATGCACGCCCTGACGATGGCGGCGGCCCAGGACGAGGTCATCTTCGCGGCCGACGGGCACGGCGGTTTCGTGGTGCCCGAATGCAGCCGGACCATCGACGGCATCGCGGCCTTTGTCCGGCTGCTCGGCCTGGTCGCGCGGACCAGGCTGACGCTGAGCCAGATCGACGCCAGGATCCCGGTCGCGCATCTGCTCAAGCGGTCCATCCCGACGCCGTGGGCGGCCAAGGGCGGGGTCATGCGCACGGTCATGGAGGCCGCCGGCCAGCACGAGATCGACACGACCGACGGCGTTCGGGTCACCGAGCGTGATCGCGGCTGGGTTCTCGTGCTGCCCGACCCGGCCGACGCGGTTACCCACCTGTGGGCCGAGGGAACCGACGCCGACACCGCTCAGCTGCTGCTCGACGAGTGGGCCCAGGTGGTCGAGCAGGCGGGTCGCTGAGGCTGGGCGAGGCCCGCGCGGTGTCGGCCGAATGGCCGTGAATACCGGGGTGGCCCCGGATATATCGCGCTGCGCCAAGGGTAAGCTGTGTGCCTCACGGGAGGATGCGAAGGGCGTCGGGCACACGGAATTCGCAGCTGTGCGCGAATATGAGACAATCGCGCATTGCGATTCGCCCGGCGGTCATCGCCCGCTCGCGGCGGGTTAAGCACGGCGGAGGTGACAAAGCGGTGTGGCGGAAGCGTCGCGACCAGAATAACGGGCGCGGACGGCGTGGGCTGTTCGCGCGGCGCGTGGACCGTCCCGCCCCCTCTCGCGTACCTTGGGCAGGATCGTCCGAAGCGCGAGGACCAGACTGAGGGGAGGCCGAGCGGAGCTATGCCAAGCGTTTACTGCGCCCGGTGCGGTCGGCCTAATCCTGACGGCGCCCGGTTCTGCTCGAACTGCGGAGCCCAGCTGGGGGCGCCGGTGCCACCCGGATCCGGGATGCCTGCCGGGCCCGCGGCGCCCGCGCCGGGAACCGGCGGCCTGCCCGCCCGTCCCGGCGAGACCACCTCGACGATCTCGCTGGGCCGCACCGAGGACGGCGACCTGGCCGACGACCTGTTCCCGGATTCCGCCTCGTTCGGGGCCCTGCCGCCGGGCAGCGCGCTGCTGCTGGTCATGCGCGGGCCGAACGCGGGCAGCCGGTTCCGGCTGGACGGCGACCTGACCACCGCGGGCCGCCACCCGGACAGCGACATCTTTCTCGACGACGTGACGGTCTCGCGGCGGCACGCCGAGTTCTACCGGCAGGGTTTCCGGTTCGCCGTGCACGACGTCGGCAGCCTCAACGGCACCTACGTCAACCGGGAGCGCATCGAGGAGGCCGAGCTCACCGGCGGGGACGAGGTCCAGATCGGCAAGTTCCGGCTGCTCTTCCTCACCAGCCAGGATCTCGGCCCGGCGTCTTCGGCCGACCGTCGCGGCAGGGGCGCCCAGGAACACTCATGACCGAGCAGGGACCTCGCGGGCGAGCGGGAAACAGCATATGAGCGAGCCGGAGGGGCGCGGCCACTTCGGTATCGGCGAGGTGCTCGCTCAGCTGCGCCCGGAATTTCCGGACATCAGCACCTCGAAGATCCGTTTCCTGGAGGCCGAGGGGCTGATCGAGCCGGCCCGGTCGCGCTCGGGGTACCGGCGGTTCGCCGCGCCGGACATTGCCCGGCTGCGGTACATCCTCACCATGCAGCGCGATTCGTACCTGCCGCTGCGGGTGATCAGGGAGCGGCTGGCCGACGGCGGGGCGGGTCCGGGTCAGCCGCCGGGCAACGGGGCCAACGGGTCCGAGCGGACCGCGGCCGGCGCTGACCCGGCACCAGTTGCTCGACGCCGCGGACATCAGCGACGCGGAGCTGACCGAGCTCGAGGACTACGGCCTGATCCGGCGGGTGGGCCGGCTGTACGGCCAGGACGCGCTCGCGGTCGCCCGGGCGGTCGCCGCGCTGCACCAGTACGGCGTGCAGGCCCGGCACCTGCGGGCGGTCAAGGCGTCCGCGGACCGGGAGGCCAACCTGGTCGAGCAGGTCGTGGCGCCGCAGCTGCGCCAGCGCGGCCCCGGCGCGCGCGACGCGGCCACCCGGACGGCCTGGCAGATCGCCGACCTGACCCTGCGCCTGCACGCGACGCTGGTGGAGTCGGCGCTGGCTGAGGCGGGACTGGCGTGCGGGCCGCTGCGCCCCGGCGACTACGAGCTGGAACCGGGCGCAGCCGGGCACGATTCCGGGGACGGAGGAGCCATCCGGCGGGGGGCTGCGGTCGGCCTCCGGGCGGTTACGGGTGTACCTTGGCAAGGGGAGAAGTGGCCAGCAGAGGTTCCCCAGGCACGTGAGGACGGAGCTGAAGTGCGGCAGATGGAGGTCATCGGCGTCCGGGTCGAAATGCCATCCAACAGCCCCATCGTCTTGCTGAAGGAGACGCAGGGGGACAGGTACCTGCCCATCTGGATCGGGGCGGTCGAGGCGACGGCGATCGCCTTCGCCCAGCAGGGCATGGTTTCCCTTCGGCCCGCTGACGCACGATCTTTTCCGCGACGTGCTCGAGGTCCTGAATGTCCAGCTCCGCACGGTGAATATCACCGCGCTGCGGGACGGCATCTTCTACGCGGACCTGGTCTTCTCGAACGGCGCCGAGGTCAGCGCGCGGCCGTCGGACTCGATCGCGCTGGCGCTGCGCACCGGGCGCGCAGATCTTCGCCAGCGAGGAGATCCTGGACGAGGCGGGCGTGGCCATCCCGGATGAGCAGGAGGACGAAGTCGAGAAGTTCAGGGAGTTCCTCGACACGATCTCGCCCGAGGATTTCGGCCGCGCCACCTGAGCGCACCGCGCGATTCCGGCGCCCCTGAGGTCCGGTGCGTGCCGGTATGCCCGGCTGCTGCCGGGAATGTCACGACGCGCCGCTGGCGGTCGTTGACGGCGCCACCCGCACCGGCTTACGGTGCGAGTACCGTGGGTAATCAGCTCCGGTGGAGGTGGGCGTGGCGGTAACCAGGGGTGATGACGGTCGATAACGGCGCGGCCGTCGGCGGCTCGCAAGGCACCCTGTTCGACGAGGACGAGGTCCCCGGCCTGTCCGGTCAGGCTGCGCCGCCGTCGCAGGCGGGTCGCGGACACCGGGGAGATCGGTTACCGCGGGCCGACCGCGTGCGCCGCGGCCGGTATCACCTACCGGCAGCTCGACTACTGGGCGCGCACCGCGCTGGTCGAGCCGAGCGTCCGCGCCGCCCACGGGTCGGGCTCCCAGCGGTTGTACGGTTTCCGCGACATCCTCGTGCTGAAGGTGGTCAAGCGGCTGCTCGACACCGGGATCTCGCTGCAGCAGATCCGGGCCGCGGTGCAGCACCTGCGCGACCGGGGCAGCGATGACCTGGCCCAGGTGACGCTGATGAGCGACGGGGTCAGCGTGTACGAGTGCACCTCCGCCGACGAGGTGGTGGACCTGCTCCAGGGCGGCCAGGGCGTGTTCGGCATCGCGCTCGGCCGGGTCTGGCGCGAGGTCGAGGGCGACCTGGCGGTGCTGCCCGCCGTCCGGGCCGAGGACGGCTTCGTCGCGGTGGCCCCGGGCGGCTCGGAGTCACCGACGACCTGGCCAAGCGCCGCCTGCGCCGCACGAGCTAGCGCGCCGCCCGGAGATAGCAGCCGGGTCGCACCGACCTAGACCCGGTCGCGCCGTCCCACCATCTGGTCGTGCACGAGGTAAGATCGGAGGTGCTGATGACACCGGCCGGGAGAGACTCGCGCGTAACTCGCGCGCGGCGCCGAAGGGGCAACATCCCCGGAACCTCTCAGGCACACGAACCGGGCGGGACAGGCATCTCTGGAGCGGCCGTGCGCCGCGACAGACGGGGAGCCGCGTATCCGTCGCGTTCGTCCGGAGAGGCTCCATGACAGATTTCACTGCCCGCCACATCGGCCCGTCCGCCGCCGACCAGCAGCACATGCTCGGCCAGCCTGGGCTATTCGTCGCTGGACGAGCTCACCGCCGCGGCCCTGCCCGAGGGCACCGAGGCCCCGCAGCTGAGCCTGCCCGATCCGCTGACCGAGACCCAGGCGCTGGCCGAGCTGCGCCGGATGGCCGGCCGGAACCAGGTGCTGACCTCGATGATCGGCCTGGGCTACTACGACACGATCACCCCGGCCGTCATCCGCCGCAACGTGCTGGAGAACCCGGCCTGGTACACCGCCTACACCCCGTACCAGCCGGAGATCTCGCAGGGCCGCCTCGAGGCGCTGCTGAACTTCCAGACCATGATCGCCGACCTGACCGCGCTGCCGTGGGCGGGCGCCTCGCTGCTCGACGAGGCCACCGCCGCGGCCGAGGCGATGACGCTGGCCCGGCGGGCGAGCCAAGGGCGGCCAGGTGTTCCTGGCCGACGCCGACTGCCTGCCGCAGACCCTCGCCGTGCTGCGCACCCGCGCCGAGCCGCTCGGCATCGAGCTCGTCGTCGCCCCGGTGACGGCCGAGTCGATCGCCGCGCAACCCGGGCTGTTCGGCGTGCTGCTGCAGTTCCCCGGCGCGTCCGGGGCGGTCCGTGACCTGGCCCCGCTGATCGAGGCCGCGCATGCCCGCGGCGCGCTCGCCGCGGTCGCCGCCGACCTGCTGGCGCTGACCCTGCTGCGGCCGCCCGGTGAGCTGGGGGCGGACATCGCGGTGGGCTCGAGCCAGCGGTTCGGGGTGCCGATGTGGTTCGGCGGCCCGCACGCGGGCTACATCGCGGTCAGCGACGCGCTGAAGCGCCAGCTGCCCGGCCGGCTGGTCGGGGTGTCGGTGGACGCCGACGGCCAGCCCGCCTACCGGCTCGCCCTGCAGGCCCGCGAGCAGCACATCCGCCGCGAGAAGGCGACGAGCAACATCTGCACGGCGCAGGTCCTGCTGGCGGTGACCGCGGCCATGTACGCCACCTACCACGGCCCGGACGGGCTGGCCGCCATCGCCCGGGGCGCGCACCGTAGCGCCGCGGTCCTGGCCGCGACCCTGCGCGACCTTGGCTGCCGAACGGACGATGGTGACTTCTTCGACACCATCCGGATCCGCTTCGACGGCGGTGCGCCGGAGGCGGCCAGCAAGCGGCCGAACGGGCCCGGGCCGCGGGGTACAACCTGTACCTGGCGCCGGACGGCGCGCTGCAGGTCAGCTGCGACGAGACCACCACCGACGAGCAGCTGCGCGAGGTGGCCGCGGCGCTGTGCGGGCGCTCGGGCCCGGCCGACGTGCAGCTGGCCGACGGCCGCGCCGGACCGGCTGCCCGCAGTCCTTGCGGCGCACCTCGGAGTTCCTGACCCACCCGGTGTTCAGCGAGCACCGGAGCGAGACCGCGATGCTGCGCTACCTGCGGCGGCTGGCGGACTTCGACATCGCCCTTGACCGGTCCATGATCCCGCTCGGCTCGTGCACGATGAAGCTGAACGCGGCGGCCGAGATGGAGCCGATCAGCTGGCCGGAGTTCGCCGGCCTGCATCCGTTCGCGCCGGCGGCCCAGGCCGCGGGCTACACCGAGCTGATCACCTCCCTGGAGCACCGGCTGGCCATCCTGACCGGCTACGACGCGGTGTCCGTCCAGCCGAACGCCGGATCCCAGGGCGAGCTGGCGGGCCTGCTCGCGATCCGGGCGTATCACGCCTCGCGCGGTGAGACGGGCCGCGATGTCTGCCTGATCCCCTCCTCGGCGCACGGCACCAACGCGGCCAGCGCGGTGCTGGCCGGATTGCGCGTCACGGTGGTCGGGTGCGGTCTCGACGGCGCTATCGACCTCGGTCGACCTGCAGCGCCAAGCTGGAAGCCCACGACGGGCAGGTGGCCGCGATGATGCTGACCTACCCGTCCACGGCCGGGGTCTACGAGCAGAACGTGACCGCCGTCTGCGACGCGGTGCACGCGGCGGGCGGCCAGGTCTACATCGACGGCGCGAACCTCAACGCGCTGGTCGGGCTGGCCACGCTGCCGTCGTTCGGGGCCGACGTCTCGCACCTGAACCTGCACAAGACCTTCTGCATCCCGCACGGCGGCGGCGGCCCGGGCGTGGGTCCGGTGGCCGTACGCGCGCACCTGGCGGAGTTCCTGCCCGGCCGCGGGCACACCGGGCCGGTGGCGGCGGCGCCTTACGGGTCGGCGGGCATCCTGCCGATCTCCTGGGCCTACATCGCGATGATGGGAGCCAGCGGGCTGCGCCGGGCCACCAGTGTCGCGGTGCTGTCCGCCAACTACATCGCCAGCCGGCTCGCGCCGCATTACCCGGTGCTGTACACCGGCCGGAACGGGCTGGTCGCGCACGAGTGCGTCATCGACTTGCGCCCGCTGTCCAAGCAGACCGGGATCACCGTGGATGACGTGGCCAAACGACTGGTCGACTACGGATTCCACGCGCCCACCATGTCGTTCCCGGTGGCGGGCACGTTCATGATCGAGCCCACCGAGAGCGAGAGCCTGCCCGAGATCGACCGGTTCTGCGACGCGATGATCGCGATCGCGGCGGAGATCGCGCGGGTCGCGGCCGGCGAGTACGACGCCCAGGACAACCCGCTGAAGAACGCGCCGCATACCGCCGAGATGCTCATCACCGGGGAATGGAAGCACCCGTACTCACCGGAGGAGGCGGCGTACCCGGCCGGGGTGGACCGCCGAGCCAAGTACTGGCCGCCGGTCCGGCGCATCGACCAGGCCTACGGCGACAGGAACCTAGTCTGCGCCTGTCCTCCGCCCGAGGCCTTCGCGTCCAGCTAGAACATACGCGCGCCCGCCCCGGGCGGCACGCATCGCCTGCGCCCCCTGGTGGGGCGGTGGGGAGGAGATGCGGTGCGTGCCGTCGCGGGAGCGGGGCGGGCGCGCGGGCGCGGAGTGTTACTGGCTGGCGACGGGAAAGGAGTTGAGCTCGTCCAGGTGCGGCGGCAGGCTCATGGTGAGCACGCTCTCCTGCTCCTGGGGGTCGGTGCGCGCGACCACCGCCACGGTCATCACGTCGCTCCGGTTTACCGGCAGGTGCGGGGTTCCCGGCGGGACGTACATGAAGTCCCCGGCCTTGACCACGGTGCGCTGGAGCAGGCCCTCGCCGTGCCACACCTCGGTTTCTCCGCTGACGGTGTAGATGGCGGACTCGTGTCCGTCGTGGACGTGCGGCACGCCGCGCGTTCCCGGCGGGATCGTGATCAGGTGCAGGCACAGGGCTTGCGCGCCGGCGGAGCGGTTGCTCACGCCGGTGGCCAGGCTCACGCCCTGCTTGCCTTCATAGGTGTCAGCTGACCGGATGACAATGACCTCACCTGGTTTGGTGACGGCCGCGGCAGGTGCGTGGAGTGCTCTCTCCCAAACATCGCTTACTCTGAGCATTTGATCATATCCTATCCGTGATGTTCCCCTCTGCTAGGTTATGGCTGTGTGTAGTCATATAGATACTCTCCGTAAAGCCAGTATGGGCTATCCCGAAGCTTAGTAAGAACTAGCCAGAAAGTAAGTCCAGGACTCGTCTCGGCTCCCGGCCAATTACGAACCTCTTACAAAGGGCCGGTGAACCGTGCGAGATCGCGCTACGTAGTCGTAACTATGAGGGAGGAGCCCGGCTCCTGACGATGCCAGGACCCCACCACGAGCGAGGACGGCGCCATTGTGCTCGGCTGAGCATACGATCCAGCTAGGGCCGGACCCCGACAGCCCTAGGGAGGCGCGGTGACGAACGTGGCCAGGCGGCCTGCTCCAGCCCGCCACGCCGGGGCCGAGGACTATCCCGGCCGCCGCCCGCCGCCCGGGCCGCCGTCCTCCGCCTCGCGGTCTGGCCCGCGGGTGACACCACGGGCCGTTCGGCCAGGAAAAGAAGCCGGCTCGGTCAGCGCGCGGGTCTTGCTGGCCGTCATAGCCCTCGGCGCGGTCGTCGTGCTGGCCCTGTGGTGGCATGGCTCACCGCAGGTCAGGGGACTGGGCGGCTGGCTGACCGGGGCGGGCGAGATCCTCGGCCTGATGGCCGGGTACGGCGTCGTGGTCCTGGTCGCGCTGATGGCGCGGATCCCGCCGCTCGAGCGCGGCCTGGGCACCGACCAGCTCGCCCGCTGGCATGCGATGGGCGGCCGGTACGTCGTCTGCGTGGTCACCGCGCACGCCCTGCTCATCATCTGGGGCTACGCCGTCCAGGCGCACACCGGCGTGGTGAGCGAGTCGGCGACGCTTGTGACCCAGTACCCGGATGTGCTGATGGCCACCGTGGCCGTCTTCCTGCTGCTCGGCGTTGGCATCGTCTCGATGCGCGCGGCCCGCCGCCGGCTGCGCTACGAGACCTGGTACTACCTGCACCTGTACACCTACCTGGCCATCGCGCTTGCGTTCAGCCATCAGTTCGCCGACGGCACCACGTTCCTGTCCAACCTGGCCGCGCGGTTCTGGTGGTCCGCGATGTACCTGACCGTGGCGGTGCTGATCGCCTGGTACCGGCTCGCGGTGCCGCTGCTCTCGTTCGCCCGGCACGGTTTCCACGTCATCGGGGTCAAGCAGGAGGGACCGGGCGTGGTCTCGGTCTACATCGGCGGCGACCGCCTGGACGAGCTCGGCGCCGAGCCCGGCCAGTTTTTCCGCTGGCGGTTCCTGACCCGGTCGATGTGGTGGTCCTCGCACCCGTACTCGCTGTCCGCCGCGCCGGGCCAGGACGTGCTGCGGATCACGGCGAAGGATCTCGGTGACCACAGCGCGGCGCTCGCGCAGCTGCGGCCGGGGACGCGGGTCGTGGCCGAGGGGCCGTACGGTGCGTTCCGGGCCCCCCGGCCGGGCCGCGGCGTCGTGCTGCTGGCCGGCGGGGTCGGCATCACCCCGCTGCGGGCCCTGTTCGCGACGCTGCCGGGACCGGTCACGCTGATCTACCGCGCGAGCAACACGCGCGACGTGGTGTTCCGGGAGGAGCTCGACGCGATCGCGGCCGCGCGCGGGGCGACCGTCCACTACGTGATCGGGTCGCGGGCCGAGATGGGCGGTGACCCGCTGTCGCCCCGGGTGCTGCGTTCCCTCGCGCCGGGCCTGGACGCCCAGGACGTCTACGTCTGCGGGCCGCCCGGCATGACGTCCGCCGCGGTCAAGGCTTTGCGGGCGGCCGGGGTGCCCAAGCGGAGCATCCACCACGAATCGTTCGAGCTGTGAAGGGAGGATCCGCGCCATGCGCCGAGTGATCCTGGCCATCGTGAGCACCGTCGCCGGCCTGGTGGCCCTGCTGTCGTTCAAGTCGCACGTCCCGTCTGTCTCGTCGGCGTCGGCGGCGACCACCGGCGGGACCAGCGGGACTCCCAGCAGCGGGAACAGCGGGACGTCCTCGTCGTCCACTACCACCGTGCCGGGGGAGTTCCCGATGGGAAGCCTGGCCGGCAAGCTGACCGCGGGTGAGACCACGGTGACCGGGCACGTCGGCAACACCGCGTACGGCCCGGTCCAGCTCCAGCTGGTCATGCGGAACGGCAAGATCGTCAAGGTGGCGGTCCTGCAGCAGCCGATGAACACCCTGCACGACATCCAGATCGGCGAGTTCGCCTTCCCCAAGCTGATCGGCGAGACGCTGACGGCACAGACCGCCAAGATCGACTCCGTGTCCGGGGCCACCTACACCAGCGGGGGCTATGTCGCCTCGCTGCAGAGCGCGCTGGACCAGCGCGGCTGACGGGCGCGATGACCGGCGGCGAAGGGGCGGCGCGGCGCAGGCACGCCGAGCACGTGATGGGCACCGTCGTCTCCTTCGACGTTCCCGCCCGCGCCGGGGATCCCGCCGGGGCGGGAACGCTCGGCCAGGCGGTGCGCTGGCTGCACTGGGTCGACGCGACCTTCTCGCCGTACCGCGACGGACAGTGACGTCAGCCGTTTCGGCGCCGGCACGGTGCCGCTGGACCAGTGCGCGCCCGAGCTCGCGGAGGTGCTCCGGGCCTGCGCCGAGATCGGCGCGGTGAGCCAGGGCTACTTCACCACCACACCGGGCGGCCGGTTCGACCCTCCGGGTACGTCAAGGGATGGGCGATCGAGCGGGCCGCCGCGCTGTTCACCGCCGCGGGTTCGGCCGAGCACAGCGTCAACGGCGGCGGCGACGTGCAGTGCGTCGGCGACCGCGGCCCCGGTCAGCTCTGGCGGATCGGGATCGCCCACCCGCTGCGGCCGGGGACGCTCGCGCTCGTGGTCACCGGGCGCGATTTCGCCGTGGCCACCTCGGGCGTCGCCGAGCGCGGACCGCACATCATCAATCCGCACACCGGGCAGGCCGCGACCGACCTGGCCAGCGTGACCGTGATCGGGCCCGGGCTGACGCTGGCCGACGCCTACGCCACGGCGGCCTTCGCGATGGGCCCGGCCGCGCGGGACTGGGTGGAGAGCCTGGACGGCTACGAGGCGTTCGCCATCACCAGCCGCGGGTCGGACTGGCAGACCAGCGGCTTCGGGGCTTACCTGGCCTGACCCGCGCGGTCGTCACCATCGGAGCCGGGCGACTGCGGCGGGGCGTGTCCTTGGTCCGGGTCAGCGGTATCTCCATGGTGGCGGACCAGGGCCGTGACCTCTCGACTGAGGCCGATCGACGGCCCGCCGATCAGCTCCCAGGCGCGGCCGATCCCGAGCAGGAAACAGATCACCACCAGGATCGCGATCGTGTCCACGGCTCCGGAGACGTCCTGGCCCGCGGTCACTTCCAGGCCCTCGATGAGCTGGTAGACGAAGATGACGACCAGGCTCACCAGGAAGAGCCCGTCACGCACGGTGCGCCACCCTACCTGACGCAGCCGGATCAGCGACAGCAGCGACGCCGCCACGAAGGCCAGCCCGACCGCCGCCACGGACACGGCTGTCCAGCCGATCTTGTGCCCGGGGATCAGCGCGAACAGCGACACCGACAGCGCGTTGGTAAACGCCGTCAGCGCCGCCACCGCGCGGATGCGGTGCAGCTGGCCGTCCGCATCGTCGCGCAACCTGTTGGCGGCCACCGAGATGGCCACGAACAGCAGCCCGATCAGCGCTCCGGCCACGCCGGCGCTGGCGGTGAAGAAGTCACGCATGTTTTCGGCAACCACCCGGTGATTCTCGCAGGCGCGTACCGGCGGGCGGGCACTGGCGTGGCTCGTGAGGGTGGCGGGGATTACCCGGTCTGGGGCAGGGCGGCGATCAGCTCGCGTTCCCGCCCGGCGGACAGGCCCGCTTTTCTCGGCCGGTCCAGGCCCTGCTCACGTTCCCAGGCCAGGACCCCGGCCAGCAGCTCGGTCCTGGGGCGGTGCCGCAGCCCGGCCGCGCGGCGCGGCCGCGCCGCTGCGCGCGCTGAAGCCTTCCCAGCCGGGCTCGGCGATCCACATGGCCAGCGATTCCTGGCCCATGAACTGCTCCACCTTCTGCCCGGTCAGCCAGGCCTGATCCGCCAGGATCACCGGGCCGGTGTGCCCGCCCACCGTGCGGGATTCCTCGATCCAGGTGCCGAACGAGACCACAGGACCCACCGCGTCATACGTTCCCGTGACCCCAGCCGCCGCGCCGTCCAGCAGCCAGGCGGCCAGGTCACGGACGTCTACCACCTGCGTCGGGGTATCCAGGGCATCAGGGACGAGCATCGGCCCGAGCGGGTCACGGGCGGCCCGCGCGACCCAGTAGCCGGAGCGCCCGGAGTGATCGCCGGGTCCGCCGATCAGCCCGGCTCGCGCGATCAGCAGCCGGTCCCCGGCCGCCGAAGCCGACGCCTGCTCGCAGGCCACCTTGGCCTCGCCGTACTGCTCGACCTCGGCCTCGTCGCGGTCGGTCGCGGCCAGCACCGGCGCGCTCTCGTCGGCCCCGATGGCCGCGTGGGAGGCGTAGACGCTGCCGGAGGATACGTAGGTCCAGTGCGCGGCCCGTCCGGCCAGCGCGGCCAGCGCGCTCCTGACCAGCCCGGGCTGCCACGACACCTCGATCACCGCGTCCCAGTCACGGTCTGCGACCTGGTCGTAGGCCCCCGGCTCGCGCCGGTCGGCGGCGGCCAGCACCGCGCCGTCGGCGACTAGCGCCGCTTTCCCCGCGGGCCAGGCAGGTCACCGCGTGCCCGCGCTCGATCGCCTGCCGGGTGATCTCGCGACCAGCCACGCCGTCCCGCCAAGCACCAGAACGTCCATGCCTGTAGTCCACCATCTCGCGCCCGGCCGCGCCTGCCCGTTCACGATCGGCGAAGTCCGCCTGTGCGCGGGCGCGGGTGAGTCATCCCGCGGTAAACCGGGCATGCTGGCCTGGTGACGTTAAATCCCCCTGGTCAGTACACCGATGACCGGAACCTCCGGGCTCGCCAGCGGCTGTGGCGGTACCAGAGCCCGTATTTCGACATCGTGGGGTGGGTCCTTGACCTGGCCCGCCTGTCGCCGGGCCTGCGGGTCCTCGACGCCGGCTGCGGTAACGGCGAGTACCTGCGCAGGCTGCGGGATCACCAGGTGCGGGCGGTCGGCTGCGACCTGTCGATGGGAATGCTCCGGGCGGCCTCACACCCGGCGCTGGTCAATGCCGACGTGACCGCCCTGCCGCTAGCCGATGGCGCGGTGGACGTCGTGCTGGCCCTGCACATGCTCTACCACGTGCCGGACCGGCCCGCGGCCGTGCGCGAGCTGCGGCGCGTGCTGGCCGCGGGCGGCCGCTGTATTGCCCTGACCAACGGCGGCCAGCACACCCGCTCCCTGCGCGCCTTGGTCGAGCGCGCCGTCCGGGACCAAACCCCCGGATGGCGGATGCGTGCCGCCACCCGCGCGTTCGCGGCCGAGAATGCCCCCGCGCAGCTAGGCATCGCTTTCGATTCCGTCACCTGTGTCCGGCCGGCCAGCAATGCCCCCGTCGTCATCCGCGACGCCGCGGTGGCCGCGGATTACATCGCCAGCATGGCCGATCACTACCAGGATGAGGTGGCCCGCCCCTGGGATGATGTCGTCGAGACCGTGCGCCAGCAGGTGCAGGCGGTCATCGACGACCAGGGAGCCTTCGTCACCTCCGGTGACCTTGCCGCCTTCATCTGCCGGTAACCCGGCCGGACCTCGACATCACCACGGCGCGGATGAAAGAGTCAGGAAGGCTTGAGTGACCGCTCAGCCGGTCTCCAGGCCGGCGGCTTAGATTCTGCTCAGGTTCGATCTACTAGGACGGACGAGCCCAGGCCCGCGCAGGAAGGTTGGGATCGTGTTTGACAAGGTGACCATCACGTACCGGGGAGCCACGTACGAGATCGGGCGCGGGCGTAACTTCTACGGGATCTGGACCGTGGGCGGTCCGCGCACGCATCCGCTGCAGTGGTGGCCGGAAACCGCCGAAGGCTGGTCCGCCGCCTGGTCCAGGTTCACGGCGATCGAGGTTCCGGACACGATCGTCCCGGTCGGCCGCCGGACCCCCCCGGTTGCCCGCGGCGACGCCCCGGCGGCCGCAGCCGCCGCCCCTCTCGCCGAGCGGTCCGCGGGCGGCGGACCCGGCGTCCCGGCCGGCCCGGGCACGGCTGTGCTCGAGGACAGCGCGGCCCCGTACGCGCCGGGGGCCCCGTTCGCGCAGGAAACCCCGGTCACGCCGGGGAGCCCGTTCGGCCAAGGATCTTCGTCCGGCCAGGGATCTTCGTCCGGCCCCAGAGACTCGCGGGCCGGCCTGCGGACCGGGACCACCGCCGCCGCTGCGCTGCTGGCGGCCGGGGTGATCCTTGGTGTCGCCGGGCTGTTCCCCGGCTACCTGACCGGGTCGAGCCTGGTCTCCCAGGCGGTCCAGCTCGTTCCGCACGCGATCTACCTGGCGGTGTGGACCGTCAGTGCCGTGCTCATCGTGCTGGGCGGTGTCCGGCTGCGGCTGGGCGCCCTGCTGGCGGCCGGGCTCAGCGTGGTCACCTTCGGCTTGTTCTTCGCGGACGCGGGCACCGCGATCGCGGCCGGCGGCCAGGCGGGCGGCTGGGGCCTGTGGCTTTCGCTGGCCGGCTGGCTGGCGTGCGCCGCGGGATCGGCGCTGGCCCTGCTGTTGCGGCCCGCTGACGGACGCGACCCGGTGGCTAGGTCCCTGCGCCTGCCGCGCGGCGCCTCGATCGGCCCGGCCGTGCTGCTCGTGCTGGCCGGGTTTGGGACGGCCGCCGCCTTCGCCCCGGCGTGGGACAGCTACCTGCTGCGGACCGCGGCCGGGCTGACGCGGTCGCTGACGGCAGGCAACGCCTTCTCCAACCCCGGCCTGGTGATCGCCGGGGACATCGCGGTCATGATCGCCCTCGGCGCCGCGGTGATCGTGGCGGCGCTCTGGGTTCCGGTCCGGCACGGGGCGGTGCTGCTCGCGGGAGCCGCCATTCCGATGGTGGCCCAGGCCATCTCGGCGGTGATCCAGGTCAGCGACGGCGCCTCGCCCACGTTGTTCGGCATCACGCCCGCGGAGGCTTCCCAGCTTGGCCTTACGATCGCGTCAGGGGTCACGCCGGACTTCTGGATCTTCTGCGGCTTCCTGCTCGTACTTGTCGTGTCGTGCGCCTGGATGCTCTTCACGCCGCACGCGCCGGCCTACGCCGGTGCACCCGGGCCGGGCACGCCCATCCGGCCGGTCCGCTTTACCCCCACCCGGCGGACGCTTTCCGCCAGCCCGCCGCTGACACCCCCGCCGCGGGGACGGCCACGGTCGAGGAGAGCAGTGTCCCGACGGCCGACGATGACCACGACGCCCAAGAGTGAAGGCAGAGCCGGGTCAAGGTGCTGAACCGGATGGCCCGGGCGTGGCCGTTCTTCAGGACGGACAGGTTGACCACGCTGACGCCGACCCGCTCGGACAGCTCGGTCAGGGTCATGCCCCGGTCAGCGAGGAGCTTGTCGAGGTGGATGGCGATGGCGTGGCCATCGGGGTCCGCGGGCTGAGCCCGCTGCCGGCGTGTTGCAGCAGGGCCGGTCCGGTGGTCAGGCAGACCTTTGAATAGGGCTGAGAGTTCGGGACGGGGATGAGCAAGCCTCCGCTGCGGGTTAGGGCGATCGTTTACGCCCTTCGTGTACCAGCAGTAACTGCAATACCGTTTTCCGGAAATGGCAGATCAAAGGCGCTTATCCGGCGCGGCGTTCCCTGAAATGTCATAGCCGTCATCTAAAATCGAACTAGTAAACCAGAAACTCCGAAAAGCATTGCCGTGCCCTTCCAGCCCGCGAAGGAGGTGACCCCGATGACCCCTACCCCGGTCTTCTCCAGCCCTGCCGAAGCCGCGGAGCTGGCCCGGGCCGCCCTGCGGTACCTGGTCGCGGCGGATCCGGCCCGGCTCACCGCCGCCGAGCAGGCCGCCTGCCTGCACGACCTAGAGCAGATCACCGCGGTCACCACCGCCGCCCGGGCTAACGTCCTGGGCGGGTTCACCGCCGCCCGCAGCTACACCGGCGACGCCGACTACAGCCCGAGGTCCTGGCTGATCCACAAGACCCGCGTCACCAAGGGCACCGCAACCGGGCACACCGCCTGGGTCCGCCGGGCCCGCGCCCACCCCAGGATCACCGCCGCGATGGCCGCCGGGGAGATGACCGAGTCCTACGCCCGCACTTTGTGCGGCTGGACCGACCGCCTCCCCGAGGACAGCCGCGACGCCGCCGACGCGATCCTGGCTGCGGCCGCAGCTAGGGGCATGGACCTGCGGGACTTGGCCATGCTGGCCGCCGAGATCCAGTCCCGCGCCTGCCCCGGCCCCGATGACGACCCGGGGAAGACCTTCGAGGACCGGGCGGTCCGGTTGGAGACCACCTTCCAAGGTGCGGGGGTGCTGTCCGGCGATCTGACCGCGGAATGCACCGCGCTGGTAGAGACGGTGCTGGAGGCCCTGTCCGCGCCGCAGGGCGCGGAGGACACCCGCAGTCACGCCCAGCGTTACCATGACGCGCTCGAAGAGGCGATGAACCGGCTGGTCAGCGCCGGGCTGCTGCCCGAGCGGGCCGGACAGCCCGCGAAGGTGTGGGCGCATATCTCGCTGGCGGACCTGATGGTGCTGGACGGCAAGTCCGCGCTGCAGAAGGAGTGGACCGAGCGGGTCCGGGCCGAGTGGGCCGGACACCGCGCGGCCGCGTCGGTGGCCGGCGGTGACGGTGCCGCGTGGCTGGACGGGGTGGGCGCTGAGGGGTTCGCGTGTGACGCGTCGGTCACCCCGGTCGTAACCGGCGAGGTCAACTACGCGGTCATGGAGGACCTGGTCCGGCTGTGCGTCCAGCTCGCCCGCCACGGCCACGGCACCGCCGCACCCGGCGGCGCTTCCGACCCTGGCAGCTCCTCAGCTGGCAGCTCCTCACTGGCAAAGCCGGATCTGGCGGCCCTGTGATCCCGATCCGGCCACTCTGGACCCGTATGACCCGCAGGCTCTCCAGCTGCTGCTGTCTTTCCCGGACCGGCTCACCCGCGAGGCTCTGGAGCGGCTGATCATCGGCCGGGCCGTCGCGCTGGTCTCCGGGTCCGGGCGGGCTCGCGTCGGTCTTGCGGCAGGGGCTGCTGGACCCGCGGCTGGCCGGGCCGAGCCTGCCTCTGGACATCGGCTACAGCGACCACGTCCCGGCCGGGATCCGCAACGCGGTCAGGGCCCGGGACCAGTACTGCCAGTGGGCTGGCGGCTGCCACCAGCCCGCCTCAGCCTGCGAGGTCCACCACCTGCGGCACAAGCGCCACGGCGGTGAGACCAGCCTGGATAACTGCCTGCTGTTGTGTCATTTCCATCACCAGGTAATGATCCACCGGATGGGCTGGACGCTAGTCCGCCACCCCGATGGCACCACCACCGCGTGGAACCCCGGCAAGAGCAAAGTCCTGCGCAGCCACAGCCCGCCCTCCCGCGCCGGGTAAGCCTAGCGCCCAGGTTATGAGTGGTACATAATCAGCGGACCTGGTGGGTCGCATACCGCCCGGCGGCATCGTCGTCGCGGAAAGGGACAGCGTGATGGCGGACAAGAACGTGATAAGCCCGGACCGGCACCTGGATGTCGTGGCCCGCCCGCCGGGTCCCGCCACCGCGGCGATCGGCAAGGTGCTGGCCCGGAGCTGGTCGCTGCCGCGGCCGCGGAACCGGATCACGGTCGAGCGCGACGTCCAGGTGCCGATGTCGGACGGCACGATCCTGCTCGCCGACCACTACATCCCGGTCGCCGTCGCGGCCGCGGCGACCGTGCTGGTCCGCTGCCCGTACGGGCGGAACGGGATGTTCGGCCTGCAGTACGGGCACGTCCTCGCCGAGCGTGGCTACCACGTGCTGCTGCAGAGCTGCCGCGGCACGTTCGGTTCAGGCGGGGAATTCGAGCCGATGCGCCGGGAGATCGCCGACGGCCAGGACACGGTCAGCTGGCTGCGCGAGCAGAGCTGGTTCGACGGCAGGCTGGCGACCTACGGTGCGAGCTACCTGGGGTTCGTCCAGTGGGCCCTGGCCATGGACCCGCCGCCGGAGCTGGTGGCGGCCGTGGTGCACGTGGGGCCGCATGATTTCAGCCGGACCGCGTACCAGAACGGGGTCTTCGGCCTATACAACACCCTGGGCTGGGGCGACCTGATCGCCCACCAGGAAACCACGGGCGTGCTCCGGGGCCTGCTGCGCCTGGTCTCGGCCGAACGGCGGCTGCAACCCGCGCTGGACCGGATGCCGGTCGCGGCCGGGGCGCGCGACCTGCTCGGCGACGACGCGATCTGGTTCGAGCGGTGGCTCGAGCACCCCCTTCTCAGCGACCCGTTCTGGGCTCCGCTGCAGTGCGGGGCCGCCCTGCAGCGGATCACGGTGCCGACCCTGATCGTCGGCGGCTGGCAGGATCTGTTCATCGAGCAGGGCCTGGAGCAGTACCGTGCGCTGGCCGCCAGGGGAGTACCGACCCGCTTGCTCGTCGGGCCGTGGACCCACCTGCAGGCGCCGGGCAAGGGAGGCGTCACGCCCCGCGAGAGCCTGGCCTGGCTTGACCGTTACGCCGGCCCGGGACGTGCCCCAGCCGGCAGCAAGGCCCCGGCCGGCGGCAAGGCCCGGCCGGCGAGGCCCCGGCCGGCGGCAAGGCCCCGGCCGGCGGCGAGGCGGGGAGCTCGGTTCGCATCTGGGTCGGCGGCGAGGGTGCGGAGCAGTGGCGGGACTTGCCCGGCTGGCCGCCGGCCGAAGCCCGGCCGCAGCCGTGGTACCTCGGCGTGCCCGGCACGCTCAGCCCGGCAGAACCCGCCGCGGATTCGGGCGCCCGGCCGGCCCACTTCCGCTATGACCCGGCTGACCCGACGCCGTCGCCCGGCGGGGCGCTGCTGGCGGTCAAGGCGGGCGTGCGCGACAACCGGGAGGTCGAGCAGCGGCTTGACGTGCTGGTTTTCAGCAGCGAGCCGCTGGGCGAGCCGGTCGAGATCATCGGCGACGTCGCCGCCGAGCTGTCCGTGACCCGCGACAACCCGTACGCGGACCTGTTCGTCCGCCTGTGCGACGTGGACCCGGGCGGGCGCTCGCGCAACATCTGCGACGGCATCATCCGGCTCGCCGACGCCGATCCGCTGTCCGGCGTGGTGCGGGTCTCGCTGTCCGGGGCCGCGCACCGATTCGGCCGCGGGCACCGGATCAGGCTCCAGGTGTCCGGCGGCGCGCACCCCCGCTTTGCCAGGAACCCAGGCAACGGGCAGGTCGACGCGCCCGCCGCCGACCTCGTGCCGACCGGGTACGAGATCGGCCTGAGCCGGGAGAACGCCTCGACCCTGCTGCTGCCCGTCACCGGCTAGCCGCGTCACCGGCTAGCCGGCGGTCAGCCGCACCGGCAGGGTCTCGAGCCCGTGAATCAGCGTGCTCGGCCGCCAGCGCAGCGACTCGACGGGCACCGCCAGCCGCATCGAGCCGAACCGCTGCAGCAGCGAGCCGAACGCGATCTCCGCCTCCAGCCGGGCCAGCGGAGCGCCCAGGCAGTAATGGATGCCGTGCCCGAACGCCAGGTGCCCTGAGCTGTCCCGGCCGAGGTGCAGCCGGTCCGGGTCTTCGAACCGGGAAGGGTCCCGGTTGGCCGAGCTCAGCGCGATGACGATCGCCTCGCCCGGACTGATGTGCGCGCCGCCGATCTCGACCGGCTCGGCGGCGAACCGGAACGTCGCGTGGTTCACCGGGCTCACCGAGCGCAGCAGCTCTTCCACCGCGCCGTCAAGCCGCGCGGGGTCGGCCCGGAGCCGGCTGAGCTCGGCCGGGTTGAGCAGCAGCGCCAGCGTGCCGCTGGCGATCAGGTTGACCGTGGTCTCTGCCCCGCCACCAGCAGCAGGAACATCATCGAGAGCAGCTCGTCTTCCCGGAGGCTGTCGCCGGAGTCCCGGACCGCGATCAGTGCGGACAGCAGGTCGTCGGCGGGCTGTTGCCGCTTGGCGATCAGCAGCGTCGTGAAGTAGCTGACCATCGCGGCCGCGTCCGCCTGCACCTGCTCGGCCGTGGCCGTGTCCGAGACGATGGTGGCCGACCAGCGCCGGAACTCGTCCCGGTCCGCCACGGGAATGCCGAGCAACTCGCAGATCACCGTGATGGGCAGCGGGAAGGCGAACGAGGCCAGCAGGTCCACCTCGGGCTGAGCCGACATGGCATCGAGCAGCTCGGTGGTGATCGCGGTGATCCGCGGCCTGAGCCGCTCGACCCGGCGGACCGTGAAGGCCTTGTTCACCAGCCTGCGCAGCCGTTCGTGGTCCGGCGGGTCGCTGTTGAGCATGTGTTGTTCCAGCACGGCGAACATCGGGTCCGGTTGCCAGCCCGGCGCGTTTTTCTTCAGCCTCGGATCGGCCAGCGCGGCGCGCGCCTCCGCGTACCCGGTCACCAGCCAGGCCGGCCGGCCGGCATGAGCCCCGCCGGCCCGGTCGCGGCCCGCAGCCGGGCGTGCACCGCGTGGGTCGGAAGTAGTCGGCGCCGAGATGCTCGACCGTAATCTGGCCCCGCCGTCAGCTTAAGTAATAACTTGTCTGTTGTCCACGCGGCGGAGGTCCACTCGGCGGAGGTCCGGCTGAGCCGGGACGGCCACCAGTTCCACCGCCCGATCAGCACCACCGCCGACGGTACGAGCAGGGTCCGGACCAAGAAGGTGTCCATCAGCACGCCCAGCGCCAGGCCCACCCCGACATCCACGATCGTCCTGACGTTCTGCGTTCCCGCGCTGCCGGAACCCACCACCGCCAGCACCCCGAACGTTCCCGCCAGCACCAGCCCGGCCGAGGTGACGGTGGTCCCGGTGACCCGCAGCGCGCGGCTCACCGCCTCCGCCAGCGGCATCCGCTGGGCCTCCTCCCTGATCCGCGTCATGACCAGGACGTTGTAGTCCTCTCCGAGGGCCAGCAAAAACGTGAACAGCAGGAACGGCAAGATGAACGTCAGCCCGGGCTGCCCGGCGGCACCGATAAAGACGAGCACGGTCAGTCCCAGGGCGGAGAAGTAGGAAAGCACCACCGAGGCGATCAGGTACAGCGGCGCGACCAGGCTGCGCATCACCAGCGCGAGCAGCACCGCGATGACGGCGATGGCGATCGGGATGACCGTGCGCAGGTCGCTGCCTGACAGCTGGCCGACGTCGTAGGTGAACGCGGCCTGCCCGGTGACCCCGGCGGCCAGCGCCCCGGCGACCCGGGCCGCCCGGGCGGTGTCGGCCCGGATGGCGGGCACCGCCTGCGCCGCCGCGGTGCTCGCGGCGTAGCCTGCCCGCAGGCCGGCGGCGAACGAGATCGTGTATCCGTCCGTGCTCACGTACGAGCCGCTGGCCCGGTAGGACTGGTACGCGGCCAGCTCCGTGCCCGGTACCGTGGCGCCCGCGGACGCCAGGCCGCGCGGCGGCCCGTACGCGGCGTGCAGCGCCGCGTACTGCGCCGGGGTCAGCGTCGTGCCGTTGGCGTCGAAGGGCCCGGTCACCACGCTGAACTGCGGGTCGGAGGCCAGCTGCCGCTCGGCGGCGGCGCGCCGCGCCTGCCGCCGACCAGACCGGCTGCGCCAGCCGCAGCACCACGATCGTCGGGTTGGCCGCCGACTGCGGGAAGTGCCTGGCCAGCAGGGTGTTACCCGCCGCCGCGTCGCTGCCGGCGGGTGCGCTCACCGGACCGCCGAACCCGGCGGCCAGGTACCCGGCCGAGGCCACCGCGAGCGCGCCAAACACGACCAGGCCGACGACCAGGGTGACCACGGGACGGCGCACGATCCGGGCGCAGACCGGTCCCCACCACCCGGGCCGCCCGGCGCCGGGCTTGACCGAGGAGGGCCAGAAGGCGGCCGGGCCGACGATCGCCAGCAGCGCGGGCAGCAAGGTGAGCCCGGCCAGGAGCATCAGCCCGATGGCGATCGAGAGCGGGGCCGCCAGCCCGGAGTAGAGGCTAAAGGTGGCGGTGGCCAGCGACAGCAGCGCGGCGATGAGGATGCCCGCGGAGAACGTGATCGTCTCACCGACCCGCCCGACCGACAGCACGATCGCCTCGTGGCACGCGAGCCCGGCTCGCATCTCCTCGCGCACCCGGAACATCAAGAACAGCGCGTAGTCGGTCCCCGCGCCCAGCACCAGCACGATAAGCAGCAGCGAGGCGATCTGGGACACCGACAGCCCGTGCACGGCCGCCTCGGCGGTGAAACGCTCCGCCACCAGGACCACGAGCACCGCGGGCAGCACAGCGATCAACGGCGCCAGCGCCGAGCGGAACACCCCGATCAGCAGGGCGATCACGAAGATGATCGAGAACCACTGCACCTGGCTGCCGGTCTTGGTCGAGGTCGCGTTGGTGTCTACCCGGGTCGCCACCGTCCCGGCGGTGTGCGCCTGCAGCCCCGCGGGCAGCGCGGCGGTCCTGATCACCTCCCGCAGGCTGGCCACCAGCTGCGCCTGCTGGGTGGTGGCCAGCCCGCCCGACTGCGCGAGCGCGGCCAGCACGGTCAGCTGCTCGGCCTGGCCGTCGGCGGACTGGCCGGCGTCCCGCACGCCGGCCACCTTCGGCACCCGTGACAGCGCGCCCGACAGCCGCCCGATGGCCGCCTGGTCCGCCGGGGTCAGCGGCACGGCCGGGGCTTGCGGTCACCACGGTGACGGCGGTCAGCGAGGCCCCCTGCAGCGGCGAGGCCAGCTGGGCGGCCTGCTGGCTGGGCGCGCTGGCGGGCAGGAACGAGGTGTTGTCGCTTTGGGTCACGCTCGACAGGGATGGCAGCAGCGTCATGGCCGCCACTACGCCGGCCACCCAGATCGCCGCGATCGCCCAGCGGAACCGGACGCACACCCGCCCGGCCGCGGTGAAGAAGGTACCCACCAGGACATCGTGGCCGGCCGCGGACCGGTTTGCGGGCCTGCGGGCGCGTAAAGTTACTGCGTGGCAGATCCGCACGGTTTCCGGCCGGCGCCGGGCGAGATCCCCGAATCCCCCGGGGTCTACAGGTTCCGCGATCAGCGTGGCCGGGTCATCTACGTCGGCAAGGCGAAGTCGCTCAGGCAGCGGCTCAACTCCTACTTCGCCGACTTCGCCAGCCTGCACCCGCGCACCCAGATGATGCTGTCCACGGCGGCGGGGGTGGAGTGGACCGTGGTCGGCACCGAAGTCGAGGCGCTGCAGCTCGAGTACTCCTGGATCAAGGAGTACGACCCCAGGTTCAACGTCAAGTACCGGGACGACAAGAGCTACCCGTATCTCGCCGTCACGATGGGCGAACAGTACCCGCGGGTCCAGGTGATGCGCGGGGTCAAGCGCAAGGGCACCAGGTACTTCGGCCCGTACAGTCACGCCTGGGCCATCCGCGACACGGTGGACACGCTGCTGCGGGTGTTCCCCGTCCGGACCTGCTCGGCGGGGGTGTTCAAGCGGTCGGCGCAGATCGGCCGCCCCTGCCTGCTCGGCTATATCGGCAAGTGCTCCGCGCCGTGCGTCAAGCGGGTCAGCGAGCAGGAGCACCGCGCCCTGGCCGAGGATTTCTGTGACTTCATGGCGGGCCAGACCGCCCGGTTCGCCGGCCGCCTGGAGGCGGAGATGAAGCTGGCGGCCAGGGACGAGGAGTTCGAGCGCGCGGCCCGGCTCAGGGACGACCTGCGCGCCCTCGAGCGCGCGATAGAAAAGCAGGCGGTCGTGCTCGGGGACGGCACCGACTGCGACGTGATCGCCCTGGCCGAGGACCAGCTCGAGGCGGCGGTCCAGGTGTTCTACGTGCGCGGCGGCCGGGTCCGCGGCCAGCGGGGCTGGGTGCTCGACAAGGTGGAGGACGTGACCACGGCCGGCCTGGTCGAGGTTTTCCTCGGCCAGGTCTACGCCGACACCCCGGCCGACGCCGAGGCGGTCAACGCCGGCATACCCCGTGAGGTCCTGGTGCCCGAGCTGCCGCCGGACCGGGTCGCGATGACGCAGTGGCTGACCGAACGCCGCGGCGGCCCGGTCGACCTGCGGGTACCCCGCCGCGGGGACAAGAAGGCCCTGATGGAGACGGTGGCCAAGAACGCCGGCCAGTCACTCGCCCTGCACAAGACCCGCCGCGCCAGCGACCTGACCACGCGGAGCAAGGCGCTGAGCGAGATCCAGGAGGCTCTCGGCCTGGACGACGCGCCGCTGCGGATCGAGTGCTACGACGTGTCGAACCTGCAGGGTACGCATGTGGTCGCCTCGATGGTCGTGTTCGAGGACGGACTGGCGCGCAAGAGCGAGTACCGCCGGTTCGCGATCAAGGGAACCGGCGGCACCGACGACATCTCCTCGATCTTCGAGGTGATAACCCGCCGGTTCCGCCGCTACCTGGCCGAACGCGAGAAGACCGGTGAGCTGGACACCCTCGGTGACCCCGAGGCGGCGGATGACCAAGATCCAGATCATCAGGCCGAACGACCGGTGGTGGAGGCCCAGAAGAAATTCGCTTACCCGCCCAACCTGGTGGTCGTGGACGGTGGCCCGCTCCAGGCCGACGCGGCGTCCCGGGCCCTGGCCGAGCTCGGCATCGACGACGTGGCCGTGTGCGGCCTGGCCAAGCGACTGGAGGAAGTGTGGCAACCGGGGGAGGAGTATCCCGTCATCCTGCCCCGCAGCAGCGAAGGCCTGTACCTGCTGCAGCGGGTGCGGGACGAGGCGCACAGGTTCGCGATCACCTACCACCGGCAAAAACGCGGCAAGGCGGCCACGACAAGCGCGCTTGACGAGGTGCCCGGTCTGGGCCCGGCGCGGCGCCAGGCCCTGCTCAAGCACTTCGGCTCGGTGCGTAAGCTCGGCGCTGCGAGCGTCGAGGAGATCGCGGCGGTGCCGGGGATAGGCGCCAAGCTGGCGGTTACCATCTTGGCGGCGCTGGGTAGCGCTGACTCCAACAGGCCAGGGGGAGATCATGGGGACGCCTGAGGACCAGCCGGACATCGTCATCATCACCGGGATGTCCGGGGCTGGGCGGTCTACCGCCGCCAAGTCCCTGGAGGACCTGGGCTGGTTCGTGGTGGACAACCTGCCGCCTGGCCTGCTGCCCACGATGGTGGACCTCGCGGCCAGGTCGAATGGGGCGGTGTCGCGGATGGCCGCGGTGGTCGACGTGCGCAGCCGCGCCTTCAGCACCGACCTGAAATCGGCGGTCAGCGAGCTGACCTCCCGGGGGGCGACGGCGCGCGTGGTGTTCCTCGAAGCCGCCGAGGACATGCTGGTGCGCCGGTTCGACAGCGAGCGACGGCCCCATCCGCTGCAAGGCACCGGCCGGGTGACCGACGGCATCACGGCCGAGCGCGAACTGCTGCGCGAGGTGCGTGCCGACGCCGACCTGCTGATCGACACGTCCCGGCTGAACGTGCACGAGCTGCGGGCCCGGATGCGGAACTTCTTCGGTGGCGGCACCGCGTCCGGCTTGCGTCTGTCGGTCGTCTCGTTCGGCTTCAAATACGGGCTGCCGGTCGACGCCGACCTGGTCGCGGACTGCCGTTTCCTGCCCAATCCGCACTGGATCGCCGAGCTGGCCCCGATGACGGGTCAGGACGCGCCGGTGCGCGACTACGTTCTGGCCCAGTCTGGTGCCGAAGAGTTTCTGCTTCGTTACACTGAGTTGCTCAGCGTGGTGCTGCCCGGCTACGAGCGGGAAGGCAAGCGATTCGTCACCCTCGCGGTGGGCTGCACAGGCGGCAAGCACCGCAGCGTAGCCATCGCGGAGCAGCTGGCGGCGCGTGTCGCGACGGTGGCCGGGACGGACGTGCAGGTGGTGCACAGGGATCTGGGTCGGGAGTGAGCATCTGGTGACAAGCCTGAAGGCGGTCGCGCTGGGCGGCGGGCACGGGCTGGCGGCTTCGCTAGGGGCACTGCGCCGGGTGACGGACGATCTCACCGCGATCGTGACCGTCGCGGACGACGGCGGGTCGAGCGGCCGCCTGCGCCGGGATTTCGGCGTGCTGCCCCCCGGTGACCTGCGGATGGCGCTGGCTGCCCTGTGCGGGGACGACGACTGGGGCACCACCTGGAGCCGGGTGGTGCAGCACCGGTTCGGCGGGGACTGCGAGCTGAGCGGCCATACCGTTGGCAACCTGCTGATCGTCGCGCTGTGGGACCTGCTCGACGATACGGTCGCGGGCCTGGACTGGGTGGGCCGGCTGCTCGGCACCGGCGGCCGGGTGCTGCCGATGGCCGCGGTGCCGCTCGACATCGTCGCGGAGGTCGTCGGGGCCGACCCGGCCAGGCCAGACGAGGTCAGCACGATCAGGGGCCAGCATCAGTGCGCCCTGACACCGGGCCAGGTGCGATCCATCACCTTGCTGCCCGCCGACCCGCCCGCCGTGCCCGAGGCGGTCCGCGCCGTGCTTGACGCGGACTGGGTGGTGTTCGGCCCCGGGTCGTGGTTCACCAGCGTGCTGCCGCATCTGCTGGTGCCCGAGCTCGCCGCCGCGCTGCACGTCACCACGGCCAGGCGGCTGCTCGTGCTGAACCTGGCGCCGCAGCAGGGCGAGACAGAAGGTTTCTCCCCGCACAAGCACCTCGAGGTTCTCGCCGGGCACGCCCCGGCGCTGACCCTGGATGTCGTCCTGGCCGACAGCAGCGCCGCGGACACAGGCAACCTTGCCGACCTGGAGAAGGCCGCCGCCGTCCTCGGCGCCCGCCTGGTACTCGCCGACGTAGCTGCCCCCGATGGCACCCCCCGCCACGAGCCCCGTCTCCTAGCCGAGACCTACGCGGAGATCTTTCAGACCGGGTCCCCGGGTTAACAAAGCCCAACGCTAAAGGAATGATGCGCATGGCGATGACTGGCGTGGTGAAGGACGAGCTTAGCCGGGTTCAGGTAGTCAAGCCGTGCTGCCGGAAGGCCGAGGTTTCCACGCTGCTCAGATTTGCCGGCGGCCTGCACCTGAGCGAAGGCCGGGTGGTGATCGAGGCGGAACTGGACACCGGGGCGGTGGCCAGACGGCTGCGGGCCAGCATTACCGAGGTGTTCGGGCACCCGGCCGAGTTCCTCGTGGTCGCGCCGGCCGGGCTGCGTAAAGGAAATCGCTACCTGGTCCGGGTGAGCAAGGGGCAGGCGGGTGAGATCCTGGCTCGCCAGGCCGGGCTGATCGACAGTTTCGGCCGCCCGGTTCGCGGCCTGCCCAGGAATGTCGTGTCGGGTTCGGCGTGCGACTGCGAAGCGGCCTGGCGTGGTGCGTTCCTGGCCCACGGCTCGCTCACCGAGCCGGGACGTTCGATGGCTCTGGAGATCACCTGCCCGGGTTCGGAAGCGGCCCTCGCCCTGGTCGGCGCCGCGCGCAGGCTGAAGGTGCACGCCAAGGCGCGGGACGTGCGCGGAGTGGACCGGGTGGTGATCAGGGACGGCGAGGCGATCAGCGCCATGCTGACCCGGCTCGGCGCGCACGAGGCCGTGCTGGCCTGGGAGGAACGGCGGATGCGCCGCGAGGTCCGGGCGACAGCCAACCGGCTGGCGAACTTCGACGACGCCAACCTGCGCCGCAGCGCCCGTGCCGCGGTGGCGGCGGGCGCGCGCGTCGAGCGGGCCCTGGAGATCCTCGGCCAGGATGCGCCCGAGCACCTGACCATGGCCGGCCAGCTACGGATGGCTCACCGCCAGGCCAGCCTGGAGGAACTCGGCCAGCTCGCCGACCCGCCGCTGACCAAGGACGCCATCGCCGGCCGCATCCGCCGCCTTCTCGCCATGGCCGACCGCCGCGCCGCCGACCAGGGCCTGCCCAGCACGGAAGCCTTCCTCCCCGTCGACATGCTCTCCTAAGGCCGCACCCGCCGCCGGCCCAGCCAGCCGCCCCCGAGCTTGACCACCGCGACGGCTCATTCGTCGTCGGGATCGTGGATAGTTAGCTTCTTATTTTGAGAGGGGTACGGCCTCACCACCCGGCAGAAGTATTGCTTGTTAGCTATATAGCTGATGGGTTATGATCGCTCCCATGGCGACGGCGTACGAAGCGCTGGCCGAGCCCCACCGACGGCAGATCCTCGACCTCCTGCGTGCTCGTGACCGGCTGGCCGGGGAGCTGGTCGGCGAGCTTGGGCTGAGCCAGCCGGGCGTGTCGAAGCATCTGCGGGTGCTACGCGATGTCGGCCTGGTGAACGTGCGCCGCGATGGCCAGCGGCGCTGGTACGGGCTACGACCGGAGCCGTTGGCCGAGGTCGATGCCTGGCTGGCGCCGTATCGCGCGTTCTGGTCCGGCCGCCTGGATGCTCTGGAACGACACCTGGAGGAAAATCCGCAATGAACGGAACCCTGGTGACCGTCGACGGCCGCCCCGCGCTGCGGTTCGAACGGAACCTCACGCATCGGATCGAGCGGGTCTGGCGAGCCATCATCGTGCCGGCCGAGCTCGAACGCTGGTTTCCTGCGGCCGCCGACTGGACGCCAGAAGCGGGCGAGGTCTTCGCGGTGGGAGAGCAAACCGGGCAGATCACGGAACTGGAACCACCGCATCTGATCGAGTGGACCTTTGGCGGCCAGCGGTTCCGGTTTGAGCTGCGCGCCCAGGGTCAGGGATGTTCGCTGACGTTCACGCACGTCTTCGACGATCGCGCCGTCGCCGCCCAGACGGCAGCCGGCTGGGAATGCTATTTTGACCGGCTCGACGCGCACCTGTCCGGCGGGTACCTGTCCGAGCAGCGCGCGCATGAGCCGATCGGGGAGCGGCATGAGGGCTACGCCATGCGCTTTTCCCTGGACCCCGCTCCGGGCCGCGCGCTCATCGCCACCGCCATGGATTTCCGCGGGTTCGCTCTGGACGAGGGGGACGGGCCGGTCCTGCGCCTGGAACGGCATTACGACCAGCCTGTCGAACGGGTGTGGCGGGCACTGACCGATCCGGCCGAGCGACAGCACTGGTTCCCTGGTGAGCTCCAGATCGTTGACAGTGACCCGCCGCGTCGGTTGACGGGCTCGTGGCGAGGGGAAGGCACTCTGCATTTCGAGCTGCGGCCGGAAGGCGAGGGGTGCGCGCTCGTCTTCACCCACGCCCTGGCCAGCCGCGACCAGGCCGCGCTGGCGGCCGCTGGCTGGGACCGCTGCTTTGCCCGCCTGGACGCCCTATTCGCCGGACACACGATGAGCGAGGCCGACTCATTGACAGCGTGGCCAGATGTGCACGAGCGCCTCGCAGAAACATGGAAGATTGACCCCGCCATCGGGCGCAACGCCTACGCGCAACACCGCGGGCCGTCCTTAGCGGTCCCGGCATAGCCAGGCGATCGCGGCGGCTCCCACGGCGAGGAAGGAGAGCGTGGTGAGGGCGACTCCGGCCGATCCGGCGAGCAGGCCCGCGCGGGCAATCACGGCCGGGAACAGGTTGGCCAGCCCGAGGCCGGTCACGGCGAAGCCGGCCAGCGCCAGCCACACGTCAGGGGCCAGGGCCGCCACGAGCATGCCTGCGCCTGCGGCCAGGCCGCCTAGCACCAGCACGGGCGTGCGGCCGAGCCGTTCGAGCCAGGCGGTGCCCGACAGCCGGCCGGTGGCCTCGGCCAGCGCGAACACCGCGTAGCCGGCGGCGGCCAGGCCAGGGCCGGCGCTCAGATCCTGTCGTAGGTGCAGGGCACCCCAGTCCCCGATGGCGCCCTCGCCGTAGGCCGCGCACAGGGCGATCAGCCCGAACAGCCCGACCACCTGGCCTGCCCGCCAGGCGCGACGCCAGGCCGGCGGCGCGCGATCTGCTGCTGGAGCCTCGGCCACGGGCACGGGAATGGAGACGGTCAGCAGCGTCCGGCTGGTGGCGGCCGCGACCAGCAGGCAGGCCACCGCGATCAGCGCAAGGTGGCGGAGCGGCGACAGGTGCGGTGCGAGCAGCCCGCCGAGACCGGCCCCGGCCAGGCCGCCGAAGCTCCAGGCGGCGTGAAACCCGGGCATCACCGGACGGCGCAGGGCAGCCACCATGTCCACCGCGACCGTGTTCATGGCCACGTTGAGGCCGCCGTAGGCGGCTCCGAATACGGCGAGCAAAAGCCCCAGCGTGACGGCCGAACGGGCCAGCGGCGGGAGCGCCACGGTGACGGAGAGCAGGACGCAGCCGGCCACGGTGGTCCGCTGGCTGCCGAACCGGCGGCACAGCGCGCCGGCCAGCAGCATGGTCGCGACGGCACCGGCCGACAGGCCGAGCAGCGCCAGTCCGAGGGCGGCCGGCGTCGCGCTGACTTGCTCCTTGACCGCGGGGACCCGGACCGCCCAGCTGGCGAAGCTAAACCCCTGCAGGGCGAACACCGCGCACAGCGCGACGCGGAGCCTGCCGAGATCGCCGGATCGGCGGCGTGCCCGTGACCCGGCTTGCGGGACTTTGTTTACCTGGGGCACGAAAACGAGATTATGCACGCGGAGCCGGCCCGGTGGACCGCGGACACGCACCACGGTCCGTTCGGGCAATATTCCGACTTCTTGATAAGGTCTAGACCTCAGGGGCGGCTCCGCCGCGCGGGTCTGGCGCAGAATCCTGACCATTATTTCAACCGGCGTCCGATAGTCTCGGAGCGCTGGCGATCACGGGGATCGACGAGGAGACTTGGTACTGTGACAATTCGCGTGGGAATCAACGGCTTCGGCCGGATCGGCCGTAACTTCTGGCGGGCAGCCAACGCCGTGGACAGTGATCGCGGCATCGAGATAGTGGCGGCTAACGACCTCGGTGACATCGCCACGATGGCGCACCTGCTCAAATACGACACCGTGCTCGGCACCTGGCCGCACGAGGTATCGGTATCCGGCGACACCATCGGTATCGGCACCAAGTCGATCAAGATCCTGGCCGAGCGCGATCCGGCCAAGCTGCCGTGGCGCGACCTCGGCGTCGATGTGGTGATCGAGTCCACCGGCCGGTTCACCACCGGGTCGACGGCCAAGGCGCACCTGGAGGCGGGGGCGAAGAAGGTCATCATCTCCGCGCCGGCCAAGGAAGAGGACATCACGATCGTGATGGGGGTCAACGACGACGCGTACGACCCCGCGACGCACCACATCTTGTCCAACGCGTCCTGCACCACCAACTGCGTGGCGCCGATGGCCAAGGTGCTGCTGGACAACTTCGGGATCGTCAAGGGCCTGATGACCACGATTCACGCCTACACCAACGACCAGGTCATCCTGGACTTCCCGCACAAGGACCTGCGCCGGGCCCGGGCCGCGGCCCAGAACATCATCCCGACCACGACCGGGGCGGCCAAGGCGACCGCGCTGGTGCTGCCCGAGCTCAAGGGCAAGCTGGACGGGATGGCCATGCGGGTGCCCGTGCCCGACGGCTCGGTCACCGACCTGGTGGTGGAGCTGGGCCGGGAGGTGACCAAGGATGAGGTCAACGCCGCGTTCCGCGCCGCCGCCGATGGCCCGCTCAAGGGCTACCTGTACTACACCGAGGACCAGATCGTGTCCTCCGACATCGTCGGCACCCCCGCGTCGTGCACGTTCGACGCCTCGCTGACCATGACGTTCGGCAGCCAGGTCAAGATCATCGGCTGGTACGACAACGAGTGGGGTTACGCTAACCGGCTCGTCGACCTGACCGCTCTCGTCGCCTCGCGGCTACGGTGATGCGGTCCATCGATGACTTGGAGGTCCTCGGCCGGCGGGTGCTGCTCCGGTCGGACCTGAACGTCCCGCTCGACCTGACAGGCACCGGAGAGATCACCGACGACGGCCGGATCCGGGCCAGCCTGCCGGTGATCAGCAAGCTGTCCGACCGTGGTGCGCGGGTCATCGTGCTGGCCCACCTCGGCCTGCCCAAGGGCGCCTCGTTCGAGGACCGGGCGGCCGGCGGCCCCTCGCTGCGACCGGTGGCGGCCCGGCTGGGTGAACTGCTCGGCCGGCCCGTGTCGTTCGCGACCGACGTGGCCGGCCCGTCGGCCGAGGAGACCGTGTTCGGCCTCGGCGACGAAGACGTCGCGGTGCTGGAGAACGTGCGCTTCGAGCCGGCCGAGACGGCCAAGGACGACGCGGAGCGGGCGGAGTTCGCGCAGCGGCTGGCCCGGTTTGGCGAACTGTACGTGGGGGACGGGTTCGGCGCCGTGCACCGCAAGCACGCGTCGGTCTACGACCTGCCGGGACTGCTCCCGCATGCCGCCGGCGACCTGGTCCTGGCCGAGGTCGAGGTGCTGCGCCAGCTGACCACGGACCCGGCCCGGCCCTTCGTGGTGGTGCTGGGTGGCAAGAAGCCGTCGGACAAGCTCGCCGTCATCGGCAACCTGCTCGGCCTGGCCGACCGTATCCTCATCGGCGGCGGCATGGGCTACACGTTCCTGGCCGCGCAAGGATACGAGGTCGGGAACTCGGTGCTCGAGGCCGACCAGATCCCCGCCGTGCAGGCCGTCATGGCCGAGGCGCAGCGGCGCGGGGTGGAACTTGTCCTCCCGGTGGACCTGGTCGCCGCGACGCACTTCGCGCCCGACGCCGAGCATTCGGTGGTGTCGGTCGCGGATTTCCCCGCTGACCGCGAAGGAATGGACGCGGGGCCGAAGACCAGGGCCCTGTTCGCGGACAAGCTCGCTGACGCCCGGACGGTCTTCTGGAACGGCCCGATCGGGGTCTTCGAGTTCCCGGCGTTCGCCGCAGGCACCCGCGCGGTCGCCGAAGCGGTGGCCGCGGTCAGCGGCCTGACCGTAGTGGGCGGCGGTGACTCCGCCGCGGCGGTCAGGGCGCTCGGCATCGGTGAGAAGTCGTTCGGGCACATCTCCACCGGCGGCGGTGCGAGCCTGGAGTACCTCGAGGGCAAAACGCTCCCTGGGCTGACGGCACTGGAGGATGGCTCGTGACGACACGCGGCGCTGGCGGGCGTGTCCCGCTGATGGCGGGCAACTGGAAGCTGTACGGGAACCACCTCGAGGCGATCGCGCTCGTCCAGAAGCTCGCGTTCACGCTGACCGACAAGGATTTCGACGCGGTCGACGTGGCCGTGCTGCCGCCGTTCACCGCGCTGCGCAGCGTGCAGACGCTGATCGACGGGGACAAGCTGCGGATCTGCTACGGCGCGCAGGACATCTCCGAGCACGACTCGGGCGCCTACACCGGCGAGATCTCCGGGTCGATGCTGGCCAAGCTGGGCTGTGACTACGTGCTGGCCGGGCATTCCGAACGGCGGCAGTACCACGCGGAGACCGACGAGGTGGTCAACGCCAAGGTCCAGGCGGCGCTGCGGGCCGAGCTCACGCCGATCCTGTGCGTGGGCGAGCCGCTCGGGATCCGCCAGGCCGGCCAGCATCTGGAATGCTGCGTCGGGCAGATCGACGGATCGCTGAAGGGCATCCCGGCCGCCACGGTGGCCGCGATGGTGATCGCCTACGAGCCGGTCTGGGCCATCGGCACCGGAGAGGTGGCCACCCCGCAGGACGCCCAGGAGGTGATCGGGGCGATCAGGTCGCGGATTTCCGAACTTCACGACGCCGAAACCGCCGCCCGTGTGCGTATCCTGTATGGCGGGTCGGTCAAGACCGACAACGTCGCCCCGATCATGGCGCAGCCGGACATCGACGGCGCTTTGGTCGGCGGGGCCAGTCTTGACGCCGGGCAGTTCGCTCAGATCTGCCGGTATCGTGAACTGGCAGCGTAGGCTGGAGTCAGTGGCGCCCAACTCGGCGGCGCCGATGTCGACAAGGCCGATGTCAGCAATGCAGGTATCAGCAGCGCCGGTATCACCAGCGCGAATGTCATCAGCGGGAGTTGGATAACAGCGATGATTGTCGGGGTTTCCGTTATCCTGATCATCACCAGTGTCGTGATGATCTTGCTCGTCCTGCTGCACAAGGGCAAGGGCGGCGGACTGTCAGACTTGTTCGGCGGCGGGGTGTCCTCCACCCTCGGTTCCTCTTCCGTCGTCGAGCGGAACCTCGACCGGATCACGATCTTCTTCGGGGTCCTGTGGTTCATCTGCGTTATTGCCCTCAGCTGGCTGATCAACCACTAGCCTGTACATCTATCCCGCACTGACGTTCTTGGCTTCATAGCACTATGGCCTTCAAGGGGTGATCTGTGAGTAGTGGCAACGCGATCCGCGGCAGCAGGGTTGGCGCGGGGCCGATGGGCGAGGCCGAGCGCGGCGAGGCCGCGCCCCGTATCTGGATATCGTTCTGGTGCGCGAACAAGCACGAGACTCGCCCGAGTTTCGCGACCGACGCCGCGATCCCTGACACCTGGGAGTGCCCTCGGTGCGGCAACCCGGCGGGCCAGAACGAGCAGGCACCGCCGAATCCGCCCAGGGTCGAGCCGTACAAGACGCACCTTGCTTACGTGAAGGAGCGCCGCAGCGACTCCGACGGCGAGGCCATCCTGGCCGAGGCGCTCGCCCGCCTTCGCGGGGCCTGATCTGCCAACGACCGCGGGCCGCTACCTCCCATCCCGGGAGTAGCGGCCCGCGGTCGTTCTGACTGGAGGTGCCGGTGGCGCCGGAACACGACCTGTCCGGTGGCGGCGGCGTCCTGGACCGGGTGCTTGGCTGCGCCAGGGACGCGTTGCGGGCCTATGGCGGGCACCCGGACGCGGCCGTGGAACTGCTCAACGTCTCCGAGAACGCCACCTTCCTCGTGTCCGATCCCGATGCCGGGCCGTCCGTGCTCCGCGTGCACCGCCTCGGCTACCACAGTCCGCAGGAGATCGCGTCCGAGCTGGCCTGGATGGACGCGCTGCGGGCCGAAGCCGGGGTGCGCACGCCGCGGGTGCTGGCCGCCACCGACGGCCGGCGGATCGTCACAGTGCCCGAACACGGCGGCGTGGACGCACCGGCCCGGCACTGCGTGCGCTTTGAGTTCCTGCCCGGCCGCGAGCCCGAGGGGGAATCCGGTGGCGTGCTGAGCGGCGGCCATTTTGCCGAGCTCGGCGAGATTACCGCCCGGATGCACCAGCACGCCAGGCGATGGCCCCGGCCGGCCTGGTTCACCCGGTTTCACTGGGATTACCAGGCGGCGTTCGGCCCGGGGGCCCGGTGGGGACGCTGGCAGGACGGCATCGGTGTCGGGCCGTCCGAACGTCAGGTGCTCACCCGGCTGGACCGCGTGCTCCGCTTCCGGCTGGCCGCGTTTGGCACCGGGCCGGAGCGTTACGGGCTGGTTCACGCGGACACCCGGCTGGCCAACCTGCTGGTGCACGACGGAGCGGTCAGCGTCATCGACTTCGACGACTCGGGGTTCAGCTGGTACCTGTACGACCTGGGCACCTCGGTCAGCTTCTTCGAGCATGCCCCGGAGGTGCCGGCGCTGGTGGACAGCTGGCTCGGCGGGTACCACCGGACCGGCCAGCTGCCTGCGGCTGACCAAGCGGAAATCTGGACGTTCATCATGTTCCGGCGGCTGCTCCTGGTCGCCTGGATGGGCTCGCACCGGGGCGTCGACATCGCCGCCGAGCTCGGCGCCGGGTATACCCGCGGCAGCTGTGACCTGGCCGAGTCGTACCTGAGCACGCACACCAAGTTGTAAGTTTGCTGAGCGTCGGCCCCAGGCATTGACCACGGCCGGCTTGAGGTTCGCACACGCGGAGCACAGCACCCTCTCACCGCGGGCTCCTTATGGTGGCTCATGCGAAGGCAAAGCGCGAAACGCGGGACGATACTGGCGGCGGCAGCGGCAACCGCGCTGGTCACCGTGTCCCTGGCGGCATGCACCTCTTCCCCGGCGTCCTCCTCAGCCAGCGTCGCCTCGGGCATCCACAAGATCAAGCACGTGATCATCGTGATGCAGGAGAACCGGTCGTTCGACTCCTACTTCGGCACCTATCCCGGCGTCGACGGGATCGGCATGAGCAACGGGGTACCGACGGCGTGCGTCCCCAACCCCGCGGGCGGCTGCACCCGGCCCTATCACGACACGGCGGACATCAACGGGGGCGGCCCGCACGGCGAGGCCAACGCCGTCGCGGACGTCAACGGCGGCCAGATGGACGGGTTCATCGCCCAGCGGGACAAGGCCAAGTCGACCTGCACCAACCCCGACGACCCCGCCTGCAGCACCGGCCAGACGCCCGACGTGATGGGCTACCACACCAGCGCGGAGCTCCCCAACTACTGGACCTACGCGAAGGACTTCGTGCTCCAGGACCACATGTTCGAGCCGGTCAAGTCGTGGTCACTGCCGGACCATCTGTACATGGTCTCGGCCTGGTCCGCCAAGTGCAAGAACAAGTCGCCGATGAGCTGCGTCAACAATATCGTCGGCCCGTACGGGTCGGGCCAGTTCGGCAACGCCGTGAACAAGGAGGTGACCGACGGGACCACCTCGATCGACCTGGCCTGGACCGACATCACCTGGCTGCTGTACGCGCGCCACGTGAGCTGGGCCTACTACGTGCAGACCGGAATCCAGCCCGACTGCGAGAACGACTCGGCCGAGACCTGCGCCCCGACCGCCCAGAGCGCCAAGACGCCGGGAATCTGGAATCCCCTCCCGCTGTTCGGCGACGTGCAGGCCGATCACCAGCTGACCAATATCCAGGACCTGACCAGCTACTACACCGCGGCCAAGGCGGGCACGCTCCCGTCGGTCAGCTGGATCACCCCGTCCGGACCGGACAGCGACCACCCGCCGGCCAGCGTCCACCAGGGCCAGGCCTACGTCACCTCGATCATCAACGCCGCGATGAAAAGCCCCGACTGGGACTCCACCGCGATCTTCCTGGCCTGGGACGACTGGGGTGGCTTCTACGATCACGTGGTGCCGCCAAACGTCGATCAGAACGGTTACGGCCTGCGTGTTCCCGGTCTGGTGATCTCTCCGTACTCCCGGCCGGGCTACCTGGACCACCAGACGCTCAGCAGCGACGCCTACCTGAAATTCATCGAGGACGACTTTCTCGGCGGGAACCGGCTCAACCCCGCCACGGACGGGCGCCCTGATCCCCGGCCCGACGTCCGCGAGAATGAATCCGTCCTGGGCAACATCGACCAGGACTTCGACTTCAACCAGGCCCCGCGCGGGCCGGTGCTGCTGGCCACGAACCCGCCCACCGACTCGCCCAGCGTCCCGGCCTACTTCTCCGGCCAGCCGGCCTGCGCCGGCTGCACCACCCCGCCGCCCGCCCTGGCGGCAAAGGCTAAGGGCAAAAAGGCAAAGAAATAGGCCCGCCCGCTTCCACCCCTGGAGGTTATGGCCTAGCGGCGGAAGCGGTCATTTTTGCCTCTTGCGGCGCGCAGTTTGCCAGCAGATAATCACAACGTCGGGTAGCTCGTGCCGCAAAGGCCGCTGCGCCTGCCAGCCCTCACGAAGGAGTGAAGTTGTGAAAGGTTTAACCCGCATTCTAGCTGTCGTGTTCATTGGCGCGATGACGATGCTCGCCCCCACGGCCGCCGCGCACGCATCATCGAGAGTCACGATCGACTTCAGCGGCACCCCATCCGGTGGCTACGACTTCATCAAGGGCTGTACCAACAGCGCGCCCTACAGTTGCTACACCAATCCGGGCTCGCTCGACATCTCGATGCTGCTCTACAACCTCAACCAGCCGATCACCATCGGATATAAGACGGTAGACGGGACGGCGCTGGCCGGCCGCGACTACGTGGCGACATCAGGCTACGTGACGATCCAGCCGAACGCCCCGTACGCATTTCTGTCGATACCGCTTATCATCAACGGCGATCCGCCGGGGACCGAACTGCAGTTCACCGCGGAGATAACCAGTACCAGCCTGCCTGCGACCATAAGCGGCTCGCCCGCTCCCGAAATTATCGACAACGGCGGAAATTGGCCATGGGGCTGTAATCTGTCCCGCTCAAGCGCACCAACGGTATCGGCGACGTGCATCGGCCAGCCGCCCACGACGAAATGGAATCTCAGCGCCCTGTGCTACGTAATGCGCGGTGTAGTTGAGTCGCAAAACGGCAATGTGGTAACTGGGGACGGCACCTCCACTGCTACCTGCCCGAACGGGGAGCTGGCTGAAGGCGAAGGTTACGTAGTCGATTCCTAGCGCGGCGGGTCCCCGGTCGTCAGCGGTCATCGTCACTGGCGGCCGGGGGCCACTGCTTGGCCACCAGCGTCAGCACGTCGTACGTGGCCACCGGCTTGTCGTCCTGGTTGGTCACCTCGGCGTCCCAGCGCACCTCACCGTGCCCGGCGTCCTCCCGCGGGATGATCTGCTTGCAGGTCAACGTCACGGTCAGCTCGTCCCCGGGGGAGACCGGGGTGAGGAAACGCAGGTTCTCCAGGCCGTAGTTGGCCAGCACGGGACCGGGGTCCGGCTGGACGAACAGGCCCGCGGCGAAGGAGACGATGAGGTAGCCGTGCGCGACCCGCCCGTCGAAGAACGGGTTGGCCCGCGCGGCTTCCTCGTCCATGTGAGCGTAGAAGGTATCGCCGGTGAACTCGGCGAAGTGCTCGATGTCGGCCAGGGTCACCGGCCGCGGGCCCGCGACCACGGTGTCGCCGATCCGCAGCTCGGCCAGCGACTTGCGGAACGGGTGGCCGCGGTCAGCGTTCCGCTGCGCGCCGTGGACCCAGCGGCCGGTGACGGCGGACAGCACCCGCGGGCTGGCCTGCACCGCCGTACGCTGCATGTGGTGCAGCACGCCCCGGATGCCGCCCATCTCCTCCCCGCCGCCCGCACGCCCTGGTCCGCCGTGGACCAGCATCGGCAGCGGTGAGCCGTGCCCGGTCGACTCGCCCGCGTCCTCGCGGTCAAGGACGAGCAGCCGGCCGTGCCAGGGCGCCAGGCCGAGCACCACGTCGCGGGCGAAGTCCGGGTCGCCCGTGACCACCGATCCGGCCAGGCTGCCCAGGCCGCGCGCCGCCAGGGTGATCACCTCGGCGGTGTCCCGGTAGCCGATCAGGGTGCTGACCGGCCCGAACGCCTCGACCTCATGCGGCTCCGGGCGGTCGCTATCGTCGGCCCGCAGGAGCAGCGGGGCGATGAAGGCGCCGCGCTCGGCGCTGGCCCCGACCACGTCCACGTGATCGGGGTCACCGGACACGATGCTGGCCGCGGACAGCAGCGCCTTGACCGAGCGGCGGACCTCCTCGCGCTGCTCCAGGCTGGCCAGCGCGCCCATCCGTACGCCGTCAGCGGCCGGGCTGCCGACCACCACCCGGGCCAGCCGGTCCCGCACCGCTTCGGCCACCGAGTCGATCATCGTGACAGGTACGAAGGCACGCCGGATCGCGGTGCACTTCTGGCCCGCCTTGACCGTCATCTCGTTCACCAGCTGCTTGACGTACAGGTCGAATTCGCCGGTGTCCGGACCCGCGTCCGGGCCGAGCACGGAGCAGTTGAGCGAGTCGGCCTCGGCGTTGAACCGGACCGACCTGGCCACCACCGCCGGATGGGCCCGGAGGTGCCGCGCGGTGGAGGCCGAGCCGGTGAACGACACCAGATCCTGCTCTCCGAGCTCATCCAGCAGCCCGCGGGCGCTGGCGCAGGCCAGCTGGAGCGTGCCGTCGGGCAGCAATCCGGACCCGACCATCAGCTCCACCAGCCTGGCCGTCAGGTACGCGGTCTGGGTGGCCGGCTTGATCAGGCTGGGTACCCCGGCGATGAAGGCAGGCGCGAACTTCTCCAGCGGGCCCCAGACCGGGAAGTTGAACGCGTTGATCTGCACGGCCACCCCGTGGCGCGGGGTGAGGATGTGCTGGCCGACGAACGTCCCGCCCCGGCCCAGCGGCTCCACCTGCCCCTCGGGCAGGACCCGGTCGTTCGGCAGCTCACGTTTGGCCTTGCTGGCGTAGCTGAGCAGCGCGCCGATGCCGCCGTCGACGTCGAACTTGGCGTCGCCGAGCGTGGCCCCGGTACGGGCGGACAGCTCGTAGAGCTCGGGCCGGTGCTCGCGCAGCAGCAGGCCCAGGGATTTGAGCAGCGCGGCCCGCTGGTGGAAGGTGAGCTCGCGCAGCGCCGGACCGCCGACGACGCGCCCGTACCCCAGGGCGGCGGCATAATCGATCCCGGCCGATGACACCCGGGCGACCTCCTCCCCGGTCACCGCGTCAAGCACCGGGCGGCCCCCGTCGGCCGGCGTCGATCCAGGTTCCGCCCGCAAAGCTGCGCAGCGCCGTCATGTCAGCTCCTTAAGTCGCTCTCCGCGCTGTCCCTCAATGAATAAAGGACTGGCGCTTGTGCTGGATCTCCGGTGGCGGCTGCGTCTGCGGGTGATGCTCCAGGGTTCGGATGTGCAGGCGCATGTCGTCGAGCAGCAGGTCAGCTAGGTCCATGCTGAAGCCGTTCCTGATCACGATCCGCATCACCGCGGTCCCGGTCAGATCAGCGGGGAAGGTGTAGGCCGGTACCTGCCAGCCCCGCATCCGCAGCCGCTCGGACAGGTCGAACACCGAGTAGCCGGTGATGTCGTCGCGCAGCTTGAACGCGAACACCGGGAGGTCCCTGCCCTCAGTGAGCAGCTCGAACGGGCCCATCTCGGCGATCTCGCCGGACAGGTGCAAGGCGATGTCCTGGCAGGTCTGCTGCACCCGCCGGTAGCCCTCATGGCCGAGCCGGATGAAGTTGAAGTACTGGGCGGCGACCTGCGCGCCGGGCCGGGAGAAGTTGAGGGCGAACGTCGGCATCTCGCCGCCCAGGTAGTTAACCCGGAAGACGAGGTCGTCGGGCAGGGCGGCCGGAGTCCGCCACAAGACCCAGCCCACGCCGGGATACACCAGGCCGTATTTGTGCCCGGAGGTGTTGATCGACGCCACCCGCGGCACCCGGAAGTCCCACTCCAGGTCCGGCTGCAGGAACGGGGCGACGAACCCGCCCGACGCGCCGTCCACATGGATCGGCACGTCCCAGTCCTGCGTGGCCTGCAGCTGGTCCAGGGCCTGGCTGATCTCCAGGACGGGTTCGTAGCTGCCGTCCATGGTGGAACCCATGATCGCCACCACGCCGATGGTGTTCTCGTCGCACTTGGCGGCGGCTTCGGCGCCGCGCAGATGCAGCCGTCCCGGCACCATCGGCACATAGCGCGGCTCGACCTGCCAGTACCGGCAGAACTTCTCCCAGCAGACCTGCACATTGCTACCCATGACCAGGTTGGGCTTGGTCGTCGTCCAGACCCGCCGCCCGCTGCCGGGCTCGCCACCGCCACAGCAGCGCCATGCCGCCGAGCATGCAGGCCTCGCTGGACCCGGTGGTGGAGCACCCGGTCGCCTGGCTGCCGGCCGGCGCGTTCCACAGGTCGGACAGGATGTTCACGCAGCGCCGCTCGAGCTCGGCCGTCTGCGGGTATTCGTCCTTGTCGATCATGTTCTTGGAGGAGCACTCGGCCATCAGCTCCTCGGCCTCGGGCTCCATCCAGGTGGTGACGAACGTGGCCAGGTTGAGCCGGGCGTTGCCGTCGAGGATGAGCTCGTCCCGCACCACCTGCAGCGCGGTGCGCGGCAGCACGCCGTGCCGCGGCAGCCGGTATCTGGGGATCTCGCAGCTCAGCTCGCGGACGTATACCGGGTTGACGTCAAGTTCCGCGTCTTGGCTGGACTCGTCCACCTGGGTGTGCAGCGGCATGACCGTCTCCCTGGTTGTCTGATCAGGTTATGGCTGGCAGTTCTTTACGGCTAGGCCCCTTGCCCGAGCAGGCTAGCCTGAGCCAGGCTAGCCTGCGTCCGGCCCGGCAGCCACAGGAGCATGCCGAGCCCGGCCACGACGTATCCGCCGCCCTGGATGGCCAGCACCGGCATGATGCCGGCGACCCGGCTGAGGTAACCTGCGCCCAGCGTCCCGGCCAGGATGGTGACTCCTTCCAGGGTGCTGATGGCACCGAACACCCGGCCGCGGTAGGAGTCCTCGCTGTTGCGCTGGAACAAGGTGACCAGCCCGGCCAGGCAGAGCGCGCCAGGGATGCCGACGACGATCATCCCGACGGCGGCGGGCCAGACTGCGACGTAGCTGATCGGGTAGAGGAAGATGGCCAGGTCCACCAGGCCGAAGATGATCGCGCCGCCACTGAACAGCCGGGCAGCGGGCACCCGCGAGCCGGACGACGCGGCCACCAGGCCGCCGGCGATCCCGCCGACAGCCTGGGCGGCCACGATAAGCCCGAAATCCTCGCCGGTCCCGTGCAGGACATGTTCGACAAACGGGGTGAACAGCGTGCTCATGATGCCCTCGCCGACGCTGGTGACCAAGGCGAAGATCATCAGCGCGCGCAGCACCTTGTGCCGTGTCGCCAGGCGCATGCCGTCTCGCAGCTCCGTGCCGACCAGGGTGAGCCTGGCCCGCACCGTCTGGCCGGAGGGCACGCGGGCGACGGCTGTTCGCCCTCCAGCCCGGACGAAGCCGAGGAGAGCGGCGGAAGCCAGGAAGCTGGCCGCGTCCACCAGGGTTACGGCGGCGATGCCGCCTGCGGCCGCGAGAATGCCGCCGAGGGCCGAGCCGGCCAGCCGGGCCACGTTCGAGACCTGCCCGCCAAGCGCGTTAGCGGCCAGCAGCTCCTCGTCAGGTACCAGCCGGGGCACCAGGGCCTGCTCGGCGGGGGAGAAGAACTGCTGGATCGCTCCTTCGGTGAACATCACCACGAAGACGATCCAGACCTGCGCCGCGTGATGCACGAACAGCAGCGGCAGCAGGCCGGCCGCCAGCAGCAGATCGGCGACGATCATGGTCCGCTTGCGGTCCCAGCGGTCGGCGAACACTCCGGCGACCGCGCCCAGCAGCACCTGCGGCGCGAACGAGGCTGCCACCGTCAGCGCCGACGCCACCGTCGAGCCGGTCACGGCGTAAACCCGGTACGTCAGCCCTATCGTCAAGATCCAGTCCCCGGACAGGGAAACGAGGCCAGCCAAGAGCACCAGCCGCAGGTCACGCCGGCCTGCCAGCATCCGCCATGTCGACCGCATGTCAGCCTTCCTCCCGCGGCCCGGGTCCCGGCGGGTCAGATCCCGGTACGGCGAAAAGGGTGAAGTCCACCGGCACTGATCCGGCCGGCCGGGACGCCACGTCGTCAAGCGGACGTTCGTTGGCGTAACGATTGATCAGGGCGTCGATAGCCTCGGCCAGTCCAGCCGCCTCGGCCTGGGTGAGATAGATCGTGGACGTGCCGAGACCGGTATGCGCCTGCCACTCCTGCGGCCAGTTCTTACGCCTCTGCTGCCAGTCAAGGAAACCCTCGAGGGCCCGTTCGGCCAGGACTTGCTCGAGTACGTCGACCGCGCCGGAGCCCGCGGGGGTCCTGGTCGCCCCGGCCCAGTTGTAGGAGGTGGCGACGAGCCGCCACGGGCGTTCCCGGTGATCCTTGCCCTTGACCTGCTCGACGAAGCCGTACTTGGCCAGCTGCCGCAGGTGGTGCGAGGCCAGGCCGTGGCTGATGCCGAGTTCGCGTGCCGCGTCCGCGGTGGTGGCCCGGCCTAGCCTGCCGATGATCGACATCAGCTCGTGCCGCAGCGGATGCGCCAGCGCCCGGATAGCCACCGGGTCATCAAGCAGCCGCCAGCGCTGCCCAGACTCCGCCCGGGCCCGCCTCGCCCCGCTCCGGCCCGCCCTGCTCCGGCCCGCCCTGTTCCGCGTCATATTCCAAGGACATGCTTGGAATGCTGTCATGCCCCAAAGCGAAATGTCAAGCACATGCTTGGAATGACGAAGCTCTTACGGATGCCCGGCAGCCCTGCCGCCCGCGGCTGCGTCGCCGGAAAAATCGTCACATCTCGTGTTCTTCCGGAAACACGGGGCTACTGAGGTCGGTGTGACGACAGGAGAAACCAGGGGAGCATCATGGCGGCACAAGCACAAGCACAAGCACCAGCACAAGCACAGCCACGACACCACACACCACGACCCGGCCGGCTCGGCGCGCGGATGCGGGCACGGTCCGGCTCAGCCAGCGCGACATCGACGGGCTGCTGCTGTGCGGGGAGCATTACGGCGCGCCCGCCGACCTGCTCGCCCTGGCCTTGCGGGTGCCGCCGGACCGGCTGCCCGCGATCATGGCCCGGTGGCGTCGCGCCGGGTACGCCGCCACCGGCCGGCTCGGGCCCGGACCAGGGTGGTGCTGGCTGACCCGGGCCGGGATGACCGCCACCGGCCTGGGGTTCCCCGCCACCCGGCCCGCGCTCGGGCGGCTGGCCCACATCCGCGCCGTCCTCGCGGCCCGGCTGTGGCTGCAGGCCAGCCCCGCCTGGGCGGCCGGGCAGCCCTGGTGGCATTCCGAACGGCGGCTGCGCGCCAGCCACCCCGCCAGCGGACGCCGCGAGCACGTCCCCGACGCCGAGATCCACTGGCCCTCCCTGCCCGGCAGCCCGTACGGCGGGCAGGTCTGGGCCATCGAGGCCGAGCTGACCCCCAAGCCCCTGGACCGGACCACCCGGATCATGACCGGGCTGCTGACCCCGATGCGGTACGCCCAGGTGATCTATCTGACCGCCCCCGCCGCCCGGCTCGTCGTCGCCCGCGCCGCCGCCACCTTGCCCGCCGGGGAGCAACCCCGGATCACCGTCCGCGAGCTGCCCGCCGCGGCGTTCACCCCGGAGCCCGGCGTCATGACCGTGTGGACCTGGGTCAAGCTCACCATCTCCCTGTGGCTGATCCGCAAAGCCGTCAAGGCCGCCGGCTGGTTCCTGCTCGCCGCGATCGCCGTCGCCGTGTGGCCGGTCACCGCCGTGACGGCCGTCGGGTACGCCGCGGCGTGGCTGCGCGGCTGGCCCCCGGCCCGGCTGGGCCGCGCCGCCGCCACGACGCTCCTGGTGACCGCGGTCTGGCTGCTCCTGCTGGCCGTCCGCACGCCAGGCCGGGCCATCGCCATGGCCCCGGGCCATGACTGGGTCGCGGGCTGGTCCCACCTGACCACCCTGAACCTGACCCGGACCTTCCTCCAGGTCGCCCCGGTCGCGGTCCCGGCCGGACTGGGCCTGGCCGCCCTGGTGTGGGCGTGGCGGATCTACGCCATCACCACCGGGCTGGCCGGCTACACCGCGACCGCGCCGATCACCTTCGACGCCCGCCAGTGGAAACACCAAGTCCGCACCGCCCGCGGGCTGACCGCCGCCCCCGGCGCCGTCCCCCTGCTGGCCCGCGGCGGGCGGATCCCGGTCGGCGGCACCATCCGCGCCATCGGCCACCGCTGGCACCCCGTCTTCACCATCCCCGCCGGCGCCTGCGCCCGCCACATGGTCATCGTCGGCGCCACCGGATCAGGGAAAACCAACCTCATGATCCGGCTGTGGGCCGGCTGGTTCACCGCCACCCTCCAGCAGGCCCGCACCGGGCAAGGACACCGGCCCCTGCTCGTCGTCCTGGACTGCAAAGGCGGCCGCGACGCCCGCGTCAAAGCGGACAGGACCCGCCGGCTGCTCTACGGCGCCGGCGCCCGCCGCGTCGCCCTCTGGCCTGATGAGGCCCGGCTGAACCTGTGGGACCTGCCACCCGCCGACCTCGCCGTGCTGCTGTACCAGATGATCGACTCCGGCACCGGCGCCGCCGCCTACTACGCCGACATCCTGCAAGCCGCCCTGATGCTGGCCGTCACCGCCCCCGCCGGGCCGCCGGCCAGCACCGCGGAGTTCCTGGACCGCCTCGATGCCCGCTGGCTGCAGACCGCGTGGGACCCCGCCCGGTACCCCGCCGAAGCCGCCCGGGCCAAGGCGGCGGCCCGGCAGCTGCCCGACATCCAGCTCCGCTACGCCACCTTGCTGGGCCGGCTCGGACCGGCGCTGGACGGACCGGGGAACCTGGCCGACGCGGACGCCTGGTACTGCATCTTGGAAGGCACCCGCGAACCGTCGGTCGCCGAAGCGCAGGCGATGGCGCTGACCGAGCTGACCGCCCGGGCCGCCACCGACCTGGACGCCGAACCCCGGGCGATGCTGCTGGCCGCCGATGACTACTCCGCCGTCTCCGGCGCGGGTGCCGCTGTCGAACTTGTACGAGCGGGGCCGGTCCCTGGGTATCGGGGTGCAGGTCTCGGCCCAGTCCTGGCAGGGCCTGGGCGCCAATGACGATGAGCGGTACCGGATCGCGGGCACCGCCGACGGCGGGATCTTCGTCCTGCACACCCCCTACCCCGACGCGCTCACCGCCGCGGCGGGCCGACGGCGGGTGCTGGAAACCGCGCACAAGCTCATCGGCGGTGCCTGGGGCGATGAGGGCACTACCCGCGAGCAGCGCGCCTGGACCGCCGACCCTGACATCGTCCGCCGCCTGGCCGTCGGGCAGGCGTGCTACATCCAGCGCGGCGCGGCCACCTTCGTCCAGGTCGCCCGGCCCAAGCCCTCCCCGCTCACCTTGCTCCCGCCACCCGCCGCCGGCGACCCGGCCCCCCGCATCCCCCAGCCCCGCCACCACCAGCCGCCCGACCCCGACCCCGACCCGGCCCCGGCCCCGCCGCCGGCCTGTGGCCGGACCCCGGCCGTCTCGATGACGTTTTCGGACCCGGAGCACCCCGATGACCGCCAACCCCTTCGATGCCCTCGGCCTGCCCGCCCGCCTCGACCTGCCCGATGAGCAGGTCCGCGCCGCCTGGCGGGCGATCGCCGCCGCCACCCACCCTGACCGCCCCGACGGCGGGGACCTGGCCCGTTACACCGCCGCGTCGGCCGCCTACGCCGAGCTGCGCACCGGCTGGGGCCGCAGCGAAGCCTACGCCGACCTCGTCGAGCAAGCCGGGCCCGCCGACGGGACCGGTCACCGCGCCGTTGCCTGTGATCCCCGCCCAGGATCCGCCGCCTGGTGTCCGGCCTGGTCACCCGCTGGCTGCGGTGGGGGAGTTCCCGGCCAGGATCCGGCGGGGACGGCCGCGCCGCCTGCTCATCCGCGCCGCCGTCGCCGCGGTGCTGTCCCTGGCCGTGCTGCAGCTGATCCCCGGCACCGCCGCCGCCCCGGCCGACATCACCGGGCTGCTCACCTGGCTGGTGCTGACCGGCCGCCGGGACCTGGCCCCGCCGCCCGAACGGTAACGGCACCAGGTGGCCGCGCGGGTCGCTACGCGGTCGCGGCGGTGCCTAGCCGGGGGAACGGCTCGGCGGAAAAGATCACCTCGACCGGGACCTCGAAGTGCGCGGCGATCCGCAGCGCCAGGTGCAGGCTCGGGCTGTACTCGCCGCGCTCCAGGTAGCCGACTGTCTGGTAGTGCACGCCGAGCGCGTCGGCCAGCTCGCGCCGGGAAATCCCGCGCTCGGCCCGCAGCATGGCGATCCGGTTGTAGATGACCTCACTCATCGCCGCATCACCTTCTCGCGCCGGGCCGCGACGGTCGAGCCGGACTCGCGGCGTGCCATCCGCCGCAGCACCACCGGCGCGAGCACAAGGCCCGCGACCGCCCACGCAGCGAGGACGCCGAACGTGGCCAGGTGCCGCCACGAGTGGCCGATTTCCACCGCCGCCAGCGCGTGCGGCAGCAGCGCCGAACGCATTCCGAGCCCCAGCCAGTAAATCGGGAACACCTGCCCGGCCCATTGCAGCACCGTCGGCAGGTGCGTGATCGGATAGAAGATGCCGGAGATCGCGGTCACTCCGGACAACCCGAGGAGCCAGACGGGTCCGGCACTGCGCTGGCTGGGAAACAGCGACCCGAGCACGGCGCCCACCGGCAACATGGCGAGCAGTCCGAGCACGAGCACCCAGACCAGCGTCAGCCAGCTGCCTGGGCTGCCGATCGCCAGGCCGGTGAACAAGAAAGCGCCGACCAGCAGGGTGACCGCGGCCACGAACACTATCTGCCCCGAGATGTTGACGACCTTGCCCAGCAGGTAGCCGAGCATGCCGTTGGGTATGGCCTTGGCCCGCAGCAGCGTGCCGTCCTCGCGTTCGACCACGATCAGGTCGCCCATGTTGACGACCCCGTAATACCCGACGTTCAGGGCGAGCACGCTGGCCAGCATCGTGGTGCCCAGCGAAAAGCTCGTCCCTGGCAGGTGCGTGTGCCGGGTCCAGATCATCGCGGCGAGCAAGCCGCCGGTCGTGATCAGGATCGTGCTCAGGTCACCCGGCGTGGTCAGGGTCTGCTTGAACTCGATCCGGCCGCGGGACAGTCCCGCTCGCGCCGCCGCCAGCGCGGGGTTCATGCCGCCACCACCGTCAACCTGGGCGGCGCACCATGCTCCGCCTGGCGGACCAGGGCCATGTAGGTGTCCTCCAGGCTGGCCCGGCGCACCTCCAGGTCCTCGACCGACTCGCCGTACTGCCGGAACAGCTCCCTGACGAACGCCGTCGCGTCGTCCGCCGCGTGCACGAACCGCTGCCCGTCCCGGCTCCAGCGCACCTCGGACTGGCCCGACATCGTGCGGGTGAGTTCATCGGCGGAGCCGTCCGCGATGATCGTGCCGCCGGCCAGGATCAAGATCCGATCCGCGAGCCGTTCCGCCTCGTCCAGGTCGTGCGTGGTGAGCAGGATCGTGGCCTGCTCCCGGTCGGCGAGCCGGTGTACGACGTCATGGAAGTCGCGCCGTGCCTCGGGGTCGAAGCCGGCCGTCGGCTCGTCGAGGAACAGCAATTCGGGCCGCCCCACGATGCCGATCGCCACGTCGAGCCGGCGCCGCTGTCCGCCGGACAGGTGACCCACCCGCTGGCGCGCCTGCGGCGTCAGCCCGACGGTCTCGAGCAGGTCGTCGGCGTCCCAGGGGCGCGTGGCGCTCGCCGTGGAGTACGGCGCGTAGTAGCGTCCCAGGTGCACGAGCAGCTCGCGGACCTGCCATTTCGCGTGGTCACGCCAGGACTGCAGCACGACGCCTGTCCTGGCCCGCCACGCCTCACCGCCGTGCGCGGGGTCGGCGCCGAGCACGCTGACCTCACCCGCCGAACGCATCCGGAACCCCTCGAGGATCTCGATCGTGGTGGTCTTGCCGGCGCCGTTCGGCCCGAGCAGGGCGAGCACCTCCCCGCGGCGCGCCGCGAAGCTGACACCGTTGAGCACGTCGGTGCTGCCGTACCGCATCCGCAGATCACGGACATTCAGTGTATCGTCCACGTATCGAACGATAGCATATCTACTACATTTCGTACGAGCCCTAGGGCCCAGACGTGACCTTCCTGGTGTACCGGCAGAGCAGGAAACCGTCGTCTTCGAGCACGTGGGCCAGGGTCAGCGGCATCGGCCCCGTGGTTGGCAACCCCGTGCCCGCGACGATCCGGCTCGCGCCCGGGCCCGCTATCAGCGGCCCGATCGTCAGGCACAGCTCGTCCAGCAGGCCGGCCTGGACGAACTGGCCGAGCAGGTGCGGGCCGCCCTCGGCGAGCAGCCGCTGGTGGCCCCGCTCGGCCAGCGCGCTGACGGCGGCGCCGAGGTCGACGTCATCCTCGCCCGCCACGATGACGTCGGCGCGGGCGGCCAGCTCAGCGCGGCGCCCGGCCGGCGAGGCGGCGCTGGTGATCACGATCGTGCGGGCCTGCGCCGGGGCATCCGCGATGAGAGGGCTGTCCGGATCCAGGTCAAGGCGCCGGCTGACCACCGCGATCGGCGGAGTCGGGGTCCGGCCCGCGCGCAGGTGACGCCAGAGTTCTCGTGGCCGGGCCGGATTGTAGTGTTCCTCCCGTGCCGTCGACGCGCCCACCACGATGACATCTGACAGCGTGCGGAGCAGCGCGAAGACGTGCCGGTCGGTGTCGGAGGACAAGGCCTTGGTGGCCCCCTCCAGGGCCGCGGCCCCGTCCGCGCTTGCCACCATGTTGGCGCGCAGCCACGGGCCTGGGTCCGGGTAGGCGTAAAGTCCGGGCAGATCCGGGTAGTCCACGGCGGAAGGGAACAGCTGCCGCGCGCTCACTCGGTGGACCGCAGGACCACGACGGCCCGGTCGCGGACCTCGATCTGGCTCTTCGGCATGCGCACCGACCCGGTCAGGCTGAGCGCGGTATCGATAACGACCTCCCAGCCGGCCGCGAGGCTGGCCTCGGGCAGCGTGAACGTGAGCGAGTCGCTGTGCGCGTTGAACATCAGCAGGAACCTGGCGTCGCTGACCTTCTCGCCGCGTGGGTCCGGCTCGCTGATCGCGTCGCCGTTGAGAAACACCGCCAGTGAGTTCGCGTAGCTGGTCCCCCAGTCCTGCTCGGTCATCTCGTCTCCGGTGGGCGTCAGCCAGATGATGTCGCCTTCGGTGCCGGCCGGGGCCTGCGGGCGGCCGCGGAAGAACCGGCGGCGCCGGAACAACGGATGGTTGCGGCGCAGGCTGGCCAGCGTCTCGGTGAACCGCAGCAGGTCCGGCTCGGTCTGCACAAGTCCCCAGTCGAGCCAGGAGATCGGGTTGTCCTGGCAGTAGGCGTTGTTGTTGCCCCGCTGGGTGCGCCCCATCTCATCGCCGGCCAGCAGCATCGGCACGCCCTGGGACAGGAACAAGGTGACCAGGAAGTTCCGCCGTTGCCTGGCGCGCAGCTCGTTGATATCCCGGTCATCGGTCGGGCCCTTCGGCGCCGCAGTTCCAGGACCGGTTGTCGTCGGCGCCGTCCCGGTTGTCTTCGCCGTTCGCCTCGTTGTGCTTGCGGTCATAGCTGACCAGGTCGTTCAGGGTGAACCCGTCGTGGCAGGTGACGAAGTTGATCGAGGCGACCGGGCGGCGCCCGCTGGTCGCGTACAGGTCGCTGGACCCGGTCAGCCGGGAGGCGAACTCGCCCATGGTGGCCGGCTGGCCGCGCCAGAAGTCACGAACGGTATCGCGGTACTTGCCGTTCCATTCGGTCCACAGGGGCGGGAAGTTACCGACCTGGTAGCCGCCCTCGCCGATGTCCCACGGCTCGGCGATCAGTTTGACCTGCGACACCACCGGGTCCTGCTGGACCAGGTCGAAGAAGGTGGACAGCCGGTCCACGTCGTGCAGTTCCCTGGCCAGCGCGGCCGCCAGGTCAAAGCGGAACCCGTCGACGTGCATGTCCAGGACCCAGTACCGCAGCGAGTCCATGACCAGCTGCAGCGAGTGCGGGTTACGCGCGTTGAGGCTGTTCCCGCAGCCCGTGTAGTCCAGGTAGCGGCCGGGGTCGGCGTCGTTGAGCCGGTAGTAAGCGGCGTTGTCGATGCCGCGCAGGGACAACGTGGGCCCCATATGGTCGCCCTCGGCGGTGTGGTTGTACACCACGTCGAGGATCACCTCGATGCCGGCCTCGTGCAGGGCCTTCACCATCGCCTTGAACTCGCTGACCTGCTCGCCGCCCTGGCCGGCCGAGGCATACCGGTTGTGCGGCGCCAGGAACCCGATCGTGTTGTAACCCCAGTAGTTGGTCAGGCCACGTGCGACCAGCGACTTTTCCGCGATGAACTGGTGCACGGGCATGAGCTCCACCGCGGTGATCCCGATCCGTTGCAGGTGCGCTATGACGGCCGGGTGGGCCAGCCCGGCGTAGGTCCCGCGCTGGGCGGGCGGGACCTCGGGATGACGCAGGGTCAGCCCGCGCACGTGGGCCTCGTAGATGACCGTCTCGTGGTACGGGATCTGCGGAGCCCGGTCGTTGCCCCAGTCGAAGAACGGGTTGATCACCACGTTCTTGGGCATCTGCGGCGAGCTGTCGGCGGTGTTCCGCTTCCTCGGGTTGGCAAACTGGTAGTCGAATAGCGAGTCGTCCCAGCGGACGTCTCCCTCGATGGCCTTCGCGTACGGGTCGAGCAGCAATTTGGAGCCGTCGCAGCGCCGCCCGCGCGGCGGATCCCAAGTTCCGTGCACGCGATAGCCGTAACGCTGGCCCGGTGCGATGCCGGGCAGGTAGCCGTGCCAGACGAAGCCGTCGACTTCGGTCAGCTCGATCTGCGTTTCGGTAAAGCCTGGCCGGCCGCCCCCTGGCTGGCCGGGTCGCCGTCGAAGAGGCACAACTGCACGTGCTCGGCCACCTCAGAGAACAGGGCAAAGTTCGTACCCCATCCGTCCCACGTCGCACCGAGCGGGTACGGCGTTCCCGGCCAGATACGCATTCGCCCCCTTCGTGCGGCAGCCAGGTCGCGTTCGGCCAGCGGCCGACTCTACCGGGTTAACGAAGCCCCGGAGGGACGTACGATACCGGATCGTGACTAGCAGGTCGCGGAACCTCGGGTTTCTCCAGGGTTATCCGGAGTGTTACCCAGATTTACGCTGCAGTGACCCGCTGGGTTCCCGGCTCCGCAAATCGGTCAAGCAGCACGTCGGCCACCTCGGCACAGGCGCCGAGGGCGGGGGAGACGGCGGACGCGCCCGCCGCGAGCGAGCCGGCCCTGATCCGGTCGGCGAAAAAGCCCGGGGCGAGCAGGTAAGTGGCGACCACGACGCGAGGGGCCCCGGCTTTCAGCAGGCCGGCCACCGCCGCGGCCGGGCCAGGGTCGGCGGCCGAGGCGTACGCCGGGCGGACCGCGAACCACCCCGCCTGCTGCTGCCACTGCACCGCCAGCCGGGCGATGGTGGCGTTGGCCTCCGGGTCGCTCGAGCCCGCCGCCGCCAGCACCACCCCGGTATCCCCGGTCTCCCGGGGTCAGCGCCGGGGTCCTCCTGCGCCAGGCGCCGTTCCAGGGCGTCCAGCAGCCGGGGGTGCGGTCCGAGCGCCTTCCCGTAGCTGATCCGGAGCCGGGGGAACTCACGGGCCGCGTTGGCCAGCAGCCGCGGGGATGTCGGTCTTGCTGTGGTAGGCCTCGGTCAGCAGCAGGGGCAGCACCCGCACCTGGCGGCCGGCCTTGATCGTGGACAGGACTCCGGGCAAGGACGGCAGGGCATGGCCTAGGTAGGCGGTGCGCAGGTCCGGGGCACGCAGGCCCAGCCGCGCCGCCCGCCCGGCCACTATCGCCATCAGCTCCGCCACGGTGGCCGAGGCGCGCGGGTCCTGGCTCCCGTGCGCGACCGCCACCAGGACGGGTTCAGGCATGTATACCGCACTCGGTCTTGCCGGTTCCCGCCCATCGCCCGCTTCGCGGGTCCGCCCCTGGGTCCACCCGCACCGTGCAGGTCGAGCAGCCGATGGAGGGGTAACCGTCGTAGACGAGCGGGTTCACGAGCACGCCGTTGGTGGTGATGAAATCGTCCACCTGCTTCTGCGTCCAGCTGACGATCGGGTTGACCTTGACCATCTCGCGCCGGTCGTCCCATTCCACGACCTGGCTCTCCCGTCGCTTGCTGGTCTCGTCCTTGCGCACGCCGGTGATCCACGCGTCGTACTTGGTCAGGGCCCGCTCGAGCGGCTCGACCTTGCGCAGATAGCAGCACAGATCGGGGTTGCGGCCGAAGAGCCTCGGGCCAAGCTCCGCGTCCTGCTTGGCGACGGTCCGCGGCGGGGTGACGTTGACCATGTTGACCGGGTAGACGACGCTGACGGCGTCCCTGGTGCCGATCGTCTCGGCGAAGTGGTAGCCGGTGTCAAGGAAGACCACGTCGATACCGGGCTGGACGCCTGCGGCCAGGTGGATGATGACCGCGTCGGTCATGGACGAGGTCACGCAGATCCGCTCACCAAAGGTGTCCACCGCCCAGCGAATGGCCTCTTCGGCCGGCGCGTCGGCGAGCTCCGCCGCGGCCTGTTCGGCGAGGGTGCGCATGTGCTCAGGGTCCTCCAGGTGAATCCGGGCCGAGCCGCGCGATACGACGGGACTCACAGTGTGACTCCTATTCCGGCAAAGCGTAGCTGGAACGTTCGTGTGCAACTGCGGCAGTGCCAATCGCCGTCGGTCGCGCCCTGCGGCTCCAGGTCTTCCTCGCCGCAGTAGGGGCAGAAGAAGGGAACGGCGCGTGCGTTCATGACAGTTCCTGGTCGCTGGCGCGTACCGTCCAGGCCGCGAAGCTCTCGCCCGGTTCCCGGGCCGCCTCGAAGTTGCGCAGCACCCGCTCGACGTAGTCGGGCAGGTCCTCGGCCGTGGTCTTGAGCCCGCGCACCTTCTTGCCGAACCCGGAACCCTCGCCGTCACCGCCGCCCAGGCTGCCGCCCAGGTGGATCTGGAACCCCTCGACCTGGTGGCCGTCCGGCCCGGTGACCAGCGATCCCTTCAGGCCGATGTCGGCCGTCTGGATCCGCGCGCAGGAGTTCGGGCAGCCGTTGACGTTGATCGTCACCGGCGTGTCGAAGCCGGGCAGCCGCCGCTCGAGCTCGCTGATCAGGTCCGCGGCCCGGGCCTTGGTCTCCACGATCGCGAGCTTGCAGAACTCGATGCCGGTGCAGGCCATCGTGTGCCGCCGGAAGGCGCTCGGGTTCGCCGGCAGGCCCGCGGCCTCGAGCTCGGCCACCAGCTGGTCCGTGTGCTCGGCAGGCACATCCAGGATGACCATCTTCTGCTCGGTGGTGGTGCGCACCCGGCCGCTGCCGTAGCGGGCGGCCAGGCCGGCGATGACGTCGAGCGCGTCGGCGGACAGCCGTCCCACCGTGGGCGCGAAGCCCACGTAGAACATCCCGTCCCGCTGCGGGTGCACGCCCACGTGATCGCGCACGCCGCCGTGCGGCGCCTCCGGCGCCGGACCGTCGGGTAGCGCGTAGCCGAGATACTCCTTCTCAAGCACCTCGCGGAACTTCGCCGGGCCCCAGTCCGCGACCAGGAACTTGATCCGGGCCCGGTGCCGCAGCCGCCGGTAGCCGTAGTCCCGGAACAGCCCGGCCACCCCGGCCCAGACCTCGGCCACCTGACCGGACCGGACGAACGTGCCGAGCCGCTTGCCGATCATCGGGTTGGTGGACAGGCCGCCGCCGACCCACAGGTCGTATCCGGTCTCCCCGCTGTCGTTGACCACGCCGACAAACGCGATGTCGTTGATCTCGTGGATGGCGCACTGCGCCGGACAGCCGCTGATCGAGGACTTGAACTTGCGCGGCAGGTTGGAAAACGCGGGATCGCCGATGTAACGCTCGCCGATCGCGGCGATCTCGGGGGTGGCGTCGATGATCTCGGTGGCGTCGATCCCGGCCAGCGGGCAGCCGAGCATCACCCGCGGGGTGTCACCGCACGCCTCGGTGGTGCTCAGCCCGACCGATTCCAGCGCCTCCCAGATCGCGGGCACGCTCTCGATCTCGATCCAGTGCAACTGGATGTTCTGCCGGTCGGTCACGTCCGCCGTGCCGCGTGCGTACCGGCGCGAGATGTCGGCGATGACGCGCAGCTGGGAGTTGGACAGCTGGCCGCCGTCGATGCGGACCCGCAGCATGAAGTAGCGGTCGTCGAGCTCTTCCGGCTCGAGCACCGCGGTCTTGCCGCCGTCGATCCCGGGCCGGCGTTGGGTATAGAGCCCGTACCAGCGGAAACGGCCGCGCAGGTCGGCCGGGTCGATGGAGTCGAAGCCGTTCTTGGCGTAGATGTCGATGATCCGCTGGCGGACGTTGAGCCCGTCGTCGTTCCGCTTGTTTTCCTCGTTCTTGTTGAGCGGCTCGCGGTAACCGAGCGCCCACTGACCTTCGCCGCGCTTGCGTCGAGTCCCGGCATTACCGGTGGCGACTGGCATATCTGGGGTTTCCTTCAGGTTCGGGGACGCGCTGGTCACGAGAACCTAGGCTCCGCTGGCCTGATCCGCGGCCGTTCCGGCCGGGCACCGCCCATGGATCGACGGCGTGGGGTTCAGCGGGGGTTACGCCCGGCGTCGCGCGCGCGCCCGGTCAGAATCCGGGCCGGCGTTATCGGGCGTCGCGACAGATGGCACTACGAACGCGCAGCAAGTCGACGTGCCGACGCACGACGAGCAGCGGGTCCGTAACACTCATTGCAACAGGATCACATGTAACGAGCCTGGCTGTCCAGGGCATGTCCGGCATGTGGACGGTGTGCGGCGTCACAGTCCGGAGCATGTCTGGACTAACGGGGTTGCCCGGGCCGGGTATTCCCGCCTCCCGGGCGGCTGGTGCTGGCAGTCGCACCAGCTGCCACCCGGGCATTCCTCGTGATGCCGCTGCCGGCAGGGGACGCAGATCATGCTCCTATTGTGCGGCGTACGACACGGCGATGGGGCCGAACGGACCGTGGTGCTTGCGGCATGTCATGTCGCAGTCAGTCACGGCCGTTCGGCCCCATCTTCAGGCGTGTGCTGCCCTCAGGCGGCGTTCGCGCGGCGCATACGGCGACGGCGCTCAGCCGAGCGCTCGTCCTCGTTCAGCCCGCCCCACGTGCCGTATTTCTCCGGGCGCGACACCGCGTAGTTCAAACATTCAAGCCGCACCGGGCAAGCCGCGCAGACGCCCTTAGCCTTGCGCTCCCTGATCTCCCGCTCCGGCTGACGCTCGCCGTCAGGACCGAAGAAGAGCAACAGGTCCTCGCCACGGCACGCGGCAGCATCCTGCCAACCCCAGTTCGGGCGGGGAAGCACAGCCGACTGCCGACGTACCTGAGACATGGATCAATCACCTCAACCAAGCTGCATCAAATAGTGCGTTACAGTGGAGCGTCAGGATCTTGAGCACGCGACCAGTCATGTCCGGGAACCCTCCGTTGCAAGATACAACGCGTCTTAGTGACGTGGTGTTCCCGTACGCAGGTATGTCGATCGCGTAAGCAAGCGGTCACTATACCGAACGGCTGGCGCCTGCACGTCGGTTCACTCTTATTTCTAACCGTCGTGCGGACCGCAGTATGCCCGTCGACAATGATGCCACTCGGGCAGGCGGTCTTGCACGCGGGGTGGCTAAATTCCCTACCTGAATTCTCACCTGCGGCTAACCTGCTGCACAAGGTCCGTGACGAACTGGACAAAGGGAAGGGGGTCAGGCCACGATGAGCACCATGTCAGCGTCGGACGCAGCGCCATTGCCCCGGCTCGGCGAGGTCTTCTTCGACGTGCGCGGTAGCTCCCGTAGCATGCGGCTGAGCTGGTACGCCGACACCGGGGTCTCGGTCTTCAGCATCTGGCAGGGCGGCACCTGCACCGGAACCTTCCGGCTGCCCATGGAAGAGCTGCCGAGGCTTATCGACGCCCTGCAGCGAGGCATGCCGGGCGCGGACCAGCCGGATCCGCGGGGTCACGCGAATTACCTGAACCAGCTCCCCGGGGCCCCGACAGATCCGAGGCTGACCGCGCTGCCTGGCGGTTACTCCGGCCGGGACACCGACTTCACCGGCCCGGTGACCGGTGACTTCCGCGCGCTGCGGGCGGACGATGTCGGCAACACGGTCGTGTTCAGCCCGCCCTCTCCCCGGGCTCTGCCGCCCGGGCCGCTGGCCTTGCCGCCGTCCCCAAGTGCCCAGGACTATCCCGAGGACTATCCGGCGCAGTATCCAGAGCAGTCCCGGCCGGCGCGCCGCGGGCTGCCCGCCGACGGCTACAGTGACCCGGCTCGCTACCAGAACGGCCCTCCGGCTAACGGCTACGGCGACCGGGGCCAGTATCAGGGCCAGTCCCAGTACCCCGGGCCGGCGCAGCGCCCCGAACAGCACCAGTACGCCGAGCCAGCCCAGTACCCCGAACAGCACCAGTACGCCGAGCCAGCCCAGTACGCCGAGCAGCCCCAGTACGCCGAGCAGCCCCAGTACGCCGAGCAGCCCCAGTACGCCGAGCAGCCCCAGTACGCCGAGCCAGCCCAGTATCCCGAACAGGCCCAGTACTCCTCTTACCCCGGCCAGGACCAGGGCCGCTACTCCGGCTACCCCGATCAGGGGCAGTACCTTCAGCCGGCCCGGTATTCCGACCCGCCGGCGTACCAGGCTCAGGGGCCGTCCTACAACGGTCAGGGATACCCGGCCCAGGGTTACGACGATCGCGGATATGCGGACCCGGCTCCGGGCTACGCCGATCACGGCTACCCCCGGTCAGTGCCGGCTGGCCAGACCGCCGGCCCGGAGCACGGTGACCGGGGTTATGCCGCCGCGGCCGCGTCGTACGCCGAGCCCTCCTATCCTGCGCCCTCCTACTCCCAGCCCGCCTATCCCGAGCCGTCGTACCCCGACCCCCCGCGCTCGGGCCAGCCATACGACGAGCCAACCCAGGATTACAGCGGCGTCCCTTACCCCGGTTCGAGGTACGACAGCTCCGGTCAGGCCTACGACGGCGGTTCCTATCCCGGTCACGGATACGACGACCGCGGTCCGGCTGAGCCGGTTTACCAGCGCCAGGATTATCCGGCCGAGTACCCGCGCCAGGACTATCCGGCCCAGGATTACCCGAGCCGGCCCGGCCGCCCCGAACCCGGTTACGGGAATTACGACTATGCCGAGCCGGCCGCCAGAGCCGGAGCGTGCCGGGAAATGACACGTATCCGGCTCCGCAGCCGAGTTCACCGGGTACCGGGAGCTATGCCGGGCCCCGGTACGCAGACCAGGCACCTGGTTACCAGGAAAACGGCACCCAGTCCTATCCGGAGCAGCCCTATGGCCGTGACTACGGGTACACCGAGCCGGACTATCCAGCCCAGGGCTACGGCGCCCCCGCTGACCCCGCCCCGGCCTACCAGGGCAGGGCTACGGCGCCCCCGCTGACCCCGCCCCGGTCTACCAGGACCAGGGCTACACCACCTTCGGCTACGCCGACCGGCCCGGCTACGACAATCCCGGCTACGCCGACCGGCCCGGTTACGAGAACCCCGGTTACCAGAACCCCGGCTACCAGGCTCGCGGCTACGAGGGTGACCCGGTCCAGCCGGCCGGATACCGGGAACCAGCCTTCAGCCGCGCCGGACGGTACCAGGAATCAGACCCAGAGACCACCGCGAACCAGCGGTCCGTCTCCTCGTTTCCCTACGAGGGAGATCCGCCCTCGCGCCGGGAACATCGACGCCGTCGCGGGCGTTAGTAGGTAACAGCCGGTGCGGCTGGGTCCCCCGGGCCGCATCTATTGCCTTCGCGGAATACCGTTTGGCTGGAGCCGCGTTGCGCCTTTCGCCGAGAGGCGACCTCCGTACCGGCCAGCGTGACGAAGGGCCGGCGTGCAGGAAGAAATCTCCCGCCGTCGGCCCTTCGCTGCGCGTCCCTGCCGCCCGGTGCGTCAGGGACGGGCTCCCCCCGGCTAAGAAGGGCACGGAGTCCCGTCGGCGTCGTCAGGCGGCGGCCTACTGTGGTGTAACGCCGACGGCCGGGCCGCGCCCTCGTTCCGTTGCGGCTCTAGGCTGGCCCCGGGGGCCGTGGCTGCGGCTGCTCCGGGGCGCCCGGGGCGCCGGGCCTGCCGTCGGTGACCGCAGCGGGGCTGGGCTCGTCGTCCGGTTCGCGGGGGATAGGACCCACCACCGCGTTGAGCACCTGTGAGTTGGGCACGGACATCACGCTGCCGTCGGTGTCGAAACGGACATAGGTGATCCCGATATCGATCACGCGGCCGTCGAGCGTCCCGCCCAGCGCGCCGGCCCGCAGCCGGATACGCTCTCCGACCTGGAACGGCCGGGCGAACTGGAGCACCAAGCCGGCGAACACGTTGCCGAGCGCCTGCTGCGCCGCGATCCCGACGAACACGCTGGTCAGCGCGCCACCCAGAACGAGCTGACCGATCGGGACGTCGAAAAGGTTCAGCCCGAGCACGAGCGTGGCGAACGTGCCGACGATCAAGATGGCATACCTGACCACCGCCGCGTGCGAGGTGCCTGCCCTCGGCTCGAGCAGTTCCCTGACCTTGCTGGCCAGGCTAAAGGTCGCCATGCAGCCGAAGACAAGGAACAGCACGGCCGAGCCCACCCAGATGAGGTCGTCGACCGTGCCGGGGGAGCGGAAGATGCGCGAGTCGTGGTGGGCTTCCCACGAGACGACGGCGGCCATGATGGCGAGCACGAGGGCGATGATTGACTTCCACGGCCTGGTCTTACGCTTAACCAGCTCGACCTGCGCTGACAGGTCGATGGGCTTTCCGTCGTGCACTTGCTGCTCCTGGCCTCGCGACAACCGTGCGCCGTCCTACGCTATCCGGCCCCGGGCCGGCCAGGGCGAGAACCCGGCCGGACGAAGACGGGACCGGGCCGTCACCGGCCCGGTCCCGGAACTAACGCGGACGGCGCTTACCTCATCAGCGGTTTGCCCACCGGCAGCGAGAGCCGGCCGGGCATGTCGGCGGCGATACCCGCCGCCGAGGCGTAGAAGGCGACCAGGGCGGTGACGATGCCGAGGTACCCGCCGGTCTTGATGAGTCCCGTGGGGAGCAAGGCAGACCCGGCGTCGAAGTTGCCGATGGCCAAGACGATGAACGTGATGGCCAGGAAGAAGAAGACCAGGAACACAGCCAGGTTCAGCTGAGTGGACAGGACCATCAGGTAGAGGGTCAAGATGGCGAACGCGAGCGCGATCCAGCCCAGGTCATGGTTGAGTGAGGCGACGGTGGCTGCGGCCGTGGACGGCGCCTTGGCGATACCCGCCACGGCCGGGTTGGCTACGAGCTCGGCCCACAGGGCCAAGCCGATCCAGAACCCGCCGAAACTGCTGAATGCGGTGGCGCCGAAGGTGTTTCCACGGCGGAACTCCCACATGCCGGCCGCGAACTGTCCGAGCCCGCCGTAGGCGAAGGCGAAGCCGAGCCAGGCGCTAGTGGTGGCGTGGCTCATCCAGTCGGCATTCTTGGCGGAGAGAAGAAGCGTGGTTAGGGCAAAAGCGGCGAGCCCGAGCGGGGCGGGGTCGGCAATACCGGTAACAGGGGTGGCTGCAGCGGACTGAAGTGTACGGTCTTCGCTGACGCTCAAATCGATCCCTCCTAGTGAGGAACGGTTCGGCCTCTCCGGCAGGCCATTACGGTCACCAAGAGGGGCGGATGCCGGGCGTTAACTGCATGGCTGGCGTGAAGCGCTTTGTCTCTCACGCCAAAATCCTCCTTCCGTCACATCTGACACAGAATGACCAAAGGAAAGATCCGCCAACAGCGTAACGCTGTGACGCGCGGCAGAGCGAGCCTGAAGGTCCCACTTTTCGTAACCATTCGGGTGCTGTCTCACCTGCTGGCCGGAGATCCCGCCGGGTGCCTGAGCGGCCCGCTGTCAGCTTCGGCCGGCGGTTGCCCGGGGTTCGAGACCGCGCTGGGTTAGGATCAGGAGAACAACACCGGAAGGATCCGCGCCGATGGCCGATCGACCGATCCTCGCGTCCGATAAAGAGCGGGAGAGTGTCGTTGACGTCCTACGGGACGCCTACACGGACGGCCGCCTGACGCTTGATGAGTTCGAAGAGCGCACGGCGACCACGTATGCCGCGAGAACCCGAGCTGATCTGCGGGAACTGATCGGGGACCTGCCGCATGAGCTGGTACTAGGCGACGGCCTGCTGCCGCACGGCCCGCAGCCTGGCCACGCCGCGGCGGGGATCACGTCCCCCGCGGGCGGCCCGCGCCGGTACCGGCGGGAACGGCCGCTCGGCATGCTGCTGCCCGTCGTCTTCGTCTGGATCATGATTTCGGCGGCGGCCGGCTCGCCGACGACGGCGGCTGCGCTGTCCGTGGTGTTTATCTGCTTGCTGGCGTGCCGGATAGGTTACGGAGGCCGCTGACAATCGTCAGCGGCAGGCGACACAGAAGCGGGCGCCTTAGGCCGGCACTTTAGCCGCGGCCGCGCTGTCGAGGAGAAAGAGCGTTCGCTCCCGGCCTCGCGCGCCCGCCGCGGGCACCTGGGCCGGGCTGCTGCCCGACAGCGCCCTCGCGACCGCATCGGCCTTCTCCTCGCCCGAGGCCAGGATCCAGACCTCGCGCGCGGTCTGGATCGACGGCAAAGTCAACGTCAGCCGGGTGGGCGGCGGCTTGGGCGAGTTGCGTACCGCCACCGCAGGCCGCTCGTCGTCAAGCGCGGGCATGCCGGGGAACAGCGAGGCCACGTGCCCCTCTGGGCCGATGCCCAGCATCAGCACGTCGAACGCGGGCACCGGACCATGATCGGCGGTCCCGGTCGCCGCGGCCAGCCAGGACACGTACCTGGCGGCGGCCGCGTCCGGGTCGTCGCCGTCAGGTCCGTCAGGTCCCGGCATCGTGTGCACCCGGGCCGGATCGACATCCACGTGATCGAGCAGGGCCGCGCGGGCGCTGGTCTCGTTCCGCTCCGGATCCCCCGCCGGGAGGAACCGCTCGTCTCCCCACCAGATGTCCAGGTGCCGCCAGTCGATGGCGTCCCTGGCCGGGGCGGCCGCCAGCTCGGCCAGGACCGCCGTACCGATGCCCCCTCCGGTCAGCACCACCGACGCCGTGCCGCGCGCGGCGGCCGAGTCGACCAGCCGGGTGACCGTGCGGGCGGCGACGGCCCGGGCCAGCAACTGGGCATCCCGGTGCACGATCACCTCCGGATCAGTCAAGGCGCACCCACCGGTTCGTTTTTGGTCGCGAGCGTGTGCAGCGTCTCGGCGTAGACCTCGTCGGGTTCGAGCCTGCGCAGTTCCTCGGCGATCAGGTCAGCAGAATCGCGCCGGTGCAGGGCGACCCGCCGGTCGGGCGGCCTGGCCAGGACAGCGTGGCCGTCCGGCCGTCGGGCCGGGCCAGCATGATCTTTCCCTCCGACGTCTCAAAGCTGACCTCGGTGATGCCCGGGCCCGCCGACTCGCCGCGCTGCACCTCGATGCCCAGCCGCAGGCTGAGCCACGACGCGATCAGGTCGGCGGTGGGGTTGGCGGGTTCGGCCAGCACCTCGCCGCTGAGCAGCCGGGGGTAGGGCTGGTCCAAGGTGGCGGCCAGCAGGGTGCGCCAGGGCGTCGACCGGGTCCAGCTCAGGTCGGTGTCGCCCGGATGGTAGGCCTTGGCCAGGCCCAGCAGCATGTCCTTGGGCGTCTCACTAGCCGCCGCGTCCGTCACCCGGCGGTGGGCGACCGCGCCGAGGGAGTCCCCGTGGGGGGATGCGGGCGCCACGTCCGGCCACCAGATCACCACCGGGACGTCCGGCGCGAGCAGCGGCGCGACCACCGAGTCCGCGTGCAAGCCGAGCGGCCCGTACATCCGGAGCAAGATGGTCTCACCGGGGCCGGTCTCACCCACCCGGATCTCGGCGTCGAGCCGGGACTCGGCGTTGGGCTTACGGGTGATAACGGCCAGCACCCGGCTGGGATGCTCACGGCCCGCCTGGCTAGCCGCGCGGACCGCGTCGTACTGCGCGGCCTCGTCGGTGACCAGGATCAACGTCAGCACCATGCCGGAGGTGGGGCCGCCGAGCCGCCGCCGAGCCTGAGTCACCGCGTCGATGATCGCGCCGGTCGTGGTGTCGGTTAGGTCGATGGTCATCGCGATCTCCCTACAAGCGCCGCCATGCCCGTCCGTCCCGTGCCATCATCGCGTCGGACGACGCGGGACCCGCTGACCCGGCCGGATACTGTTCCGGCTTGGTGTTGGAGGCCCAGAATTCTTCTATCGGGTCGAGGATCCGCCAGCCGAGTTCGACCTCGGCCTGCCGGGGGAACAAGGGCGGATCGCCGATGAGGACGTCGAGCAGCAGCCGCTCGTAGGCCTCCGGGCTTGATTCGGTAAAGGACTCGCCGTAGGCGAAGTCCATGTTCACGTCCCGGACTTCCATCGCGGTGCCCGGCACCTTTGAACCGAACCTGACCGTGATGCCCTCATCCGGCTGGATCCTGATCACGATCGCGTTCTGGCCGAGTTCCTCGGTGTCGGTCGCGGAAAATGGCAGGTGCGGTGCCCGGTGGAAGATCAGCGCGATCTCGGTCATCCGGCGCGGCAGCCGCTTGCCCGCGCGCAGGTAGAAAGGCACCCCGGCCCAGCGCCTGGTGTCGACGCCGAGCCGGATCGCGGCGTACGCCTCGGTGCGGGAATCGGAGGGGATGCCGTCTTCCTCCAGGTAACCGCACACCTGGCGGCCGCCCTGCCAGCCGGCCGAGTACTGCCCGCGGGCGGTGCCGGTGGCGAGGTCGGCGGGCAGCCGGACCGCGGACAGCACTTTCTCCTTCTCCATCCGCAGCGAATCCGCGTCAAACGCCACCGGCTCCTCCATCGCGGTCAGCGCGAGAAGCTGGAGCAGGTGGTTCTGGATCACATCGCGGGCGGCGCCGATGCCGTCGTAGTAGCCGGCCCGGCCGCCGATGCCGATGTCCTCGGCCATCGTGATCTGGATGTGATCGACGTAGCCGCGGTTCCAGATCGGCTCGTACATCTCGTTGGCGAAGCGCAGCGCGAGGATGTTCTGCACCGTCTCCTTGCCGAGATAATGGTCGATGCGGAACACCGATTCGGCCGGGAAGACCCCGTCCAGGGTGGCGTTCAGCGCCCGTGCGCTGGCCAGGTCATGGCCGAACGGCTTCTCGATGACCACGCGCCGCCAGCCCCCGTCCTGAGAGTCCGACAGGCCGCTCCGCTTGAGCTGCTGCACGACGGTGGGGAACTGGTTGGGCGGGATCGACAGGTAGAACGCGTAGTTCCCGCCGGTGCCCCGCTCGTCGTCGAGTACCCTGACGGTCCCGGCCAGCTCGTCGAACGCCGCGTCGTCGTCGAACGAGCCGGACACGAACCTGACGCCCTCGCTGAGCTGCTGCCAGACCGAGTCGCGGAACGGCGTGCGCGCGTGCTCCTTGACCGCCTCATAGGTGAGCTGGGCGAAATCCTCGTTTTCCCAGTCCCGGCGGGCGAAACCGACGAAGGAGAAGCCCGGCGGCAGCAGCCCCCGGTTGGCCAGGTCGTAGACGGCTGGCATCAGCTTCTTGCGGGCCAGGTCCCCGGTGACGCCAAACATGACCAGGACGCACGGCCCGGCCACCCGGGGAATGCGCCGGTCCCGCGGATCGCGGAGCGGGTTGCCGGCCTCGCCCGAGGTCTCGGCCGACTGCTCCTGCGCCGCGATAGCGCTGGGATTAGCCGGGATGAGACCCTGCGGGTCACCCGGCTCCGCCGTCACGCCTGACCTCCCCGCGGACGGTCACCACGAGCCCGTTCGGTCATTGAACTCAGAGCCCCATGTTCGTCTTGATCGTGTCGAGCAGTTCGTTCCACGACGCCTCGAACTTCGCGACGCCCTCATCCTCGAGAACCTGCACGACATCGTCGTACCCGATGCCGAGCTTCTCCAGGTCGGCGAAGATCTTCCTGGAGGCGTCGTAGGTGCCGTGGATGGTGTCGCCGTGCAGCTCGCCGTGGTCGGCGGTCGCCTTGATGGTCGCCTCGGGCATGGTGTTCACCGTGTCGGCGGCGACCAGGTCCATCACGTACATGGTGTCGGGGTAGGCCGGGTCCTTGACCGAGGTCGAGGCCCACAGCGGCCGCTGGACGTTCGCCCCGGCCTTGGCCAGGGCCTGCCAGCGATCGGTGGCGCACTTGATCTCGAACAGCTCGTAAGCCAGCCGCGCGTTCGCGATGGCCGCCTTGCCGCGCAGCTTCTTGGCCTCGGGGGTACCCAGCTTGTCCAGCCTGCCGTCGACTTCGCTGTCGACCCGGCTGACGAAGAACGACGCCACCGACCGGATCTTGGAGATGTCGTGCCCGGCGGCCGCGGCCAGCTCCAGGCCCGCCATGTACGCGTCGAGGACCTGGCCGTGCCGCTCCAGCGAGAAGATGAGCGTGACGTTCACGCTGATCCCCTCCGCGATGGCCTGGGTGATCGCGGGCAGTCCCTCGATGGTGGCGGGAATCTTGATGAGCAGGTTCGGCCGGTCCACCATCCACCACAGCGCGCGGGCCTCGGCGATGGTGGCGGCCGTGTTCTTGGCCAGCCTCGGGTCGACCTCGAGCGATACCCGCCCGTCCTGGCCCTTGGTCCGGTCGTACGCCGGGCGCAGCACGTCACACGCCCACCTGATGTCATAGGTGGTGATGGCGCGGGACGCCTCCTCCACCGTGACCCGGCGGGTCTTCAGGTCGGCGACCTGGCCGTCGTAGGCGCTGCCGTTCGACAGGGCGTGCGCGAAGATCGTCGGGTTGGAGGTGACGCCGACCACGTGGAGGTCGTCGCTCAGCTCCTGCAGGTTGCCGGTGCGCAGCCGGTCGCGGCTGATGTCATCCAGCCACACCGATACCCCGGCCTCGGATAGCTGCTCCGAGAACGTCTGATGACACGGTTGCTTTCCTTCCTGCGTGCCGCGGGCTGGGCTGATCCCAAGGACCCCCAGGACCCCTAAAGATCCCTGGTGGCTCCTGACCCGGGCCAGACTGTCGTTCGCGGCAGCGGCTACCCGTTCCGCGGTAATGCCAAACTCTTCGTAGATCTTCTGGTAGGCAGCCGAAGCGCCGTAGTGGTCTACTCCGATTGAACTGCCCGCGTCCCCCACAAACAACTTCCACGGGGGAGTTATGCCGGCTTCGACCGATACCCGCGCCGGGATGGTGGGCGGCAGCACCTCGCGCCGGTAGGACTCGTCCTGCTCGGTGAACCACTCCACGCACGGCATGGAGACGACCCGGGCCGAGATGTCCTGGCCGGCCAGCAGTTCGCGGGCCTCCAGCGCGATCGCCACCTCGCTGCCGGTCGCGATCAGGATGACGTCGGTGCCGGGAGCCAGCACGTACGCCGCCCTGGGCCGCCTTCTCGGCGCCTTCGAGTTCCCCGGACCGGTCGAGCACCGGCAGGTTCTGCCGGGTCAGGCACAGCCCCGCGGGCTGGGCCCGCTCCAAGATGGTGCGCCAGGCGACCACGGTCTCGTTGGCGTCGCCGGGCCGGACCACGTCGAGGTGCGGGATGTTGCGCAGCGACCACAGGTGCTCGATCGGCTGGTGGGTCGGGCCGTCCTCGCCCAGGCCGATGGAGTCGTGCGTCCACACGTAGGTGACCGGCAGCTCCATCATCGAGGCGAGCCGGACCGCGGGCCGCATGTAGTCGCTGAACTGCAGGAACGTGCCGCCGTAGGGCCGCGTCCCGCCGGACAGCGCGATCCCGTTGAGGATGGCGCCCATCCCGTGCTCGCGGATGCCGAAGTGCAGGGTCCGCCCGTACGGGTTGCCCGGCCACATCGCGGTCTGGTGGTTAGCCGGGATGAAGGAGGGCTCGCCCTCCATCGTGGTCAGGTTGGACTCGGCCAGGTCGGCCGAGCCGCCCCATAGCTCCGGCAGCACCGGCGCCAGCGCGGTGAGGATCTCGCCGGAGGCCTTGCGGGTGGCAATGCCCTTAGCGTCGGCCGGGAACTCCGGCAGCGCCTTGGCCCAGCCGTCCGGCAGCCGGTGCAGCGCCATCCGGTCGAACAGTTCCTTGGCGTCAGCGTTGGCCTTGGCCCACTCGGCGAACGTCTTCTCCCACTCCAGGTGGGCCTGCCTGCCGCGCTCGGCGACCTCGCGGGCGTGCTTGAGCACGTCCTCCTCGACCGGGAAGTCCACGTCGGGATCGAAGTGCAGGATCTTCTTGGTCGCCTTCACCTCGGGCACGCCGAGCGCCGAGCCGTGCGCCGCGCCGGTGTCCTTCTTGTTCGGGGCCGGCCAGCCGATGATCGTCTTCAGCTTGATGAAGGACGGCGCCTCGGTGTGCTCCTTGGCGTTCAGGATCGCCTGGTACAGCGCGGGCACGTCCTCGTGGTAGCCGTCGGCGGTGCGCCAGTCCACCTCCTGCACGTGCCAGCCGTAGGCCTCATAGCGCGCGGCCACGTCCTCGGACTTGGCGATGTTGGTGTTGTCCTCGATCGAGATCTTGTTGTCGTCGTACAGGACGATGAGGTTGCCGAGCTCCTGGTCGGCGGCCATCGAGGAGACCTCGTGGCTGATGCCCTCCTCGATGTCGCCGTCGGACATGAAGCAGTAGACGAAGTGGTCGAACGGGCTGGCGCCGGCCTTGGCGTCCGGGTCGAACAGGCCGCGCTCCCGGCGGGCGCCCATGGCCATCCCGACCGCGTTGCCGATGCCCTGGCCGAGCGGGCCGGTGGTGACTTCCACGCCCGGGGTGAGCCGGTGCTCCGGGTGCCCGGGGGTGATGCTGCCCCAGGTCCGCAGCGACTTGAGGTCATCCATGGTCAGGCCGTAGCCGGACAGGTACAGCTGGATGTACAGGGTGAGGCTGGAATGGCCGCAGGACAGCACGAAACGGTCCCGGCCTGGCCAGTTCGGATCGGCGGGATCGTGCCGCATCACCCGCTGGAAGAGCAGGTAGGCCGCGGGGGCCAGGCTCATCGCGGTGCCCGGGTGCCCGTTGCCCACTTTCTGCACCGAGTCCATCGCGAGAACCCGGATCAGGTCGACGGCGCGATCGTCGGTTGCCGTCCAGTCAAGTTTGGCTTTAGTACTCACGGTAGGAGCCTATCGGTCAAGCGGCTCCGGTTGCCTAGCGGGTACGGCCGCCGGCTGTGCGGTTCCCGCGCTGGCGACCGGCCCGCGGCCGCGCACGGCGAAGAACACCCGGAGCACCGCGATCCAGACGATCATGGATCCGGTGACGTGGACCCACACCAGCCCGGCGGGCAGGTGGGTGAAGTACTGGATGTAGCCGATCGTGCCCTGCAGGCCCAGGGCCGCGATCATGATCCACCGGCCCGCATGGCCCGCGGCGGCGCCCCGGACACCCGGAGCCCGAGCACCAGCGCGACCGACAGGCCCACGAGCAGCCAGCCGATGTCGGCGTGCAGCTGAGTGACCCCCGCCAGCGGCAGCCGGTACCTGGACGTGTCCGCATGGCCGGCCAGCGGCCCGGTGCCGGTGACCACGGTCCCGGCCGCCAGCATCACGCTGGTGACGGCGACCAGAGGCGTGGACAGCAGCCGCAGCTCACGCCGGACCACCGCGTCCGGCGGCGCGCTCGGCGGCGTGCACCGGGCGTACAGCAGCACGGCGGCGGCCACGATCGAGGCCGAGACCAGGAAATGCACGGAGACCGCCACCGGGTTGAGGTGGGTCAGCACCACGATGCCGCCGATCACCGCCTGGGCCACCACCCCGGCGGGCTGGGTCGCCCCGAGCCAGAACAGGTCACGCCGCCGGGCTCCCGCCGGGACGGAACCGCCAGGCCGCGATGAAGACGAGGACGGCGATCACGACCAGCGGGAAGTTGAGCAGCCTGTTGCCGAACTCGATCCAGGTGTTGATCAGGGTCTGCCCGGCATTCTTGCTGGCCACGATGTCGGCCGAGCTGCATCGCGGCCAGTCGGGGCAGCCCAGGCCGGACGAGCTGAGCCGGACCGCGGCCCCGGTCGACATGATCACGGTGTCGGCCACGATCGCGGCCAGCGCTATCCGTTGCATCGACCGCGGGGTGGCGCGAGCACCGCCCGGGCGACCGGCCAGGACTCAAAGCGGGACAGGAAGTCGGCGGACACGTCCCTCATGGTAGAGCGCCCTGGGCCGCGCCCGCGCAGGCGGCCATCACACAGCCGATCGCCACCCATTCCAGGACGGAAAGCTGCTGGCCCAGCATGACCAGCCCGATCAGCGCGGCCACCGCGGGCTCGGCGCTCATCCACACCCCGAACAGCCGCATCGGCATCCGCCGCAGCGCCTCGAGTTCGAGCCGGTAGGGGACGACGGAGGACAGCACCCCGATCGCGGCCCCGGTGGCCAGCACCGCGGGCCGGAACATGGCGCTGCCCCCGGCGACGACGGCGGGCGGCGTCACCAGCACCGCCGCTACCACCATCGCGATGGCCAGGCCGGACGAGCCGGGGAAACGTCGTCCGGTGGCCGAGCTGGCCACGATGTAGGCGGCCCAGCAGGCCGCGGCCACACCCGCGAAGACGACCCCGGTCAGGTCGAGGTGCCCGTGCCCGCCCTGGGTCAGCAGCACCACCCCTATCGTCGCGAGCAGCACCCACCCGACATCCCTGACGTGCCGCGATCCGGCCACCGCCACGGCCAGCGGGCCGAGGAACTCGATGGTGACGGCCACCCCCAGAGGGATGCGTGCGAACGCCTGGTAGATGGAAAAGTTCATCACCCCGAGCACAAGGCCGAACGACCCTGCGATCACCGCGTCGGCCCAGGCTCTTCGTTTCTTCAGGTCACGGACCGAACGGGCCAGGCCACGCCCGGAGAACACCACCAGGGCCAGGGCGGCCGTCCACAACCGCAGCCCGGTTACGGCGGCGGGGGAGACCTGGCCGAACAGCTGGTCCGCCAGGCCCGCGCCGAACTGCACGGACACGATGCCGGTCAAGATCATGGCGGCCGGCAGCACGATCCGGCTCTGGGGTGCTCGCTCAGTCCCACCTGAAGGTCCGCGCCGCCAGGGTGATCGCCACGACGGCCCAGACGGCGAGGGTGGCGATGTTCCCGGCCGGAAAGGTCGCGCCATGCTGCAGCACGTCACGCAGGCCGGTCGACAGCGCGCCGGTCGGCAGCAGCTCGAGCACCGGCCGGGCGGCCGCGGGGAACTTGGTCAGCGGGAAGACGACCCCGCCCACGCCGAGCAGCACCACGTAGATGAGGTTGGCCGCGGCCAGGGTGGCCTCGGCGCGCAGCGTCCCGGCCATCAGCAGGGCCAGCCCGCTGAAGGCGGCGGTGCCGAGCAGGATGAGCAGCGGCGCCAGCACGATCGCGGCCGGGCTCGCGTCCGGACGCCAGCCGAGGGCCAGCCCGACGAGCAGGATCAGCGCGCCCTGGAACAGCTCGACCGCGATCACCGTCGTGGTCTTGGCGGCGATCAGGCCGCCACGCGACAGGGGGGTGGCGCCCAGCCGCTTGAGCACGCCGTAGCGCCGCTCGAAGCCGGTGGCGATCGCCTGGCTGGTGAACGCGGTGGACATCACGGCCAGCGCGATGACCCCCGGGGTGAGGAAATCGACCCGGCTCAGGCCCGCGCCCAGGTTCACCAGCGGCTCGAGGCTAAACGCGGCCAGCAGCAGCAGCGGGATGATCAGCGTGAGCAGGAGCTGCTCGCCGTTGCGCAGCAGGGTGCGCGTCTCCAGCGTGGCCTGGGCCGCGATCATCTGCCCCAGCGGGGCCGCGCCCGGCGCCGGGGTGAAGGTGCTGGCCGCCTCCATCAGGGCCGCAGGTCCTCTCCGGTGAGCTCGAGGAAGACGTCCTCCAGGGTGCGGCTCTCGACCCGCAGGCTGTTGGCCAGGACGCCTGCGCTCGGCGCACCAGGCGGTGACCGCGGCGAGCAGCAGCGGGTCCACGGTGCCAGGTACCTCGATGACGTAATGACCGGTCGGCGACTCCTTGGCCGCGCTGGCCGGCGGCAGTGCGGCCAGCAGGCTGTCCAGGTCCAGGCCGGCTTCCGCGTGAAACCTGAGCTGGCCGATCGTGCCGGTCAGCTCCTCGGGCGTGCCCGCGGCCACCAGCTGGCCGTGATCGATGATGACCACGTAATCGCAGAGCCGTTCGGCTTCCTCCATGAAGTGCGTGGTCAAGATGATGCTCACACCCGCCGCGCGCAGCTGGCCGATCAGATCCCAGGTGGCGTGCCTGGCCTGCGGGTCCATGCCGGCCGTGGGCTCGTCGAGGAAGACGAGCTCGGGACGGCCGATGACGGCCGCGGCCAGCGACAGCCGCTGCTGCTGGCCGCCGGACAGCCGCTTGTAGGGCGTCCGGGCTACCGCGGCCAGGCCGACCAGGTCAAGGAGCTGGGTCACCGCCATCGGGTGGGTGTGGAACCGGCTCAGCAGGTTCAGGTAGTCGGCGGCGGGCACCGACGGGGGGATGCCGCCCGACTGGAGCATGACGCCCACCCGGGGCTTGAGCTGGCGGGCGTCGTGCACCGGGTCAAGCCCGAGCACGCGTACCGTGCCCTGATCGGGGCGCCGGTATCCTTCGCAGATCTCGATGGTGGTGGTCTTGCCCGCGCCGTTGGGCCCGAGGACGCCGGTCACCGCGCCGCGGTTCGCGGTCAGCGTCAGCCCGTCGACGGCCGTCAGCTGGCCGTACCGTTGACGAGCCCGCCGACTTCGACGGCAGGCGTGGCCGTGTTTGTCGTGGTCTGCGGGGCCGGGCTCACGACACTGAGTCTACGGTGGTCAGACCACAGTTTTCCTCGGGCGCTGAATCCGCCGGTCACCTTGGCGCCCGCCGTGTCGTGGGAGTACACCACCTGGCTTAACATCGCCCTGGCCTGGTGCGATTCGTCCGTACCCGCGGGGTGGCTATGCTGCGGATGATGGGCGGCTCGCCCGAACAGCGGGAACACGGCCAGATGGATCACCACCCACCTCACAGTGACTGACCAGGAGGACAACCGGATGGACCAGGACCGGGCACGGGCCTTGCTGCTCGCCGAACGTGACGATGTGCAGGGGCTGCTGAAGAACGCGGAGGCGGACGGGCTCGAGGACCGCGAGTCGGTGCTGGACAGCGAGTCAGGCGACATGAGCGACTCCGCTCAGCCGCTCACCGCCCAGGGCATGGATGACGCCATCGCCGAGAGCCTGCGCGCCCGGCTGGCCACCATCGACCGCGCGCTGCACCGGCTGGATGACGGCAGCTACGGCCGGTCGACGCTCAGCGGCCAGCCGATCCCCGACGAGCGGCTGGAGGCGGACCCCGCCGCGGAGCTCACCATCGAAGAAGCCCGGGCCGCGGAGGCCCAGCGAGGCTAAGCCCCCGGCGTCAGCTGGCCGGGGAGCTCCTTACGGCCAGCCCGCTTGTCCGGCAGCGGCCAGTCCTGGCCGGCCGGCCAGGTGGCGACCCGCACCGGAGTGTCGGAATGCGGATTGCGGCCCTGGGCGACGAAACGTTCCATCCGGGTCGCGCCGGGCAGCTCGACCCGGGCCGAGACCAGGTCCGCCTGGCCTCCGGCGATCTCCACCCAGCAGATCTGCTGGTTGCGGACATAGGCCGGAGGCAGCCCGTACCGTCCGCCGATTCCCTCCACGACCGAGGTGCACGAGCCTGAGTTGGCGTAGAAGCCGTCCGCGGTCGCGGCCAGCTCCGGATGGTGGGTGTGCCCGGTGATGAACCCGTAGTAGCCGTCCGCGACGAGGTCGACGGCCCGCTGCCGGGCGGCGTGGTTCTGCCCGTAGCCCCGGTCGTCCAGGGCCAGGGCGCTGATCGACAGCCAGGCGCGGCGGACCAGGATCCCGACCACCGCGGCGATCACGATGAGGTCGGCGAGCGCGCCGTAGCCAAGGATCGCGGCCCGGTGTACCCACACGTTGGTGTCCGGGTAACGGGACTTGAAGTCGGTGAACTCGGGGATCCGGACCAGCACCATGATCGCCAGCGGGACCGCGATCAGCCACCACAGGCGGCGGCCCAGCTTGCGGTACACCAGCCGGGAAGCGATGAACGAGGGAAAATCGGTCGGGTCCGCCATCTCGTGCGCCCCGTCGACCCAGCCGCGGCCGAGGAACTCGATCCGGGGGATGACTTCCCTGACCACGTGGTGGCCGATCGGCGTGTCCAGCGGGTTGCGCGCGTCGCAGAAGCAGTTGTAAGGGTCGAGCTGATGGCCGTGCTCGACCCGGATCTTGCGGCCGTCGGCCAGCAGCAGGTCGGCGGACAGGCACAGCTTGGCCCCGGTCATCTCCCGGACCGCGTCCGCCGCCTTGACGTCCCAGGCCAGGTCGCCGTCGTGGTTGCCGATGGCGTAGATGACCTGGCCGCCCCGCGCCGTGACCGCCATGAGCGCCGCGCACAGGTCCTCATGGGCCCGCAAGATGTCGGTGGCCGTAGCCTCGGGAGAGCCGAGCAGTTCGACCACGTCCCCGGCGAAGACCACGGTCAGCGCGCCGGTCTCGGCCTGCAGCTGCCGCGCCAGGGTCTCGCAGGAGCGCGCGGACACGGCCGACCGGACCGGGGGCAGGTGCAGGTCACTGATGGCGATGACCTTGGCTTCGGGCGGAACAGCCACCTCGAGCAGGTCGGCGACCTCGGGTCGTGGCGCGGGCATAGGCGGTTCGGTTCCCCTCGGTCCATCGCTATCTGTGTGTCTTCCCGGCATCTGCAGCAATGATGCCCCAGGAAGGAACGAGAGGACTTGCGGGCGCCGGACGAAAACGCCCATAGCCAAAGCCGCTACCTTCCCTAGGTATGGAATTCGGCGAGTACGACCATGAGCAGGTCGAGGCGGCCGCCCGGGCGTTGTGGGAGGCGTACGACATCTACGCCTACGACCGGGACGCCCAGGGGCCCGTGTTCAGCGTGGACACTCCGCCGCCCTACGTATCGGCGGCGCACCTGCACGTCGGGCACGCGATGAGCTACTCCCAGCCGGATTTCATCGTCCGCTTCCGGCGGATGCTCGGGGAGCGGGTGTTCTACCCGATCGGGTTTGACGACAACGGCCTGCCCACCGAACGGTACGTGGAACAGGCCCACGGTGTCCGGGCCGCGGACATGCCCCGGGCCGAGTTCGTCGCGCTCTGCCTGGCCGAGACCCGGCGCACGGCCGAACGGTACGAGGATCTGTGGCGGCGGCTCGGCTTGTCGCTGGACTGGTCGCTGCGCTACTCCACCATCGACGCTCGCTGCCAGCGGACCGCCCAGACCAGCTTCATCCGGCTGCACCAGACGGGCTACCTGCGGCGCGCGCAGGACCCGATCCTGTGGTGCCCGGAGGACCGCACCTCGCTGGCCCAGGCCGATACTGAGGACCTGGAACGGACCAGCCGTCTGCACACGATCAGGTTCGGCGCCTCCGGCCCTTCCCCTGAGCTGCTGATCGCCACCACCCGGCCCGAGCTGCTTCCGGCCTGCGTCGCGCTCTATCACCATCCGGCTGACGCCAGGTACACGGGGCTGCGGCGGGCCACCGTGCCGCTGTTCGGCCACGAGGTGCCGGATCCACCGACGAGTCGGTGGATCCGGAGTACGGGACCGGGCTGATGATGGTGTGCACGTTCGGTGACCGCGAGGACGTGCACAAGTGGCGGCGGGACAGCCTCCCGCTGCGCCTGGTGGTGGAGCCGGACGGGCGGCTGGGGAAGCTGGCCGGGGAGTTCGCCGCCCTGCCGCTGACCCAGGCCAGGGCGGCCATCGTCAAGGCGCTTACCGAGGCCGGGCTGCTGGCCGCCAGCGTTCCGGTCCGCCAGGTGGTCGGGGTGCACGAGCGGTGCCAGACGCCGGTGGAGTTCCAGATCCGGCCGCAGTGGTTCATCGCCGTGCGGGAGCACGCGGACCGTTTCCGGGCCCGCGCGGCCGAACTCGAGTGGATCCCGCCGTACATGCGACGGCGGCTCGAAGACTGGATCGACGGGCTCCAGTGGGACTGGAACATCAGCAGGCAGCGGCGTTACGGTGTGCCTTTCCCTGTGTGGTTCTGCTCGGCCTGCGCGACGCCCGTGCTGGCCCGCCTGCAGGACCTGCCGGTAGACCCGCTGGCCGACGAGCCGCCCTTGCCTGCGTGCCCCTCGTGCGGTTCGGTCCTGGCGGGGGATCCGGATGTGATGGACACCTGGATGACGTCCTCGCTGACGCCGCAGATCAACGACGGCTGGGCGTTGGATTCAGGCACCGACCCCGCGCTGGCCCCGATGTCGATGCGGGTGCAGGCCTTCGAGATCATCAGGACCTGGCTGTTCTACTCGGTGGTCCAGTCCGAGCTGCTGTTTGGCCGGGTCCCTTGGCGCACGGCGCTGATCTCCGGCTGGGGGCTGAGCGAGCAGGGCAAGAAGCTGTCCAAACGCGATCTGGACCGGTCCAGCGTCGATGGCTTCAACCGGTACGTGCCAGACGACGTGATGGCGAAGTACGGCGCGGACGCCCTGCGGCTGTGGGCGACCAAGGGCCGCATCGGCACCGACCTGCGGTACAACGAGAAGGACATCAGGACCGGCCGGAAATTCGCGGTCAAGCTGTGGAACGTGGGCCGGTTCCTGTCCTTGAACCTCGCCGAAACTCTCCCATCTGCGGTGCCCGCGGGGAAGCGGAACATCGTGGACCGGTGGGTGCTCTCGCACCTGGCCGACGCGGTGGCCGAGAGTACCGCGGCCTTCGAGGCGCACGACTATGCGCAGGCACACCAGGCCGCCTCCCGGATGTTCTGGTCCATCTACTGCGACCGCTACCTAGAGATGATCAAAGACCGCCTCACCCCCAGTACGTCCCCCGATATTACGCATTCGGACAATCGGGATCGGGATAGTGCGCGGCTGACCTTGTGGGAGTCGTACCGAGTGCTGCTCGGGCTGTTCGCGCCCTTCGCGCCGTTCCTCACCGAGCACATGTACCAGCGGTTTTACCGCCCGCACGAGGACGCGATCTCGCTGCACCTGACCCGCTGGCCGGAGCCGGACCCCAGCTGGCGCGGCGACCGGTCGGCGGTGGACCAGCTGGCGGTCATCCTGGACGCCACCCGGGCGCTGCGCAGCGCCCAGCGGCTCGGCAACTCGGCGCGCCTCAGCCAGCTGGTCGTGCAGGCACGCACCCCCGAGGCCGAGACCCTCCTGGACCAGATCGCCGACCCGCTCCGGATCGCCGCCCGCGCCCGCACCCTGATCCGCGCCTCCGAAGCCCTCACCACCCACCCCAGCGGCATCGAAGGCATCACCGTCAACATCGTCGCGTAGCGGTTTTCATGATCGAAGACTTTTTGCCCGACTATGCGAAGTTTCTTAGCGGTGGCACGCTAACTCGCGGGCGCTGACCTGGGCTTTTACGAACTCGGCGGTCATATCTGCTGGCGACACGGGCATAACCTCCGTCATGGCAGCCGGTCGCCGGCAGCTTCGGGATAGCGCCGCCGGGGAAGATCTTGAACGGCCCCAAGCGACACAACAGATTCGTCCCGTCACTCTGGAACCTAGCTATTATGCATGGTTGTCGCAACCTACACATTCTTTTGTGTAGGTTGTGACAACCATACGCCCTGGAAGATGGGCCGCCGCTGATAATCAAGCTGGCGCCCCGGGGCCGGCTCGTCTTGCTGGCTGCCTTTCGCCGCTAAATACAGCGTTACCGCAGCTCACATGACCTTTGCCGAACACACGCCGGAGTAACTCGAGTCTATGGCAAAAAGTCTTCGCGATCATGCTGGTGCCCGGATCCGCCAGCGGGCGAGGGCGTTGACGGCCAAGGCCAGGAGTCCCATGAACAGCGCTAGCACCACGGCGTACAGGGCGACCCGGCCGTAGCCGCCGGCATGGGTGGGGTTGAGGAACGGGTACGGGTACCAGTGCACCGCGGTGGCCGCGCCCCGCACGTAAACCCAGCGCCTGCCCGGCGGGTCGAGCGCACCGCCGACGAGCAGCACCACGATCGCCAGCAGGTTGGACTCGATGGTGAAGTAGCTGAAGAAGTCGGTCAGGCTGCCGGTGACCCTGATCGCGGCCACGATGGCGGCGATACCGAGCCCAGCGAACGCCAGCCTCGCCACTCTCACCAAGACGGTCCCCATGAGACACGTCATACCCAATCGTCACGCGCCCAATGACCTCTGGCCAGGCCCGGCACGGCTCGGCCCCGCACAGCCCGGCGGTTGGCACAATGGGTGGAATGCGAACGATTGCCCTCGAAGAACACTTCTGGACTCCCGAACTCTCCGGCGCTACCGGCCCGGGTCCGCTCGCGACGTTCGGCCCGCAGATCGGAGAGCAGCTGCGCGACCTGGGTCCGCTGCGGCTGGCCGACATGGACGCTCACGGCGTCGACGTCCAGGTCATCTCGCATGTGGCCCCGGCCGCGCAGGGCACGCCTGGCGCCGCCGGGGTGACCATGGCGCGTCAGGCCAATGACCGGCTGGCCGAGGCGGTGCGCGCGCACCCGGACAGGTTCGCCGGGTTCGCCACCTTGCCGACCGCCGACCCGGATGTCGCGGCCGATGAGCTTGACCGGGCCACCGGCGAGCTCGGCCTGATCGGCGCACTGGTCAACAGCACGCTGGGTTCCAACGGGGCCTTCCTCGACGACGCCAGGTTCGCGCCGTTGCTCGACCGGTTCGAGCGCCTCGACGTGCCGCTGTACCTGCATCCCGCGCCGCCGTCGGCGGCCTTGCGCGAGGCGCTGTACAGCGGGTTGCCGCCGGCCGTGGCGGGGCGGCTGGCCACCGGCGCCTGGGGCTGGCACGCCGAGGCCGGCCTGCACGTGCTGCGGTTGATCGCCACCGGCGTGTTCGACCGGCATCCCGGGCTGCGCCTGATCATCGGGCACTGCGGCGAGATGCTGCCGTTCATGCTCGCCCGCATCGACGCGATGCTGCGCCTGGACGATCTGGCCCTGCCGCCGTCCGGGTATCTGGCTCGCAACGTGTGGGTGACGACGAGCGGGCTGTTCAGCATCCCGCCGGTGATGTGCACCGTCCAGGTGCTCGGGGTGGACCGGGTGCTGTTCAGCGTGGACTACCCCTTCGGCGGTAACGCCGCGGGCCGGGCGCTGCTCGACACGCTGCCGCTCAGCCCGCAGGACAAGGCGAAGATCGCCGGCGGCAACGCCGAACGCGTGCTGGGCCTGAGCCGCCCCGAGAGTCACATTCCGCCACAGAGTGATTTACGTCACGCCGGTGTTGTGTAAAGTTTGCGCTGACGGGCCTATTTACGGCACAATGATGTTGTGAAAAACCTCCAGCCGGTGAGCGCTGCCCCCACCCGGGGGCAAGTCGCCCGGCTGATCCTGGAGCTCGGGCCGTCGACCGCCGCCACTCTCGGCAGCCGGCTCGGGCTCACGCCTGCGGCTATCCGGCGGCACCTGGACAACCTTATCGGCGAGGGCCTGATCGAGACCAGGACGGCCAGGACCTACGGGAACCGGGGGCGCGGCCGTCCGGCCAAGGTCTTCGTCATCACCGACGCGGGCCGCAGCGCCTTCGAGCACGCCTACGACGACCTGGCCACCAACGCGCTCAGGTTCCTGGCCGAGACGGCGGGTCCCGAGGCGATCGCCGACTTCGCCCGCAGGCAGCTGGCTGACCTGGAGCGCAGGTACGCTCCGGCGGTGGCCAGCGGAGACCTGGCCACCCGGGTGCAGGCGCTGGCCGACGCGCTGTCCGCCGACGGCTACGCCGCGTCAAGCGGCCCCGCTCCCGCCATCGGCGGCCCGCCCGGCCAGCCCGGCGATGGCGCGGCCGGGAAGCACGCGGCCGGGGAGCACGCGGCCGGGGAGCAGCTGTGCCAGCACCACTGCCCGGTCGCGCATGTGGCGGCCGAGTTCCCGCAGCTGTGCGAGGCGGAGACCGAAGCGTTCGGCAGGCTGCTCGGCACACCGGTGCAACGGCTCGCTACGATCGCGCACGGCGACGGTATCTGCACCACGCACGTCACCTGCACCACGCACGTCACCGAGCCGGAGCAGGCCGGCCCGGGGAAGCTAAAGGGGAACGCAGGAGTTGCACGAAAGGGATTTTCCGCGGCCAGCCAAGGCCGTACGGCTACTGATATCACTTCCGGGTCCGGAGGGCTCTTGATATGACGACCACTACGCAAGACCAGCTCGAAGGGCTGGGCACGTACAAGTTCGGCTGGGCCGACTCGGACGTGGCGGGCGCCTCCGCGCGCCGCGGCTTGTCCGAGGAGGTCGTCCGCGACATCTCGGCGCGCAAGAACGAGCCGGAGTGGGTCCTCGATATGCGGCTCAAGGGCCTGAAGTACTACGGCCGTAAGCCGCTGCCGACCTGGGGCGCGGACCTGACCGGCATCGACTTCGACAACATCAAGTACTTCGTCCGCTCCACCGAGAAGCAGGCTGCGAGCTGGGACGAGCTGCCCGCCGACATTAAGAACACCTACGACCGGCTTGGCATCCCCGAGGCCGAAAAGCAGCGGCTCGTGGCCGGGGTGGCCGCTCAGTACGAGTCCGAGGTCGTCTACCACAAGATCAGGGAAGATCTCGAGGAGAAGGGCGTCATCTTCCTCGACACGGACACCGCGCTCAAGGAGCACCCGGATCTGTTCCGGGAGTACTTCGGCACGGTGATACCGCCCGGCGACAACAAGTTCGCCGCGCTCAACACCGCGGTGTGGTCCGGCGGCTCGTTTATCTACGTGCCGAAGAACGTCAGGGTGGATATCCCGCTGCAGGCCTATTTCCGCATCAACACCGAGAACATGGGCCAGTTCGAGCGGACCCTGATCATCGTCGACGAGGGCGCTTACGTCCACTACGTGGAAGGGTGCACCGCGCCCATTTACAAGTCGGACTCGCTGCACTCGGCCGTGGTCGAGATCATCGTGAAAAAGGACGCGCGCTGCCGGTACACCACCATCCAGAACTGGTCGAATAACGTCTACAACCTGGTAACCAAGCGCGCTATCGCCCAGCAGGGCGCGACGATGGAATGGGTCGACGGCAACATCGGCTCCAAGGTGACGATGAAGTACCCGGCGGTCTACCTGATGGGCGAGCACGCCCGGGGCGAGACGCTGTCGGTCGCGTTCGCGGGCGAGGGCCAGCACCAGGACGCGGGGGCCAAGATGGTGCACTGCGCGCCGAACACCTCCTCCTCCATCGTCTCCAAGTCGGTGGCCAGGGCGGGCGGGCGGACGTCCTACCGCGGCCTGGTGAACGTGCAGGAAGGCGCCGAGCACTCCAAGTCCAACGTCAAGTGCGACGCTCTGCTTGTGGACACGATCAGCCGCAGCGACACCTATCCCTACGTGGACGTCCGCGAGGATGATGTGGAGATGGCCCACGAGGCCACCGTCTCCAAGATCTCCGAGGACCAGCTGTTCTACCTGATGAGCCGGGGTATGGCTGAGGACGAGGCGATGGCCACCATCGTCCGCGGGTTCGTCGAGCCCATCGCCCGCGAGCTGCCGATGGAGTACGCGCTGGAGCTGAATCGGCTGATCGAACTGCAGATGGAGGGGGCGGTCGGCTGATGTCGGCAGGACTTCAGGGGGCCGTCGAGTCCGTCCCCGTGAGCAGGCTGCATGAGCACAGGTCCTATGACCCGGCGGATTTCGCCGTGCCCACCGGCCGCGAGGAAGAGTGGCGGTTCACTCCGCTGCGCCGGCTGCGCGGCCTGCACGGCGATGCCCCGCTGGCCGCGGCCAAGGTGACCGTGGACGTCGACCCGGCCCCGGAGGTCAAGACCTTTACCGCCGAACGGTCCAGCGCTCAACTGGCCAGGACCTTCATCCCGGCCGACCGGGTGAGCGCCCGTGCGTATGCGTCCTTCGACGAGGCGACCGTGATCGCGGTGCCGGCCGAAGCGCAGGCGTCCCGGGCCACCGTCGTCACCGTGACCGGCGAGGGCACCGACGGCGCCGGCTTCGGGCACCTGCTGGTGCGGGCTGAGCCGTACTCGCGGGCCGTGGTCGTGCTCGACCACCGCGGCAGCGCGACCTACGCGGACAACGTCGAGATCGTAGTAGCCGACGGCGCCTCGCTGTCGGTGGTCAGCCTGCAGGACTGGGCCGATGACACGGTCCACCTCTCGCAGCACTACGCCACTCTCGGCCGGGACGCCAAGCTGCGCCATACCGCGGTGACGCTGGGCGGGTCAGTCGTCCGGCTGGCGCCGACGGTCCGCTACGACGGTCCCGGCGGCGACGCCGAGCTGACCGGGTTGTATTTCGCCGACGCCGGCCAGCACCTGGAGCACCGGCTGTTTGTCGACCACGACGTGCCGCGCTGCCGCAGCCGGGTCACCTACAAAGGCGCGCTGCAAGGCGACCAGGCGCACGCGGTCTGGATCGGCGATGTGCTGATCAGGCCGGAGGCGACCGGCACTGACACCTATGAGTACAACAGGAACCTGGTGCTGACCGACGGCACCCGGGTCGATTCTGTGCCGAACCTGGAGATCCTCACCGGGGAGATCGTCGGCGCCGGGCACGCCAGCGCCAGCGGCAGGCTCGAAGAGCACCACCTGTTCTACCTGATGGCCCGCGGCATCCCGTTTGCCGAGGCCCGCAGGCTCGTCATCCGGGGGTTCTTCGGCCAGCTCATCGACACCATCGAGGTGCCTGAGCTGCGGAGCAGGATCGCCGAGGCCATCGAGACGGAGCTGACTAAGTCCCTCCCCGTAGGAGTCCAGCATTGAGCGGGAACCAGGAGTTCATCAGGGCCTGTGCCGTGTCGGAGATCCCGGCCGAGGGCGCGATCGGCATCGAGGTCGGGGGCGAGCCGGTCGCCGTGGCCCGGGCCGAGGGCGAGATCTACGCGATCCGCGACGTGTGCTCGCACGCCGAGGTGCCCCTGTCCGAGGGTGAGGTCTACGACCACACGATCGAGTGCTGGCTGCACGGATCGTGCTTCGACCTGCGGACAGGTAAGCCCACCGGCTATCCGGCCACCGAGCCGGTGCCCGTCTATCCAGTCAAGATCGAAGGCGACGACGTCTACGTCGCGCTGACAAATAGTAACAAGGAGTCATAGTGGCCACCCTCGAGATCCGCGACCTTCACGTCAGCGTGGCAGGCGCCGCATCGTCAGGCGGGGTCGCGGCACATCAGGAGATCTTGCGCGGCGTGGACCTGACCGTCCGTGACGGCGAGACGCACGCGATCATGGGGCCGAACGGCTCAGGCAAGTCCACCCTCGCCTACGCCATCGCCGGTCATCCGAAGTACCTGGTGACCAAGGGCAGCGTCACGCTGGACGGTGAAGACGTGCTGGCGATGACCGTGGACGCGCGTGCCAGGGCCGGCCTGTTCCTGGCCATGCAGTACCCCGTCGAGGTGCCCGGCGTGTCGGTATCGAACTTCCTGCGCACCGCGGTCACCGCGGTCCGGGGCGAGGCCCCGAAGCTGCGTGACTTCATCAAGGAACAGCGCGCCGCGATGGCCGCGCTGTCCATCGACCCGGCCTTCGCCGAGCGCAGCCTGAACGAGGGCTTTTCCGGCGGGGAGAAGAAGCGGCACGAGATCTTGCAGCTCGAGCTGCTCAATCCCAAGTTCGCGATCCTGGACGAGACCGACTCCGGCCTGGACATCGACGCGCTCAAGGTCGTGTCGGAGGGCGTCAACCGGTTCCGCGGCAGGCCTGGGCACGCGCTGCTGCTGATTACCCACTACGTCCGGATCCTGCGGTACGTGCAGCCGGACTTCGTGCACGTGTTCGTGGCGGGCCGGATGGTCGCCGAGGGCGGCCCGGAGCTGGCCGAGCAGCTGGAGCGCGAGGGGTACGAGAAGTTTGTGGGTGCGCCGGTATGACCGGGTCCCCGGCTCATCTTGACGTCGAGGCGATCCGCGCCGACTTTCCCGCGCTGGCCAGGACGGTGCGCAACGACCGGCCGCTGATCTACCTGGACTCCGGCGCGACCTCGCAGAAGCCGTATCAGGTGCTTGACGCCGAGCGCGAGTTTTACACGCGGCACAACTCGGCCGCGCACCGCGGCACCCACCTGCTCGGTGAGGAAGCCACCGACGTGTACGAGGGCGCGCGGGCCAAGGTCGCGGCGTTCATCGGCGCGGAGCCGGGCGAGGTGGTGTTCACCAAGAACGCCACCGAGGCAATCAACCTGGTCGCCTACTCGCTGAGCGGGGTGAACGGGTCCGGGCCGGTCCAGCTGCGGCCAGGCGACGAGATCCTGATCACCGAGATGGAGCACCATGCCAACCTGGTGCCCTGGCAGCAGTTCTGCCAGCGCACCGGGGCCACCTTGCGCTGGCTGAACGTCACCGCCGAGGGCCGGCTCGACCTGGACCGGCTGGGCAGCGTGATCACCGAGCGCACCAAGATCGTCGCGGTGACACATCAGTCGAACGTCACGGGGACGATAACGCCGGTGGCCGAGATCGCCAGCGTGGCGCATGAGCGGGGCGCGCTCGTGCTGGTCGACGCGGCCCAGTCGGTGCCGCACCAGCCGGTCGACGTGGCCGCGCTCGGCGCGGACTTCCTCGCCTTCTCCGCGCACAAGATGCTCGGTCCGTACGGGATCGGGGTGCTGTTCGGCCGGGCGGAGCTGCTTGAGGCGATGCCGCCGTTCCTGTACGGCGGGTCGATGATCGAAGTGGTCCGGATGGAAGGCAGCACGTTCCTGCCGCCGCCGCAGCGGTTCGAGCCCGGCGTGCCCGCCGTGGCCGAGGCCGCGGGCCTGGCCGCGGCCGTCGATTACCTCACTGGCCTGGGCATGGGGAACGTGGCCGCGCACGAGGAGTCGCTCACCGCGCACGCGCTTGATGTGCTGCGTGACCATCCCGGAGTGCGCATCCTGGGGCCGGACAGCACAAAGGATCGTGGCGGCGCCGTCGCCTTTGAAGTCGAGGGCGTGCACCCGCACGACGTCGGCCAGGTCCTCGACGAGCTGGGTATCGCGGTGCGCACCGGCCATCACTGCGCCTGGCCGCTGCACCGGGCCCTGGGTGTGCAGGCCAGCACCCGGGCGACCTTCTATGTGTACAACACTCATGCCGAGGTGGACGAGCTCGCGGACGGAATTCGCTACGCTCAGCGCTTCTTCGGCGTCCGGTCCTTAAGGCCGCCGGGATGACCGCGCCTGCCTTAAGTGTTAGCAGGGAATGTGATGCAACTCGAGTCGATGTACCAGGAGATCATCCTGGACCATTACCGCAACCCGCACCACAAGGGCCTGCGGGACCCTTTCGACGCCGAAGTCCATCATGTCAACCCGGTCTGCGGCGATGAGATAACGATGCGGGTCTCGGTCAAGGACGTCGGCGGTGAGCCGGTCGTCGCGGACGTGTCGTACGACACGCTCGGCTGCTCGATCAGCCAGGCGAGCGCGTCGGTGATGAGCGATCTGGTCACCGGCAAGCCGGTGGGTCAGGCCATGGCTATCAGCCAGGCTTTCCTTGATCTCATGCAGTCCAAGGGGGCCGCGGACGCGGCCGATGACGACGTGCTCGAAGACGCGGTGGCTTTCGCCGGCGTGTCGAAGTACCCGGCCAGGATCAAGTGCGCGCTGCTCGGCTGGATGGCATGGAAAGACGCGACTGCGCAGGCCATGGAGGTAGGACAATGACGGAGAATACGACGGCGGAGCCGGAGCTCAGCACCGGTGCGGCCCCGGTGGACCCGGTCGACGCGACGGGTCCCACCGAGCTCACCAAGGACCAGGAGGACGTGCTCGAGGCTCTGCGGGACGTGGTGGACCCGGAGCTCGGGATCAACGTGGTGGATCTCGGCCTGATCTACGGCGTCGGCGTCGACGCCGACCGGATCGCCACTATCGACATGACCTTGACCAGTGCCGCCTGCCCGCTCACCGACGTGATCGAGGACCAGGCCCGCGAGGCGCTCGAAGGCGTGGTCACGGATTTCCGGATCAACTGGGTGTGGATGCCCCCGTGGGGCCCGGAGAGCATCACCGACGACGGGCGCGAGCAGCTACGCGCTCTCGGTTTCAACATCTAGGCCGGCCGGCCCAGGGCGCAGCGGTTCGGCGTGCCATGAAGAATCCTGCCGCAGGCGGCGGACGCTGGGTGGACGTGACGCCCGAGCGCCTGGTGCCATGGATCGCCGGGTTCGGCCGGCGGCACGGTGCGGACGGCCTCGTCGCCCGTGGTGACGTCGGCGGCCTGCTGACCTTCACGGCCGCCGACGGCGCCACCGCCGAATGCCACCCCCCCTTCCCTGGCGCAGCGGGCGGTGGCCCCGTCCCGCCCGTGGCTGACCCGCCCGTGGCTGACCCGCCCGTGGCTGACCCGGAGGCCGCCGCGGCGGCTATGGCGGCGGAGGCCGCCGCCGACCGGACGGTGGGTGTCCTGCTGGTCCGGCTGGGCGGCTACGGGGTAGGGGTCTTCGCGGGCTCGCCGCCCCAGCTGGTGAGCTCGAAGACCGGAAGCAGGCTGGTGCACGGCCGGAGCGCGGCGGGTGGCTGGTCCCAGCACCGGTTCGCCCGGCGCCGGGAGAACCAGGCTGCGACCGCGCTGCGCGCTGCGGCTGACGCCGCGGCCGCGGTTTTCGGCCGGTACGGTCCGGACGGGCTGGACGCGGTGGTACTCGGCGGGGACAAGCGGTCGGCGGCTGGGCTGCGTGGTGACACGCGGCTCGCGCCCTACCTGGATCGTGCCGTGGACCGGTTTCTCACCGTCCCCGACCCGCGGCTGGCCGTGCTCAGAGAGGTTCCCCGTGAGTTCGGCGCGATCCGGATCCGGCTAACCGAGCCAGAATCGAATGGCCCGGCGCACGGTAACCAAGTAAACTAGCTCACGTGCTGCCAACGCCGTGTTAGCTCGGGGGGACGAACCCGTCAGGTCCCCCGGATGCCCCGCGACCCCTGGGCATCCTACCCCCCTCAAATCCCCGGCGCAGGAGCAGCACAATCATGATCGTGGCCACTGACATCGAGCTTCGCGCGGGCGCACGCCTGCTGCTCGAAGGTTCGTCGTTCCAGGTGGGTAACGGAGACCGGATCGGCCTGGTCGGCCGTAACGGCGCGGGGAAGACCACGCTGGCCAAGGTGCTGGCGGGCCAGGCCGCTCCGGCGGCGGGCTCGGTCAAGCAGTCCGGCACCGTCGGCTACCTGCCGCAGGACCCGCGTACCGGCAATCTGGACATCCTGGCCATCGACCGGGTGCTGTCGGCCCGCGGACTGGACCAGCTGCGGGCCGATCTGCGGCTGGCGGAAGCGGGGATGGCCGACTCCGATGCCGCCACCGCGGCGGCGGCCATCCGCCGGTACGGCAAGCTCGAAGAGCGCCTCGCCGTGCTGGGCGGGTACGCGGCTGAGTCGCAGGCCGCCTCGATAACCGCTAGCCTGGGCTTGCCCGACCGGGTGCTGCATCAGCCGCTGCACACGCTGTCCGGCGGCCAGCGGCGCCGGATCGAGCTCGCCCGGATCGTGTTCTCCGGCTCCGAGACCATGCTGCTCGACGAGCCGACTAACCACCTGGACGCCGACTCGGTGACCTGGCTCCGCGATCATCTCAAGGCCTACCGCGGTGGCCTGGTCGTGATCAGCCATGATGTCGCGCTGCTGGCTGACGTAGTGAACAAGGTGTTTTACCTCGACGCGCAGCGCGCCTGCCTGGACATGTACAACATGGGCTGGCGGACCTACCTGACCCAGCGCGAAACCGACGAGCGCCGGCGCCGCCGGGAGCGGGTGAACGCGGGCCGCCAGGCCAGCGCGTTGATGGCCCAGGCGGACAAGATGCGGGCCAAGGCGACGAAGGCCAGGGCGGCGCAGAGCATGCAACGCCGGGCCGAGCGAATGCTGGCCGGGGTCGAGGCGGAACGCAGCGCGGACAAGGTGGCCAAGCTTCGCTTTCCTGTACCCACGCCGTGCGGCCGGACGCCATTGTCCGCCGTCGGGCTGTCGAAGTCCTACGGGTCGGCGGAGGTTTTCACCGGAGTCGACGTAGCCGTGGACCGGGGCAGCCGGGTCGTGGTGCTCGGGCTAAACGGGGCGGGAAAGACAACGCTGCTCCGGCTGCTCGCAGGCGTGGAAACTCCAGATACAGGAAAAGTCACTCCAGGACATGGCCTGAGCCTTGGATATTACGCTCAAGAGCATGAAACGCTGGAAACGCAGCGAACGGTCCTATCGCACATGCGGTCCGCCGCGCCTGACCTTACCGAATCGCAGCAGCGCAACGTTCTCGGGTCATTCCTGTTCTCCGGCGACGATGTGGAAAAGCCCGCGGGCGTGCTTTCCGGTGGCGAGAAGACGCGGCTGGCCCTAGCTCTTCTAGTTGTATCAGGCGCTAACGTCTTGCTGCTCGATGAGCCGACGAACAACCTTGATCCGGCTAGCCGGGAAGAGGTTCTCGGTGCGCTGAGAGGCTTCCGCGGCGCGATCGTTCTTGTGACTCATGATGAAGGTGCGGTTGAAGCGCTTTGCCCCGAACGCGTTATCGTGCTGCCCGACGGCGTGGAAGACGCGTGGAGCGAGGATTTTGCAGATCTGGTCTCACTTGCCTAAGGCAGCATCGGATGGCCTTGCCTCGGCAAAGGCTACGATTGCGCCATAACCTCATTAAAATTTAGTGATCATTTGCTGTCATCTGGGTGGCCAATCCTGCGGTCATGCCTGATCATTGCGGAGGGGGGATGTGTAACTCACTGATGACCATCACTAACAGGAGGTACATATGGCCGAGACCCTTAAGAAAGGAACACGGGTGACGGGGGCGGACCGCAGCAAGCTGGCCACGAGCCTGAGCCAGAGATACGACTCTGGCGAGAGCATCCGCTCACTAGCCGCTTCCACGGGAAGGTCCTACGGCTTCGTGCACCGGATCTTGACCGAGACAGGAGTGACGTTGCGCGGGCGTGGCGGCGCAACCCGCGGCAGCAAGACGAAGGTGAATCACTAAAAATCACGCCCAGGTGCCGCCGGCCCGGTGCATGTCGCCCCGGGACCCCGCCCGGACAGCCCTGGGAGTTCGCTACTAGCTGATAAGGTTTCCGCCCGGACGGGAACGAAGAGGGTCTGGAGAAGGTTTCCCTGGTCATGTACGGGCGGGCGACTCACGGCATGATGGGCTCATTCCGGCACGATCCGTCGGTGACCCACCAGAAACTGAAGCCGGGCACGATCCGCAGGATCGTCGGCTACGCCAAGCCGTACAAGCTGTACCTCTCCCTTTTCCTCGCCGCCACCGTGCTCGACGCGCTCATCACGGTGGTGAATCCGCTGCTGCTGCGGGTGATCATCGACAAGGGCATCCTCGGTCATCGCGAGGCGATCGTCGTCGGCGTCGCCGCCGCCGTCGCGGGGGTGGCGGTCTTCGACGCCTCCCTCGGCTTCATCACCCGCTGGTACTCCGCCCGGATCGGCGAGGGCCTCATCTATGACTTGCGTACCGAGGTCTTCAGCCACGTGCAGCGGCAGCCCATCGCGTTCTTTACCCGGGCGCAGACCGGCTCGCTGGTATCGCGGCTGAACAGCGACGTGATCGGCGCGCAGCAGGCGATCACCTCGACGATGTCCTCGGTGGTCTCCAACATCTTGACCGTGGGCGCCATCCTGGTCACGATGTTTTACCTGTCCTGGCAAGTCAGCCTGATCGCCCTGGTGCTCATCCCGCTCTTCCTGCTGCCCGCCCGCCGGGTCGGCCGCCGCCTGCAGCGGCTCACCCGCGAATCCATGCAGCTCGACGCGGCCATGGGTTCCACGATGACGGAGCGCTTCAACGTCGCGGGCGCGATGCTCGTCAAGCTCTTCGGCCGCCCCGAGCAGGAGTCCGAGGTCTTCGCCGAGCGCGCCGGACGGGTCCGCGATATCGGGGTCACCCAGGCCATGTACGGTCAGGTGTTCTTCATCGCCTTGACCTTGCTCGCCGCGCTCGCCACCGCGGTGGTCTACGGGCTCGGCGGCAGCCTGGTCATCCGCGGCGCCCTGCAGGTCGGCACCCTGGTCGCGCTGGCCCAGCTGCTGATCAGGGTCTACGGCCCGATCGCCCAGCTGTCCAACGTCCAGATCAGCGTGATGACGGCGCTGGTCAGCTTTGACCGGGTCTTCGAGATCCTGGACCTCAAGCCGCTGATCGCCGAGCGGCCGGACGCGGTGGCCCTGCCGCCCGGCCGGCCGGGCGGCACTCCTGGACGGCCCGCCGGACCTAGCGCCGGAGATCGAGTTCGACCACGTGTCGTTCCGGTACCCGAAAGCGAGCGAGGTGTCGCTGGCCTCGCTGGAATCGATCGCGCTGCCCGCGCCGGAACACCAGGACGCTCCCGAGGTGCTGCACGAGGTGAGTTTCCGTGCGCCGTCCGGCCAGCTGACCGCCCTGGTCGGTCCCTCGGGCGCGGGCAAGACCACCATCACCGCCCTGGCCGCGCGGCTGTACGATCCCGATGCCGGCGCGGTGCGCATCGGCGGCTACGACGTGAAGGATGTCACCCTGGAGTCGCTGCACGACGTCGTCGGCGTGGTCACCCAGGACGCGCACCTGTTCCACGACACGATCCGGGCCAACCTCACCTACGCGCGTCCCGCGGCCACCGAGCTCGAGCTCATCGGCGCGTGCGAGGCCGCGCAGATCTGGGACATGATCGCCGCCCTGCCTGACGGCCTGGACACCGTGGTGGGTGACCGTGGCTACCGGCTGTCCGGGGGTGAGAAGCAGCGGGTGGCGGTGGCCCGGCTGCTGCTCAAGGCCCCTTCCGTCGTCGTGCTCGACGAAGCGACCGCTCACCTGGACTCCGAATCCGAGGCCGCGGTGCAGCGCGCGCTGAAGACGGCCCTGGCGGGCCGGACCTCGCTGGTGATCGCGCACCGGCTCTCCACGATCAGGGAAGCCGACCAGATCCTGGTCGTCGAAGCCGGCCGGATTGTCGAGCGCGGCACGCACGCGGAACTTCTCGCCGCCAGCGGCCTGTACGCCGACCTCTACCACACCCAGTTCGCCAGCCAGTCCGCCTAGGAAGGGGCTCGATGTGCCATCGGTCCCCCAAGAGGGGGTCCAGAGTGCCATCGGGCTCCTGGCCAAGCCCGCGCGGCGGGGTCGCGGCGCAAGCTTGCGGAGGGCGCGGCTAGGGGAGGGTGTAGCCGAGGCGGCGGAGTTCTTCGCCACCGATTTTCTCTATCTGCGCAAGGTCTTCGCTGCTGAGCAGGCTTTCGTAGGCCGGGGCGCGGCGGCCGCGGCCGCGGCCGCGGCCCGCGGCGGTGCGGGCCTGGTTGCGGATCTCGGCGGCCTGCACCGTGGTCCCCACGAAGCTGGACAGCTCGGCGAGAGCCTCCTCCGGCTTGCCCATCAGGTGCTCGTAGCGGATCGTCTTCAGCTGCCCGGCGGACAGGCTGTGGTGCAGCTGCGCGGCTAGCCGCACCGACCAGCGCCAGCGCAGCATGCACTGGCCGGCTGGCGACAACTGCGGCCACAGCTCCCGGTCCTCCTCGGTGTCGATGCCGAAGAACGGATTGGGGAACTCGGTGTCTATGTTCACGAAACTCGGCCGGAACCAGGACATCACCACCGGGTCGGCGAGCATGCTGGCCACCGCGTCCCGGCCGTCCCGGACCACCTGGACGATCCGCGCGTCGGTGAACGCGTAGGTGAGCGCCTCAGCGCAGTAGATAAGGTCAGGGCTCGCGTCCCCGTAGGTTTCCAGCCCCCTGAGGTCGACGCACGGGCCGGTGGCGTCGCCGGCGAGCCCGGCGGCGCCCCGGCAGGCACGCGTGCAGTCCAGGCAGCTGTGCGCGCTGACCTGCCAGCCCTGCGCGAAAGCGTCGCGGATCACGGTGGCGGCGGCTTGTGTCCTGCCGAGGTGCATAGACGGCCGCCGGGCGAAGGCGTACACCACGCGCAGCACGCTGGGCTGGCCGATGGTGACGTGAAAGCCCTTGGACGCTTTCAGGGCACGGCCGATCAGATCCGCTCCCGAGTGCGGCGCGCCGACCACGAAAACCGGGTGGTGCACGCTGCGGGAGTTGACGATGAGAATGTGAGCTGAGGGCATAGTCGCCTGACAGTCTGGATGGCCAATCGCATGCCGGGGGCTGGGGGGTGGGTCGGTACTTAGCCTGGCACGCTCCGGCGCACATCCCCGGTAACTCCCCGCCGGTGTTCTTCGGCGTGGCCGCTGAGGTTCAGTGCCGTCTGCACCAGCGGGACATGGCTAAAGGCCTGCGGCATGTTGCCGACGAGACGGCCGTAACGCGGATCATACTCCTCACTGAGCAAACCCACGTCGTTACGAAGGGTAAGAAGTCGTTCGAATAGCGCGATCGCCTGTTCGTGCCGGCCGCTCAGCTCCAGCGCGTTCGCCATCCAGAAACTGCAGGCGAGAAAGGCTCCTTCCGAGCCCGCCAGCCCGTCCACCTCCGACGTTCCGCCGGGCGGCAGCTCGTACCGGCGCAGGAAACCGTCCTGCATCAGGTCTCGCTCCAGGACCTCCATGGTGGACACGACCCTGGGATCGTCGGCGTCCAGGAAACCGACGTCGGAGATGAGCAGGACAGAAGCGTCGAGTTCGGTCGCGCCGTAGTACTGGGTGAAGGCGCCGCGCTCGGCGTTGTAGCCCTTTTCGCAGACTTCGCGCTTGATCGCGTCGCGGGTGACCCGCCAGCGGGCCGCCAGGTCAGGCTCACCCGCATCCTCGGCGTAGCTGGCGGCACGGTCGAACGCCACCCAGGCCATCACCTTGGAGTGCACGAAGTGGCGCCGCGGGCCGCGTACCTCCCAGATTCCCTCGTCCGGCTGCTGCCAGTGCTCTTCGAGGAAGCCGAGCAGCGATCGCTGCAGCGACCAGGTGTGCTGATCGTCGTGCAGCCCGGACCTGCAGCTGAGCTGGAGGGCGTCGATCACCTCGCCGTACACGTCGAGCTGGAGCTGGCCCGCGGCGGCGTTGCCGATCCGCACCGGCAAGGACCCCTCGTAACCCGGCAGCCAGCTCGCCTCCCACTCGGCCAGCCGGCGCTCGCCCGCCACCCCGTACATGATCTGGATGTCCTTCGGGTTACCGGCGATGGCGCGGCCCAGCCACAGCCGCCACGCCTTCGCCTCGTCGGTGTAGCCGGTGCGCAGCAGCGCCTCCAGGGTGATGGTGGCGTCCCGCAGCCAGCAGTAGCGGTAGTCCCAGTTCCTGACACCGCCAATATCCTCAGGTAGTGAGGTGGTGGCGGCCGCGACGATACCGCCGGTGGGCTGGTAGGTGAGGGCCTTCAGGGTGATCAGCGACCGGACCACGGCATCGCGGTAGATGCCGTCATAGGTACAGCGCGAGACCCAGCTGGCCCAGAACTTCCTGGTCTGCTCCAGGGACTCCAGCGCATCGAGGCGAGCCGGCTCGCCTCGATGCGAGGCGACGTAGGTAAGCACGAAAGGAACGCTGTCGCCGGCTGAGACGCTGAACGTCGCGGTGTGGGCTAGATTACGCCCGGCCAGCCGGACCGGCGTGCGCAGCCAGAGGGAGTCAGGTCCCGCGGTCGCCGTGATGCCGTCCGGCGTCTTGACCGTCCAGGGCACGACGGACCCGTAGCCGAATCGAATCTGCAGCGAGACCTTCATGTCGACGGTCCCGCTGACTCCGGTCACGATACGGACAAGCACCGGCGGGTCGTCGTCGTCGCGCGGCGGCATGAAGTCGGTCACGCGGACCACGCCATCCGGGGTCTCCCACTGGGTTTCCAGGATGAGGGTGTCACCCGCGTACTGCCGGCTGGCCACGGTCTGCTCCGGCAAGGCCGCGGGCGCGATCTGCCAGCGGCCGTGCTCCGGCTGGCCGAGCAGGGCCGCGAAGCAGGCCCCGGAGTCGAAGCGCGGCAAGCATAGCCAGTCCACCGAGCCGTCTGTACCGATCAGCGCGACCGACTGCATATCCCCGACGATGGCGTAATCTTCGATCCGGCCGGCCACGTGTCCTCCAGGTTGATATCCCCTGCCCGATACCGTACTAGGCGCCGCCTGCCCGTAAGCTGGCACCATGCGGGTACTACCCGGTGTAGTGAGCACAGGCTCCCCGGCGCGGGGCCGCCGGGCGGTGACGGCGGGTGCGGCGGTCGCGGTGGTGGTCGCGGTGGCCGGCTGCTCGCAGTTCGATGCCGCGCTCGGGCAGCGGCAGGCCGTCGTGGCCTTCCGTGACGGCACTCCGGTCGCCCAGAAGCTGATTGTCCGCGCGACCTGCGCCAAGGTGCCGGCCGTCATCGCGCAGCCGCTGCCGTCGGACCCCGCCTCCCGCTACGCGCTGCAGGAGCTGACCTACCGGGTCGACAAGGCCAGCGACGCCGACGTGGCGCAGCTGGAGAAGTGCCTGGCCAAGTTTCCCGCGGTCGTGGGCGTCACGCTCTCAGATTCCAGCGACGCAGGCAATTGATGCCCGCCAGCCCGCTCGGGCCAGGCTCACCTGCCGGGATAAGCGGGGGCCCCTTTCCCGCCTGGCCGGCCCCTTTTACCAAGGCTGTCACCAGCAAGGTCTCGCTCGATTCCCTACATTGCCCAGGTGATGTATAGTGAATCGACGTATTCCTATATAAGCGATAGAAATTAACTATTAGGGGTCTGGATGCGACGTGTCACGGCCGCCGCGATGATCGGCGCCGCCCTCCTGCTGGTGGGCTGCTCTTCCTCCTCGTCAAGTTCGGCGGGTTCAAGCTCGAACTCCACCGGGTCGGGAGGCGGTGCGCCGGTTACGGTCAGGCTTGGTTTCCTCACCAACATCACGCATGCTTCGGCCCTGGTGGGGCTGAAAGAGGGGTACTTCACCAAGGATCTCGGCGCCGCAGGAACGCTGAAGGCCACCGCCTTCAGCACCGGGACCCAGGAGACCACGGCTATCTTGTCCGGCCAGCTCGACGCCGCCTATGTCGGCCCGAACCCGGCCATCAACGCCTGGCAGAAGTCAAGCGGTGCGGCCATCAAGATCATCGCGGGCGCCGCGACGGGCGGGGCCTCGATCGTGGTCAAGAAGGGCATCACCTCGGCGGCTCAACTCAAGGGCAAGACGCTAGCCACGCCGTCGCTGGGTAACACGCAGGACGTCGCGCTGCGTTACTGGCTGAAGCAGAACGGGCTGACCACGACGTCGACCGGCGGCGGAGACGCCTTCGTCAAGCCGACGACGCCCAACTCCGCGGCGGTCCTGGAGTTTAAGTCCGGCCAGATCGCGGGTGCCTCGGAACCCGCCCCTTACGACATCGAGATGGTCAGCGACGGCGGGAGCGTGCTGCTCAGCGAACCGGGTGTCACCACCGTTCTGGTCGTCACGCAGAGCTTCCTCAGCGCTCACCCCGCGGTCGTCGCGGACCTGGTCAAGGCGCAGATCCAGGCCAACGACTTCATCAAGTCCAGTCCGGCCGCCGCCCAGGCGGCCGCTAACACCGAGCTTGCCTCCTACACCGGCAAGCCGCTCAAGGCGAGCATCGTGGCGGCCGCGTTCAAGGAGATCACCTTCACCGACGACCCGGACGCGTCCTCGCTGACCAGCGACGCCTCGCAGGCGACGTCCCTGGGCTTGCTCAAGCCCGTCAACCTGAGCGGCATCTTCGATCTCACGCCGCTCAACACCGCGCTGGCGGCGGCCGGCGAATCTCAGGTGAGTCCCTAAGCATGGTGAGGCAGGTGGGTTCTTTGACGGTAACCGATCGCCGGGCTCCGGCCACCGCGGCGGCCACAGAAACAGGGGAAATGGGGTCCGTCTGGCTGACGGACGTCTCCAAGGTGTTCGGGCGCGGCAGCTCAGCCGTACGCGCGCTTGACCACGTGTCACTGGAGGTAGCGCCCGGGGAATTCACCTGCCTCATCGGCGCGTCGGGCTGCGGTAAGTCCACGCTGCTGGCCCTGGTGGCCGGCCTGGAGCAGCCCACCTCCGGTGCGGTGTCGACCGGAGGCGGGACCGGGGTGGCCTTCATGTTCCAAGAACCCGCGCTGTTCCCCTGGCTTACCGCCGCGGGCAACGTGGAGCTCGCCCTGCGCGCTCACGGCGTGGCCAAAGCCGAACGCCGTCAGCGCACCGCGGAGCTGCTCGAGACGGTGCACCTGGGCGGGTTCGGCGGCAAGCGGCCGCATGAGCTCTCCGGCGGCATGCGGCAGCGGGTCGCACTGGCCCGCTGCCTGGCCCAGGACGCCGACGTGCTGCTGATGGACGAGCCGTTCGGCGCGCTGGACGCCATGACCAGGGATGTGCTGCACGACGAGCTCGACCGGATCTGCGCCGACCGGCAGCTCACCGTCTTGTTCGTAACCCACAACGTCCGGGAGGCGGTCCGCCTCGGCGACCGGGTGGTGGTGCTGAGCAGCCGCCCGGGCCGGGTCATCGACGAGTTCGCGGTGCCCATCGAGCGCCCCCGCCGGATCGACTCGGCACCGGTCGCAGAGCTCGCCGCGCGGATCACCGACCGGCTGCGTGAGGAGATGAGCCGCGATGTCCGTTGACGGCGGGGATGCCATCCCGAAATACGCGGAAAAGCTCGCCTGGCTCGAATCCCTGGAGGTCGAGTCGTCCGAGGGCCAGCGCGGCCGCCGGCTCGCCACTCGCTTCTGGGCCGGGCTATGGCCGGTGGCGCTCGCCATCGTCATCGTGCTGGCGATCTGGCAGCTTATTCACCTCAGCGGCTGGAAGAAGGACATCTTCCCCGGGCCGGGCACGACCCTGGCTAACCTGGGGGACCAGCTCAAGACCGGCCTGCTGTGGCACGCCGTCGCCACAACCGCCGAACGCGCCGTCATCGGGTTCGGCCTGGCCGTGCTGATCGGCGCGGTCATCGGCGCGCTGGTGTCCAGGATCCGGCCGCTGCGGGCAGCGGTCGGCTCGCTGATCACCGGCCTGCAGACGATGCCGTCGATCGCCTGGTTCCCGTTCGCCATCATCTTGTTCGGGATCAACACCAGCGCCATCTTGTTTGTCATCATCCTCGGCGCCGCCCCGTCGATCGCCAACGGGCTGATCGCAGGGGTGGACTACACCCCGCCGCTGCTGCTCAAGGCAGGTGCGATGATGGGGCTGCGCAGGATGTCGCTGTACCGGCACCTGATCCTGCCGGCCTCGCTGCCCGCGATGGTGGCCGGGCTCAAGCAGGGCTGGGCTTTCGCCTGGCGCAGCCTGATGGCCGGCGAGCTGCTCGTCATCATCGCGAACCAGCCCTCGCTCGGCGTGCTGCTGTCCACCGACCAGGATCAGTCCGACATGGCCAGCGCCACCTCGATCATGATCGTGATCCTGGTCCTCGGCATCCTCGTGCATTCCCTGTTCAGCATGGCCGACCGCTCCATCCGCCGCCGCTGGGGCCTCATCAGCACCGTCTGATCACTCTGGAGGCGGGGCGGGGTGGGGCGGGGCTGGCCGGGGTTAGTGGAAGGGGATGGCCAGGTCGTTCAGGATTGACTTAAGAGCCTGAGCGGCTTGGGTGAAGCCTTCCGGGCCGCTGAAACCGCCGTAACGGCCGGCCTGGGCCAGGTGCGGCTCGATCGACACGAAGCCGGTGAAGCCCGAGTCCCGCAACGCGGCCAGCGTCGGCCGGATCTGGCCGTCGCCCTGGCCCGCGGGCACGTTTTCGCCGGTGGCCGCCACCGCGTCCTTGACCTGGAGGTAGACCAGGTAGGGCCGGAGCAGGGGGTAGGCCTGGGAGAAGGGCCTGACTCCGCACTGGACGAAGTTCGCCGCGTCGAAGGTCGCCCGCAGCGCGGGGGAGTCCACCGCGGTGATCAGGTCATGGCACCGTTCGGCGGTGTCGCCGTAGATCTCCTTCTCGTTCTCGTGCGCAAGGACCAGGCCGCGGTCGGCCGCGATCGCGGCCAGGGCCGCCATCTGGTCGATGACCCGCTGCCGGTGCCGCGCGGGCGGCTCGCCGGGCGGGAGGAAGAAGGAAAAGACGCGCACGATCGAGGTGCCGAGTTCGGCGGCCATGTCGGCGAGACGGCGGAGCCGGTCGAGCTCGGGGCCAAGTGGCGCCTCAAGCGGGATCTTCCCGATGGGCGAGCCGATCGCGGAGACCCTGACCCCGGCGCGGTCCAGCGCGCCGCGGAAGGCGGTCAGCTGGACGTCGGTGAAGTCGGCGACATTCACCGACCATGCACTGCGCAGCTCGAGGTACCTGATGGACTCGGCGGCCAGCGTGGCGAGCTGCTCGCCGGGATCGGCGGATATCTCGTCGGCGAAGCCGGACAGGATGACGCTCACCAGGTCACCGTGCCCGTCATGAGCCGAGGGTAACCGGCAGGCCCAAGCGGGAGGACTCGTAGATGGCACAGACGATCTCCAGCGCGTCCCGGCCGGCCTGGCCGCCGACCGCGGGCTCACGCCCTTCGCTGATGGCGGCGAGCAGATCGCCGAGCTGCGCCGCGTGGCCCAGGACGTCCAAGGCCGCCGGATCCGCCGCCGCCCCCGTCCGGGCGGGCTCCGTCCGGGCGGGCTCCGTCCGGGCGTCGTCTGGCTGGACGTGGCCACCGAACGCGCGGCGGACGATCTGGCCGTCCTCGATGATCACGGTGCCGCTGGTCCCGGTGATCTCCAGTCGCTGCGGGAAGCCTGGGAAGGCGGCGGTGCTCGACAGGACGGTGCCCACGGCGCCCGAGGTGAACCTGAGGATGGCCAGCGCCGTGTCCTCGACCTCGATCCGATGCGCTTGCGTGGTGCAGACCGCGGTGACCTCGGCGACCGGTCCCATGCACCACCTGAGCAGGTCGACGTAGTGGATGCCCTGGTTCATCAGCGAGCCGCCGTCCATGGCCCAGGTGCCGCGCCAGGAGGCGCTGTCGTAGTAATCCTGGCCGCGGTACCACTTGGTGTGGGCCTCGCCGAGCACCAGGGAGCCGAGGGCACCCGCGCTGAGCAGGCGCTGGGTGTCGATGAGGCCGGGGTCAAAGCGGTGCTGGGAGATCACGGTCAGGGCGACGCCCGCCGTGCGGGCCGCCTCGATGAGACGGTCGGCCGCGGCCAGGGTGACCTCGACCGGCTTTTCCACCACGAGGTGCTTGCCGGCCCGGGCCGCCCGGACGCCGACCTCGGCGTGCAGGCCACTGGGCACGCACACGCACACCACGTCCACGTCGGTCCGGGCCAGCAGGGCATCTAGATCCGGTTCGGCGGTGACGCCGCGCGCCGCGGCGAACGCCGCCGCCGACCCGGCGTCGCTGTCGGTGATGGCGACCAGGCGGGCGCCAGGCAGCGCCGCGATGGCGCCGGCCTGCATGGCCGCGCTCATCCCGCTGCCGACGATGCCGAAACCGCTGGTCATCTGGCCGCCTCCAGCCACGAGGTGAGCAACTCCAGGTGCTGCGGCAGCGCGATCTCCGGGGACTCGATCTCGGGGTGCCAGTGCTTTTCCCACTCCACCGAGATCCAGTGCGGGTAGCCGCCGGCCACGAGCAGGCCGAGCATGTCCGCGACCGGCACCTCGCCTGCGCCAAGCAGGACCAGCTGCCAGCCGCCGCCGGGCGTGCGGCGGGCGTCTTTGACCTGCGCGAGCAGGATACGGGGGCCGAGGTTCGCGTACACCTCGGCGGGCCGCTCACCCATCCGGTGCGGATGATGGCTGTCCCACACCGCCCCGGCCGAGTCCAGACCGGGTTGGTCAGGGCCAGCAGCTCGGCCACCGTCGAGGAGGCGGAGAAGTCGTCGTGGGTTTCCACCCCGATGGCCACACCGAGTCTGGCCGCCAGCGGCGCCGCCGTCTGAAGGACCCGCGCCGCGGCCCGCAGTTGTTCCCCCCGCCGGGGCTCAGCGGCCGCCAGGGCGCCGCCGAACACGCGGACAAGCGGGGACTCCCAGTCGCTGGCCAGCTCGAGGAAGCGGCGCAGCTCGGGGCCGGGATCATCATCAGTGAGGCGGATCGAGCTGTCGACCGCGACCACGGGCAGGCCGGCCGCGGTCAGGGTCCGTTTGACCTGGGCGCGCTGGCGGGGCGACATCAGGGGGTCGATGAGCGCGCCGTCGATGAGCCGGAGCTCGATGCCGGCGTAACCCCAGCGCCGGCCGAGCGAGGCGGCCTCGGCCAGGGTAGCGCCGGGGAAGGCCAGGGTGCTGAAGGCGATGCGCGGCGGTGGCACGCTCATCGG
>CAVSTQ010000012.1:0-454254 GCA_963730825.1 uncultured Actinomycetes bacterium
AACCGGGACTACAGCAAGGTCCTGCGCAGCCACAAGCCCGCCCGCGCCGGGTTTATGTCGGCGGAGGGCCGTAGAATCGCGGCGTGGTCCTTACCGAGACGCCCGACGCCGCTTCGGAGGTCCTGCGCCGGGTCTTCGGTTACAACTCCTTCCGCGGGCAGCAGCAAGAGATCATCGAGCACCTCTGCGCCGGCCGGGACGCGGTCGCGCTGATGCCGACGGGCAGCGGCAAGTCGCTGTGCTACCAGATCCCCGCGCTGGTCCGGGACGGCACCGGCGTGGTCATCTCACCGCTGATCGCGCTCATGCAAGATCAGGTCGACGCGCTGACCGTGCTCGGCGTCCGGGCCGGGTTCCTGAACTCCACCCAGGACGCCGACGAGCGGCGCGGGGTCGAGTACGCCTTCATGGACGGCAAGCTCGACCTGCTCTACCTGGCGCCGGAGCGGCTGCGGGCCGAGAGCACCCTGCGGCTGCTCGACCGGGGCACGATCGCGCTGTTCGCGATCGACGAGGCGCACTGCGTGGCCCAGTGGGGCCACGACTTCCGGCCCGACTACCTGGGCCTGTCCGTGCTGCACGAGCGGTGGCCGGCGGTGCCGCGGATCGCGGTGACGGCGACCGCGACCGAGCACACTCGGACCGAGATCGCGACCCGGCTGGCGCTGGGCGAGGCCAGGCAGTTCGTGGCGAGCTTCGACCGGCCCAACATCCAGTACCGGATCGAGCCCAAGAACGAGCCGAAGCGGCAGCTGCTCCGGCTGCTGCGGGCCGAGCACCCGGGTGACGCCGGCATCGTCTACTGCCTGTCCAGGGCTTCGGTGGAGAAGACGGCGGATTTCCTGTGTTCAGAAGGCTTCGTGGCGCTGCCGTACCATGCCGGGCTGGACGCCCGGACGCGGGCGGCGAACCAGGCCAGGTTCCTGCGCGAGGACGGGCTGATCATGGTGGCCACGATCGCGTTCGGGATGGGCATCGACAAACCCGATGTCCGCTTCGTCGCGCACCTGGACTTGCCGAAGTCGGTCGAAGGGTACTACCAGGAAACCGGGCGGGCCGGCCGGACGGGCGCCGGCCACGGCGTGGCTGGCCTACGGGCTGGCCGACGTGGTCCAGCAGCGGCGTCTCATCGACGATTCCGACGGTGACCTCGCGCACCGGCGACGGCTGATGGCGCACCTGGACGCGATGCTCGCGCTGTGCGAGACGGCCAGCTGCCGGCGCACGCAGATGCTGGCCTACTTCGGCGAGACCGGGACGGACGCGTGCGGGAACTGCGACACCTGCCTGGTCCCGCCGCAGGTGTGGGACGGGACGGTGGCGGCGCAGAAGCTGCTGTCGACGCTGGTGCGGCTGGGGCGGCTGGACGGACCCTCGTTCGGTGCCGGGCAGCCGATCGACATCTTGCTGGGCAAGAAGACGCCCAAGGTGGCGTCGTACCGGCATGACACGCTGCCCGTGTTTGGCATCGGGACCGAGCTGACCGAGGGCGAGTGGCGCGGGGTGGTGCGGCAGCTGCTGGCCTCGGGGATGCTGACGGTCAAGGGCGATCACGGGACGCTGGCGCTGACGGAGCTGAGCGCGGAGGTGCTGCGCGGGGAACGCCAGGTGATGCTGCGCCGGGACCCGCCGAAGGTGCCGTCAGCGCGGGGCGGCCGGGGCGCTGCGCGGGGCGGCGCGGGCGGTTCCGACGGGTCGCGGCGGGGGGCGCGGGCGGTTCCGGGCCGGTGGAGCTGCCGGCTAAGGCCGAGCCGGTGTTCGAGCGGCTGCGGGCCTGGCGGACGGCGGTGGCGAAGGAACAGGGAATGCCGCCGTACGTGATCTTCCACGACGCGACGCTCCGGCTCATCGCCGCCACCCCGCCGTCCACCCTGGACGAGCTGAGGCTCATCAACGGCGTGGGCGAGACCAAGCTGACCCGCTACGGCCAGCAGATCCTCGACGTCCTCAGCGCGTAGGGCGAGGCGCTGGCCAGGCCTGGTTCGTCTATTGGTATCTGACGGGGCTGGACAGGCTGAGGCGCGCCAGGCGTAGCGGAGTGCGTAGGCTCGGCCGCCGCCAGGGAAGGGACCGGCGAGTTCGCGCTCTACCGGGTGGCCGCCTTGTGCTTGGTAGAACGCCTGGGCGGCGGTGTTCTGCTCGAGCACCCACAGGTACAGGCCGCTTGACGGCCGCCGGCGCAGGACCGTCCGCGTCGTTTCCGCCAGCAGCCGGGCGCCGATTCCCTGGCGCTTCAGGTCATAGCGGACGTGCAGGTTGTCCAGGAAGGCGCCCCACACCGGATCAGCGTCGAGAAACGTATGGGCAAAGCCAGCCATCGTTCCGTCGTCGAGGAACCCGGCTACGGTGTACCGGTCCGGGCCGGCTTGCGCGAGGCGGCCGGTCCACTCGGCCACCCGGTCCGTGAGGATGTCCCCGTCAAGGTAGGAATCAAGGAACGCGCCACGGTAATGACGCCGCCAGCTGTCGGCGTGCAGGCCGGCGATGGCCGCCGCGTCGCGCGTGGTCGCCTCTCGATACTGCACACCACGATGGTGGCAGCCTTTCGCACGCCAGGCCAGCGAGTCGAGGTTAGCTGCCGTCGGGGTAACCGCCGCGATGCAGGACCATCGGGTAGTGCGGCAGGATCACCGGGCGGCGGACGGCGGCTCGCCAGTTGTCCGGGTAGGGCTCGAGGGCCTGGAACAGCGGCGGCGGCCCGGTAGCCGGTCCCACGGCCAGGCCTTCCAGCCCCTGGCGCAAGGCGCTGACGGTGCCCTCGGTGAAATGTTCCCGCCAGCGCCGCTCGACCGCCGCCAGGACCTCACGGTGCACGCGCTGAGCGTCGACGCCCGGGGCGACCAGGCGCGCGATCTTCCCCCGGCTCGCGGCCGGGTCTGGTTCTTCGACGGCGAAGCGGCCCCTGACCAGGATGCCCATAGCCCAGTCGGTGGCTGCCTTGGAAATGCCGGCCCGCTGCGGAAGGTCGCGGAGCCGTGTTCCTTCGGGGTCCAGGACGCGAAGCAGGTTCGCGCTGACCGCGAGCGACAGCGCCGAGTCGCGCTCGTACTCCAGCGCGAACGACAGCAGCACCCGGGACAGCAGGGCCGACATGGGCAGCGCGGCGACATCAGCGGGGTCCGTTCTCGGCGGGAGCGCCGGGTCGGGTCCCCGGCTGGCCAGGTTCTGGCCGAGGATCGGCAGGCAGTCAGGCAGCCCGGGGTCCAGCTGGCGAGCCACCGTCAGGAGAGCCTCCCGTAGCTGGCCGACCTGCCCGGAGCCGAAACGCTCTCGCCAGCGTTCCTCGATCAGGCCAGCGAGCGGCAGCCACACCTGCCGCGCCCGCGAGCCCCTGGCGGTAGCGCGCAGCACGGCGTCCGGACCGGGGCGGCCCCGGTGGATCCTCTTGGCCGCCCCGTCGATGGTGAGGTAACCCCAGCGGCGCATGCCGTCCAGGTTCGTCTGAGTGCGGGCGAGGATTTCCAGCTCTCCGACCGTGACCGGCTCGTCGTCGACGAACCGCATGCAGTTCTCCCACATGACCAGCGACACCAGCCAGGTCCCTTCGCCGTGGCCGGAGGCGCCGAAATTGGTCGTACGGTGCGGCATGCGGTGCTCGGCTTCGTTGTCGAACTCGACCGTGTACGCGACCAGCGCCTGGGACAGCAGTGTCGCCAGGGACAGAGTGCCCGCAGCCTGCGGCCCGGGAGCATGGAGGCGAGCGGGAGCTTTGGGGATGCCGGAGGCTTTGGAGGCGGCGGGGGTTTTGGGGGCGGCGCTGGCCGTGAGCAGGCCGGCCCAACGCTGTCGCTGGCGCTTGGCCTCGGCCGGGAGATGACCGGGATCCTCGCGGGCGGCCATGATCTGCCATCCGGTGCGGGCGAGCAGGGCCTCGGCCTCGTCGGCGGCGAGCACCGACCTGGCTGGCTCCCCCATCGCCGCCATGGCGGCATGGAGGCGGGCCCTGGCGCTCTGGTCGTGCTCCCCGGACAGGGACACGCTGATCGCCAGCTGGCTGCCGGCCGCGGCGACCTGGCGGAGCTGATCAAGGACGGCCTCCAGGACGGCGGCTTCCAGGTAGACCGCGATCCCTTCGAGCAGGAACAGGCTCGGAGCGTTCGGGTCGAGCCCGGCCGCGATCAGCCGGTCCGCCACCGGGTCGCGGGTGAAATCGGCCTCGACAAACGCCACCTGGGGTGCGGCGAGGCCGAGCCGCTCCAGCCGGCCGAGCTTGTCCCGCTGGGTGGCGGGATGATCCACTTCGAACCAGCGGACACCTGGCTTGGCGTACCGCAGCGCGCGGCCGTCGTAGCCGGCCGCGCCCACGACGACCTGCCGCACGCCGCGGTCGATGGCGGCCACCACGATCCGGTCGAAGAACGCGGTGCGGGCGGCCAGATAGTCGTGCATCCGGTTCGGCGGGGCCGGGCTCCCGGTCGCGACGTCGGCGGCCAGCGCGTCGTCGGCGGCGGGATCGCCGTAGGGCGCGGGCACCCGGGTGACGCCGAGACGGTGGGCCGCCACCCGGCGGGCCGTGATCGAGGGACCGTCGCCTGCCCAGCCGCGCTTCCACCGGCTCATTCTGCCACCCGCCTGGACGCGCGGGCGGTACCGGCGATATGGCAGGGTGGCCGGCATGACAACTGATCCGGCGCATCGTGGCTATCCGTCTGGAACGCACAGGCGAACAGCAACTACACGGCCAGCAACGAACGCGGCGGCCAGATCAGCATGGGCACCGGGGAGGGCGCCGAATTCACCCCGGTCGAATTGCTGCTCGCCGCGATCGGCGGCTGCACCGCCGTCGATGTCGACATCTTGACCTCGCGCCGGGCCGAGCCGGACAGCTTCGAGGTCACGGTCGGCGCGGACAAGGTCCGGGACGCGGCCGGAAATCATCTCACCGGCCTGATGGTGACGTTCCGCATCTGTTTCCCGGCCGGGGAGACAAGGCGACAAGGCCCGGGCACTGCTGCCCGACGCGATCCGCATGTCGCACGACCGGTTGTGCACGGTGGGACGCACCGTCGAACTAGGCACGCCCATCGCGACCCGGATCGAGCCCTGACGGTGACCGCGACCGGCTGATGGTGCCGCTAGCTGTGCCAGCGGAAACGCCAGAGGGCAAAGACCGCGCCTGCCGCCGTCCACAGAGCCAGGTTGGCCACGTCCCAGACCGGGAAGGGCTGGGCCGCGTAGGCGTTCTGCAGCAGCTGGGCGAGTGACTTGACCGGGAACAGGTCCACCACGCGCGAGAGCCAGGCCGGCAGGCCGCCAAAGGTCGGGTCGAAGACGCCGGAAATGATGGCGATGGGCAAGAAGCTGGCGTAGGTGACCGGCCCGGCGGATTCGGCGCTGGTGATGACCGAACTGATAGCCAGCCCCAGCGTGGCGAAACACACGATCCCGAGCACCAGGCCGGCCGTCAGGGTCAGCAGGCCGCCGGGCCGCGGCATGGCGCCGAAGGCCAGCCAGCCGATCAGGCCCGTACCCGCGGTCAGCAAGACGGCGGTGGCCACCGTGCTGACCAGCAGGCCGCCGAGGTAGGCGCCCGACGGCAGCGGCGTGGTCTTGATCCGCTTGAGCACGCCGTCGTGGCGCAGGACGGCGACCTTGGACCCGAGGTTCACGTAGGCGGCGACGATGACCCCGAAGGCCAAGATGCCGGGCACGAAGACCGTGGTGTTCTTGGTATGCGTGCCCGGCAGGTACGAGCCGACGTTGGCCGCCCCGATGAGCAGCAGGATCATCAGCGGGAAGACAAAGGTGAACAGCGCGTACTCGGCGCTGCGCCAGAAACTGCGCTGCTCGATGAGCGCTTGCCCCATGGCGAGGCGAATCGATCTGGTCATGTCCGGCCTCCGCTGGCCTGGCTGAGCTGCGCATCCGCGCTCGCCCCGGTGAGCTGCAGGTAAGCGTCTTCGAGGCTGGGGCCGGTCACGGCCAGCCCGTCCAGGTCACCCAGGCCGTGCTCAAGCGCCCAGTCGAGCAGCAGCCGCAGGGTCATCCCCGGGTGGCCGCTGTGACAGACGGACTCGGACCCCGCTACCGTCAGGGCGATCCCGGCCGGCGGCGGGATCTGGGCGCGGCGCAGGGCCGTCGGGGTGGTGAAGGAGATCCGGGTGGCCAGGCCGGCCAGGACCGCGACCTCCTGCGTCGTCCCGGCCAGTTCGATGCGGCCCGCTCGCAAGATGGCGATCCGGTCGGCCAGCCGTTCCGCCTCGTCCAGGTAGTGGGTGGTGAGCAGGATCGTCTTACCCAGTCGCCGGAGGTTCTCGATCGCCGCCCAGCACCGCCTGCGTGCCTCCGGGTCGAAACCCGTGGTGGGCTCGTCGAGGAACACCAGGTCGGGATCGCCCGCGAGGGCCAGGGCGAAATCCAGGCGCCGCCGCTGACCCACGGACAGCTTCCTCACCTGAGTGTTGCGTGCTTCTGTGAGCTCCACGACCTCGAGCAGGTCACCGAGCGGACGCGGGTGCGGGTAGTAGGTACGCCACAGGTCGATGAGCTCGGCCACCCGGGCCTGCCGGGGAAACCCGCACTCCTGCAGGACCATCCCGGCCCGCTCGCGCAGCCCGGCCGCCTGCGTCGCCGGGTCCAGACCCAGGACCCGGACCGTGCCGGCGCTCGGACGGCGGAAACCCTCGAGGATCTCCAGGGTGGTGGTCTTGCCTGCCCCGTTCGGCCCGAGCAGGCAGAACACCTCGCCGTAGCGGACCTCAAAGTCGACACCGCACAGCACCTGAGTGGCACCGTAGCTCATCCGCAGACCGCACACCTGCACCGCGACGTCATCGGTCATCGGGCGGCTCCGGCCGGGACCAGCACGTGCACCAGCGCGTCGACCGCGGTGTCCTGGGCCAGCTCGGCTGAGATGGCGGCCCCGGCGGGGTCGGAAAACCGGTGCCGGGCGAACCAGGTCAGCGTCTCGAGGACCAGCCGGGCCGTGACCGGAGTATCCGGCGTGCGCCTCAGCGTCCCGGCTTGGACCCGCCCGTCCAGATACTCGGTCAGCGCCGCGAGCACCGGCCCGCGCAGCCCGGAATTCAGCAGGTCCGCCATCTCCGGAAGCTCGCGAGCCGAACGTTCCAGCATGTCAGCGGCTTCCCTGGTGCGTGATTCGAGCTCGAAGAGCTCCCGGAGGATCTTCTCGAGCTCGGCCGCGGTGTCACCGGGGTCCGCCGGTCCCGGCCCGGACAGTGCCTCGGCGAGCGTGCCGAACGGCACGACCTCGGCGATGAAGGCACGTGCCTCGGCCACAGTGGCCGCCAGCGGCGCGGGAGACAGGGGCAGCTCACCCACGGGCAGGTCTTCGAGCAGCAGCGCATGCCGGATCGCCAGGACGAACAGGCCTTCCTTGCTGTCCACGTAACGGTAGATCGCCGCCTCCGACAGGCCCATCTCGGCCGCGACGTCGCTCATCCTGGCCGACCGGTAGCCTTCCCTGGTGAAGACCCGAACGGCCGCGGCGATCAGTTCCGGAAGTCGTTCGTGCGCGTCGCGTTTGCCTGCCATAAACCCGAAGTATAGATGTAAGTGAGTGGATCACTAACATATGCGGCGGCGGTTAGCGGCGGGCCGGGCGCGTGGTGCCGGGCAAATCCCTGCCTTAAGGTTTGTCCATGGCGGAATCCGAACCCGGCGGCGAGATCTCCCGAAACGAGCTGCGCGCATCACACGACGACAGGGACCAGGTGGTCGAGCTGCTCCGGGTGTCGGCCGGCGACGGGCGGCTGACCGCCGAGGAACTCGACCAGCGGCTGGAGCTGGCCTTGACCGCGCAGACATATGGTGAGCTGGCGAAACTGGTCACCGACCTGCCCGCGGCGGGGGCGGCGGCGGGCGCCGCCACCGCGCCCAAGCCGAAAGAGGTCGCGCGCATCGACTGCCACAGCGGGCACGTGCAGCGCGTTGACCGGTGGGTGGTACCGCAGCGGATGGAGGTGAAGGTGACCAGCGGGCACGTGCTGCTCGACCTGACCCAGGCCGTCATCACCCAGCCGCTGCTGCGGCTCGACATCGACGTGCGCAGCGGTCACGTCCGGCTCAAGACCAAGCCCGGGATCGTGGTGGACGCCGATGACGTGGCCATCCGCAGCGGGCACGTCAAGGTGCGCGCGCCCTGGGAGGCCGACCGGCCCGAGCTGCTCCGGGTCGAGGTCACCGGCAAGGTCGGCAGCGGCCACTTCCTGGCGGCGCCGCCGCGCCGGACGTTCTGGCAGTGGCTGACCAGGCAACCTCAGCCGTACGCGCTCACCGCCCGCTGAGCTCCCCGGCGCAGGCGCGGACGCTGGCTCAGGTCCGGGCCGAACTGGACAGGCTCGTGCGCTACGACGACGAGTCGATCGTGCACGAGCTGTGGATCAGGCAGCGGTACGACCTCGGGGCCGCGGCCAGCTACCTGCCCGCCCGGACGGCGGCCGTGCAGACGGCCTGGCACGAGGCTGGTCACGCCGTCGCCGCGCTCGCGGTGGGCGTGCGGTTCAGCTCCGCCAGCATCCGCCACGGGCGGGACAGCCAGGGCCGGGTGCACGGCATCGGCGACGGAGGCGGCCTCTCGTTCGTCATCGACGCGGCCGGGCAGATCGCCGAGCAGCTCCGCGACTGGTCCCTGCTGACCGACGACGACGACCTGCGGGCATGGCTGGCGGTCTGGTGCCGTGGCGGCGGCGACGCGCGGAGGTTCCGGATCGGCGTCGGCACGCGCTACACGGCGATGAGTTCGCCGCCTGGCGCTACTGCGAACAGACGCTGACTCCGCTGCGGCTGCGGATCCGCCAGCTGGCCCGGGCGCTGCTTGTGCACCCCAGGCACCTGCCCTACGAGGTCGCCGCGGCGATCGCGGACTCAGCGTGACGGCGGGCGGCCCGGGCCGGTGCTCAGATACCAGCCGGGGAAGCCGGTGAGCGAGTCAAGGACCACCTCGGCGCCCGCACCGGACAGGTCGGGGCCGGTGAACGAGCCGGTCGTGACGCCGACCGCCCGCACGCCCGCCTGCACGGCGGCGGCCATGTCCGGTGGTGTGTCGCCGACGTAAGCGACCGCTTGGATGGTCCGCAGCACCGCCGCCTTCTCCGGCCCGTGCACCAGGGTGAACAGCTCGTCGGCCGACAGCCCGGTCGCCCGCAGGCTCGGCTCCACCGAGATAGGGTGCTTGGCCGTGATGATCACCACGCGCTGGCCCGCCGCCCGGACCGCGGCCAGCGCCTCGTGCGCGCCAGGCAGCACCGTGGTGAGCTGCTCGGCCAGCATCACGTAGTGCCGCCGGTAGGCTTCCGCCGCCGCGGCGACCTGGCCGGGCGGGAACCAGAACGCCAGCTCGTCATCCAGCTTGATGCCAAGCCGGCGGTCCACCGCCGCCAGGTCGATGGCGGTCGCGGTGTCCCGCGCGACGCCCTCGAACGACAGCCATGATGGCCGGCCGTGAGTCGATCAGCGTCATGTCAAGGTCGAAGCCGACCGGACCCATCCCGCCCCCGTTTGCTCATCCGCAGTGCCCCCGCAGTGCCCCGCAGTGCCGTGCCAGGCGCCGACCTGGTCACCTCAGCATTCTGCTCGTCCTTCCTCACGGGGCCCGCACCGGGGAGGCCGCCGGTCGCGCGCGCCGGGCCGGCCAGCCGGCGCAGCGCGGGTGCGAGCAACGGCAGCAGGCTGAGCGCCAGGTAACCGCAGGCGATCCCGAGGATGACGGTGCGCAGCCCGGCCGCGCCGATCAGCGCTCCGCCGATCGCGCTGCCGAGCGGGAAGCCGAGCGAAGAGATCGTCATCCGGACGCCGAACAGCCGGCCGCGGACGTCGTCCGGCACCAGCCGCTGGACCAGGCTCCGCTCGAGCGCGAAGTAAGGTCCCCAGGCGAAGGCGGCCAGGCCCAGCAGGATCACCGCGACCGCCAGGTCGGGCGCCAGCCGGAGCAGGCCGAACAGCGGCGCGCCGGCCGCGATCACCGTGCCGATGCGCAGCGCGGGCGGCAGGCGGCCGGTCAGGCTAGCCCCCGCGACCACCCCGAGCAGGGCCCCGGCTCCCGCCGCCGACATCAGCAGGCCGTACCCGGTCGGTCCGGCGTGCAGGAAGCTCCGGCTGTACACGGGGTAGAGCACGGTAGCGACGCCGTCGAGGAAGAGCACGCCAAAGCTGCAGACGGCGAGCACAAGGACCGCGGGAAAGCGGGCCAGCAAGCCCAGGCCAGGCCGGCCACGACGGGCCGGGCGGTGGCCGCCGGGCTCCTTCGGGGCGGGCGGCCCCAACGACGTCAGGCTCAGGCAGATCGCGGCCATGCCCGCGAAGCTGGCGGCGTCGAACACCAGGGCGTACGGCGCGCCGATCGTGGCCACGATGAGGCCGGCCACGGCGGGACCGACGATATAGGCGAGTTCCCAGTTAGCCGCCAGCAGCGAGTTGGCGGCGTCGAGCTGATCGTCGTCCACCAGCCGCGGCACCAGCGCCGCCTCGGCCACCTCGGTGACCGACGAAAGCAGCGCGCTGACCACCGCGATGCCGTAAAGGTCGGCGAGCACCAGGCGATGTGACCACAGCAGCACGGGAATCGCGGCGATCAGCAGTCCGCGGGCGGCGTTGTCCGCGGTCAGCAGCATCCGCGGCCGGTACCGGTCGAGCAGGCGGCCGGCCATCGGCCCGCTGACGACCCGGGGCAAGCCGAAGCACATCAGCACCACGCCGACCTGGGCCGGCCCGCCGATGTTCAGCACCACCCAGGACAGCGCGACGACGGTGAAGGCGTCGCCGGACCGCGAGATCATCATGCCGAGCCAGAACCGGCGGAACTCCGGGCGGTGGCCCACCTGAACGTAGCCTCGGATCGTCGCCCGCAGCCTCTGCTGCCACCATGTCTGCTGCCACATTGCCTGCTGCTTCTCCGGGACCGCTAGTGTGACGCCATGACGTGGGAAGACGTTCTCGCATACTGCCTGGCCAAGCCGGGCGCCTGGCCAGATGAGCCGTGGGAGGGCGACGTCGTCGCCAAGGTCGGCAGCAAGATCTTCGCGTTTCTCGGCTCAGCTGAGCCCCCGTCGGTGGGCCTGAAGTGCGGCACCAGCCGGGAGGACGCGGACGAATGGCTGCTCCGGTACCCCGATGACGCCCGGGTGATGCCATACCTAGGCCGCTCGGGGTGGAACACATTGCTGGTCGGCGGTGCGATTGAAGACGACGAAATCACCGAGGCCATCGATGCCTCCTATGCGGCGGTAGTGGCAAAACTACCCAAGAAAGAACGCCCTTAGCCCCGAATATAGCAAGGTCTTTATTTCCGGACGAACCCGCCGGTCAGCGGCACTTACTCCGTGCCTGCGGATAACCGTCGGCATTATTTAATAATTAATTGGGCGATAAGGCCGGATGAAGTCGCGGTGGCTACCTTGGGGACGCACCACGGATCGTTCAGTCCGGAAATCTTGTTTTCTGGCGGGCGTGCCCGGCATGGTCGTAACGTGATTGCCGTGACCCATGATGACGAGGCAGGGGCGGAAGAAACGGCTGCTGCGGAGAGCATACCCCCGCCGGGTATTCCGGTGTCGGCGGGGGCGCTCATCTTCGACCGGGCCGGGCGGCTGCTGATCCTCAAGCCGACCTACAAGTCCGGCTGGACGATCCCCGGAGGCATCATGGAAGCGGACGGGGAGACGCCGTGGGACGCATGCCGGCGGGAGGTCCGGGAGGAGTGCGGCCTCGAGGTCCGCCGGGGGCGGCTGGCCTGCATGGACTTCCGCCGGCCGCGCCCGGGGCGGCCGGGAGGGATCAGGTTCCTCTTTGACTGCGGCCAGGTCGGCGATCGGGCCCTGGCCGACCTGGTGCTCCAGCCCGCGGAAATCTCCGAGTACCGGCTGGCCGTGCTTACCGACGCGTTCGAGCTGCTCAGGGCCCCGATCCGGCGGCGGGTGCGGGCGGCCGCCGGCCGCCGGCGGCTGATCTACCTGGAAAACGGCCGTCCCGTGCCCGGCGTCGGACCGCCGTCCTAACCCGTGGTCATGTGCCTTCGCCTGGAGAAACCGCGGCATAACTGAGATGCACGACGCCGGTGCGATAGGTCTCGGTGCCGGTGAGCGTGAGGGGCACCTGACCGTCAGGCTCGCTGAACAGCCGTTTGCCGCTGCCGACCACCAGCGGGAAGACGAGCAGGTCCAGCTGGTCGAGCAGGCCGTGCCGCAGCAGCCAGCCGACCAGCGCGGCGCTGCCGCTCATCCCGATGTCGCGACCTGGCCGCTGTTTCAGCTCGCCGATCGCGGCGGCGACATCGCCGCTGATCAATGTGGAGTTCTGCCAGTCGGCCGAGGTGAGCGTGCTGGACACGACGAACTTCTGGGTGCTGTTCATCTGGTCGGCCATGCCGCCGGACTGACCACCGAAGGCCGCGGCGAACCCTTCGTAGGTCACCCGGCCGAGCAGCAGGGCGTCGTTCGGGGCCATCAGCGCCCCCACGGCCTGCCCGACCTGATCGTTAAAGTACGGGCCAGTCCACTTTTCCGGCGCTTCCACCACCCCGTCAAGCGAGGTGAACAGTCCGGCGGAGATCTTCCGCATGGTTACATCCCTTTCTCGTCGTGAGCGGCGAAGAATTCGGTGAGCACCGGGGCGATCGCCTCCGGCTTGACCATGTGGTTCTGGCCGGGCAGCGTCCGGTAGGTCGCGTCGGGCAAGGCATCGGCCAGCGCGCGCGTGCCGTTGGCCATCCAGGCCGGGCTCTTCCCGCCTACTGCCACCAGCGTCGGAACCTTGACGTCAGCCCACCGGGCGGCCGGGAACGGGAGCCCTCGCTGATCCTCCTGGATGAGCTCGATGTCGTACGGCAGCGTGTGCGCGACCGCCTTGAGCTTGGACCAGACCGGCGTAACCGGCATCACCGCGACGGCCAGGGCGGGCGTGCCCACGAACCGCATGAACATCTTGACCGCGTCTGCCCGGCGGCCAGCCGAGACCAGCCTGCGGAGCTCGTCCAGGTAGTCGCCGGGTATCGGCGAGCGGCTGTTATCGACGATGAACGGCGGCTCGTAGACCGCCAGCTTGCTGACCACGCGGATGCGCTTGGCCGCCTCGAGAGCGAGCGCGGAGCCTGACGATGTCCCGTGCAGGAACACGCTGCCCCCGGCCCGTTCGGCCAGGGCCTGGAGATCTTCCACTTCCCGGTCCGGCGCATAAGGCGGCGTGTCTCCGCTGTCGCCGCGGCCGCGGCGATCGTAGGTAAAGACCGTGAAGTGCGACGTCAGCTTGGCGGCGAGCTTGGGCATCGGCCCGAATGACCGGCTGCACAAGGCCCCGTCGACCAGGATCAGCGATGGGCCCTGGCCTGCCTGGGTGTAGCCGATGGTCGTTCCGTCGGCTGATCGGACGGTGTTCATGACGACTCCGTAGGTGATGTTGACCGGCTGTCTGGGCTGAGCGTGCGGGCAAGCCAGGATGCCCAGGCCTGCGTGGCTGGCCCTGGATCGGCGTCCGGGGCGAAAAGATGGTGGGCGGCGATCACCGGCTTGCCGAAGCCGCGGAGAAACCGGTAGAGCGCGTCCGGTGTGCGGATGCCGATGGTGTGGGCGTTGGCGAAATAGACGACGCCCTCGGTGGGCCCTGATCCGTCGAGGGTGAAGCGCGCGCGGTCACCGCGGTGTGGGGAGCCGGTCAGGCCGAGGCCGAGCCCGTGGCTCAGCGAGGTCAGTTCCCGCGCCCAGTCATGACCGGGCGGCCCGAACGCGGTGACCGGAGTAGCGATCCGGCCGGCGAAGCCGGTGAGGTACTCGACGAGGGTCCGGAAGTACATGTCGCCGCCCAGCGTCATCGCCTCGAACTCATCGGCCCAGTCATCGCCGGGAAGGAATCCGCTCGTGACCGTGCGCAGCACGGTACTGCCGCCCGCCCGTCCCTCGATCAGGAACTCATAGGCGATAAACCGTCCGTCCGGGGCTTCGCCGCTGGCGTAGGCGAACCGGCGGCCCGGATCCCAGCCGGTCACCGCGAGCTCCGGCGCGTACTCACCGAACACGGTCCGGACGGTTCCGCCAGCTCCCGGCTGCACTTCGCTGCGGCCCATGAACCACGAGTCAATCCCCGGGCCGGTGGCGATCGCGGCCCAGACCTCATCCGGGCTCACCGGCACCTCGGCGTCATGGTGCTGTTCGAACTGGTGACCCATTAGGACTCCTCCGTTCCGGCGGGCGCGAGGCTGGGATGGACGGCGATGACGAGGTGGTGCTCGCGCCCGCCGTCGGCCTGCTCGTCGTGGTACTTGGCCACCAGCGCGGTGACAGCCTGCACAAGCTCGCCGGTGAAGGCGGCCCGGTCGGCCGCCGACGCGAACCGCACCCGGCCGTCCATCGCGAACGTCGCCAGCTTCTTGTGCGCCCGGGTGGCGCCGTTTATCAGGTCTCCGACGTCGCGGACAAGCTGCGCGGCCAGCGTCAGCAGCCAGCGGGCCGAGAGGCGGTCAGGAGAGCGAGCCGGGTCGGGTGCCAGCGCCGCGAGCGCGGCCGGCGAGATCACGTAGGACGCCGCCGCGGCCTGTAGCAACCGCTCGGTCATGTTTCCCTTACGCCGCTCCCCCACCAGCTCGATCAGTCCGTGCCGCTCCAGCGTCCGCAGGTGATAGTTGACTTGCTGGCGAGGCAACCCGGCCGCGGCGGCGAGCATGGCCGCCGAGGCCGGCTCGGTCAGCTGCGCCAGCAGGCTGGACCGGGCCGGATCCAGGGCGGCTTCGGCCACCGCCGGATCATCGATGACTTCCACGTCGATCATGAGACCAGTATCCGACCGACAAATAATTTTGTCAAGAAAAATTTATTTGTCTAGGGGGTCGGGTGGCCGGACGCCGCGCAGAAGCACGCCCGCGGAGCTCGTGGACACCGACCGCGCCCACGATGCCCGACGCCTCTGCTCCCGATCCCGCCCCTCGCCCTCTGCCGCCGCCAGGAGGGGGGTCGATGTGCCATCGGGCCCCTTCTTGGGGGTGCAGAGTGCCATCGGCCTCTTCCCACTCGGGCTTCACCGGGGCGGGAGTTATCGGTTGTTGGGTATGGGGCGTCCGGGGTGGTGGCAGGACGGCTCTACGGTTAGCCCTGGCCTAGGTTCTTCTCAAGCTCCTGGCGGAATTGCTGGAACTGGGCCGGGCTAGAGGTGTAGAGGGTTTCGCCGGTCTTAGGGTTGACGGTGACGAAGTAGATCCAGTTCCCGGGCGACGGGTGCAGCACGGCCTGGATGGCGGCGTTCCCCGGACTGTCGATCGGACCGGGCGGCAGGCCCTTGTGCCGATAGGTGTTGTACGGCGAGGGGCTGTTGAGCTGAGCGTCGGAGGCGAGGATGCCGTAGGTGTTCAGGCCGTACAGCACGGTGCTGTCGAGCTGCAGCGGGATGCCCTGCGCCAGCCGGTTGTCGATCACCCGGGCGATCTTCGGGTAGTCGGACAGCCGACCGCCCTCGGCCTGCACCAGGCTGGCCATGGTGATCACCTGAGCCTCGCTCAGGTGCACCCGTTTCGCCGCCGCGGGCAAGTCGATAGTCGTCGCCTCCTGGTCGAAGCTCTGGACCATGCCGGTCAGCACGCCGAGTGCGGTCTCGTGTGGCTGGATCTCGTAGGTCGCCGGGAACAGGTAGCCCTCAGGCTTGCGGTTCGCGGCCGCGGGCAGGTGGAGCGAGGCGGGATTCTTGAGCGCGTTCTGGTACGCGCTCAGCGGGATGCCGGAATGAGCGCCAAGCCAGCTCACGGTCTGGCTCATCCGCCAGCCCTCCGGGATCGTCACCGTGATCTGGACGAGATCCTTCGGATTGAGCAGGGCCGCGTACGCCAGCGTCGCCTTCATGTGCTCGCGCATACCGTAGAAACCAGGCAGCAGGCCGTTCGGGTTCGAGCTGTGCTCGGCCGCGAGAACGAACGCACGGCTGCTGGCCACCACGCCGAGCCTGGCTAGCTCCGGTCCGAGGCCGGTTGGCGTTTCACCCGAGGGCACTTGGACTATGACGCGGCCGGTGCCCGGCCCCGGGTAGTCGGCCGGGTGGTACTTGCTCTGGTAAAGGCTGTAGACGTAGACACCGCCCACCGCCAGCGGGACAAAGATGACGAGCAGCGCGGCCAGCGGGGCGATCCAGCGGAACCTGCGCCGCCGGGGGCCGCTGGGACCTTCGCTGTCCGGCCGGGACGCCCGCCGGTTTCCCCGGCCACGGCCGCCATGACCGGCCCGGTCGGAGCGCCCGGCCCGGCCGCCTCGGTCATCGGCGTAGTCGTCATCGCCGAAGCCAGGGACGAACCGGTCCCCGCTCTCATACCCGTCTTCGTACCGGCCCGGATCGCCGTACTGTTCTGGCTGGTAGAACTCCTCCCCGCCCGGACCGCGCGGATGGTCCCCGTAGCTGGCATTCACCGGGTGCCCGGCGGACCATGCGCCGGTTTGCGGGCCGGGCTGCTGCTGGGGACGGCGCCACGACGGGTCGTCGGAGCTCCGCTGATCAGGCCCGAGGTGTTCATACCGGGGCTCATGGTGCACCGGTTCGTAACCGGGCGGCAGCGGCGCCCGGTAATCCCCCGGCGGCCTGCCTTTCTGACCTGGGAGACCGCGGGGGCCCTGGCTCCGGCGGGGGTCCTGGGCCAAGCGCGGGTCCTGGGCCAGGCGGGGGTCTTGCGGCGGCCAGCCTGGTGACCAGCCGTTTCCGTTGTCGCTCACGCGGGGGCTCCACCTGTCAGGGTCACCAGCTGGCCTGGGGCGCGTCCGGTGGCGCGTTCGGCGTCGAGGGCGGCTTGCAGCAGGACGGCGGCGGCCGCGGCGTCCACGACCTGACGGCGGGCACGCGAGTCCTTCCCGCCGCGGCGCAGCGCGTCATGCGCCTCGGTAGTGGTGAAACGTTCGTCCACCAACCGCACCGGGATAGGTGCGAGGCGTTCGGCTAGGTCCACGGCGAAGCTCCGGGCCCCGGTCGCGGCGGGGCCTTCGCGGCCCGACAGGGACGTGGGCAAGCCGACGATAACCTCCATCGCCTCCGCAGCCAGTGCGGCGAGCTCGTCTTTCGCACCCGGACCGGACCGCAGGACGGTCAGCGGGCTGGCCAGGATACCGGCGGGATCGCTGCGGGCTACCCCGACGCGAACCGAGCCCACGTCCACCGCCAGCCGCACGCCCGCCCTCACCGGCACCGGCTCAGGGACGGCCCGCTGCGACCGGAGCCGCTCGCGGCAAGCTCCGGTCGCGGCGGGCCATGACCGGTCTGGGCGCGACCCGGACCCGGAGACCCCCAGGGGTCGCAGCAGCATGCCAATACGTTACCTACCGGACTCAGTTATGTCTTGCAATGCTCTGCGAACGGCCTCAAATGCCTCATCGATGACGCCGGGCTGGCCATCAGGGATCGGGGCACCGCCGCCCTGCGCGACATCGGGCTTCCCGCCGCCGTTACCGCCGAGGGCCCGCGCGGCGCTCCCCACCAGGGTGCCCGCCGACAGGCCGAAACCGCGAGCCGCCTCGTTGACCGCGATGACAACGACTGGCTTGTCCGCGGGCACGCCGACGACGATGACCACCGCCGGGCGACCCCGCGGCACCCGGCCGCGCACGTCGAGGGCGAGCGTGCGGATGTCGTCGGGGCTTGTCCCGTCGGGCACGCGGTGCGCGACCAAGGCGATCCCGCTGATGTCCTGCGCCGCGTCCGCGATCTCCGCCGCGGATTCCAGCAGCTTGGCCGCCCGGAAGCGCTGCAGCTCACGCTCAGCCTCCCGCAGCCTGGTCACGATGCTCAAGATCCGCTCGGGCAGCTGCTCACGAGGCGTCTTGAACTGCTCGCTGAGCTGGCTGACCAGGACACTTTCCCGGGCCAGGAAGCGGAACGCGTCGAGGCCTACCAGCGCCTCGATCCGGCGTACGCCCGATCCGATCGAGGTCTCGCCCAGCACCTTGATCAGGCCGAGCTGGCCGGACCTGGCCACATGCGTACCGCCGCAGAGCTCGCGGGAGTAGTCGCCGACCTCCACCACCCGGACCTTGTCGCCGTACTTCTCGCCAAAGAGCGCCAGCGCCCCCATCTGGCGGGCTTCTTCCTGGGAGGTGTAGAACGCGCGCACGTCCAGGTCGTTAATCAGGACGTCGTTCACCTCGTCCTCGGTGTCCCGCAGCACCGACACCGGCACCGCGCCCGAGGCGTGGAAGTCAAACCTGAGCTTGCCCGGCGCGTTCTCCGAGCCGGCCTGCGCCGCCGACTCGCCCAGCGCGCCGCGCAGCGCGCGGTGCACCATGTGCGTCGCGGTGTGCGACCGGGAGAGCGCGCGGCGCCGCTCGACGTCGACCTGCGCGAACGCGGGCTCGTCGGTCGTGACCTGGCCGGAGGTGACCTTGCCGCGGTGCACGATGAGCCCGGGCAGCGGGGTCTGCACGTCGTAGACGTTGATCTCGCCGCCGCCGGTGGCCGTGATCGTGCCCGCGTCAGCGAGCTGCCCCCCGCCCTCGGCGTAAAACGGGGTCCGGTCCAGGACCACGTCCACCTCGGTGCCGGCTCCCGCCGAGGCCACCGGGGCGCCGTTGACCAGCAGGCCGAGGATCGTCGCCTCGCCGGAAATCTGGTCGTAGCCGGTGAAGGTGACCGCGCCAGAGCGTTCGAGCATCCGCGAGAACGCGGAGATATCGGCGTTGCCTGTCTTCTTCTCGGCCGCGTCCCGCTTGGCGCGCTCCCGCTGCTCGGACATGAGCCGCCGGAACCCTTCCTCGTCGACGGTCAGGCCCTGCTCCCCTGCCATCTCCAGCGTCAGGTCGATCGGGAAGCCGTAGGTGTCGTGCAACTGGAAGGCCTGGGAGCCGGACAGGGTGCCCTGGTTCCTCCGCCGGTTCTCCTCCACCGAGGCGTCGAAGATCGCCGTGCCGGTGCGCAGCGTGCTGGCGAACGCGGTTTCCTCCGCGTCGACGACCGTGTGGATGCTGGCCGCGTCCCGGCGCAGTTCGGGGTACAGGCTCGCCATCGCCTCGATCGCGACCGAGGTGAGCTCGTGCATGTAACGCTCGCCGCCTGAGTTGGACGCGCCGCCACGCTGGCTCCCAGCCAGCAGGCGGAGGTTCCTGATGCTTCGCCGCATGATGCGCCGCAGCACGTAGCCGCGGCCTTCGTTGCCAGGCAGCACGCCGTCCTCGATCAGCATCACCGCGCTGCGGACGTGATCCGCGATCACCCGCAGGGCCACGTCGGTCCGGTGATCCCGGCCGTAATCCTGCTCGGTGAGCTCCGCCGCCCGGTCCAGGATCTTCCAGGTGGTGTCGATCTCGTACAAATTGTCGACACCCTGCAGGATCGAGGCCATCCGCTCAAGTCCCATGCCGGTATCGATGTTCTTCGACGGCAGCGGGCCCTCGATGTCGAAGTCGTCCTTGGCCCGGACCTTGCTCAGCTGGTCCTGCATGAAGACCAGGTTCCAGACCTCGAGGAACCGGTCCTCGTCGGCCTCAGGGCCGCCGTCCCGGCCGTACTCGGAGCCGCGGTCGTAGTAGATCTCCGAGCACGGGCCGCCAGGGCCGGGCACGCCCATGTGCCAGTAGTTGTCGGCCGGGCCGCGGTGCTGGATCCGGCTCTCCGGCAGGCCGATCTCGTTCCGCCAGATGGCGAACGCCTCGTCGTCACCGTGCAGCACGGTGGCCCAGAGCTTGTTCTCCGGGAAGCCGAACCCGCCGTCGGCCTCGGACTTGGTCAGCAGCTCCCAGGCGTAGGTGATGGCGCCCTGCTTGAAGTAGTCACCGAACGACCAGTTGCCGAGCATCTGGAAGAAGGTGGCGTGCCTGGTGGTCTTGCCCACCTCTTCGATGTCGAGCGTCCGCACGCACTTCTGCACGTCCGCCACCCGCCGGTACGGCGGGGTCCGCTGGCCCGTCAGGTACGGCTTGAACGGCTGCATGCCCGCGATCACGAACAGGACCGTGGGGTCATCGGCGACCAGGGGGGCCGACGGCACGATTTCGTGATCCTGCTGCTTGAAGTACGCAAGGAAGCGGCGGGCGATCTCGGCCGACTCCATCAGTGGCCATCCTTGGGTTGAGCATCGTGGTTAGCTGACAGGGAAGGGCCCGCGGCCGCGGATGGCCGAGCTGAATACAGCGCCATGCCCTCCCGCACGTCCCGGGTGAAGCGGTACGTCTCCCGGGTCGCGCGGATCGCCCCCCGGCGAGTTTGCCGTAGCGACAGAGCCGGGCTGACGGCACGACGGCTGGTCTCGGCCCGGGGCCGGACCCCGCGGACCCCGCGGACCCCGCGGACCCCGCGGCCCCGGGATTAAGGCTGGCGGACAGCCGGCGACCCACCCCGCAGACACGCCGGTAGGCCATGACCCCGGTCACCGCCCCGGTAGCCAGCCAGAATCCCCTGCGTATCACCGCAACCCCCTCGCCTGGCTTCCGCTGTCGGCCAATTCGGCGCGCTCCACCACGCGGCCCGGCAGCGCGCGGCGGCTACCGGGCCGGCGCAGGCTGACCGCGTGCCTGATGCCGTAGACCACTGCCCCGGCCCGGCCGACCGGGCCCTGGGCGATCATACGGCCGAACCCGGCCAGCGCCGTCACCTGCCCGGCCAGCTCGTTCATCCCGGCCCCCAGCTCGTCCATGCTGGCCGTGACGGACTCGGTCCGATCCAGCTGGCGGCCGGCCCGGTCCACCGCGGCCTGGGCACCGTCGACCGCCGTCTGGGCCCGGTCGAACAGCACGTCACCGCGCTCGCGTACGTCCGCGACCAGCCGGCTGCTCTCGGACAGGAACCGTCCTAGCCGGACCAGGACGAATACGCCGACGCACACGAGCAGCGCCCAGAAGACCGCGGCGATCAGCGCGGCCAGTTCGGCGACGTTCATGACATCCACGTCCGTCTCACGGCTGCTCCTTAGTCGTTCGGCTTGGCCGGCCGGTTTGGCCGTTCGGCTGGACCGGCCGGGCGGTGCACCACGGCCCGGATTCGCTCGGCACGCTCGGCGAGCCGGGCCTCGGCGCCGTGTCCAGACGGCTGGTAGTACCTGCGGTCGGCCACCGAGTCGGGTGCATAACGCTGCGGGACGATGCCCTCGTCGAAGTCGTGCGGGTACAGGTAGCCCTCGCCGTGGCCCACCTTGCCCGCACCAGGATAGTGGGCGTCCCGCAGGTGCGCGGGCACGGCGCCCACCAACCCGGCGCGCACATCGGCGTCAGCGGCGCCGATGGCCTTGATGACCGCGTTGGATTTGGGCGCGAGCGAGATATGGATGACCGCCTGGGCCAGGTTGATCCGCGCCTCGGGCAGCCCGATGAGCTCGACCGCCTGGGCCGCGGCCACCGCGGTCTGCAGCGCGGTGGGATCAGCCATCCCGACGTCCTCACTCGCGTGCACGACCAGCCGCCTGGCGATGAACCGCGGGTCCTCCCCCGCCGCGATCATCCGGGCCAGGTAATGCAGCGCCGCGTCGACGTCGCTGCCCCGCATGGACTTGATGAAGGCACTGATGACGTCGTAGTGCTGGTCACCGTCGCGGTCGTAGCGGACCGCGGCTCTGTCCACCGCCCGTTCCAGGGCGGCGACGTCGATCCGGCCGCCCGCGGGCATCCCGAGCGCGGCGGCTTCCAGGTAGGTCAGCGTGCGCCGCGCGTCGCCGCCCGCCAGCCGGACCAGGTGACCGGCGGCCTCATCGTCGAGCGTGACGGCGCCACCGAGCCCGCGGGGATCGGCCAGCGCCCGGCCGATGACCTCGCGCACGTCATCGTCGGACAGCGGCTGCAGGGTGAGCAGCAGGGACCGGGACAACAGCGGGGACACCACGGAGAAGAACGGGTTCTCGGTGGTCGCGCCGATGAACGACACCCAGCGGTTCTCGACCGCGGGCAGCAGCGCGTCCTGCTGGGTCTTGGAGAACCGGTGCACCTCGTCGACGAACAGCACGGTCTGCGCGCCGTTCATGCCGAGGGCCCGGCGAGCGGCCTCGACCGCCGCGCGGACGTCCTTGACCCCGGCGCTGACCGCCGACAGCTCCACGAAACGCCGCTTGGTCACCTGGCTGACCACGTAGGCCAGCGTCGTCTTGCCGGTGCCCGGCGGCCCCCACAGCAACAGCGACATCGGCGCGTCGTTGTCGATGAGCTTGCGAAACGGCGTGCCCGTGCCGGTCAGGTGCCGCTGCCCGATCACCTCATCCAGGCTGCGCGGCCGCATTCGGACCGCCAGCGGTGCGGCGGCCCGGGCAGCAGTATCTTCCGCCTCGTCAAACAGGCTCTCGGACTGGCCTGGCTCTCCTGTAGCCATCCCCCGACCCTATCCGCGCTCGCCCCCGAGACCGACACAGCATGACCCACAGGCCTTCTGCATTCCCGAGGTTATCCACAAGCTTCCGTCCGCGGCTCATCGCCACCTGGCCGGCTGCGCATGATGAGCTTATGCCGACCGAACTGCCCGGTCCGGCCCGGGAACTGCTGCAGGCCCAGGCCCACGCCATGGCCTGGTGCCAGAGCGAGCCGGCTGGGGTCACCGTGGACACCATGAAGGGCCGGGTGCGCGGCGGCCGGTGGCAGCGGCTTTACCGGGGCGTTTACGCTGCCTACTCCGGTGAGCCTGGGCGGGAGACGGTGCTGTGGGCGGCGCTGCTGCGGGCCGGTCCCGGCGCGGTCCTCAGCCATCAGACAGCGGCTGAGCGGCATGGCCTGATCGACGAGCCCAGCCCGGTCATCACCATCACCGTGCCGACGTCGAGGTATCCAGCTCGGACAAAGCTCCCTGGCGTCGTCATCCACCGATCGGACGCCGTCCTGCGGACCAGGCATCCGGCCATGCTCCCGCCCTGTACCCGGGTCGAGGACACGGTGCTCGACCTCATCGGCACCGCGGCCAGCTTCGACGAAGCGTACGGATGGATCTGCCGGGCCATCGGCCGGAGGCGTACTACCACCGGCCGGCTACGCCAAGCGATGAACACCAGGAAGAGGATGCGCTGGCGGGCCGAACTTACGCTGGCGCTCGGCGACGCCGACACTGGGGTTTTGTCCGTGCTGGAGTACCGCTACGTGCACCGTGTGGAGCGTCCGCACGGGCTGCCTGCCGCTCGACGGCAGGCGCGAATCAGGCATCGCACCGGGAATAGGTACCTCGACAACTTGTATGAGGAATACGGAGTGTGCGTGGAACTGGACGGAACCGCGGCTCATCCCGGCGACGAACAGTGGCGCGATAAGCGCCGGGACAACGCGAACGCCGTGCGAGGCATCGTGACCTTAAGGTTCGGCCTGCCGGAAGTGAGTGATCGCCGCTGCAAGGCTGCCGCCGACGTCGCCGCCATCCTGCGCCGACGCGGCTGGCCAGGCTCCCCCCGCCCTTGCCCCGCTGCTCCCCGCCCAGAGGAATTCCATGATCGTGAACAGTTCGGGTCGGATTTGACCCGAACTGTTCACGATCATGAGACGGGCACTTAGAGGGTGCGGGCTAAGAGGTGGGAGGGGTGGGGGTGGCACTGGCGGGACGGGGTGTGCGGGGTGGGGGCCGGTGGGGGCTGAGGGGGGGCGTCGATGCCGGCTTCCTGGCGCTGGGCGGGGGTGATGGGGGTGGGGGCGCCGGTGAGGGGGTCCAGGCCGGAGGCGGCCTTGGGGAAGGCGATCACGTCCCTGATCGACTCGACATCCGCGAGCAGCATCATGACCCGGTCCCAGCCGAACGCGATACCGCCGTGCGGCGGCGGGCCGTACTTGAACGCGTCGAGCAGGAAGCCGAACTGGGACCGCGCCTCCTCGCGCGGACAGCCCGATCACGTCGAAGACGGCCCGCTGCATCGAGGACTTGTGGATCCGGATGGACCCGCCGCCGATCTCGTATCCGTTGCACACGATGTCGTAGGCGTCGGCCAGCGCGCCGCCGGGCTCGGCGGTGAACTTGTCGGCCCACTCGGGCAGCGGCGCGGTAAACGGGTGGTGCACCGATGTCCAGCCGCCGGAGCCGTCCTCCTCGAACATCGGCGCGTCGACCACCCACAGGAACGACCACGCCGAGGAGTCGATCAGGCCGCCCCGGCGGCCGATCTCCAGCCGGGCCGCGCCGAGCAGTTCCCTGGCCGCCATGGCGGGGCCGGCCGCGAAGAATACGGCGTCACCGGGCGCGGCCCCGACCGCGGCGGCCAGGCCGGAGCGTTCCGTCTCGGACAGGTTCTTGGCCACCGGGCCGGAGACCTCGCCGGACGGGCCGATCAGCGCGTAGGCGAGCCCACGCGCCCCGCGCGAGCGGGCCCACTCCTGCCACCCGTCCAGCTCACGCCGCGACTGGGCGGCGCCGCCCGCCATGACCACGGCCCCGACGTACGGGGCCTGGAACACCCGGAACCCGGTCCCGGCGAAATACTCGGTCAGGTCGGTGAGCTCGACGCCGAAGCGCAGGTCGGGCTTGTCCGAGCCGTACCGCGCCATCGCCTCGGCATAGGTCATCCGGGGCAGCGGCGTGGGCACCTGGTACCCGGCCAGCTCGGACCACAGCCGGGTCACCACGTCCTCGGCCACCTTGATGACGTCGTCCCGGGTGACGAAGGACATCTCAATGTCGATCTGGGTGAATTCGGGCTGCCGGTCCTTGCGGAAGTCCTCGTCCCTGAAGCACCGGGCCAGCTGGTAGTAGCGCTCAAGCCCGCCGACCATGAGCAGCTGCTTGAACAGCTGCGGCGACTGCGGCAGCGCGTACCAGTTGCCTGGCCGCAGCCGCACCGGGACGAGGAAGTCGCGCGCGCCTTCCGGCGTCGACCTGGTCAGGTACGGCGTCTCCACGTTCACGAACCTGTGCTCGCGCATGACGTCGTTGAGCAGGTAGGCGGCCTGGGACCGGATCCGCAGCGCCCGCGCGGTGTCCTCCCGCCTGATGTCCAGGTACCGGTACTTGAGCCGGACGTCCTCGCTGACCTCGGCGGAACCTTCGACCGGGAATGGCAGCGGCTCGGCTTCGCTGAGCACCTCGACGTCGTCGGCGACGACCTCGATCTGCCCGGTGGGCAGCTCGGGGTTCTCGTTCCCGGCCGGCCGCGTCCGCACCGCGCCGGTCACGAGCACGCAGTACTCGGCCCTCAGCTCGTGCGCGCCGTCGGACGCGGCCTCCTCGGGTCGCCACACCACCTGCACCACGCCGCTTGCGTCCCGCAGGTCGATGAAGACTACCCCGCCGTGGTCCCGGCGCCGGGCCACCCAGCCGGCCAGTACCACGCGCTCGCCCGCGTGCGACGCCCGCAGCGTCCCCGCCTCATGGGTGCGGATCATCGCCTCAAGCCCCTTTCGTCTCGCAACCGCTCCGCCGGCCACGCCGGCATCGGACCCGCCGCGCGGATCGGGCTGCATTTTCTGCCAATCTTTTTATCCGAACGATCCGGCCTGCTTGCGGCCGGCCACCGGAGCGCGCGTCGCCTGGCGCTCGCGGTGTGCTCACATGCCCCTGACGGGACCCGATCCAGGCGGATTCAGGCCGGCCAGGAACGGATTCGAGCGGCGTTCCGCGCCGATGGTCGTCTGCGGCCCGTGCCCGGACAGCACCACGGTCTGGTCGGGCAGGGTCAGGCAGACCTGCGCCAGGCTGCGCAGGATCGTGGCATAGTCCCCGCCGGGCAGGTCGGTGCGCCCGATCGACCCGGCGAACAGCAGGTCCCCGGAGAACAGCACATCCACCCCGGCCTCGTCTATGTTGCTTTTACCTTGTGCCGTCATCGGCGATTGCGCCGGAGGATGCTCCAATGGCAGCCGGAATGTCACAGATCCTTCGGTGTGTCCAGGCGCGTGGTTCACGGTGATCTCCAGCCCGACGAGGCTCAAAGTCATCCCGTCGGCCAGTTCTTTTACGTCGTCTGGCTCGGTGAATTCCAGGCCGCCGAACAGTTCCTGTCCGGCTCCCAGCGGGAAACCCTTGGCCGGGTCGCTCAGCAATATCCGGTCGCGCGGGTGGATGTACGCCGGGATTCCTTTCGCGCCGCAAACCGGGGCGACGGACCACACATGGTCAATATGGCCGTGCGTGAGCAAGACCGCGGCGGGCCTGAGCCTGTGCTCGGCGAGGATTTCGGCGATGCCGCGCTCCGCATCCTGACCCGGATCGATGATCACGCACTCCTGTCCGGGCGCGGACGCGAGTACATAACAGTTGGCCGCGAACCCGCCGGCCGGGAACCCTGCGACGAGCACAAGCGTCCTTTCTCACGGTACGGTGTCTCAGGCTACCGAGGGGACCCGCATGGCCGCGAACCGATAACGAAGGGTACCGATCCAGGCAACTGGAAGGTACGATTCGCGAACGATCGCGAATATTGCGGGGGGTTCCGGGGGCTGCGGGATTGCGGCCCCCCAGGCCCGCCACTGCTTATGTTCCGAGATCGTAGGTAAACATCGGGTCAGTGGCCTGCCTCCCGTGATACCAGGTAGCCGGATAGAGCGACAGGCAAGGAGGACTCGACCGGTGGCGGGTAAGAACGATCGCCAGCGCAGGCAAGCCAGGGAAAAATACCGGCGCCAGCAGGAGCTACGGGCGGCCAGGCAGCGCCAGCTCAGACGACGCGGGCTCATCGGCCTGAGCGCGGTCCTCGCCGCGGCTCTGGTCGTCTCGTTGCTGCTTGCCTTCCTGCCCGGCGGCGGCAGCAAGCATCCGACGGCGTCGCACCAGTAAGTCCGCCGAGCGCCACGCCCTCGGCGACGACCGCGGCCGAGCCCGCGCACCACTGCACCTACACCAAGGCCACGCCCGCCGCCCGCACGGTCAGCGTCCCGCCGGCCACGCCCGACTACACCAGCAGCTACCAGGCGACGATCAACACGAACCTGGGCAAGATCGTTCTCAACCTGCTCAACAGCAAGGCGACCTGCACGGTCAACTCGTTCGTCCATCTGGCGCAGGCGGGTTATTTCAACAACACCCAGTGCCACCGGCTCTTGACCACCGGCATCTACGTGCTGCAGTGCGGTGATCCGTACGCCACCGCCACCACCAAGCTGACCTGCAGTTCGACCAGCAAGATCGGTACCGGGACCCCCGGCTACGACTTCGCCAGCGAGAACCTGACCGGCGCCAAGTACCCGGCCGGCACGGTGGCCATGGCCAACGAAGGCAGCGCGAGCACCAACGGCAGCCAGTTCTTCATCGTGTACAAGGACAGCACATCGGGGCTCGGAGCCTCCTACACGCCGTTCGCCACGGTTTCCTCCGGACTCAACATCGTCCAGAATGTGGCGAAGAAGGGGTACTCGTGTCAGTACACCGTGTCGGGTCAGGCTGAGGGTGGTGCCCCGAAGAACAAGGTCATCATCGACAGTGTGACGATCAAGAAAACCTGACACGAGCAAGAGCAACGCAGGAGGTTCGCCGTGACCACCGCCTACCATCCGTGGGGCCGGGTAGACGCCGACGGGACCGTCTATGTCCGTACCGCCGACGGCGAGCGGGTGATCGGCTCGTGGCAGGCGGGTAGTCCGGAAGAGGCGATCGCCTTTTTCCAGCGCAAGTACGAGTCGCTCGAGACCGAGGTCGTCCTGCTCGAGCAGCGGATCGCCGCCACCGACATGGCGCCGGCCCAGGCTTCGGCCAGCGTGCAGCGGCTGATCCGGAGCATCTCCGAGGCCAATGCGCTCGGCGACCTCGAGGGCCTGCGGGTCCGCCTGGAGCGGCTGACCGAGGACGTCGGCCAGCGCCGCGAGGAGGCCAAGGCGGCCAGGGAGCACGCCCGCGGGCAGGCCAAGGAGATCAAGGAACGGATCGTCGCCGAGGCGGAGCAGATCGCCGCCGAGGCCACCCACTGGAAGAGCAGCGGCGAGCGGATGCGCGAACTGCTCGAGGATGGAAGGCGGCCCCGCACGCCGAGCGGGCGGCCGAGGCGGTGCTGTGGAAACGCCTGTCCGCGGCCCGCAACGCGTTCACCAAGCGGCGCAAGGCCTACTTCGCCACCCTGGAGGCCGAACGCGAAGACATCAAGACCCGGAAGGAACAGCTGGTCGCCGAGGCCGAAGCCCTGTCGGGTTCGGTCGAGTGGGGTCCGACCACCAGCGCGTTCCGTGAGCTGATGAACCGGTGGAAGGCGGCCGGGCGGGCGGACCGGGACACCGAAGCCGAGTTGTGGAAGCGCTTCCGGGGGGCCGAGGACAAGTTCTTCGCCGCCCGGTCCGAGGTGTTCTCCGCCAAGGACGCCGAGCTGCGCGAACACGCCGAGGCCAAGCAGGTGCTGCTGGAGGCGGCCCAGGGGCTGCTGCCGGTCTCTGATATCCGCTCCGCCAGGTCGGCGCTGCGCGGCATCCAGGAACGGTGGGAGCAGATCGGAGCGGTGCCGAGGGACGCCAGGGAACAGCTGGAGTCAGGCCTGCGGCGGGTGGAGGACGCGATCCGCAAGACGGAAGAAAACCAGTGGCGCCGGTCCAACCCCGAAGCGCTGGCCCGAGCCGAAGGTACCGTCGCCCAGCTGCGCTCGACCATCGCCCAACTGGAACAGCAGCTGGCCAAGGCCCGCGACCAGGGCGACGCCCGCGCCGAGCGCAACGCCACAGAAGCCCTGACCGCCCGGCGGGCCTGGCTAGAAGAAGCCGAGCACACCCTAGCCGAATTCAAGGTGTTAGGGCTCGGCCGTCGTCAGCTGGTAACGCGATAGACGTCGTAGACGCCGTCAATGGCACGGACGGCGCGCAGCACGTGGCCTAGGTGCTTGGGGTCGCCCATCTCAAAGGTGAACCGGCTGAACGCCACCCGGTCCCGGGTCGTGGTCACGTTGGCGGACAAGATATTGACGTGCTGGTCGGACAGCACCCGGGTCACGTCGGAGAGCAGCCTGTGCCGGTCGAGCGCCTCGACCTGGATGGCGACCAGGAACACCGAACCGTCGGTCGGCGCCCAGTGGACCTCGACCATCCGCTCTTGCTGCAGGCCGCTCAGGTGAACGATGTTGACACAGTCCACCCGGTGCACCGACACGCCATGACCATGGGTGACGAAGCCGGTGATCGGGTCACCCGGCACCGGGGTACAGCACCGGGACAGGCGCACCCAGACGTCCGGCGCGCCGGTGACTTCTACCCCCGGGTCTCCCGGCGCCCGGGGCTGCGGCGCCTTGGTCGGCAGGGCCGTCTCGGCCAGGTCTTCCTGGGCTCCGGCGAAACCGCCGACCGACTTGACCAGCTTCTCGACCACCGACTGGGCGCTGACCCGGCCTTCACCGACCGCGGCGTACAGGGCCGACACATCCGGGTAGCGCAGGTCGCGGGCCAGGGTGAGCAGCGTGTCGCCCACGGCGAGCCGCTGCAGCGGCAGGCCCTGCTTGCGGATGGCCCGGGCGATCTGGTCCTTGCCGGACTCGACCGCGGCTTCCCTGCGCTCCTTGGAGAACCACTGCCTGATCTTGTTCCTGGCGCGAGGGCTCTGCACGAACTTGAGCCAGTCCCGGCTCGGGCCCGCCTCGGCCGCCTTGGAGGTGAAGATCTCGACCGTGTCGCCGTTATCCAGGGTGGACTCCAGGGCGACCAGGCGGTTGTTGATCCTGGCGCCGATCGTCCGGTGCCCGACCTCGGTGTGGATCGCGTAGGCGAAGTCCACCGGGGTAGAACCCTGCGGCAGCGCCATCACCTCACCGCGCGGCGTGAACACGTAGACCTCGGCGGCCGCCAGGTCGAAACGGAGCGACTCGAGGAACTCGGCGGGATCCTCGGTCTCCTTCTGCCAGTCGACGAGCTGCCGGAGCCAGGTCATCTCCTGGGCGTCGTCCTTGGTGTCCTTGGCCCGGCCGCCGAAGGCCGAGTCCTCCTTGTACTTCCAGTGCGCCGCGACCCCGTATTCCGCCCGCTGGTGCATGCGCAGGGTCCGGATCTGCAGCTCGACCGGCTTGCCGCCTGGACCGATGACGGTGGTGTGCAGCGACTGGTAGAAGTTGAACTTCGGCATCGCGATGTAGTCCTTGAACCGTCCGGGGACGGGGTTCCACCGCGCGTGGATGGTGCCGAGCGCCGCGTAGCAGTCCTTGACCGAATCGACGAGCACGCGGATGCCTACCAGGTCATAGATGTCGTCGAAGCCGACGTTCTTGGCGATCATCTTCTGGTAGATCGAGTAGTAGTGCTTGGGCCGGCCGGTCACGCTGACCTTGATCTTGTTCTCGCGCATATCGGCGTAGACGTCCTGGATCACTTCTTCCAGGAACACGTCGCGGCGCGGCGAGCGCCCGGACACCAGGCGGACGATCTCGTCGAAGCGCTTGGGGTACAGCGTCGCGAAGGCGAGGTCCTCAAGCTCCCACTTCACCTTGTTCATACCGAGCCGGTGGGCGAGCGGCGCGTAGATCTCCAGCACCTCACGGGACTTGCGCTCCTGCTTGTCCCTCGGCAGCCAGCGCAGCGTCCGCATGTTGTGCAGCCGGTCCGCGAGCTTGATGACAAGTACCCGGATGTCGCGGGACATCGCGACCACCATCTTGCGGACGGTCTCCGCCTCGGCCGACTCGCCGTACTTGACCTTGTCCAGCTTGGTGACGCCGTCCACGAGTGCGGCGATGTCCTCGCCGAACTCGCCGCGTAGCTCGGTGAGCGTGTAGGGGGTGTCTTCCACCGTGTCATGCAGCAGTGCGGCGCAGATCGTCTCGGTGTTCATGCCGAGCTCGGCGAGAATGGTGGCTACCGCAAGCGGGTGGGTGATGTACGGGTCGCCGCTGCGCCGCTTCTGGTCCCGGTGCCAGTAGGCGGCCGACTCGTAGGCGCGCTCGATAAGCCGGATATCAGCCTTCGGGTGCGTCCCGCGCACGGTCTTGACGAGTGGCTCAAGGACGGGGTTCATCGTGGTCCCTCGCTGCGCCCCGAGCCGGGCGAGCCGCCGCCGCACTCCGACGCCGGGCGCGGCGGCGTCAGCAGGCGGGGCCGTCGGGGCCGCGCCCGCCCGGTCGATCCCCGGCCGCCCGGATCGCTCAGTCCGGGAGGACCGGGCCGAGACGGCTTTACCTTCGGGTCCTGGTGCGCCGGGACCCTCGGGTCCTGGTGCGCCGGGCGCGGGGGGTGGATCAGGCGCGGCGCTGTCCGGGGCTGGCGTTGGGGAAGCGGGAGCTTCCTGCGCGGTAGGCGCCACCGGGCCGGCGCTGTCGCTGGCCATGCCACCGCTCGGCACGTCAGCCGCCTCCGCCACCTCGGCCGGTTGCGCGTCAACGGCGGAACTCCGATCCCGCTGCGCGTTCCCTGGGGTGGCATCGGCCGCCCTCGTGCCGGTCGTGATGACATCACCGGCCACTGGCGCTCCTCGCATCTGCCAAGTCATTAGTGTACTTGGCTGACGTAAACGCCCGATCACCTGCCTGTGATTCCTGGCCAGGAAACGGGTCCGTGGCCCGGACGAAAGTGTCAGGCGGCTAGATGGTCAGCAGGGACGTGACGGGGAGATCGGCCAGCTTGGCGCGGCCGCCCAGGAAGGACAGCTCGATCAGCATGGCGACACCGGCCACCTGGGCGCCGGAGCGGCGCACCAGGTTGACCGTCGCCTCAGCCGTGCCCCCGGTGGCCAGGACGTCGTCAATCACCAGGACACGATCCGACGGGCCGAACGCGTCAGCGTGAACCTCGAGGGTCGCGATGCCGTATTCCAGCTCGTAGTCTTGCGCGAACGTGACACCAGGCAGCTTGCCCTTCTTGCGGATGGGCACGAAGCCCGCCCCCAGACGGCACGCCACCGGCGCGGCGAGGATAAAACCCCTCGCCTCGATGCCCGCGACCTTATCGACCGGTCCGTACAACGCGGCCAGGGCGTCCACCACCGCACCGAACGCCTGGCTGTCGGCTAGCAGCGGGGTGATGTCCTTGAAGACCACGCCGACCTGCGGGTAGTCCGGAACGTCACGCACCCGGCTGGTGATAAGCCGGGTCAGCTCATCCTCGGCTGGTCCGGCCACCCTCAGCGTCGCTTCTTCTTACCGGCGGGGCGGTGCCGCGCCGCCGGGCCGCCGCTGCGGCGGGGCTGCTGCCGCGGGCCCGGCCGGGCGGCGCCGGGAACGCTCCGGCTGGCCGGAACCCCGGTGGTGGTCCCTGGCCCCCGTGAGCTGGTGCTGGTCAGCTCGTCAGCGGCGGGTGCTTCGTCGCCGTACTCGTCGTCGGGTTCGTCGTCGGCGGCGGCGAGCGGCACGGATACGGCCCTGGCCGCTCCCGGGGTTCCCGAGCGGGAGCCCGCGCCGGAGGATGCCTTGGCCTCGGACCGCTTGGCCGCGCGGCCGCCGGAGGATCGCAGCGTGACGCGCTTGGCCAGCGCCTTGTACTGCGGCTCGCGCTCCTTGAGGTCGGCGAGCACCGGGGTGGCGATGAAGATGGAGGAGTACGTGCCGGACAGCATGCCGACGAACAGGACAAGCGCCAGGTCTTTCAGCTCGCCGGCGCCGAGCAGGCCGCCGCCGACGAACAAGATCGCGGCCACCGGCAGCAGCGCGATCAGGGACGTGTTGATGGATCTGACCAGCGTCTGGTTCAAGGCCAGGTTCGCGGCCTGGCTGTACGTGCTCCTGGCTCCGCCCAGCAGGCCGGCGGTATTCTCCCGGACCTTGTCAAAGACCACCACCGTGTCGTACAGCGAATAACCCAAGATGGTCAGCAGCCCGATCACCGTCGCGGGGCTGACCTGGAAGCCGGTGAGGGCGTACACACCGGTCGCGATGACCAGGTCATGGATCAAGGCGACGAAGGCCGCTATGGCCATCTTCCACTCAAAGGCGATGGTGAGGTACAGCACGATCACGATCATGAACGCGATGAGCGCCTCGACCGCCTTGGTGGTGATCTGGCTCCCCCAGCTCGACCCCACGAACTGGACGCTCATGTTCTTCGCGCCGAGCTTGCTCTCCAGCGTGTTCTGGACCGTGTTAGTCAGGCTGTTGCTCAGCGTCGGCGTCTGAACCTGCCAGGACTTGCCCAGGGTGCCGGTGAGCTGCTGCACGATCGCGCCGTTGACGCCGTCCCCGGTCACCGCGTTCTGCACCTGGGTGGGCGAGGCCGCGGGCGCGGAGAACTGGAAGACCGCGCCGCCCTTGAAGTCGACGCTGAAGTCCAGGCCGCGGACAAGCAGGGCCACGATGCTGATCAGCAGGATGGCCCCGGAGATCGCATACCAGGTCCGCTTACGGCCGACGAAGTTGATCGATACCTCGCCGCGGTACAGCCGGCCGCCGACGTTGCCCAGGCGCGACATCAGACCTCCCCGGTGTGGCGGGATGCTGGGTTCCGTGGCGCGGCCGCGGGCCTGCGCCTGACCTGGTTACGCGTCACCGAGGACCGCCAGGGGGCCCGGGCGCCGAGCCGGGCCGGGTCCAGCCCGGACAGCGGGGAGCCGTTGCCGTAGAACCTGGTCCGGGCCAGCAGCGTCACCATCGGCTTGGTGAACAAGAACACCACCACGATGTCGATCAAGGTGGTCAGCCCGAGGGTGTAGGCGAACCCCTTGACCTCGCCGATGGAGAAGTAATACAGCAGCAGCGCGGCCAGGAACGAAACCGTGTCCGAGACCAGGATGGTGCGCCGGGCCCGCTTCCAGCCCGATTCCACCGCGGGACGCAGCTGCTTGCCCTCGCGCACCTCATCGCGCAATCGCTCGAAGAACACCACGAAGGAGTCCGCGGTGATGCCGATGGCCACGATCAGGCCCGCGATGCCGGACAGCTCCAGGGCGAAGTTCTGGTACTTGGTCAGCAGGACCACGGCCAGCATGGCCAGGCCGCCGGCGATGATCAGGCTGGACACCGAGACCAGGCCCAGCCCGCGGTAGTACAGGAACGAGTAGATCACCACCAGCCCCAGCCCGATCGCGGCCGCGATCAGGCCGCCGTCCAGCTGGGCCCGGCCCAGCTGCGGCGACACCGACTGGACACTGAGGATCTTGAAGTTCAGCGGCAGCGAGCCGTACTTCAGGATGTTCTGCAGCTGCGTCGCCGTGGCCTGGGTGAAGTTGCCGCTGATCTCCGGGTTCCCGCCGGGGATAGCGCCCAGGGTCTCCGGCGCCTCGACGACGTTCCCGTCCAGCACGATCGCGCAGGTGTCCAGCCAGTAATCGCTCGTGGCGGAGTTGCCCTGGCCCGCGGCGTAGTACTTGCTGTACTGGGCCGCGGTCAGCTTGGCGAAGGCGCTGGTGCCGCCGCCGTTGAACGTTACGTTGACGACCCATTCGTTGTTCGTCGTGGACAGCGTCGCGGTGGCGCCGGTGATCTGGGTGCCCTGCACGGTCGCCTTGTCCAGGGCGAACTTGTTGCCGCTGGCGTCACAGGAGACGATCTGCGCGGCCGGGTTGTCGTAGGCGAAGGCGTCGTTGTAGCCGACCTGCTTCTTCCACTTCGTGGTGTCCCCAGGCGTGCAGGTCAGCTTGTTGAACAGCGCGAGCGTGGTCTTGTTCACCAGGCTCGCGTCTCCCAGCGCCGTACTGCTCGCAGGCGCCGACGCGCTGGCGCTCGGGCTGGGACTGGCCGACGCGCTGGAACTAGCCGACGCGCTGGCGGAGGTGCTCGGTGTCGGGCTTGGGGTGGCCGCCGGGACGATCTTGGCGGACGTCTTCGCCGTCGAGCTCGCGCTTGGCTTGGGGGACACGCTCGATGACGCCGACGGGCTTGAGCTCACCGCGGGGCTGGCGCTGGCGCTCGGGCTGGCCGAGGCACTGGGCGTGGCGGAGGGAGCGACGTAGCCCTGGAAGAGCAGGGTCTGCCGGAAGTTCAACAGGGCGGTGGTGCTGACCAGGGTCTCGGTCTGCTGGGTGGTCTTGCCGGGGACCGACACGTTCAGGTCCTGGTTGCCTTCGGTCTGGACCACCGCGCCCGAGTTACCCGTGCCGTTGACCCGGGCCAGGATGATCGAGATGGCCTCGTTCATCTCGGCGGTCGACGGGATGCCGCCCGTCGGAGTGGTCGCCTTCATGGTCACCTGGGTACCGCTGGACAGGTCGAGCCCCAAGCCGACTTTGAAGTCCTTGTGCCAGTGCCCCGGGCTGAACAGGTCCCCGCCGAGGGCTCCGAGGAGCATGATCACGATGAGCGCAATAAGCGCCGCGAGCGCCCGTCCCGGGTGCGGGACGGTCTTCGTAGGGGCTGCCACTTCTCCGCCTGTCTTGTTTCGGTCATTCCCTCATGCCGGCCGGCGGGCGGCTCAGTGCACGTTGCCCTTGTCGGACCCGGCCGTCTCACCGTCATGCGCACTCGTGAGGGTCTCGTCACCCGAATTAACGCCGTTGAGGGTGTCGTGGGTTCCGGGGACGTCGTCCTCAACGGCGTCCGAGGCATGCTCGTCTTCTTCGTAGAAGCCGGTTTCCTCGAACGTCTCGCCGTCTTCGAAGGTCTCGGTGCCGGCCTCGGCCGGGGCGATGACCTCCATGATGGAGCGCTTGAGGTACCGGACCTCCACGCCGGGAGCGACTTCGAGGATGACGTCGTTATCCTCCACGGCGACCACCGTGGCGTACATGCCGGCCGTGGTGCGGACCCGGGCGCCGGGCTCGACGGTGTTCTGCTGCTGCGCGACCTGCTGCTGGCGGCGCCGCTGCGGCCTGATCATCAGGAAGTAAAAGCCGACGAAGACCAGCACGATCAAAATCGGGAACGTCAGCGAGCTGCCAGATGACTTGGTGGCCGCGTCAGCGGCTGCGATAATCCGCATCGCGGGGCATCCTTCCAGTTTGGTGATGCATATGTGGTCAAGGCGGAGGCCAAAGACCAACTGCCGAAGTTTAGCCTCGCTTTGACCGCGCACCAACCAGGCTACGAGTTTTTGACAGTTATCGTGACCTCGGCGCGATCTAATCGAACAGGGTCGACGGTTCTCCCAGCGAGGCGGGGGGCTCCAGGCCCAGATGGGTCCAGGCGGCCGCGGTGGCCACCCGCCCGCGCGGGGTCCGGGTCAGCAGGCCGCACCGGACCAGGAACGGCTCCGCCACCACCTCGACGGTCTCGGCTTCCTCCCCCAGCGCGACCGCCAGCGTGGACAGGCCGACCGGCCCGCCGCCGAACCTGCGGATCACCGCGTCGAGCACGCCTCGGTCCAGCCGGTCAAGGCCGTGCTCGTCTACCTCGTAGATCTCCAGCGCGGTCCGGGCGATATCCCTGGTGACCACGCCGTCGGCCCGGACTTCTGCGTAGTCGCGCACCCGGCGCAGCAGCCGGTTGGCGATCCGCGGCGTGCCGCGGGAGCGGGTCGACAGTTCCACCGCGGCCTCATCGGTCAGCTTGACCTCAAGCAGGCCGGCTGACCGGTGAATGATGATCTCGAGCTCGGCGGGCTGGTAAAAGTCAAGATAGGCGGTGAACCCGAACCTATCCCGCAACGGAGCCGGCAGCAGACCCGCCCGGGTCGTCGCTCCGACCAGCGTGAACGGGGCAATTTCCAGCGGGATCGCGGTCGCGCCCGGGCCCTTGCCGATGACCACGTCGACGCGGAAATCCTCCATCGCCAGGTAGAGCATCTCTTCCGCGGGCCGGGCCAGGCGGTGGATCTCGTCGATGAAGACCACTTCGCCCTCGCTCAGCGTGGACAGGACCGCCGCCAGGTCACCGGAGCGCTCGATGGCCGGGCCGCTGGTGATGCGCAGCGGCGCGCCGAGCTCGGCGGCGACGATCATCGCGATCGTGGTCTTGCCGAGCCCGGGCGGCCCGGCCAGCAGCACGTGGTCCGGCGGCCGGCCGCGGCGCAGCGCGCTCTGCAGGATCAGCGACAGCTGCTCGCGCACCCGGACCTGGCCGGTGAACTCGGTCAGGCGCTTGGGCCGCAGCGCGCTCTCGATGACACGCTCATCCGCATCAGCCAGCGGGGATACCAGTTCCTCGCGGCGGTCCTGGTTTTCCCGGCGCGCGGCGAGCTCGGCCTCCTCGGCCCCGCGCAGTGCTGCCTGGGCGCTCCCGCGCGGGGCCGCTTCGGCCTCCCGCTGGGCCTCGTCCGTACCGTCGATCTCGCCTTCGCCCATGGCCGTTATGGCCTGCTCAGCTTGCGCAGGGCCGCCCGCAGCACGGTGGCCACGTTAACCTCGCCGCCGTCCGAGTCGTTGACCGTGCCTTCTTCTTCCAGGGCCGCGATCGCCTGGTCAGCCTCCCGGGCCGGCCAGCCCAGGTTCACCAGGCCGGACTGCACCTGGTCGCGCCAGGACGGTGTCCGTGCCGAGGGCTTGCTGCCCGGCAGGCTGCTTGGCCCATCCCCTGGCGGCCCCAGCCGGTCCTTCATCTCGAGCACGATCCGCTGGGCGCCTTTCCTGCCGATGCCGGGGACCATGGTCAGCGTGTTGAGATCCTCGACGGACACGGCCCGGCGCAGCGTGTCCGGCGTGTGCACCGCCAGCATGGCCAGGGCCAGTCGCGGCCCCACGCCGCTCGCGGTCTGCAGCAGCTCGAAGACGTTGCGCTCGTCGTCGCTGGTGAAGCCGTACAAGGTCAGCGAGTCTTCCCTGACTACCAGGGACGTGGCCACCTGCGCGGACTCCCCGGGCTTGAGCGTGGCCAGGGTGCCCGGAGTGCACTGCACCCGCATGCCGACCCCGCCGACCTCGATGACGGCGCCGTCGGGCGCGATCCCGGCGACCGTCCCGCGTAGGTGAGAGATCACGCCCTGCCTCCTTTGCTGGCCAGTGCCTGGCTGGCCGATTGGGCTGAAAGCCGCGCGTGGTGGCTGCCGCCGCGCCAGATATGGCAGATCGCCAGCGCCAGCGCGTCGGCGGCATCGGCGGGCCGCGGCGGATCCGCGATGCGCAGCAGTCGCATCACCATCGCCGTGACCTGATTCTTGTCCGCCCGTCCGCTCCCGGTCACGGCCGCTTTGACCTCGGTCGGCGTATGCAGGGCCACCGGCAGGCCGCGGCGGGCCGCGCAGACGATCGCGACCGCACCCGCCTGCGCCGTCCCCATCACCGTACGCACGTTCAGCTGGCTGAACACGCGCTCCACCGCGACCGCATCGGGCCGGCAGGCGTCCAGCCAGGCTTCGATACCGGTCTCGATCGCCAGCAACCTGGTCGCGATATCGTCGGTGGCCACGGTCGTGATGACACCAACCTTGATCATCGTCAGCGCCCGGCCCGGGGCTCCTTCGACGACTCCGACCCCGCACCTGGTCAGCCCCGGGTCCACCCCGAGGACCCGGATCGGATGCGCCGCGTAAGTCAGGGCCACCAGGTGCTCTCCGTCCGGAGTTCAGCTACCGCGAACATCTGTTCGCCTTGAATCTACCGGTCTTCGGCCCGCGGGTCGCGCATCGCCGGCGGCGTGTTGCGGCCATTGGGCTAGAACTCGTCGAGCATGTAGGGGGTCGCGGCGAACGCGGTGTCCAGGGCCGCGTCGTCGTCCGGCGAGCCGCCGGAGACCAGGCCGGCCTGGCGCAGCGTGGCCAGCGGGGTGCCGGCGTACAACGCGGCCAGGCCGCGCGCGCCCAGGGTCAGCGGCGCCCGCTCGCCGGGATGGACCGATGCGGCCTCTGGCCGGGCGTCAGGCTGCGGTGGCGGGACAGGTGCCCCGTCGGCGGAGGCGGGGGTCAGCGAACCTTTACCTCCGGCCACGGTCAGGTCCCAGCGACCGGAGTTGGCCGGACGCGCGTCGTCCGCGACGAGCAAGGGCACGGCGAGCCAAACGCCCGCAGGAAAGCCGCGGGCGGCGATGGCCGCCGGGGCGTCGATGACCCTGAGCATCCACAGCGAGCGCCGCACCAGGCTCGCGTCGCGCTCCTGGGACAGCCACCAGAACGCGTCCGCCGGGCCGACCCGGGCGTAGACCTTCTCCGCGACCGACCCGTACCCGCCCAGGTGGGACCAGAACGCGCGGACGGTCGCCGGGGAGACCGCCAGCGCCCCGTCCACGGTCAGATCCCGGTTCTCGTGGTCCCAGCGGTAGGCCAGGAAACCGTCATCGCACAGGTACGCGTAGTTTCCCGGCTCGGCGAGCCACTGGGCCAGCACCTCGGTGCTCCAGGTAATCGGGCCGCAGGTCATGGCGGCCGCGTGCACCCGTCCCATCACGGCGATAACCGTCCCGGCGTCGGCCGGACCCGCCCGGCGCAGCACGGGCCGGGTGCGCTCGGCCTGGTCCCTGACCGCGGCCGGGTCGGGCGGGGCGAGACGGAAGAGCGACCGGCCAGGGATCACGGCGGTATGCCGGCCGCTCGGCCAGTTCCCAGCCCAGCGACCGGTACAACGGCATGGTCGCGGGATACAGGGCCGACAGCGGATAACCGTCCGCCGCCAGCTCCGCTAGCAGCGCCGTCATCAGCAGGCGCCCGATGCCCTGGCCCCGGTCCTCTGGCGCCACCCTGACGCTGATCACCCCGGCCATCGGCACCGCCCGGCCGCACCACCACTGCCGCATGTCGTAGAACATCGCACCGCCAGGCCGGCCCTCGACGAAGGCACCCAGGCACCGGCGCTGGGCCACGAGCGTGGCCATCGCCTTCTGCCACCGGTCGCGCTGGCCTGCGTCCTTGACGCCAAAGGCCCGTTCGGATAGGTCAAGCTGCGCGTCGAGGTCATCACCGGGAACCAGCCGCCGGACCTCGACCTCGGAATTGCGTTGATCAGCCACGGGCACCCACGGTACGGCAGGTCACCGCGTCCGGTCGCCCGATTACCGGCCGGGGCCGGCCGCCTTAGGTGCCGAGCTTGTCCATGATGTCGTCCGATACCGAGTAGTTGGCGTACACGTCCTGCACGTCGTCGGAGTCCTCAAGTGCGTCGATCAGCCGGAATACCCGCTTGGCCTGCTCCTCGTCGAGGTCGACCTCGACCGTGGGCAAGAAGGCGGTGTCGGCGGAGTCGTAGTCGATCCCGGCGTCCTGCAGCGCCTTGCGCGTGGCCACCAGGTCGGTGGGCTCCGACACGACCTCGAAGGACTCGCCGAGGTCGTTGACCTCCTCCGCGCCCGCGTCGAGCACGGCCGTCAGCACGTCGTCCTCGGTCACTCCGGCCTTTTCCACCACCACGACACCCTTACGGTGGAACAGGTACGATACCGACCCGGGGTCGGCCATCGAGCCGCCGTTGCGGCTGAACGCCACCCGCACGTCCGAGGCGGCCCGGTTCCTGTTGTCAGTCAGGCACTGGACGAGCACCGCCACCCCGCCCGGGGCGTAACCCTCGTAGGTGATGTTCTCGTACTGGGCGCCCCCGGCCTCCAGGCCGCTGCCCCGGCGGACGGCGCGGTCGATGTTGTCGTTCGGGACCGAGCTCTTCTTCGCCTTCTGGATCGCGTCGAACAACGTCGGGTTACCCGACGGGTCTGGCCCGCCGGTGCGCGCGGCGACCTCGACGTTCTTGATCAGCTTGGCGAACAGCTTGCCGCGCTTGGCATCCACCACCGCCTTCTTGTGCTTGGTGGTGGCCCACTTGGAGTGGCCGCTCATGTGTTGTCCTTCACAATCTCTACGAATAGCTGATGAATACGCCGGTCGCCGGTCAGCTCGGGGTGGAAGGCGGTCGCCAGCAATTGCCCCTGCCGGACGGCGACGATCCTACCCGTGCCGACGTCCGTCCCCAGAACGGTCACGCCTGCGCCGACTTGCTCTACCCACGGAGCCCGGATGAAGACCGCGTGCAGCGGGGCCGCCCGCTCCAGCCCGGACAGGGCGATCTCGCTCTCGAAGGAGTCCACCTGCCGCCCGAACGCGTTCCTCCGGACGGTCATGTCGATGCCGCCATAGGTCAGCTGACCAGGTACGCCGTCGGCCAGCCGGTCGGCCAGCATGATCATCCCGGCGCAGGAGCCGAACGCGGGCAGACCCGCGGCGATGAGCTTGCGCAGCGGCTCGAGGACCTCGAAAGCCACCGAAAGCCGCCACAGCGTGGTCGACTCACCGCCCGGGATCACCAGGCCGTCAACCTGGTGGAGTTCCTCCGGACGGCGCACGGGAACCGGGTCCGCCCCGGCGGCCCGCAGCGCGCGCAGGTGCTCGGGCACGTCGCCCTGCAGGGCGAGAACGCCGATCACGGGCGGCATGACATTTCCTTCATCGAAATCATCGTGGATAGTTAGCCTCGGATGCCGAAGCTAACTATCCACAACAACGAGCGGGGTGGGGGGCTACCAGCCGCGGGTGGCGTAGTGCTGGTCGGGGGGCAGGGAATCCAGGTTGATGCCGACCATCGCTTCGCCGAGGCCGCGAGAGACCTTGGCCACCACGTCAGGGTCGTCGTGGAAGGTGGTGGCCTTCACGATCGCGGCGGCACGTTTGGCCGGGTCGCCGGACTTGAAGATGCCCGAGCCGACAAACACGCCTTCCGCGCCAAGCTGCATCATCAGCGCCGCGTCGGCCGGTGTCGCGATGCCGCCCGCGGTGAACAGCACCACCGGCAGCCTGCCCGCCCGCGCCACCTCTGCCACCAGCTCATACGACGCGCCGTGGTCCTTGGCCGCGGTGAAGAGCTCTTCGGCGGGCAGCGCGGACAGGCGCGCGATTTCCGACCTGATGGAGCGCATGTGCCTGGTCGCCTCGACCACGTTGCCGGTACCGGCTTCGCCCTTCGACCGGATCATCGCCGCGCCCTCGGCGATCCGCCTGAGCGCTTCGCCCAGGTTGGTGGCGCCGCACACGAACGGCACGGTGAACTTCCACTTGTCGACGTGATTCGCCTCGTCGGCCGGGGTGAGCACCTCGGATTCGTCGATGTAGTCGACGCCGATCGCCTGCAGCACCTGCGCCTCGGCGAAGTGCCCGATCCGGCATTTGGCCATGACCGGGATGGACACCGCCGCGATGATGCTGTCGATCATGTCGGGGTCGCTCATCCGGGCGACACCGCCCTGCTTGCGGATGTCGGCGGGGACGCGCTCGAGCGCCATCACGGCGACCGCGCCGGCGTCCTCGGCGATCTTGGCTTGATCGGCCGTGACCACATCCATGATCACGCCGCCCTTGAGCATCTCCGCCATACCGCGCTTGACCCGGGCGGTACCGGTGACTGGCTCAGTGCTGACCGTCGACACTCGAAAACCTCGCTTGATCAATCGTGACTTCTTCTTCACCATCGTATGGCCAGCTGACTGTGAGATCACCCCGGTCGAGCCGGGCACGAGGGGAGCTGCTGGCCGGAGCGGCCGGTTCAGCCGGCCAGCGGGCTGGCGCTTACTTTGTCTGCGACCAGGGAGTCGTCCATCTCAAAGAACTCCGGGGCCCGGGCGTTGCCGGACAGGTGCAGCCCGCGGGCGAGCGGACGGCGCCTGGCGTCCCTGGTCACCGCCACCATGTCGTTGTAGAACTTGCGGGCCAGGAATACCTGGTGCGCGGCGGCTTCGACTTCGGCGAGTAGTTCGTCGGCGCCGTCCTTGCCGCTCAGCGACGCGCGGAAGTCCGGCTGGCTGAAAGCCGCGCGCAGCGCGCGGGTCAGGTCGCTTTCGGCCAGGTCACGAGGGCGCCCGCCGTCGGCAGGGTCGCCGCGGGTGCCATGGACAGCGGCGCCGAGCAGCAGGCTGGTCGCCGGGTCGAGCAATCCGGAGGTGGCCAGCTCAGAGGCGGCCGAACTGCGGCGCAGCAGGGTAATGTCCAGCGCGGCCCGCGCCATCTCGACCCTGGCGTGCAGCCGGTCGATGCGCCCGGCTCGCCAGGACACGTACACCCCGATCAGCAGCGCCGCCGCCACGACGATGACGATGTCGGTGATCACGGGAAATCACCGCCGGCCGCGGCCACCTTGACCTGGGTGCTGCCAAGGACGACCGTCTCGTAGACGCGGAGCACGTCGCGGGCCACCACCGACCAGTCGTACTCAGCCACCGCGGCCAGCGCCGCGGCGGAAAGCCTGGCGCGCCGGGCCGGATTGTCGAGCAGGTCGCCGGCCGCCCGGGCCAGATCGGCGGCGTCCCCGGTCGCGAAGAGCTCACCCGCCTCACCGCCGCGCAGCAACTGCCGGAACGCGTCGATGTCGCTGGCCACGATGGGCACTCCGGCCGCCATCGCCTCAGCGGTCACGATGCCGAACGACTCACCCCCGGTGTTCGGCGAGCAGAACAGGTCCACCGAGTGCAGCACGCGGACCTTGTCTTCCTCGCTGACCTGGCCGAGCAGCACGACCCGGTCCCTGAGCTCGGCGGGCACCTTCTGCAGCACCTCCTCCGCGTCCCCGGCTGGCCCCGCCACGAGCAGGCGCAGCCCTGGACGCTGCGGGCCGAGGATCTCGAACGCCTTGAGCAGGACGGACAGGCCCTTGCGCGATTCGTCGAGCCGGCCGAGGAAGCCGATCGCGCCGCCGGGTCCTGGCCAGCCGGGCAGCGGCTCGGCCTTGCGGTAGCGGCGGGTGGCCACGCCGTTCGGGATGACCACGGCGTCGCCGCCGATGTGCTCGACCAGCGTGGTGCGGGCCGCCTCGGACACCGCGATCCGGCCGTTGATCTTCTCAAGTCCGGTGCGCACCACCGGGTACGTGACCAGCAAGATGCGGGACCGCGGGATGGAAGTGTGCACGGTAGCGACGATCGGGCCCGAGGCCACCCAGCAGGCCAGCAAAGACAGGCTCGGGATCTCCGGCTCGTGCACATGCAGCACGTCGAACCCGCCGTCCTTCAGCCAGCGCCGCACCCGGTTCACCGACAAGAAGCCGAACGACAGCCGGGCCACCGACCCGTTATACGGGACGGGCACCGCCCGCCCGGCCCCGACGACGTACGGCGGCAGCGGGGTGTCGTCATCGGCCGGGGAGATCACCGAGACCTCGTGGCCCTCGAAGATCAGTTCCTCGGCCAGGTCCCTGATGTGCTGCTGTACGCCGCCGGGAACGTCCCACGAGTACGGGCAGGCGATGCCGATCCTCATAGCTCGCCCGCCCGGGGCGGGGGCGGCTGAGTCTGGGCATGAGCCACCGGCCGTTCGGCCTGATGATGGTGACTTTTCTTCACCCGGGCCGGATCCAGGTCGGCGGTGAAGACCCGTTGCAGCATGTGCCAGTCTTCCGGGTGCTCGGCGATGGCCTCGGTGAAGACGTCCGCCATCTGCTGGCTCATCGCCGCGATCTTCTCCGGGCGGGTTCCCGAGGCGGGGACAGGCACCTCGGGGTAGATGCAGGCACCCCAGCCGTCCTCGTCAAACCAGGTCGCGGTGGGCATGAGCGCGGCCCCGGTGTGCACGGCGAGCGCGGCGGTCGCGGCGACCCGCGCTTTCTCGCCAAGCAGCTCGACCTCGATCCCGCTCTCCTTCAGATCACGGTCGCTGACCAGGCAGACCAAATGGCCGGCCCGGAGTCGCTGGGCCAGGGTGCCGAACGGGCCGGATCCGCCGGTCAGCGGCAGCACCTCGAAGCCCAGGGCCTGCCTGAACCGCACGAAGCTCTCGTAGACCGACTCGGGCTTGAGGCGTTCGGCGACGGTGGTGAACGTGCCGGCCCCGCGGGCGATGACCCACGCGCCCGCCTGCTCGAAGTTGCCCATGTGCGGCAGCGCGACGATCACGCCGCGGCCGGCCTTCAGGTTGGCGAACAGCTGTTCCTCGCCCGGGCCGCGGAAATGCATCCCGGACACCAGGCGCTGGACGCCGATCGTCGGCAGCCGGAACACCTCGAGCCAGTACCTGGCGTAGGAACGGAGCGCGGCCCGGGACAGCTTACGCAACTCCTGGCCGTCGACCTCTGGGCTTTCGTCCCGGTAGCTGAGCGCCCGGCGCAGATTGGCCTCGAGCACCTGCACCTTGGGCCCTTGCCGCCGCCACGCGATATCGGCCACGGCCATGAAGACCCACCGTGCCCACGACTCGGGAAAGCGGCAAATTACTTTCCAGCCCAGTTGGTAAGCGACCCCCGTCAGCCGCTCACTCAGCCGGGAACTCAGTACCGCCACCGTCAACCTTCCCTAGGCTCTGATCCCCGGGAGAGCCACGTCGATCTCCGGATTCCGTTACTACCTTCGCTGCTTTATATACCGCGCGCACTCGCTGGCCGAAGGTAAAGGCGCTTCCCGCGGCGAGCCCCCACAGCCCCACGTTGAGAATGTACGGCACACCGAGGCCAGAAACCCCGACCGCGACGAGCGAGATGACCATACGTTCGGGCCGTTCTATCAGACCCACGTCACAGCGCAGTCCCAATCCTTGCGCCCGGGCCTTCGCGTAGGACACCAGGCTTCCGGTGACCAGGCAGAACAAGCAGACCCCTGCGAGCAGCGGGTTGTGCCCGCCAAGGGAGAACCACACCACGAGCCCGCCGAAAATGCCGGCGTCGGCGATCCGGTCCATGGTCGAGTCCAGGAACGCGCCCCAGGTGCCCGTGGTCCCCTTCATCCGGGCCAGCACACCGTCCAGCATGTCCAGGAAGACGAAGATCGTGCAGGTGAAAGCGCCGGGGAACAGTTCGCCGAGGGGAAACAGGCTCAGCGCCGCGCCGGCCACGCCTACGGTGCCGATCACCGTAATGGCGTTCGGCGTGATCGGGGTGCGCGCGAGGACCCTGCCCACCGGAGTGAACAGTCGCGTCATGGCGGGCCGGAGCACGTTCAACATGGCCGTCCGATCCTATGTGCTGAGCTGCTCGCGGGGCGGCCCACCGGGGCAGCGGGCTTGACTTTCTGTTAACCGGGGAGATTCTTTACCGGGGGGTTGTGGACATGGTGCTCGCGGGTTAAGGCTGATCGTGCGCAACCAGCGATCGCAAGGAGGCGAACGGCAGTGACAGCAACATCGAGTGGGGCAGGCGGGTCGGGAGGAGCCGCGGGCAGGGCACCGGCGGCCGACCAAGTACGCAATGTAGTGCTGGTCGGCCATTCCGGTACCGGTAAGTCCAGCCTGATCGAGGCGCTCCTCGTCGCGACCGGCACGATCCAGCGTCCGGGCAGCATCGAAGAGGGCACCACCGTCAGCGACTTCGATGAGGTCGAGGTCAGGCAGCAGCGTTCGGTCAACCTGACCCTGGCTCCGGTCGTGCATAACGGCGTCAAGGTCAACCTGCTCGATACGCCCGGTTACGCCGACTTCACCGGCGACCTGCGCGCGGGCCTGCGCGCCGCCGACTCCGCGCTGTTCGCCGTGTCAGCCACCGACGGAATCGACGGCGTGACCAGGATGCTGTGGGACGAGTGCGCCGCGGTCGGCATGCCCCGCGCGGTCGTCATCACCAAGATCGACCATCAGCGGGCTGAGTTCGACGCCACCCTGGCCGCCTGCAGGGAGGCGTTCGGCGACGCGGTCGCGCCGCTGTACCTGCCCGTCGGGGCCCCGGTAAGCGGCCTGATCGGGCTGCTGTCCGGCAAGCAGGTCGACTACGCCGACGGCGAGCGCACCGACGGCACCCCGTCAGCGCAAGACGCCGAGCGGATGACGGAACTGCGCGGCGAGCTGATCGAGGGCATTATCACGGAAAGCGAAGACGAGTCCCTGATGGACAGGTACCTGTCCGGGGAGGAAATCGACTCCAAGGTCCTGATCGAGGACCTGGAGAAGGCCGTCGCGCGGGGCAGCTTCTACCCGGTCCTGGTGACCTCCGCACCGCAGCGGATCGGCATGCTCGAGCTCCTCGAGGTGATGACCCAGGCCTTCCCCTCCCCCGCCGAGCACCCGATGCCCGAGGTCAGCACCTCTGACGGCAAGCCGGTGACCGGGATGGCGTCTGACCCCCAGGGTCCGCTGCTGGCCGAGGTGATCAAGACCACCTCCGACCCGTACGTGGGCCGGATCAGCCTGGTCCGGGTGTTTTCCGGCACGCTGCGTCCGGATACCGCGGTACACGTGTCCGGACACGGGCGCGCCGCCCACGGCCACCAAGATCACGATAACGACGAGCGGATGGGCGCGCTGACCTCGCCACTGGGCAAGCAGCAGCGCATCCTCACCCAGTGCGGGCCGGCGATATCTGCGCCGTGGCCAAGCTCGGCACCGCCGAGACCGGCGACACCCTGTCGGACAAGGAACACCCGCTGCTGATGGAACCGTGGTCGATGCCCGAGCCGTTGCTTCCTGTCGCCATCGTGGCCAAGTCCAAGGCCGACGAGGACAAGCTTTCCCAGGCGCTGTCCCGGCTCGTCGCCGAGGACCCGACGCTGCGCCTGGAGATGAACGCCGAGACCAGGCAGCTGGTGCTGTGGTGCATGGGCGAGGCGCACGCCGACGTGCTGCTCGACCGGCTCGCCCACCGGCACGGCGTCGCGGTCGAGACCACCGATCTGCGGGTGCCGCTGCGGGAGACAATCGCGGGCAAGGCCCAGGGCCTGGGCCGGAACGTCAAGCAGACCGGTGGCCACGGAGAGTTCGGCATCTGCCACATCGAGGTCGAGCCGCTGGCGGATTCTGGTGGCTTCGAGTTCGTCGACAAGATCGTCGGCGGGGTGGTACCGCGCCAGTTCATCCCGTCGGTGGAAAAGGGCGTCCGCTGGCAGATGGAGCAGGGCGTCACGGCCGGCTACCCGATGACCGGAGTGCGGGTCACCTTGTACGACGGCAAGGCGCACCCGGTGGACTCCTCCGACATGGCCTTCCAGAAGGCCGGCCGGGCAGCGCTGCGGGACGCGGTGGACAAGGCGCAGCCGATGTTGCTCGAGCCGGTGGATGAGGTCACGGTGCTCATCCCCGACGACTACGTCGGCGCGGTGATGTCCGATCTGTCCTCGCGCCGCGGCCGGGTACTCGGCACCGAACCGGTCGGGGTCGGCCGGACGCTGGTCAAAGCGGAGATCCCGGAACTGCAGATCACCAGGTACGCCATCGACTTGCGTTCGGTATCGCACGGCACAGGATCGTTCACCCGGCGCTACCTGCGCCACGAGCCTCTCCCGGCCAACCTGGCCGCGAAGGTCGCGGCCGACTCCCGCCCGGAGTAAGTCGCGCATAGAGGTCGATGTGCCATTGGTCCCCCTCTTCGGGGCCCCATGTGCCATCGACCTCTGGCGTCCGGGGTCCGCCGGGGTCCGCCGGGGGCAGCCCGGCGGCTGAAGGCTCCGGGACTAGGACTAGGGACTAGGGCCAGGCGGTGGCTAGGAGCTTGCGGGTGTCGGCCAGGAGCTGGGGCAGGACGCGGGTGTGGCCGACCACCGGCATGAAGTTGGTGTCGCCACCCCATCGGGGGACGACGTGCTGGTGCAGGTGCGCGGCGATGCCCGCGCCTGCCACCGAGCCCAGGTTGATGCCGATGTTGAAACCCTGCGCGCCGGAGGCCTGCCGCAGGGCCCGGATGGCATTGCCGGTGAACTCGGAGAACTCGGCGGTTTCTTCCTGCGTCAGCTCGGTGTAGTCGGCCAGGTGCCGGTACGGGCAGATCAGCACGTGGCCGCCGTTGTACGGGTAGAGGTTGAGCACTGCGTAGACCAGCGAACCCCGGGCGACGATCAGCGCCTCCTCGTCGCCCAGGGTGGGCGCGCGGCAGAACGGGCAGCCCTCGTCCTCGCCCGGACCCGAGGGTTTGCCCTCCCCCTTGATGTAGGCCATCCGGTGCGGCGTCCACAACCGGCCAAACGCATCGGGGACTCCGGCGAACACCTGGTCGGTGTCGGGGGTGACGGGCGGCGTGGCGGGCTCCTCGGGTTCCTGGGTCGGCACAGGCTACACCTGGACGCGGTCGCGGACGGCGGCGACGATCTCGGCGACCGCGTCCGCGACCGGCACGCCGTTCTTCTGCGACCCGTCGCGGAACCGGAACGACACCGCGTCGGCGGACACGTCGTCGTCACCAGCGATCAGCATGAACGGCACCTTCTGGCGCTGCGCGGTCCTGATCTTCTTCTGCATCCGGTCGTCACTGTCGTCGATGGCGATCCGGATGCCCTGCTCGCGCAGGGTCGCCGCGATCTTCTCCAGGTAGGGCACGTGCGCGTCGGAGATCGGGATGCCCACGGCCTGGACCGGCGCGAGCCAGGGCGGGAACGCACCCGCGTAGTGCTCGACCAAGATCCCGAAGAACCGCTCGATCGACCCGAACAGCGCCCGGTGGATCATGTACGGGCGCTGCCGGGTACCATCGGCGGCCTGGTACTCGATGCCGAACCGGCCCGGCTCCTGGAAGTCCACCTGCAAGGTGGACAGCTGCCAGCGACGGCCGATCGCATCCTTGACGTGCACGTCGATCTTGGGTGCGTAGAAGGCGCCTTCCCCCTCCGCGATCACGTACGGCAGCCCGGAAGAATCCAGGGCGTGCTTGAGCGCCGCCTCCGCGGCGGCCCATTCCGACAGCTCGCCGACGTACTTCTCCGGCCGGGTGGACAGCTCGGCCTCGAAGTCGGTCAGGCCGAAGTCGCGGAGCAGGCCGACCACGAAGTTCAGTAGCGAGGCCAGCTCGCCCGGCAGCTGCTCCGGGGTGCAGAAGATGTGCGAGTCGTCCTGGGTGAAGCCGCGGGCCCGGGTCAGGCCGTGCACCACGCCGGACTTCTCGTACCGGTACACGGTGCCGAACTCGAACAACCGCAGGGGCAGCTCCCGGTAGGACCGCCCGCGCGAGGCGTAGATCAGGATGTGCATCGGGCAGTTCATCGGTTTGGCGTAGTAGGTCGCGCCGTCCAGCTCCATCGGCGGGAACATCCCGCCGGAGTACCACTCCAGGTGCCCGGAGGTGATGAACAGGTCTTCCTTGCTGATGTGCGGGGTGGTGACGAACTCGTACCCGGCTTCGGCGTGGCGGCGGCGCGAGTAGTCCTCCATCACCCGGCGGATGGTGCCGCCCTTGGGATGGAAGATGGGCAGCCCGCTGCCGATCTCGGTCGGGAACGAGAACAGGTCGAGTTCCGCGCCGAGCTTGCGGTGGTCGCGCTTCTCGGCCTCCTCAAGCAACCGCACATACTCGTCCTGGGCGTCCCGCGACTCCCACGCGGTGCCGTAGATCCGCTGCAGCTGCCGGTTCTTCTCACTCCCGCGCCAGTAGGCACCGCCGGTGCGCATCAGCTTGAACGCCGGGATGGCCCGGGTGGTCGGGACGTGCGGTCCGCGGCACAGATCCTTCCAGCACAGCTCGCCGCTGGCCGGGTCCAGGTTGTCGTAGATGGTCAGCTCGCTGCCGCCGACCTCCACCGACTCGCCGTCATCGGAGGTTTGAAGGTCCGGACCCCCCTTAAGCCCGATCAGCTCCAGCTTGTACGGCTCGCCCGCGAGCTCCGACCTGGCCTGCTCGTCGGTCACGACCCGCCGCGAGAACCGCTGACCGGCCTTGACGATCTGGCGCATCCGCCCTTCGATCGCCTTCAGGTCGGCCGGGGTAAACGGTGCCCCGACCGCGAAGTCGTAGTAGAAGCCGTTCTCCACCGGCGGCCCGATACCAAGTTTGGCCTGCGGAAACAGCTCCTGCACGGCCTGGGCCATGACGTGCGCGGTGGAGTGCCGCACGATGTACCGGCCATCGTCGCTGGCCACGTCCACCGGGTCCACGACGTCGGAGTCGGCGAGCACGTGCGCCAGATCGCGCAGCTCCCCGTTGACCCGGGCGGCGATGACCCTCGGGTCGGGGCCGAGCGCCTCGCCCGCCGTCGTGCCAGCCTCGACCACATGCTCGCGACCTGCGAGGGTGATACGAAGCTGCTGGCTGGACACGGTTGGCTCCTTCATGGTGGAAGAACTGGTTACCCGATGCTACCGGGGCGCGGGTGTATCGCGCGCGGGAGTATCGCCCAGGCTAGCCGCGGCCGCGGCGGTCGTCGCGCTGCCTGGGCGGCTTCGGTACCAGCCCGGCCCGGCGTAGCGCATCGGCCAGCGCGCCGTCGGCCGGAGGTTCGCTCGGGCGCTGGCCGCTGGCACGGCTGGAGCCGGGCTTGGCGCTCGATCTTGGCTTGGCGCTCGAGCCGGGCTCGGCTCGCTCGCGGCGGCCGGCCGGGCGCGGCGCCGCGTCGTCGTCCAGGCGCAGGGTGAGGGAGATCCGCTTCCTCGGCACGTCGACGGAGAGCACCTTGACCCGGACCACATCGCCCGACTTGACCACCGTGTGCGGGTCGGAGACGAAGGTCCGCGACATCGCGGACACGTGCACCAGGCCGTCTTGGTGCACGCCGACGTCGACGAACGCGCCGAACGCGGCCACGTTGGTGACCACGCCCTCGAGCACCAGGCCGGGTTCCAGGTCCTCGATCTTCTCGATGCCCTCGGCGAACGTGGCGGTGGTAAAGGCCGGCCGCGGGTCACGGCCGGGCTTTTCCAGCTCCCGCAGGATGTCGGAGACGGTCGGCAGCCCGAATCGGTCGTCGGTGAACGTGCCCGGCGACAGTCCGCGCAGCACCGCGCTGCTGCCGATAAGGTCGCCGGCGGCGCTGCCGGTCGCGGCCAGGATGCGGCGGACCACGGGGTAAGCCTCGGGGTGCACCCCGGAAGCGTCGAGCGGGTCGTCACCGCCGCGGATCCGCAGGAACCCGGCGCACTGCTCGAAGGCCTTCGGGCCGAGCCGGGGCACGGCCATCAGCTGCTGGCGGGTCCGGAACGGGCCTTCGGAGTCGCGGCGCGCCACGATCGCGGCCGCCAGGTTGCTCGTGATTCCCGACACCCGGGCCAGCAGCGGCTGCGAGGCGGTGTTCAGGTCCACGCCGACCGCGTTCACGCAGTCCTCGACCACCGCGTCCAGTGAGTGCGACAGCTTGCCCTCGGCGACGTCGTGCTGGTACTGGCCGACGCCGATCGACTTCGGGTCGATCTTGACCAGCTCGGCCAGCGGGTCCTGCAGCCGCCGCGCGATCGAGACCGCGCCGCGTAGCGAGACGTCCATGCCGGGTAGTTCGGCGGAGGCGTAGGCCGAGGCCGAGTACACGCTGGCGCCGGCCTCGGAGACGATCGCCTTGGTGAGATGCAGATCAGGATGCCGCTTGATCAGGTCGGTGGCCAGCCGGTCGGTCTCCCGCGAGGCGGTGCCGTTGCCGATGGCGATCAGATCCGCGTGGTGCGCCCGCGCCAGCTTGGCCAGGACGTCGATAGCCTCATCCCAGCGGCGGTGCGGCTCGTGCGGGTAGATGGTCGCGGTGCCGAGGACCTTGCCGGTTTCATCGGTGACCGCGACCTTGACACCGGTGCGGAAACCAGGGTCAAGCCCGATCGTGGTGCGTGCGCCGGCCGGGGCGGCCAGCAGCAGGTCACGCAGGTTGGCGGCGAACACCCGGACCGCCTCGTCCTCGGCCGCCTGCCACAGCCGGACCCGGATGTCCACGCTCAGGTGCACCAAAATGCGGGTACGCCAGGCCCAGTGGACGGCGGCGGTCAGCCAGGTGTCGGCCGGGCGGCCCTGGTCGGTAATGCCGAAACGCTCCGCGATGCGGGCCTCGGTGTCGGCGTCCTGCGTCCCTGGGTCCAGGGTGAGGTCGAGGACTTCCTCCTTCTCACCACGGAACAAGGCCAGGATGCGGTGTGAGGGCAGCCGCGCGAACGGCTCGCTGAACTCGAAGTAATCGGCGAACTTGGCGCCCTTCTGCTCCTGCCCTTCGCGGACCTTGGAGCTCATCGTGCCGTGCGCGGCCATCGCCTCGCGCAGTTCACCGAGCAGGTCCGCGTCCTCGGCGAACCGTTCGACCAGGATCGACCGGGCGCCGTCCAGGGCCTGGGCGGTGTCGGCGACGCCCCGGGCGGCGTCGACGAAGGACGCGGCCTCGCGCTGCGGGTCCTTGTCCGGATCCGCCAGCAGCAGGTCGGCCAGCGGCTCGAGGCCCGCCTCGCGGGCGATCTGGGCCCTGGTGCGGCGTTTCGGCCTGTAGGGCAGGTACAGGTCCTCCAGCCGGGCCTTGGAGTCGGCGGCGCGGATCTGGCGCTCGAGCTCGTCGGTCAGCTTGCCCTGATTCCCGACCTCGGCCAGGATCGCGGCCCGGCGTTCGTCGAGTTCGCGCAGGTAATGCAGCCGCTCCTCCAGCGTGCGCAGTTGCGCGTCGTCGAGCGTGCCGGTGGCTTCCTTGCGGTACCTGGCGATGAACGGCACGGTGGCGCCGCCGTCGAGCAACTCCACCGCGGCGCTGACCTGCCGGACGGCCACGCCAAGCTCGTCGGCGATCCGCTGGTCCACGGACCGGGCCTGGTCCCCTGCTTGAGTCTGCGTCACCAGAGCATTCTGCCAGCGCCCGGCCGGTCCGGCGGACTGGAGGCTGGCCGGACTGATCGGCTACGTGGTCAGGCCGGCCAGGTCGAGGAGGTCATCGAGGATGCAGTCGAGATGGCCGACGGTCAGCGACAGGTGGCCCTCGCCGGGGAGAAAGTGTGCGCGGGCGCTGGCGATGCGGGCGGCCAGCCACTGACCGTGCGCGAACGGCACCATCTTGTCCTGGTCGCCTTGCCAGATGGCGACCGGCACGGGCCCGGCGGCGGTAACCCCGGTATGCCTGGCCGGTTCCCAGCCGAGGGAAAAGCCCCAGTCCTGGACGAACGCCAGGTCATCGTCGCGCCAGCCGGCGATGCCCGTGTTGACCGAGGCGCGCAGGCTGGCGGCGACATGGTCGGCGAACTCCCCGGTGAGCACGGCCTGGTCGGCGGCGGTCACCAGGCCGCCAAGCGCCCTGGCCACCTCGGCCCCGGTGACGGCGCCCACCGCGACGGCGTCGGACTGAAGGTACTGAGTCAGCACCGCCTCGCCCGCTACGGCGGCACCGAACTCGTCGAGGTTCTCCTGGCCCATGCCGGCCCGCCAGTCCAGTCCGGCGGCCTGATAGGGCGCGACCCCGGCGATGGAGGCCGCCGCCAGGCAGCGGCCGGCCAGCACCGCGACGCAGGCCAGCGCGTGCGGCCCGCCGCCGGACCAGCCCATGGTGACGAAGGTGTCCGCGCCGAGCTCATCAAGGATCACGGCCGTATCCGCGGCCACATCGACCACCCGCCGGCCGGGGCGCGGCGTGGATCCCTCGTACCCTGGCCGCGCCGCCAGGATGACCCGCAGACCGCGCGCCTGGGCGGCCCGGACCGTCGGCGGATACAGCACGAGCCCGCCAGGCGTGCCCTCGTGCAGCACCAGCGGCAAGCCCGGCGGTCCGGCGGTCAGCACGTCGGCCTTTCGTCCGTCGGGCATGGTGATGCTGCGGCGTTCGGTGTCCAGCGGCCGTCCGGTGTTCATGGCGATCAGCCTAGGGCGGTGGGGCCTAGGGCGGTCAGACCGGCGGCCGGGCGAAGCCTCGCGCTGGGGTCACCAGGACGGCGGCGCGGCGCTCGTCGGCCATCACCCGGTCGTAGGCCTGGAAATCGTCGTGCTGGCCGCCCGCGGCGGTGAAAATCTCCCGCAGCAGCAAGCGCAGCCGTTCCGCGTCCACTCCGGGCATCGGGTCATCGGGTCCGGCCAGCTCGGCCGGCCCTTCGGCCGAGGCCCATTCCCAGCCCGACCGGACCACCACCGTGGCGCGGGGCCGGGCTCTCAGGTTAGCCAGCCGGTACGCGTCACCCCGGCTGACCAGGCCGACGACCGGCGCGCCCGTGACGGGATGCGGGAGCACGCCCGCGTTTACCACCGACGACTGGATCGTCCCGTCCGGCCGCAGCGTCGACACTACGCACAGGCCGTGATCACTGGTGATCAGCCTGGAAAAATCTTCGAGTCCGTGCACCGTTGAAGCCTAACGCGGTCCGGCGTGGTGACGGGCGGCCGGGCGGAAAGGACAGCACGACACGATCTTCCACCGGGGCGCCGCTCGGCCTGCCACACCATGACCCCGCCGTAGCTGAGCCGCTCGTCGACGGCGGCCGCGTGATCCTGGCCGGCCATGTCGTCGACCTCGCGGGCGAACGCGTCGAACCATGTGATCAGCAGGTCCCGGTCGGGTTGGGCGGCGAGCCGCGGCGATCCGGCCGGCCGCGGCTCGGCCGGGGTGAGCTCCCCGAGCCTGAACAAGCGCATCCGGCGATGGACCTGGGCGTCGCCCCCGGCGCTCCGCCGCCAGGCCGTCGTGAAGGCGGCCGCGGATTCCTGCTCTGCGTTGATGCCGGAGACGGCGCGTCCGGACGCCGCCAGCTCGGCGGCGAGCCCGGCCGCGGCCCGACGGCTCATAGCGGTGAGGAACACCGGGAACTGCGGCGTGTGCAGGAACGCTCCGCCGACCGAGTCCGGGTCGGGGCCAGAAAGCCACCAGCCGAGCAGCGTCTGGTCATCGCCCGGCGAAGTACCGGACGCGACGGCCGGCGTGGCTACGGCCCTGACCCGGAGGTTCTCGGCCACGGTCAGGACGACGCTGTTGCGGGCCGGCTCGGCCCGGAGGAATCTGCCGGCTTCGGCCAGGAACTCCTCTACTGCCCTCGTGGTAGACCAGACCATGCGTCATGGTTACACGGCATCCTCCGTCTTTCGCATCTGATTTCCGGCGCCTGGTGTGATCCGGGTGCCCGGGAAGGTGGTACCGGCAATGCCCGATGAAACAGTTCTGCTGAGCGCGGCCCGCGAATCCGCGGCGACCGCTGAGGCGGTTGGCGCGGACCTGTACCCGCGGCTGGCGCAGGACGGCGCGAACACGGTCTTCTCACCGCTCAGCGTGGCCAGTGCCCTGTGGATGGCCTGGTGCGGAGCTCGCGGGCAGACAGCGGCGGAACTGGCTCGCGCGCTGCACCTGGACGGGTCGGCCGAGGTGGGCGGGCTCGGCTCGGTGCCGGGGTTGCTCGCGGCGGTCGCACCCGGCCAGGTGACGTTCCGGGCCCCGAATACCGCCTGGATCCAGGCTGGCCTGCCGGTGCGGCCGGAGTTCACCGCCCGGCTGAGCGACGCCGGAGCTACGTTCGGCGACGCCGACTTTGCCGCCGCGCCCGAGCGGGCGCGGGACCAGATCAACCGCGTGATCGCCGAGCAGACGGCGGGAAAGATCACCGGGCTGCTGCCCCCGGCCAGCATCGGCCCGCTGACCAAGCTGGTCCTGGCGAACGCTGTGTACCTCAAGGCCGCGTGGGCTGACCCTTTCCCCGCGGCGCAGACCAGCGACGCGCCGTTCTACCCCGACGGCCCTGACCGGGCCGCCCTGGCCACGCCGATGATGCGCGGCACCGCCACCCGCGGTTACCTGCGCGGCGACGGATATCAGGCCGTGCTGCTTCGCTACGCCGGCGGCACCCTGGCGATGGCGGTGATCGTGCCCGACGGGCCGCTGGCGGCGCTGCGTCCCGCGATCGCCGCCCGCGGCCTGGGCGGTGTGCTGGCCGGGGCGGACAGCCGCGAGGTCACGCTGGTGATGCCGCGGTTCCAGATGACCGCCTCGTTCGGCCTCATCCCGGTTTTGCGGCAGCTCGGCGTGACCGAGGCGTTCGGCGACGGCGCGGACTTCAGCGGTATCACCGCGGCGGGGGGCCTGCGGATCGGCGCGGTCGAGCACCAGGCCTACATCGACGTCGATGAACAGGGCACAGAGGCGGCGGCGGCCACCGCGGTGGTCATCCGGGCGTCGGCTGCGCTGCGATCGCCGCCGCCGGTCACGATGGTCGTCGACCGGCCGTTCCTGTTCGCCATCGTGCACACCGCGACCGGCCTGCCGCTTTTCCTCGGCCAGCTGAGCCGCCCAGGGAAGGGAGTCCTGTGACTGCGACGCCATCCATGCTGGTCATCAGCGCGCACGCGGCTGATTTCGTCTGGCGGGCCGGGGGCGCGATCGCGTTGGCCGCCGCACGCGGTGAGCGGGTCAAGGTGCTCTGCCTGACCTACGGCGAGCGCGGCGAGTCGGCCAGCGCCTGGCGCGCGGGCAAGACGCTGGAGGAGATCAAGGCGCTGCGCCGGGCCGAGGCGGAGAACGCGGCGGGCGTGCTCGGCGCGGAGATCGAGTTCCTCGACGCCGGCGACTACCCGCTGCGCGAATCCGACGAGCTCACCGACCGCATCGTCGGCGTGTACCGCGAGGTCAGCCCGTCGGTCGTGCTGACCCATCCGCTCGCCGATCCGTACAACGGCGATCATCCGGCGGCCGCGCAGCTGGCGCTGCGGGCGCGGGTGCTGGCTCAGGCGATCGGCTACCCGGCCGCCGGGGAGCCGATCGGCGCGCCGCCGGTGTTCCTGTTCGAGCCGCACCAGCCGGAAATGTGCGGCTTCAAGCCGGAAGTCCTGCTCGACATCACGCCGGTCTTCGAGGCCAAGCGCAAGGCGATGGAGTGCATGGCCGCCCAGCAGCACCTGTGGGAGTACTACACGGACCTGGCCAAGCGACGCGGCACCCAGCTCAGGCGGAACGCCGGGCCCAACCTGGGCTTGCCCCAAGCCACCCTGGGCGAGGCCTACATGAGGGTGTTCCCGCAAGTCACGGACAGGCTGAGCTGATGCGCAACGTGATCGTCACCGGCGATCGCCCGCGCCGACCTGGCCATGGTGGACGCCCTCGCCGAGCTCGGCGTGGCCACCGTGCACGAGGCGCATCGGCCGGGCCGGGTACCTCGGGCCCGGTCTGCGGCCCATCCAGGACGGCAGCCGGGTCGGCGGGACCGCGGTGACCGCGCTGTGCTGGCCGGGCGACAACCTCATGATCCACGCGGCGGTCGAGCAGTGCCAGCCCGGCGACCTGCTGGTGGTGACGACGACGTCGCCGTCCACCGACGGGATGTTCGGCGAGCTGCTGGCGACCTCGCTGGCCGTGCGCGGGGTCCGGGGCCTGGTCATCGAGGCGGGCGTACGGGACGTGGCCGAGCTGCGCGCGATGGGCTTTCCTGTCTGGTCGGCGGCGGTCAGCGCCCAGGGCACGGTCAAGGAGACGCCGGGCGCGGTCAACGTGCCGGTATCGGTCGGCGGCCAGGTCATCAGGCCCGGTGACGCGATCATCGCCGACGACGACGGCGTGGTGTGCGTGCCGCGCGGCGACGTCAGCCGGGCGCTGGCCGCCGCGCGGGCCCGGGTGGCGCAAGGAGGACGCAGACCCGCCAGGCCCTGGCCGACGGCCAGCTCGGCCTGGACCTGTACGGGCTGCGGGACAAGCTCGCCGCCCGCGGCGTCCGGTACGTGCCGGAAGGGACCCCTGATGGGCCCGGCTGACGGGGTGCGGTGCATGCTGATGCGGGGCGGGACGTCGAAGGGGGCGTACTTCCTGGCCGGGGACCTGCCGGCGGATGCGGCCGAACGAGACGACCTGCTGCTGCGCATCATGGGCAGTCCCGACGCCCGGCAGATCGACGGCATCGGCGGGGCACATCCGCTGACCTCCAAGGTGGCCGTGATCAGTCGCTGCGACCGGCCGGACGCCGACGTCGATTACCTTTTCCTGCAGGTCGGTGTCGATGCGGCCACCGTGGATGACCGGCAGAACTGCGGCAACCTGCTGGCCGGCGTGGGCCCGTTCGCGGTCGAGCGCGGCCTGGCGGCCCAGGCACCGGTCCGGATCCACCTGGTCAACTCCGGCAGCGTGGCCACCGCCACCTTCCCCGGGGCGGACGGCACCGTCGACTACGACGGCCAGACCGCGATCGCCGGCGTGCCCGGGACGGCGGCGGCGGTCGTGCTGAACTTCACCGGTACGCAAGGGTCGGCCACCGGCGCCCTGCTGCCCACGGGAAACGTCCGTGATGTCATCGACGGTGTCGCCGTGACCTGCGTGGACAACGGCATGCCGGTGGTGGTCGTGGCCGCCGCGGAGCTGGGCCGTACCGGGTACGAGACGGTCGGCCGAACTCGAGGCCGACGCTGAACTCGGCGCCAGGGTTCAGGCGCTGCGGCTGGCGGCGGGCGAACTGATGGGCCTGGGCGACGTGTCCGGCGCCTCGGTGCCGAAGGTCACGCTGGTGGCCGCGCCGGTGGCCGGCGGCACGATCTGCACCAGGACGTTCATCCCGGTGCGGGTGCACGAGTCGATCGGGGTTCTCGGTGCGGTCAGCGTGGCCACCGCGCTGCTGCTCGACGGGGCCGCTGGTGCCGGGCTGGCCGAGCTGACACCCGGGCAGACGCGCTTTGGCATCGAGCACCCCACCGGGCACCTGGAGGTCGAGACCGAGATCGACACCGGCCGCTCGACCACCCGCGGTGATCCGCGCCGCGGTGGTGCGGACCGCGCGCAAGCTGTTCGACGGCACCGTCTTCCCCCGGAGGTACACGTGAGGCAGGACCCCGCGGCCACCCGGCCGCCATCGCACGACGTGGCGCACCTGGGGCATATCGAGCTGCTGACGCCGGAGCCCGAGGCGAGCCTGCGGTTTTTCGTCGACGTGCTCGGGCTGACCGAGAACGGCCGCGAGGGCAACTCGGTCTACCTGCGCACCTGGGACGACTACGAGCACCACACGGTCAAGCTCACCGCACACGACACCTCGGGTATCCGCCGGGTGGGGCTGCGGGCGTCGAGCCAGCAGGCGCTCGAAGCGCGCGTCCGCGCGATCGAGGCGTCCGGCCTTGGCATCAGCTGGAAAGACGGCGACCCGGGGATCGGGCCTACCTACCTGTTCCGTGATCCGGACGGGCACGAGCTCGAGCTGTACTGGGAGACCGAGTGGTACTCACCGCCCGAGGAGCTGAAACCGGCGCTGAAGAACCAGGCTGCAGGCCTACCCGGGCCGCGGCGTGTGCGTGCGGCGGCTGGACCACGTGAACTACCTGGCCGCCGACGTGGCGCCCAGCGGTGACTTCGTCCGCGACGTGCTCGGCGGCCGGGTGACCGAGCAGATCAGGCTGGACGACGGCACCATCTCCGGGCAGTGGCTGCACTTCACCAACAAGGGCTATGACCTGGTGTACACGCGGGACTGGACCGGCAGCACGGGGCGGCTGCACCACGTCGCGTTCGCGCCCGACAGCCGCGAGGACATCGTGCGCGCGGCCGACCTCTGCCTGGACCGCGGCGTGTTCATCGAGACCGGGCCGCACAAGCACGCGATCCAGCAGACGTTCTTCCTCTACGTCTACGAGCCGGGCGGCAACCGGATCGAGCTGTGCAACCCGGCCGCGCGGCTGGTGCTCGCGCCGGACTGGCGCACGATCACCTGGACCGAGGCCGAGCGCGCCAAGGGCCAGGCCTGGGGACTGAAAACCATCGAGTCGTTCCACACCCACGGCACGCCGCCCGTGCCGTAGGCGGGCCAGCGGCGCGTCTTTACTGAGGTAGTTGCAGGTCGGGCGGGGTCGGGGTGGTGATGACCGAGAACACCGCGCCCTGATCGTCTGCGACCACGGCAATCCGGCCGTAGGGACTGTCCCGGACGGGCTGCACGACGCTGCCGCCGAGCTCGCCGACCCTGGCCACCGCCGCATCGGTGTCGTCGACGGCGAAGTAGGCCGACCAGGCCCCCGGCGCTCCCTCCGGTGTCCCGTCCGGGTACTGGCCGATGCCGCCGACCTCGCGCCCGTCGATCATGAGCATCGCGTACCTGAAGGCGCCGTCGCTCACGTCCTGGTAGTCGTAGCCGAAGACGGCACGGTAGAAGGCCTTGCTCGCGTCGTAGTCCCGGCTCAAATGCTCGTTCCAGGTCAGCGAGCCGGTCTCGTTGGCCAGGCCGATCCCGGTGGTCGTCCCGCCTTGCCACAGGCCGAAGGCGGCTCCGGCCGTGTCGACGGCCACCGCCATCCGGCCGGAGTCGGTGACATCGGCCGGCTCGACCAGCAGCTGGCCGCCCGCCGCCCTGATCGCGGCGGCGACCGCGTCCGCGTCGTCGGCGGCCAGGTAGGTAGTCCAGGACGGCAGCGTGCCAGGCGGACCGAAGCTCGGGCTGATACCCGCGACCGCCCGGCCGTTCTTGTGGCAGACCGCATAGCCGCCGGTCTCCGGGCCGCCCGACTCGATGTCCCAGCCAAACAGGGCCTGGTAAAAGGCGATCGCCTTCGGCAGATCACCGACGGTAACGTCGGCCCAGCACGGTGTCCCGGCCAGCCACGGCGTGTCACGCACGACCATATGCGCACCTCCCCAGCCGCCTTCTCGTTGCCGACGACGGTAACACAGCCCGGCTCGGACATCCCCCCTACACTGGGCATTCATGTATGCCAAGACCAGGCCGACGGCGGGAAGCCTGACGCGGAAACAGAAGCGGCTCTTTGCCGTCATCGGCGTCGTGATCATCTTGCTGCTGGCCGGCCTGGGCGTATGGGGGGCGCTGGCCCACGACACCTACGGCGCGTCGGCCAACGGCTGCGTGAACGTCACCCTGCCGAGTTCCACCGGCGGGTCCACCTTGCACTACTGCGGAACACAGGCGAAGGCGTTCTGCCACAGCGCCTTCACGGGCACCGACCAGGTCTCGCTGCGGGCCCGGCCGCAGTGCGTGCTGGCCGGGCTGAAACCGTAGGGCCGCTCGCGAGGACCCATCCTCCTGCGATCATGAAAATGCCGGGGGCGCAGGGCAGACTGCGGGTATGACGATCTTTACGGAGCACAAGGGCGTGAATCCCGTCGTCGCGCAGGTGGTGCGATCCGGCTTGGCCGAGTCATGGCATCGCGGGGCGGTGGCCGGGTTTGCCGCCGGGGGAACCCAGGCGATCAGCGTCGGCCAGACGGACGTGCCGTTCTTCCCCCGGTCGGCGAACAAGCCCCTGCAAGCGACGGCGATGCTGCGCTGCGGGCTCGACCTGGACGGCGAACTGCTGGCGCTGGCGGCGGCGAGCCATTCCGGTGAGGACTTCCATGTCGACGGCGTGCGGAAGATCGTGTCCGCGGCCGGGCTGAGCGAGGACGACCTGCGCTGTCCCGCGGGCTGGCCGCTCGATACCGGGACCGCGCGGGCCATGATCACCCGCGGCGAGCACGAGTCGCGGATCCGGATGAACTGTTCGGGCAAGCACGCGGCGATGCTGCTGACCTGCGTGCTGAACGACTGGCCGGCGGCCAGTTACCTGGCGCCCGAGCACCCGCTGCAGCTCGCCATCCGGAGCACCGTGGAGGAACTGGCCGGACAGCAGATCAGCGCGGCCGGCGTTGACGGTTGCGGCGCGCCGCTGTTCGCGCTGACGCTGGCCGGGCTGGCGCGTGCGTACCGGACGCTGGTGCTGTCGGCGGACGGGACGCCGGAGCGCCGGGTGGCCGACGCCATGCGCCGGTACCCGCAGTGGACCAGCGGGACGCACCGGGACGAGCGCAAGCTGATGGACGCGGTGCCTGGCCTGCTGGTCAAGGGGGGCGCGGAGGGCGTCACCGCGTTCGCGTTCGCGGACGGCAGGTCCGGCGCCGTCAAGATCGACGACGGGATGGCACGCGGCTGGACGCCGGTCGTGGTGGCGGCGCTGCGCCTGCTCGGTGCCGTCGTGCCGGACGAGCTCGCCACCGTTCCCGTGATGGGCGGCGAAGCCGAGGCGGGCACCGTCCATGCCGTCATCTGACGGCGGCCTGGCGGGCCGTCGGCTCAGCGCACACGAGAAATGTCGCCGGCCCGCCATAGGATTGCGCGGTGAGCAAGAAGACACGGTCGCGGCGCAGCGAACCCATCCGCACGGCGACCGCGCCTGAGCGCAGCGAAGCCGACGAATTCGTCCAGCGGATACTGTCCGGCCTATGGGCCGGGGTGGAGTCGGGTGATCCGCTGCGGGCCGAGATCGAGACCTCCACCTGCATGGGGATACCGTACGTGCTCGGCCAGCGGGAACCGGCCGAGATCGAGTCCTTCATCGCCACCGTCCTGGTCAACGGAGCGGTCCGCCGGGAGACACCCGACGGCGCCGCGCTGCTCCGCGTGCTGATGGCGCTTGGCGCCAAGGGCGTCAAGAAGTCGGCCAGCCAGGCGCTGGCGAAGCTGACCGACATGGGCATCTACCCGCCGGAGTGGGTGACCGAGATCGGGAAGGTGACGCCGGGCCGGGCCTGGCGGCGGTACGACGTGTTCGGTGACGACGAGGCGATCGCGGCGACGTTCAGTTACGGGGACTCCGAGCACGGCGTGGTGGTGCAGGTTGACCTGACCGGCATCCCCGTCGCCACCGCGGTCGGCCTGGCCACCAACGCCGGGAACCTGATCGAGGCCATGAGCCGCCACGAGGATGACTTCGATCGTTCCGAGCAGATTCACCTGGCCGAAGCGCGCCGGCGTGCGGAAGGGCCGCTGACCCGGGCCGAGCAGGACCCGGACCTGGGCCTGTCCACCGAGACCATCGCCTACCTGCCGCTGGCCAGGACCCGGATCCGCCGCCTGCCTGCCGAGGACGGTTCGGGAGTCCCGGCCGCCCCGGAGTTCACCGCGGCCGATCGCGCCGCCGCGGTCGAGGACTTCATGACGAGCCCGCTGGCGGCGGAGGCGGTCGCGGCCGACGAGCCGTCCACCCGGTTCTGGGCCGAGGTGCTGACCGGCTACAGCGGCCGCATTCCCGGCGAGCCGCCGGGCCAGGTCGGGCCGCGCAAGCTCGCGCACATACTCCTGGGCCATGTGCCCAACATTTTCGCCTTGTCCGCCGTCCAGCGCCAGCACCTCGAGCCCGCGGTGACGGCGTGGACCCGCTGGTCCGCCGCGTACCGGGACCTGGGTGAGGCTGAGACGGCACGGCTGGCCGAGCAGCTGCCCGACGTGTTCGGCCGGTTCGACGAGGCCTACCACGCCCCGGCCGCGGTCGCGGTCCGCGGCTACGTGTCCGACCTGGCCACCAGCGACGCCGACGTCTCCTGGCTGGCGCGCAACGTCGGGCGCCGCATGTTCGCGCTGCCGATGCCCGACCACCAGGGTGACCCCAGCCAGCGGAGCGTCGGCGACCCGGCTGACCGGCGGGCCCTGATCGAGGCGGAGTTCGGCGCGTGCACTCCGCCCGGCGGCCTGACCAGCGAGCAGTTCGTGGACGCCGCGTACGGCGTCGTTTCCGAACTGTGGCGCGAGGATTCCGACGAGATCTTCCAGGCCGCGAACCGGCTGTTCGCCGAGGGCGTCTCGCGCCACGACATCATCCACCGGCTGGCAGCGGCAGGCGAAGGAAGGCCCGGGCCATGAGCTACGCGAACGTGAACGGCATCGAGCTGTACTACCAGGAGCACGGCTCGGGACAGCCGCTGATCTTGCTGCACGGCGGGCTCGGCATGGGCGAGATGTATGCCCCGATCCTCCCGCTGCTGGTCAAGGAGCGCCGGGTCATCACGGTCGACTTGCAAGGTCATGGTCACACCGCGGACGTGGACCGGCCGCTGCGCTTCCAGACCCTGGCCGACGACATCGCCGGCCTGATCGGGCATCTCGGCCTGGCGCAGGCCGACGTGATGGGCTACTCCTTCGGCGGCGCGACCGCGCTGCGCGTGGCCATCCAGCATCCGCAGCTGGTGCGGCGGCTGGTCCTGGTCTCCCAGCCGTTCCAGCGCGACGGCTGGTATCCGGAGAGCCTGGCCGGGATGGACCAGATGGGCTCTCAGCTGGCCGAGCCGCTGAAGCAATCCCCCATGTACCAGATCTACTCCCGGGTCGCTCCCCGGGTGCAGGACTGGCCCGTGCTGCTCGACAAGACCGGTGACCTGCTCCGGCAGGACTACGACTGGTCGGCGGACGTCGCGAAGATCACCGCCGGCGTCCTGCTTGTCTACGCCGACGCCGACGCGATACGGCCCGAGCACATCGTCCGGTTCTACCAGTTGCTCGGCGGCGGCCTGCGCGACGCGGGCTGGGACGGCTCGGCCCGGCCCGTGACCAGGCTCGCCATCTTGCCCGGCCACACGCACTACGACATCTTCTCCTCACCCGACCTGGTGGCGTCCGCGGTCATTCCCTTCCTGGACGCACCAACGCTTGAGCCGCCGCCCCCGTTCACCGGGTGAGCCGCCGGGCTGCGTTACCGCTGGACGCGGGGTAGCGGTTCAGCCTGGGTTCAGCCCGGGCCAGGCACCGCCCGGGCCAGCGCGGGCAGGGCCGGCCCGAGCTGGGCGAACAGGACCGCCAGCTGGTCGGCCGCGCGCTGCCTGGCCTGCTTCGACTGCGCCATGGCCCGCTCGTGGACCTGCCGGTAGGTCAGGGCCCAGTGCCGCGCGCTGGCGGCCGTGGCGTCGGCCGCGGGCCGGGCGGACACCGGTGGCGGCCGCCCGTCCGTGCCGATCGTGACCCCATACCTGGACGCGACGTGCGCCTCGTCCTGCAATGCGCGCTGGATCCTGGCCAGATCGGCGGCGAGCAGGTCGAGGATGCCGACGCTCTGGCCGATGACCGCGGCCAGCGCGGCCGCGGTAACCGGATCGGCATGCCGGGCGGCGCTCATCTCCGCCGCGAAGCCGGACAGTGCGCTCGCGAGCGCGTGCAGGCCGCCGATGTCCCGGCCCACCCAGTCCTGCGGGGGCATCAGGTGCTGCTCTTGCTCGTCCGGCATCCTGGTCATGACGTCCCACGGCAGCCTGGGGGCAGCGCGGATACCGCCCTCTATCCAGGACTACGCAGGTAGGGCGGCGCTGGTTCGAAGGCCGGCCTCAGTAACTCAGGACGGCCCGTAGCCTGGCCAGGGCCGTGGTGTAGGCGTGCCCGGGCGGACGGGCGTAGCCGATCACCAGCCCGGCCCGCTCGCCGCCCGGGTCCGGCCCGGCCCGGTACCGTTCCAGTCCGTCCAGGGCCAGGCCCCGCTCGCTGGCCCGGGCGATCACGTCGTGTTCTAGATCGGTTCGGGGCAGGTCGAGCACGGCGTGCAAACCCGCGGCGATACCGCTGACGTGGGCCGGCCTTTCGCCGGGCAGCACGGCGATGAGCCGGTCCCGGCGATGGCGGTAGGCCAGCCGGGCCCGGCGGATCTGCCGGTCGTAACCGCCGGAGGTGATGAACTCGGCCAAGGTGAGCTGGTCAAGCCCGGACGGCCCGGCGGCAAGCTCGGCTGTCACCGCGTCGAGCAGGCGCGGCGGCACCACCAGCCAGCCGAGCCGCAGGACCGGGGCCAGGCTCTTGCTGGCCGTGCCCGCGTAGATGACGTGATCGGGCGCGAGCGCCTGCAGGGCGCCGACCGGCTGCCGGTCGTAGCGGAACTCGCCGTCGTAGTCGTCCTCGATCACGACGCCGCCCCACCCGGCCACTTCCCGGCGGCGGCGCGGATGAAGCGTCATGCCCAGCGGGAACTGGTGCGCCGGGGTCAGCAGCAAAGCGTCGGCCCCGCTGGCCTCACCGATGACCGCACCCATCGAGTCAACGGTCACCGGCCGCAGGCCCAGGCCCTGCCCGGTGACGATGTCGCGGTGCTCGGAGTGGCCGTAGGCCTCCACGGCCAGGGTGGCCGCGCCGGCCGAGCGCAGCGCGCGGCAGACGACGGCCAGTCCGTGGCTGAAGCCCGCGCAGATCACGATGCAGCCGGGATCGGCGGTGACGCCCCGCGTCCGCGCCAGGTATCCCGCCAGCGCCGCCCGCAGCTGCGGGAGCCCGCGCGGGTCGGGGTAGCCGAGGAGGTGATCGGGTGCGGCCGCCAGCACCTTGCGGGCCGTCGCGAGCCAGCCGCGGCGCGGGAAGGCGGACAGGTCAGGTAGGCCAGGACGCAGGTCATAGCGGGCCGCGGCCAGCTTGGGGCGCGCTCCTGCCGGCCGCGCCGGAGTCCGGGGACCGACGCGGCGCCACGGAGGTGCCCGAGCCGCTGGCCGCGGTCAGCCAGCCCTCCGCGACCAGCTGGCTGTAAACCTCGGCGACCGTGTTGCGGGCGATGCCCAGGTCCGCGGCCAGGGCCCGGGAAGACGGCAGCCGCAGGCCCGGGCTCAGCCGGCCGGACCGGACCGCGTCGCGCAACGCGGTTTCCAGGCCCGCTCGGACCCTGGTCCCGGAAAGGTCCAGGTGAAGGTCGATCCCGGTCGGCTTGGCCCATGTTTCTGGCATAGAAATGGACCTTACCTTGGGCCGCTTACCGGCCTAACGTGGTGGTCATGACGATCACTCACGACACCGCCCAGATCCCGGTCCGGCTCGACTTCGATGGCCTCGCCCCCGGCTTCGCCCGCGCGATGTCACGCCTGGACCAGGCCGCGACCAAAGAACTCGACGCCGCCGAGATCGACCCGCAGCTCCGCGAGCTGATCCGGATCCGCGCCTCCCAGCTCAACGGCTGCGCTTACTGCATCGACATGCACACCAAGGACGCGCGCGCGATCGGCGAGACCGAGCAGCGGCTGTACGGGCTGGCCGCCTGGTCGGAAACCCCGTACTTCACCGCCCGCGAGCGCGCCGCGCTGGCCTTTACCGAGACGGTGACACGGCTGCCCGAGACACACGTACCCGACCAGGCCTACGCCGACGTGGCCGCCGAATTCAGCCCGCCTCAGATCGCCGCGCTGGTCAGCCTGATCGTCACCATCAACGCCTGGAACGCGATCAGCGTCAGCACCCGGGCCTGGGTCCCTGGCTCCTACCAGCCCTGAGCAGCCCGCTGTCCACGGGGCACGCAGCCCGGATCGTTCGGGAAAAAAGGAGCCCTCAGCCGGCCGTACCGGCGCGGAGCCGGGATTTGACCTCGGTCTTGAGGACCTTGCCGACCTTGGAACGGGGCAGGTCAGGCCAGACCTCGACCTGCTTGGGGGCCTTGACGCTGCCGAGCTGTTCCTTGACGAAGGACCGCAGCTCGTCCTGCGCCACGGCCTGGCCCGGGCGGAGCTGGACGACGGCGGTGACCCGCTCGCCCCACTTGGCGTCGGGCAGCCCGATCACCGCGCAGTCCTGCACGGCGGGATGGGCCAGCAGCACCTGCTCCACCTCGGCGGAGTAGACGTTGAAACCGCCGGTGATGATCATGTCCTTGGCCCGGTCGACGATGAACAGGTAGTTGTCGTCGTCCAGATAGCCGATATCACCGGTGTGGTGCCAGCCGTACCTGGCGGCTTCGGCGGAGGCCTGCGGGTTCTTGTAGTAGCCCGCCATCACCAGCGGGCCGCGGGCGACGATCTCACCGCGCTGGCCCGGGCCCAGCAGGCGGCCCTCGTCATCCATGATCGCGACCAGGGTGAGCGGGGTGGGGCGCCCGGCCGAGGCCAGCCGCTCGCGGGCCAGCGAGCCGTCGCCGTGAAAATGGTCGGCCGGGGCCAGGGTCGAGATCATCATCGGGGCTTCTGACTGGCCGAACAGCTGGCCCATCACCGGCCCGATCTTCTCCACCGCCTCCTCCAGGCGGCTCGCGGACATCGGGGCCGCGCCGTACCACAGGCACTGCAGCGAGGACAGGTCCGCGGCGGCCAGCCCGTGCTGGTCAAGCAGCATGTAGATCAGGGTCGGCGGCAGGAACGTGTGCGTGATCCGGTGCGAGCTGACCAGGGTGAGGAACTCGGCCAGGTCCGGCGCGGCCATGATGACGATCTGGCCGCCGAGGGTCATGACCGGGAAGCACAGCACTCCGGCCGCATGGGTCAGCGGCGCGAGGGCCAGGTATCTCGGGCGCGCCTAGAACGGGTAGCTCATCAGCGTCAGCGCTGCCATCGCCTCGATGTTGTGCCCGGTCAGCATCACGCCCTTCGGACGGCCGGTGGTCCCCCCGGTGCCCACCAGCATGACCAGGTCATCAACGGGCTCGGCCTGCCACGGGCCCGCGCTCAGCCCGGCCAGCCAGGGCTCGAACGAGACGGTCCCGGCCAGCTCCCCGTCCAGGCAGACCAGCGTGGTCAGCGCGGGCAGTTCCGGCCTGATCTTGGCCACCAGCGGGGCGAAGGCCGCCTGGAAGATCAGGCAGGTGCAGTCGAAGAAGTCGAGCAGGTCGCGGTTTTCCGCCGCCTCGTTCCGCGGGTTGACCGGGCACCACACCGCGCCCGCCCGGGAGATGCCGAACACGCAGCTAAAGGCGACCGGGTCGTTCGCCGACAAGATCGCGACCTTGTCGCCGGGCCGGACCCCGGACCGGTCCAGCGCCCGGGCGACCCGCCAGGACAGCTGCTGGACCTCGCCGTAGCTCAGCGTGCGCCCGGCCGTGGTCAGGCAGGGTGCCTCCGGGCCCAGGGAGGCGCCTTTGTCGAGGTAGTCGATCAGGCGCACGCTTTTCGCCCTCCGCTTTGTGCTCAGTGCTGGACGGTCAGGGTCGGCTCCATCACCAGCCCGAAGCTGCGCAGCACGCCGAGCAGCTCGCGGTGGCCGAAGGCCTGGCAGCCGGACGCGAAGCCGACGCGCTTGGGCGGCTGCTGCAGCAGCGAGTACGCCCCGTACGCCTGCATCAGGCCGGTCTGCTTGTAGTTGGAGTTGCCGTGGATCACGCAGTGCGCGCGGCCGAGCGGGCCGGAGGCATGCACCGAGTCCAGTGAGGTGTTGATCCGGTGGTTCTCCCGCGGCGGCATCTGGTTCATCACGCCCGCCGCCTGCTCGGTGAGCACCCGCAGCTTCTCGGCCTCGGGCAGCCCCTCGATCTGCTCGAGCACCGCCTTGACGATCTGCGGGACACCCAGCATGAGCGGGCGGTTGAACACGCCGCCGAGCACCTTGACGTTGGCCACCCGCGGATCGCGCTTGAACCACACCGGATGCGAGGTGCCGCCCCACGGCAGCGCCAGGCCGGTCTCGTGCTGGCCGGGAATCGACACGTCGTACAGGCCGCCGTCGGCGGGCCACTCGACGTATGGCATTCTGCTCCAGGTAGTACGCCTTGGACAGGGCCGCGTTGACCAGGATCGTCCGGGTCGAGGCGACGTCGGCATGCCCTTCCAGAAGACCAGGATGTCGAGCGTGTCCAGCCCCGGCTTCTCCAGGCACAGCTGGGCGGCGATCTCGCCGGTGGTGTACATCTGCGCGATGCCGGGCGCGAGCAGCAAGCCCTTTTCCGCCATCCGCTTGCCGTAGTCCTCGTCGCAGCTGATCAGCCAGTCCTGCTCCCCGGTGGTGTCCAGGTAGTGGCTGCCCGCGGCGATGCAGGCCTCGACCACCTCGCCGCCGTACTGGGCGAACGGCCCGACCGTGTTGCAGACGACACTGGCCCCGGTGAACAGCTCCGTCAGCGGCCCCACGTCGTGCGCGACCTCGATGATCTCGTGGTCGACCGTGTCGATGCCCGGCACCTTGTCCAGGGCATCGGCGATGCGTGCCTTGTCCCGCCCGGCCGCGACGAACGGCACGTTGAACTCGCGCAGGTACTCGCAAATCAGGCGGCCGGTGTAACCCGAGGCGCCGTAGACGATGACGGGCTTGTCCGTGCTCACGTGGCTGGTTCCCTTTCCCTACATGCCCATGCCGCCGTCGACCGGCAGGCCGGCGCCGGTGATGAAGCGGGCTCCGTCGGAGGCCAGGAAGACCACCGCGTCGGCCATGTCCTCGACCTCAGCGAGGCGACCCTGCGGGGTCAGCCCGATGACGGCGCCGACGGCCTCGGGCACGCTCGGGAACAAGCCAAGCGTCACCACGTCCTGGGCGAGCTGGTTACCCATCTCGGTGGGGCACAGGCCCGGGTAGATGCAGTTCACCCGGACGCCATAGCCGAGCTTGCCGGATTCCATGGCGGCTACCCGGGTCAGCCGGTCGATCGCCGGACTTGGTCGCGGAGTAGACGGCGATGCCGGGGAAGGCGATGTTCGCGGCGACCGAGGCGATGTTGACCACGGCGCCGCCGCGGCCGGCCGGGCCGCCGGGGCGCATGGCGCGGAAGGCGTGCTTGATGCCGAGCGCGGTGCCCAGGACGTTGACGTCGAGCATCTTGCGGATGTCGTCCGGATCGAGGTCGACCACCAGCTGAGTGACCTCGACGCCGGCGTTGTTGACCACGATGTCCAGGCCGCCGAGCTCGGCGATGGTGCCTTCGATGGCCCGTTCCCAGCTCCCGTCGTCGGTCACGTCCAGCGGCAGGAACGCGGCGTCGGCGCCGGTCTTCTTGATCGCGTCGGCGGTCGCCTCGCCGAGTTCCTCCCGGATGTCGCCGATGACGACGGCGGCTCCGGCCCTGGCCAGCGCCTCGGCCATGCCCGCGCCGAGCCCGCGCGCCCCGCCCGTGACGAGCGCCTTGCGGCCGGTCAAGTCGTACACACTCATGGGCATCTCCTCTTTGAGACCGCGTTGGTCACCGCGACGTAGGTCACAGCGTAACGAAATCTGGACAGTCGTCAAGACTTCCTTTGACGACTGTCCAGATTGCTCCTGGCCGACCGGGCCTACCGCGATATACTGGTGGCCTGACCCGCAATATGCGGGCCCGGCGAGCCGACGGGAAGCTCCTTTCGTGACCCACGTGGACCAGGTAGTTGAGGTATCCCACGTGGCTCCGGGCACCGAGACCAAGCGTGAGCGGATCTCACGCCGGCAGGTCGACAAATTCTCCGAACGGCGCGCTCAGCTGGCCGGCGCCGCGCTGCAGACGCTCGCCGAGCTCGGGTACGCCCGTACGAGCTTGCGCGAGATCGCGCAGAACACCCAGTTCTCGCACGGCGTGCTGCACTACTACTTCAGCGACAAGGAAGACCTGATCACGCACTGCGTGCGCCAGTACGAGGCCGCGTGCGTGACCCGTTACGACGAGATCGTCGCCAGCGCGGGTTCGGCGGCCGAGCTCAAGGACGAGTTCAGCGCGGCGATGGCGCAGACCCTGCGAACCGACGCGCCGATGCACAGGCTCTGGTACGACCTGCGTAGCCAGAGCCTGTTCACCGAGTCGTTCCGCGCCGACGTGCTGGAGATCGACCAGCGTCGCGAGGAGATGATCTGGCGCGTCGTCAGCCGCTACGCCGAATTCGCCGGGATCACCGTGACCCTGCCGCCCGGGACCGTGTACGCCATCCTGGACGGGCTGTTCCAGCGGGCCCTGCTGCACCTGCTGGCCGGGCGGGAACAAGCGGCCGAGGACTTGGCCACCGACGTGCGGCGCGTGCTGGACACCCTGCGAGCCTGACCGACAGCAGGAACTGCGGAGCTCAGCGCAGGCGGACGGCGAGGGCGGCCACATCGGGCTCGTCGGTCAGCGAGCGGTACGCCAGCCCCTGGGTTCGCCGGTGCGCGAGGTCCATGAAGGCCTCCGCGTGGTGACGGGTCGGGTCGGCGATCGCGCTGACCGCGGCCACGGCGGTCTCAGCCAGCAAGGTGCTGGCCGGATCCCCGCTGGCCGAGGCCCCGACGGCGGCGTCCGCGGCATACACGGCGGCGTCGGGCAGGCGGCCGGCGGCGATCGCCCACCAGGCCAGGCCGGCGAGCACGCGAGGCGGCCCGGCCGGAAGCTCGATGAGCCGGTAGTGACCGGCCGCCGCATCGAGCAATGCCCGGCACCGCGGCAGGTCACCGCGACGACGGGCGACCGCCGCCTGGCCGACCATGGCGTCGGCCGTCACCCACCGGGTCAGGCTGCAATCGATCGCCTCCGCGTAAAGGCCGTCGGCGGCCGCGTCATCGCCTTGCCTGGCCCGCAGCGCGGCCAGGGCGACCAGGCCGAACGGCACCTGAAGCGGCTGCCCGGTGGCCCGGCATCGCGCCGCAAGCGTTTCGTAAGCCGCCGAGGCCGCCTCGAGATCCGGAATCAGGGCCCACGGGGTAGCGCCCGGCCGCTACTGGTTACGGGATTCCGGTGACCGACCACCAGGTCTGCGACGTCGCGCTGTTAACCAGGGCCCGGCCGACGGCGTTGACCACGCCCTGCTGTGTGGTCAGCCTGGCCCGTTCCAGCGAATCGGCGAGATATATGGCCGCGAACGGGAACTTGTCGGCTTGGGCCCGGATATTCCAGCCTCCCTCGCTCCACGTCGCGTACACCTCTACTCGTATGTTATCGCATTTAGCGATAACACCCTGACCGTGCCATAGATCCTGGAACTGGATCCCCGCGCAGGCCTCTTCCAGAAAGGTCCTCAGCGTTTTGTTACCAGCCGACAAGCCATTTTTGGCGTTGGTGTCCTGCACTACCGGTGGCATAGCGCGGCTATCTCCAGGCCGCCAGGCCGGTGGCACGGAAATTCCACGCGACTATCGTCGCAGTCCGGACAATAGACATAATTCATTTCCCCCGATTTGACAGCCGCCCCGCAGCCGCCTTTCAAGCAACGTATCACTTCGTTCGATGCTAGTTTTATCAGGTCCGCAGCCAGTACCCAGCAACCAACGTCTGCCCCGGTGTGACAGGCCAGCCGCCGCACGCGACGGTCAGCGCGGGCGGCGGCCGCCGTAGATGACGTGGTCCAGCTGTTTCCAGTAGACATCGATGCCCTCGAAGCCCGCGGACCGCAGGTACTCGAGTTGCGGTCCGAGCGGGCTGATGTAGCGGATGTGGTTGTCCCAGCGCGCCTGGTCCAGCGGGGTGCGATCGCGCCGCCTGGCCGCCGCCTCGGGGTCGCGGGCGTCGTTCACCCGGGCCCAGGTGGCGGTGACGACGGGATCCTCCGCGCTCACCGGGTCGTAGTTGAGGTACCAGCCCTCCGGAGCCAGCCGGGCGAAGATCTCGGCGAACAGGGACCGCTTGCGTTGGTCGGGCAGGTGGTGGACGCACAGCGAGGTCACGACCGCGTCCAGCGCCGCGGGGATCGCCGCGGGCCAGCGGCCGCCACCCGCCATGTCGAACTCGACGTAACGGTAGCGGCCCGCGAACGGGTCCATCTCGCGCTGGCTGGCTCGCATCATCTCGGCGGAGAAATCCGCGAGGATCGCCGTGCTGCCCGGATGCTCCTGCAAGATCGTCCGCGTGGCGGCCCCGGTCCCCGCGCCCAGGTCCAGGAACGTGAACGCCTGCCCCGGACCGAACGGCAGCAGCCTGGCCAGGAACTGCCGGTGCGCGGCCCGGCTGCGTTCTTGCCCGGCCTCCGCCGACCAGGCCTGCACCGCCTCGGCCGACTGCCAGATGGCCGCGTTGGTGTCCGCGGGATGCTCCATGGGCGCAAGGTTACCGGGCGGCCGGCGGCGGGCCGATACTGGGAACATGACGGTTGAGGCGGACATCGCGGCCCTGATAGAGCGGTACGCCGAGGAGCTGGAGGCGGCGGGAGCCATCCGGTCGGCGGCGGTGCGGCGGGCATTCGGGACGGTGCCACGGCACCGGCTGCTCGAGACGTTTTCCTACCGGGACGAGACGGGCTCCCACACGGTGGAGCACAACCCCGAGCACCCGCGGCGGGAGGATCTGGACATCATCTACGCGGACGCGGCGCTGGCCACCAGGAAGCTCGGCGGGATACCGACGAGCTCGACCTCGCAGCCCGCGCTGGTGGCGCAGATGCTCGAGCTGCTCGAGCTTGGCGACGGCATGACCGTCCTGGAGATCGGAGCCGGGACCGGGTACAACGCGGCGCTGCTGGCCGAGATCGTGGGTGACCAGCAGCGGGTGACCACGGTGGACGTGCAGGCCGACGTGGTCGAGCAGACCCGGCGGCTGCTGACCGGGGCCGGCTACCCGCAGATCCAGGTGCGGCTGGGCGACGGGTTCGACGGCGTGCCCGGCCGAGCGCCCTTCGACCGGATCGTGGCCACGGTGGGCTGCTGCGACCTGTCCCCGCGCTGGGCGGAGCAGCTGGCCGAGGGCGGGACCATGCTGGTCCCGCTCGAGCACACCGGCGGGCATCCGCTGGTGCGCTTGCGCCAGGACCACGGGGCGCTGTCCGGGCGGATCGTGTACTGGACCGGGTTCATGCCGGTCCGCGGACCACTGCACATCGAGGACATGTGGCCGAGCCGCTACATCTGCCCTGATCCCGGGGAGCTGGCCAGCGCGGGCGAGCTGGGGCCGCGTTTTACCCCCGGTGAGGGGTCCGCCGACGAGATCGGCTTCCTGTTCTTCCTCGCGCTGAACGACCGCCGGGCCTTTTACGGGCCGAACGGACCTGGGCTGAACGCCGCCTTCGACGGCTGGGCGGCCGCGGGGGCGGACGGAGTCCGGTACTGGAAGGATCCCTCGCTGGCTCGCCAGCTCGACCGGTACTACCAGGACTGGGACACGCGGGGGCGCCCGGGCACCGACGATTACCTGGTGTCCTTCCAGCCTGTGGCGCAGGACTCCGGGCCGCCGGCCTGCGGGTGGGTGATCGAGCGGCGGTTTTACCGCGAGCTTGTGACCCTGGAGGTCTAGGGGCGCGTTGAACTTAGGATGGCGATATGACCGAGCAGGGCGAGACGATTCGCACGGCCATCCTGACCGTGGACGACGACCCGGGGGTGTCCCGGGCGGTGGCACGCGACTTGCGGCGGCGCTACGGCGAACGGCACCGGATCGTGCGGGCCGAGTCGGGGGCGGCGGCGCTGGACGCGCTGCGGCAGCTGAAGCTGCGTGGTGACCTGGTCGCGATCATCCTGGCCGATTACCGGATGCCCGAGATGAACGGGATCGAGTTCCTCGAGCAGGCGATGGACGTCTACCCGGGGGCCCGCCGGGTGCTGCTCACCGCCTACGCCGACACCGAGGCGGCGATCGACGCGATCAACGTGGTCGACCTGGACCACTACCTGCTCAAGCCCTGGGACCCGCCGGAGGAGAAGCTCTACCCGGTGGTCGACGCGCTGCTCGACTCGTGGCTGTCCTCCGATCACCGGCCGGTGCCGGAGACCAAGGTCATCGGGCATCGCTGGTCGGCACGTTCGTCGGAGGTGCGCGAGTTCCTGGCCCGCAACCAGGTGCCGTACCGGTGGTACGCCTCGGACGAGCCGGAGGGGCAGCGGCTGCTCGAAGCGGCCCAGTCGGACGGCCTGGCGCTGCCGGTGGTGATCACGCCGGGCGGCGATCCGCTGGTCGAACCGACCGACGCCGAGCTGGCGTCGCGGGTCGGGCTGGCCACCACGCCGTCGGCGGACTTCTACGACCTCATCGTCATCGGCGGCGGCCCGGCCGGCCTGGGCGCCGCGGTATACGGCGCCTCCGAGGGGTTGCGCACCGTGCTGGTCGAGCGGACCGCGACCGGCGGCCAGGCGGGACAGAGCTCACGGATCGAGAACTACCTGGGCTTTCCGGACGGGGTGTCGGGGGCGCAGCTGACCGACCGGGCCCGGCGCCAGGCCACCAAGTTTGGCGCCGAGGTGCTGACCACCCGGGACGTGATCGGCCTGGACGTGTGCGGCTCGGCGCGCCGGGTCAGGTTCGCCGACGGGACCTCGATCGACGCGCACACGGTCATCCTGGCCACCGGGGTCTCCTACCGGCAGCTTGACGCGCCCGGGCTGGGCTCGCTGACCGGCCGGGGGGTGTACTACGGATCGGCGCTGACCGAGGCGTCCGCCTGCCTGGGGCAGGACATCTACATCGTCGGCGGCGCCAACTCGGCCGGGCAGGCCGCGGTGTACCTGGCGCGGCACGCCAAGTCGGTGACGATCCTGGTCCGCGGGCCGTCGCTGGAACGGTCGATGTCGTACTACCTGATCAAGCAGATCTCGGACATCGCGAACATCTCGGTGCGAACCTGCACCGAGGTGGTGGCGGCCCGGGGTGATGATCACCTGGAGGGGCTGACGTTGCGCAGCACCGCGGATTTCTCGACGGAACAAGTCGACGCGCAGCTGCTGTTCTTGTTTATCGGGGCGGCGCCGCTGACGGACTGGCTGGACGAGGTGGTGGTGCGGGACGACCGGGGGTTCGTGATCGCGGGCCCCGACCTGTCGGTGGGCAGCGAGCGGCCGCGCGGCTGGGAGCTTGACCGGATGCCCTACCACCTGGAGACCAGCGTGCCCGGGGTGTTCGTGGCCGGGGACGCCCGGGCCGAGTCGGCCAAGCGCGTCGCGTCCGCGGTCGGGGAAGGGGCGCTGGCCGTCATGCTCGTCCATCGTTACCTGGAGAAAACATGAGTGACACCGCCGAGACGAGCCCGCTGCCGTGCGGGGTCGACGAGCTGAGGACCTTGTTCCTGTTCGAGAAGCTCACCGAGGACCAGCTGCGGTGGCTGTGCGAACGGGGGCACGTCGAGCTGATCGAGCCGGGAGTCGTGTACACCGAGGGCTCCCCGGCGACCTGCTTCTACGTGCTCCTGGATGGCGCGCTGGTGCTGCTGCGGCGGGTCGGGACCGACGACGTGGAGGTGGGCAGGACCAGCGAACGCGGGGTGTACACCGGGGCCTTCCAGGCTTATCTCGGCGACCGGGTGCCGCAGCGTTACAACAACACGCTGCGGGTGACCGAGCCGTCCCGGTTCTTCGTGCTGGACGCCGACGTGTTCGCCGAGCTGATGCACGAGTGGTTCCCGATGGCGGTGCATCTGCTCGAGGGGCTGTTCTTCGGGACCAAGAGCGCCCAGCAGGCGATCAGCCAGCGGGAGCGGCTGCTGGCGCTCGGCTCGCTTTCTGCCGGGCTGACGCACGAGCTGAACAACCCGGCCGCAGCCGCGGTGCGGGCCACCGCGTCGCTGCGTGAGCGGGTCGCCGGGATGCGGCACAAGCTGGGCCTGATCGCGGCCGGGCCGTACGACCGGACCACCCTGGAGACGCTTATCCAGCTGCAAGAGGAGGCGGCCGAACGGGCCCCGAAGGCGGCGGCGAAGGCCGCCGCGATGTCGCCGCTCGAGGCCTCCGACGCCGAGGACACGATCGCGGACTGGCTGGATGGCCGCGATATCTCCAGCGGGTGGGAGCTGGCCCCGACGTTCGTCGCGGCCGGGCTCGACGTGCCGTGGCTCGATCAGGTCGAGGCGGCGGTGGACCCGGCGACGCTGGAGGGCGCGCTGCGATGGCTGAACTACACGGTCGAGACCGAGCTGCTGATGAACGAGATCGAGGACTCCACCACCCGGATCTCCACCCTGGTCGGCGCGGCCAAGCAGTACTCGCAGCTAGACCGGGCACCGTACCAGGTGGTGGACGTGCACGAGCTGCTGGACAGCACGCTGATGATGCTGTCGGGCAAGATCCCGCCCGGAATCCACGTGGTGAAGGACTACGACCGGTCGCTGCCGCATATCCCGGCCTACGCCGGCGAGCTGAACCAGGTGTGGACCAACCTGATCGACAACGCGGTGTCGGCCATGCAGGACTCGGGCACGCTGACCGTGCGCACGGAACTGGACCGGGACCAGGTGTGCGTGGAGTTCGCCGACACCGGGCCGGGAGTGCCCAAGCAGATCCAGCGGCGGATTTTCGAGCCGTTCTTCACCACCAAGCCGGTGGGCGAAGGGACCGGGCTCGGGCTGGACATTTCCTGGCGGATCGTGGTGAACAAGCACCACGGGGACCTGTCGCTGGAATCAGCGCCGGGTGATACGCGTTTCCGGGTGCGGTTGCCGGTCACCGCGCCGGAGTCGGCGCCCGTCGCGACGGCGGACGGCCCGGACGCGGTCCACGATGCCGCGCTCGGCCCGCTGTCAGCTCCGGCCGGCGGCGGGCCGGCCTGTCAGACTAGGAGAGCATGATGAGCGAGATACCGGGAATCGATCCCTCCGTGCCGCCGAGCGGCACGGGCTGCACGGAATGTGACAAGGCCGGCGGGTGGTGGGTGCATTTGCGGCGATGCGCGCAATGCGGGCACATCGGCTGCTGCGACACCTCCCCGGCGCAGCACGCGTCCGCCCACGCGGCCGCCACCGGGCACCCCTTCATCCGCAGCTTCGAGCCCGGCGAGGACTGGTTCTTCAGCTACGAGACCAAGGACACCTACGAAGGTCCGGCGCTGGCGCCCCCGGAGAGCCACCCGGCTGACCAGCCGGTGCCCGGCCCGGCCGGCCGGGTGCCGGATGACTGGCGCTTCCACGTGCACTAGGCGGTTCCGCTACATGCCGAGCGGATAGGCCGGGACCTCCTCCTGGAAGGCCGGCTGGACCTGGGCCATCGGCGGACGCTCGAGGAGCTCGTTGAGGTGCTCGTCAAGACGCAGGCCGTCCTCGGTGGCCACGGCGTGCAGGTAAGTCTCCGGGCGGCGCAGCTCCCAGACGTCCGGTGCCGACGGCGCGAGCGCCCGCTGGTCCAGCGAGGCTTGCCGCAGCGCCGGCACCCGGCGGGCCAGCGCGCGCAGCACGGTCGAGCTCATCCTGGTCAGGTCCCAGAGCGGCTGATGGCGGTTCTGCCGCGAGCCCAGGTCCACCTGCGCCATGGCGGAAAGGCCGGCCTCTCCGAGCACGTCGATCAAGATCGCGATCTCCACCCCGTAGCCAGTCAGGAACGGAGTCCGGAACAGCAGCTCCCGGGACGCGGCGAACTCGCCGGCCAGCGGCTGCACGAATCCGGCGAGGTCCGGGTAGAAGAAATTGAGTAGCGGCTTGGCCATCAGCTCGGTCACCCGGCCGCCGCCGTCGACGACGGACTGCTGTGCGCTGGTGAACGGGCGCCGGTAGGCGGCCTTGCTGAACTGGACGCCCGGTACCGCCAGCAGCGGGCCGACCGTGCCGTAGACGAAGTGCTCGCTGAAATCGGGGGTGTCGGTGTCGGCGAACATCACGATATCGCCGCGCGCCACCGACAGGCCCCGCCACATCGCGTCACCCTTGCCCAGGGCGGGCCCGAATTCAGGCAGCAGTTCGTTCTCCGAGTGGACCTCGGCTCCGTGGGCCCTGGCGATGTCCGCGGTCCCGTCAGCTGAGTCCGCGTCGATGACCAGCACCTGATCGACCAGCCCGCTTCGCTCGTTCAGCCTGGCTACCGTGTCCAAGATCGGCCCGATGGTACCGGCGACCTCGCGGGCAGGCAGGATCAGCGTGATAGCGGGACGGCGGATCGTCTCGCCGGGACCGGCCAACGCGCCGAAGTCCCGGTAGTGAAACGACCGCTGCTCAAACCAATCCCAAACGGCCATGTGGCGTACGACCTTCTTTTCGGCCCGCGCATCTCGCAGAGAAGGCGGGGGAATGTCGTTGTCGTGACCCCGTGGCTGCTGTGCGATCACTCCTTTCGCCGCCTGCACCACGGATGAAACACGGTAGCGCCGTGTTGTTTACGCCTCGTGACAGATTGTTACAGCACGGTAAATCCGCGGCCCGTCTAGCGGCCGGTGATCAGCGGCCACAGAGCATGCACCTGCTCGGAGTCGGAGGTGTAGCCGAGCTTGGTCAGCCTGAAGCCTTCCTCGATGGTGAGGAGCATCGAGTAGTGATTGGACGGCGTGGCGTCGGTCGCGTGCCGCGGGCCTTGCCTGCTGACCACGATCATCGGGGTCGAGCCGCCGCCGTACACTCCCCCGGGCCAGGTCGCGCTGATCTCGGGGTCCCCGGCCGGGAGGTACGGTGAGTCGCAGCAGCCCGCGGTGGACGCATAGTAGTTGTCGCTGGGCTGCGAGCCGTCGTAGTCCGTCTCGTCACCGACCACGAAGATGGCGCTGTTGCCGGTCCAGGCCCGGCTGTGCATGATCGTCTCGACCGCGCCCTTGACGAAGGCGTCGGCCTTGGCCTTGAGCGATTCGTCGTTGGCGTCGCCGGCAGTGTCGTTGTAAGGGCACGGGGTGTCGGGGTAGCCGGCCACCGCGGTGTAGATGCCGCCGTGCATGTTGCTGCACTCGTCGGGGCTGATCCACACGTAGCGGGGGGCATCCGGGCCGTTCAGGTCGGCGGCCATGGCGGTGTACGGCTTGATCTGGTCACGGCGGGCCGGGTTGAGCCGGACGTCGTTGTAGAGGATGAACGGGTTGTGCTTGCTGACGTACAGCGCATCGGAGCTGCTCGGCCAGGCGTCGGGCAGATAGCCTGCGGTGGGCATGGCCTGCATGTAAGCCGCCCACGGGATGTGCGCCGCCTCGAGTTCGTCCACGACGTTGGTGTGCGGGAACTCGTTGCCCGCGGCCCAGCCGTTGTCGTCGTTGTTCCACCAGGTGTCACCGCTGGTAGCGGCGATATAATTGGCCTCACTGGAATGGGTGACGCCGAAGTAGTCGGTGGCCTGCCCGTAGGTCGAGGCCAGCGAGGTGATGAACGGGGCGTTCTGGTCGCCGACCACGTGATCGGCCGCGTGGTTCTCCAGCATGATGATGAAGACGTGATCCAGGCGGGTGCCTCCGCCGTGTCCCGGCGAGGTGCCGGTGGCGCCGTAGCTGGTCTGCACCCCGGCCACCGCCAGCCCCGTCGCGGCCAGCGCCAGCGCGGCCACGGCCACCAGCCAGGACCGCACCGGCTTGAGCCGGGGTCGGAGTGGTTTCTGCACGCTCATAGCAATGCAGCATAACCCGTCACAGCCGGAACAAATAGACCACTATTAACACCACGCCGACCGATCAGGGGCTGCTGCCCCGTCCACTGAGATAGCGTTTCATCGCCAGGCCGGCCGATCGCAGCGACATGGTCGCCCGGTAACGATTTCGCGCAATCGGCTAAAAGGAGCCAGACGATGGAGCCCGACGGGTCGGCGCAGGTCGCCGTGTTCGTGGATTTCGAGAACCTCGTCCTTGGCGCGGTCAAAGAACTGCCAGAACAGGCGAACCCGGCGCCGTATGAGGCGCTGACCCGGCTGTGCCGCGGATACGGCAACGCCTCGGTCCGCCGCGCCTATGCCGACTGGGCCAACACGCGCTTCGGCAGCCACCAGGAAGACCTCGCGATGAACGGCGTGGACCTCATCCAAGTCGCCCGCATCGGTATCCAGAACAAGAACGCGGCCGACATCAGGATGGCCGTCGACGCCATGGAAACCCTGATCGTGCACCCCGAGATCAGCGTGTTCGTGCTGGTGAGCGGGGACGGTGACTACTCGCCGCTGGTGCAGCGACTGCGCGAGTTCGGCAAGTGGGTGGTGGGCGTCGGCACCGAGGCCAACGCCAGCCGCAAACTGGTGTCGGTGTGCTCGGAGTACAAGTACTGGGGCACGCTGGTCGCCGAGGTGGAACCTGAGGTGCGCCCGGCCGTGAACGCCGCGTTTGACATCGCCACCGCCGAGCAGTTGCTGGTCCGGGCGTTTGAGGAGTCCAACGCCGAGACGCTGACGGCCGGCGGCCTGAAGAGCAAGATGCTCGCGCTGGACGCGGCGTTCGACGAGCACAACTACGGGTGCCGCAGCTTCCGCGCATTCCTGGCCATGCTGCCGCATCGTGTCCAGACCGTCGAAACCGCAGGCCCGGACATCGTCGTCAAGCTGATCGAGGAACTGCGCAAGCCCGCCAGGACGAGAAGCCGCAAGTCCTCCACTCGCCTGAAGAGCCCGGCCGCCGAGGCGTAGGAAGGGCCATGACGCTCGCGATCGAGGCAGTGGGCCTGGCTAAGCGGTTCCGCAAGACGCTGGCGGTGGACGGTGTCGACCTGGCTGTCCGGCCGGGCACGGTATTCGGCTTGCTGGGACCGAACGGAGCCGGCAAGACGACCGTGGTCCGGATGCTGGCCACGTTGCTACGGCCCGATGCGGGCTACGCCCGGGTCTGCGGCGCGGACATCGTCAGGCAGCCCGACCGGGTCCGTGAGCTGATCGGGCTGACCGGCCAGTACGCGGCGGTCGACGAGGACCTGACCGGATTTGAGAACCTACTGCTGATCGCGCGGCTGCTCGAGGTGCCCAGGGCGGAGGCGAAGCGACGGTCAGGAGAGCTGCTTGAACGATTTGGGCTGGCTGATGCCGCCGGCCGTTCGGTCAAGACCTACTCAGGTGGCATGCGACGCCGGCTCGACCTGGCCGCGAGCCTGGTCCAGCGGCCCGCCGTGCTGTTCCTGGACGAGCCGACCACGGGCCTTGACCCGCGCAGCCGGGGTGAGGTGTGGACGATGATCAGGGAGCTGGTCGCCGAGGGCACGACGGTGCTGCTGACCACGCAGTACCTGGACGAGGCCGACCGGCTGGCCAACCAGATCGCCGTCATCGACCACGGCCGGGTGATCGCGACCGGTACCGCGGCTGAGCTGAAGGCCACCATCGGCCGGCAGACTCTGGACGTGCGTCCGGCCGATCCGGCGGACCTGGCGCGGGTCGCCGGGATCGTCGCCGCCGCCGTGGGCCGCGCTCCGATCAAAACGGAAGAGGATCCTGGCCTGCTGTCCGTCCCCGTCGAAGACGCCCAGGCCCTCCCGGCCGTGGTCAACGGGCTGCAGGCGGAGCAGATCGAGGTCACCGAGCTCGCGCTGAGGCTGGCCAGTCTGGATGAGGTCTTCATGGCGCTCACCGGGCACGCTGCCGAGGGCGGCGCCCGATGACGGACTCCGCCGAGGCCGGACCGAGCCGGGGCCGGAGCATGACACCAGTGCGCGCGCTGCGGCACGCGCTGACGCTGGCGTGGCGGTCGCTGGTGCGCATCAGGCGCAGCCCAGAGCAGCTGCTGGACGTCACGCTGCAGCCGATCGTCTTCGTCACGCTGTTCGTATTCTTGTTCGGCGGCGCGATCAAGGGCGAGAGCAGGCACACGTACCTGCAGTACGTGCTGCCCGGCATCATGGTGATGACGGTGGTGTTCGCGAGCATGGGCACTGGCATCGGGCTGAACACCGACGTCACCAAGGGCATCTTCGACCGGTTCCGGAGCCTGCCCATCTCCCGGTCAGCCCCGCTGACCGGGACGATCATGGGAGATTTCGGCCGCTACCTCGTCTCCATCGCGATGGTCTTCGGCTACGGCTCACTGCTTGGATTCCGGGTCGCCACCAATCCGCTGTCCGCGCTTGGCGCGGCCGGGCTGATGTTCGTCTTCGGCTTCGCCGTCGGCTGGATCTGGGTCCTCCTGGGCCTGTACGTGAAGTCCCCGCAGAGCCTGCAGGGCTTCGGGTTCATCGTCATGTTCCCACTTGCGTTCGGGAGCAACGTGTTCATCCAGACCAGCACGCTGCCCGGCTGGCTGCAAGCCTGGGTCAGGGTCAACCCGGTGACCGCGCTCGCCGGCGCCTCCCGCGGCCTGATGCTAGGGGGACCAGTCGCGGCCCCGGCGTGGCACTCCGTCGTCTGGAGTATCGCGATCACCGCCGTCTTCGCACCGCTGGCCGTGCGCCGGTACCGCCGTATCGGCTAGCCAGTCCCTGATCCGGTCGCTACGTCAGGCCAGGCGGCACGGATGCTAGGGTCTTGTCGCCATGGGGGAACAGCTAGCAGGTCGCTTGGCCGTCGCGTCCTTCAACACCTGGGGTATCCACATCCTGAGTTCGGGCCAGGCCGCGCGCTACACGGCGATCGGCTCTGAGTTCGAGGCGGGCCGCGCTGATGTCGTGTGTTTTCAGGAGGTCTTCAGCTACTGGCAGCTACGGCTGCTGACCCGGCGGATGCCCTCGTTCCGGCACGTGAGCTACCGGGCTTCGGCGGCCGGACCCGCCGGCGGCCTGGTGACATTCTCCCGGCGGCCGGTGTCCGTCACGGCGTACCGGGCCTTCGGCGCTCCGCCGAAGGCTCCCGGCATCTCCCGGATGACCCGGTTCAGGGCACGGGCGAAGGGCGCCCTGGTGACCCGGCTGGCGCACCCCAGTCTGTGCCTTGTCAACACCCATCCTGTGGCCAACTGGGACGGGGACTGGTCGCGGACGAGCCGGTTCTACCCGCTGCACCGCGCCCACCTGGGCGCCCTGGCGCGGATCGTGGGCAGCATCCGCGTCCCGGCGGTCGTATGCGGGGACTTCAATGTGGACCGTGATAGTTCCCTCTTCGAGGATTTCATGGCCCGGACGGGGCTGGCCGACGCGTTCGAGGGCAGGTGCCCGCCGACCTACCGCGCCGAGTATCTCCCGGCGGGCAAGATGCCGCACTGCATCGACTTCATCTTGACCACCACCGGGGTCAAGGCAGAATCCACCGGGATCCTTTTCGCCGGCCAGGTGCCGCTGCCTGGCGGCCCAGGGTACCCCTCAGATCACATCGGGCTGCGCGCCGACCTGCTCCTGACGCCCTCTCGCCTGCCCGGCTAGGGACTTCCGCGCGAGTGGCTTGCTGCCTTTCTCCGGCGAGCCGGGCCAGGCAGCGGTATCGTACGGTGCCGTGCTGGACGGCGAGTTGGTGTTCGTACCGGGCAAGATTCCCCGGCAGGGCGTGTTCGCGCATTGGGGCCGCGGCACCGGGTCGGCCCGGGTCGAGCTGGTCTTCCCCGGCGGCACCTACGGAATACGTAAGCGCCTGGTCGCTGCGGAACTCATCCCGCTCGCTGAGGCGCTGCCAGCGCTGCTCGTCGCGGGTGAGCGGCGGATGCGGCTCAGCGGTCAGGTCTGGGCCGCGGCCGCGGCGGCCGGTGTGGGGCTGATCGCCCGGGGTCGGCTCCTGCCGACAGTCGGGGCCGACGGCACGGATGTCTGGCGGGCCGGGCCACTGGACCCGGCCGACCTCAGCTGGATGCGCGAGCTCGCCGCGGCCTTCCCGCCGGCCGCTCATCCCCTGGCGGTCCCCGGCTCGCGGCCGATGCGGCTCCGGACTCCCGAGGCGCTGATCCGCGATCTGTGGGACGCGATCGCCGACCTGATCGCGCGCTCGCCCGCCGCGTCCCGGACGACTGCGTCGCCTGCGTTCGCCGCCGTCGGCCCCACCCATGTCGACGACCTCGCGGAATGGCTCGCTGACACCACCGACGGCCTCGCGGCTGGGGCACGTCTCGGGCTGCGGATCGAGGCCGTCCCAGCCCCGGCCATGGAGGTCGGCGATGACGAACAACAGGCCCGGACGGATGAGCTCGAACCCGCGTTCCGGCTGGTGCCGCAGCTGCGCAGCCAGGACGACCCGAGCCTGATCGTCGACGCCGCCGCGCTGTGGAGCCAGCCCGAGACCGTGCTGGCCAGGTTTGGCGCGCAAGCGGAGAGCGACTTGCTGCTCGCGCTGCGGCGCGGCGCGGCGATATGGCCTCCGCTGGCCGGGGTGCTGCGGCAGGTCAGCCCGTCGGCGATCGACCTGGACGACGACGCGCTGGCCAGTCTGCTCGGCCCGGCCGCCGAGGAGCTTGCGGGTGCCGGCATTGAGGTGCTGTGGCCGTCCAGCATGCTCGGCGATGGCCTGGAACTGAGGGCTGTTCCCACGCCCGCGCCGGAGAAGCTGACGGACGCAGGGTTCGGGCTCCAGGCCCTGCTGGACTTCCGCTGGCAGCTCACGCTTGGCGGCGCCTGCCTCGACGCCGACGAGGTCGCCGCCCTGGCCGAGGCCAAACGGCCGCTTATCAGGCTCCGGGGCCGCTGGGTGATCCTCGACCCGGCGCTGCTCGACCGGCTCCGCCGCCCACCGCGCACCCGGATGCGCACGTCCGAGGCGCTTGGGGCCGTGCTGGCGGGTTCGGCGGAAATCGACGGCGAGACCGTCCCCGTGGTGGCCGAAGGCCCGCTCGCCGACCTTGCCGCCCAGGTAGCTCGCATCGCAGCGGCCCCGGCACCCGTCGGGCCTCCGCCGGGACTCAAAGCGGAGCTGCGGCCGTACCAGCAGCGTGGGCTGGCCTGGCTGGCCGGGATGTGCGAGGCAGGGCTGGGCGGCTGCCTGGCCGACGACATGGGTCTTGGCAAGACGATCCAGGTGATCGCGCTGCATCTGCACCGGAGAGAGGCGAGGGTCGGCCCCACGCTCGTGGTGTGCCCGGCGTCGCTGCTCGGGACGTGGGAGCACGAGGTGCGCAGGTTCGCCCCGGAGATCCCCCTGCGCCGCTATCACGGTGGCGAGCGGCACCTGGAAGACCTGGCGGACGACGAGATCGTCCTGGTCACTTATGGAGTGGTGCGGCGCGACTCCGCGCGGCTCGGCGGGGTCGGCTGGGGCATGGTCGTCGCCGACGAGGCCCAGCATGCGAAGAACCCGCTGTCGCGGACCGCCCGGGAACTGCGAGCACTGCCGGCTCCGGCCAGGATCGCGCTGACCGGGACGCCGGTGGAGAACCGGTTGTCGGACCTGTGGGCGATCCTCGACTGGACAACACCGGGGCTGCTCGGGCCCCTGGACGCGTTCACCAGCCGGGTGGCGATACCGGTCGAGCGGTACCGCGACGCTGAGGCGACCACCAGGTTCGGCGCGTTGATCCGGCCGTTCCTGCTGCGGAGGAAGAAGACCGACCCCGGCATCGCACCCGAGCTGCCGCCCAAGACCGAGACCGACCTGTTCGTGCCGCTGACCGCCGAGCAGGTCACCCTGTACGAGGCGGTCGTGCGAGAGACGATGGAGGCGATCGCCGCGAAACAGGGCATCGAGCGGGCAGGCTTGGTGTTCAAGCTGCTCACCGCACTGAAGCAGATCTGCAACCACCCGGCCCAGTACCTCAAGCAGGCCGGGCCGTTCGTCGGCCGGTCGGGGAAGCTGGCCGCCTTCGACGAGCTGACCGACCTGATCCTGCCCGGCGGGGAAGCGATGCTCGTCTTTACCCAGTACACGCAGATGGCGACCCTGCTGCAGCGGCATCTCGACGAGCGCGGGATCGGCTCGGTGTTCCTGCACGGCGGGGTTCCTGTCCGGCGCCGCGAGGAGATGGTGGCCAGCTTCCAGGCCGGCCAGGTGCCGGTGTTCCTGTTGTCACTCAAGGCGGGCGGAACGGGCCTGACGCTGACCCGGGCCACGCATGTGCTGCACTACGATCGCTGGTGGAACCCGGCCGTGGAGGACCAGGCGACCGACCGGGCGTACCGGATCGGCCAGGACCGCCCCGTCCAGGTCCACCGGCTGATCGCCGAGGGGACGCTTGAGGACCGCATCGCGGCCCTGCTTGAGACCAAGCGCGAGCTCGCCGACGCGGTGATCGGCTCCGGCGAGGGCTGGATCGCCGAGCTGTCCGACGCTGATCTCGCCGAGCTCGTCGGCCTGCGAGCGACCTCGTGAACGGCCCTTCAGCCGGTGCTTTGAGCGGCCCGTCGAGCGGTCCTTCGAGTGGCGCCGACCCGGCGGATCCAGGGTCGCCGCAGTTCGGCCGGACCTGGTGGGGCCGGGCCTGGCTGGAGGCGCTCGAGCAGCGGGCGCGGCTGGATCCCGACCGGCTGCCCCGCGGCCAGGAGTACGCGCGCTCAGGCGCCGTCGGTGACCTGACCCTCGCACCGGGCGAGGCCAGGGCCAGAGTGCGCGGCAGGAAGACCGAGCCGTACCAGGTCAGGATCCGGGTGCGGCCGTTCACCGACGACGAGTGGGACCGGGTGCTCGAAGCCATAGCGGCCCGGCTCGGCCACGCGGCGGCGCTGCTTGACGGCGAGCTGCCGCCAGAGATCGCCGAGGATGCGGCCGGTGCCGGGCTCGATCTGCTGCCCGGCGGCGGCGAGGTCGGGCCACGATGCGACTGCCCGGACGACGCCGATCCGTGCAAGCATTCCGCGGCGGCCTGCTATCTCATCGCCGGTGCGCTCGACGCCGACCCGTTCGCCCTGTTCCTCCTGCGCGGCCGCACCCGGGATCAGGTGCTGGCCGGGATCCGGGCTCGGCGCCGCGGTGCCGCGTCCAGGGCGGCGGGAGCCGGTTCCGACGCGGCACCGGGAGAACGCAGCGGCCGGTCTGCGGACGATGCGGGCGTGGACGCCAGGTCGGCGTTCCGCACGCCGGTGCCGTGGGTGCCCGTACCGGCTGTGCCGCTGCCGCCGGTCCGGCCAGGATCCCCGGCCGCACTTCCGGTGGATCCGCCGCCGTGGCGTCCCGGCCTGCGGGAAGACCTGGTCGAACTGGCCGCGGATGCCGCCAGCCGGGCATGGGAGCTGGCCTCGGGACGGTCAGGCGATGCCGGACTCACCCTCGACTCCGACACCGACCTGGTCCGGCGGGCCGCCCGGACGCTGGGCACGCCGACGTTCGCGACGCTCGCGGCGCGGGCCGGGTTGCCCCCGCGGGACCTCGCCAGGCAAGCGCTCGCCTGGCGGCAAGGCGGCCTGGCCGGCCTCGAACTGCTGCGGGCGGAGTGGGACCCGGACAGCGAGGATCCCGATGCCGCCGAACTGCTGCAGGCAGCGCGAGCCGTCCTGCACGCCAAGACCGGCGCGGCGGAGGCGGTCCACGGCAACCGGATTACCGCGGGGCGCCTTCAGCTCCGGCTCGGCCGGGATCTGCGCTGGTACCCGTACGCGCGATCGGACCAGGATTGGGAACCCAGCGGCGCACCCCAAGCCGACCCGGCCCTGGCCGTGGCGGATCTCTAACGCGGTCCCGGCACGGTTTCTGCGCGGTGACGGCGTGGTCACTACGCCTAGCGACCGACGTTATCGTTTCGTTCGTTTTACGGCGTCTGCGGAACGCCGGTATTACCTAAGATGAGTATCCGATTACATTAAGTGCCGTCTTGGGAGTGCCATGGGGGCGCTGGACCTACCGTCCGAACCGGATGACCCTGGCCGGGCCGATCATGGCCGTGACCGCGATGTGGACCGGCCGAAGGCGCGCGACCTGCCCGACCCCGACGAACGCGGGCGGGTGTACGAGGCCATGCGAGCTCACGCCTCCGTCGAGGCGGCCGACGAGGCTAGGCCCGTTCGGCCTGCTGAGGGTGGATACTGGCACCAGGCGCCCGGGTTTCTCGACCAAGCGGCGGATTACCGGAAGCTCTGGCTGGAGGACCGGCAGGCGGCGCCGGAACGTCCGGCTGATCCACCCGGATCGTTTCGCAGCCAGGGGGGCTCTTACCTGAACCCGGAGCGGCACGCAGAGGCGGTCACGACGATCGACCGGGTACGCGAGGCCGAGCCGGCCATCTCGGCGGACATGCAGGCGATCGAGCAGGAGAATAGCCATGGCGGCTGGCTGGCAGGGTTCAAGTTCAGGCTCAAAGGCGACGACCGCCTCAAAGAGAAGGTCGCCGAGAAGCTTGAGGCTGAACCACGCTTTCCCGTGGCCGAAGCTCTTGGCGAGGTCGCTGACGCAATTCGCTTTACATTCTGCTTCCAGCCCGAGAGCTATGCTCGTGGCTACCAACAGATCAAGGAACAGCTCGCAAACTCGTGGACTATGAGATGTGCTATTCCAAGAACTCGTGGACCGATCCCGAGTACAAGGGGATCAACACGCGCTGGGTAAACCCGGAAGGGCAACGATTCGAGGTGCAGTTTCACACGGCCGAGAGTTTCCACGCCAAGCATCAGGTGACACACGTCGCCTATGAGCGGATCCGCGATCCTGCGGCACTCAGGTCCGAGCTCCGCGAATTGCACGCTTTCCAAAGGGAGGTGTGCTCGCATATCCAGGTGCCGGAAGGCGCAGTAGAGATCTCCGATTACAGGAAGGAAGGGTTCTAGGTGCCTAACAAGATCACGTACTACGCGATCGTCGGCGGTAGTAACAGCATAGGTAACCCAAGGGGCCTGGTCCGACGGCTTGAGCACGACGATGGTCCATCCGACGAGGCCCTACGGGATGACTTCAGCTGGAAATTCACACCGGTGATCGCTCGAGTGGGAACGTGCCGACTTCGACGACGAACTCGTTGAGGTCAGCCATGAGGAGGCGGATAAGATCATCCAGCATTTTCGCGAGCATTGGGGCGGACAGCCGGTTGACTCCTGAGTGGTGGGTTCCGGTTGAGTGGGGACTAGCATCCGGCTCTGGTTGAGGCGCATCTATAGCGCGGGGCTGTTCATGGCGGAGTGCCTGATGCGGTCCGCGACGCGGGCGGCCTGTTCGGCGGTGATCTCGATGAACTCGTTCTCCAGGTCTCCGCGCTCGGCGGAGATCAGCAGCGAACTGCGATGCCACACCAGATCCCGGGTGAACACCTCGTCGCGCCTGCCACCGTCGCGGTAGCTGCGCCTGAGCAGGCCAGCCGGGCAGTCCGGACTGCTGAGGTCATCGACCAGGGCGTAATGAGCGACCCCGGTCCGCCCGGTCTCGGGGCGCCTGCCGGGAACCTGCCAGGCTGTGTCGGCCGGGTAGCCGGGAATGTCGTGGGCGCCCGGCGGAACCGGGACGTGCGCGTAGACCTCGCGCTGCAAGGCTTCGAGCTCGATCTCCTCCTGTGCGCAGGTATTGGCCGAACGCAGCCGTGCGTACGAGTGCTCGGCGGTAAACACCGTGGCCTGATAACTGACCTCCGTGTGGAACTGCACTTCGAAGAGCTGACCAGTGGTCGGCTCGCGCCACAGGCTGCTGATGCCCTTGTACTGGTCTCCTCGCCAGAAGTTCCTCAGCCTGACCAGCTCGAAACCCTTCCGCGCCGTTAGCGCCACGTCCCCAGCGAGCTGCCTGCTATAACCGGCCTCGCCGTACTGGAACGTGTACCTGATGGCGTCGGCAAGCAGCTGCATGGCCTCCGCCACGGTGCGGCCCTTGACGGCCAGGCTCTCCGCGACCTTGTCTTTGACCCGGTCGCGATCCTTCAACCGGTTCTCGAAACCGACCAGATAACGTTCGGGATTTACTCCGTCGCGCATACCCGCTACCTCCCGTCTATACCTATGTATAGACGACCATACCCGACTACAGAGCAGGGCACGAGTATCTCTGTCATTCGCCTCCGCTTGTTCAGCCGTTGGCGGTCGAGGCCGACGAACCCGTACGCCCTCTTGTCTCCCGGCCCTGGCGCGCACCGCGGACCACATCCCCGGCGTCTGGCTTCTCACGCACGTGTTTTCGCTGATAGTGGGTCACTGCAGCCACGGAAGGAGCCGGAGCCCGGGCGGCTGGTGCCCGCGCCCGGCCCCGGCCGTCTTTCAGGGGACGCTGTCCCGGTCGCGGGGGTGGTGGATGTGGCTGGCGTGTGGCTCGTGCTGGTGTGTCCCGGGGCTTTGGGGGCACGATGGACCGTTGTGCCGGCGATCGCCGGCACGGTGGGGCTGACGTTGGTTGATGAAGCCTAGACCGGGCACACCAGGCAGAAGGGCTTGCCTGCCGGATCGGCGTAGACGCGCCAGTCCGGGCCGGCGCCGTCCAGCCGGGTCGCGCCGATGGCCAGGGCGGCTCGTTCTGCCGCGTCCACGTCCTGGACCGTCACGTCGAGGTGAATCTGCTGCGGGTACGCCGGATCTGGCCAGCGTGGCGCGGTGTACTGCGCTACCTGCTGGAACATCACCGGCTGCGCGCCGTCCTCACCGATCATCGCGACCCCGTCCGCCTCGTACGTCACCGGCTTGCCGAGGAGCTGCGCGTAGAAGTGGCTCAGCTCCTTCGCGTCGGGGCAGTCGAGCATGACACCCGTTAGGGTGGTCCGCGGATCGTCTGGGTTGAGGCACAGGTCGAACGGGTGACCGGCCAGGTCGGCCAGCGTGTGCCACCGCTCGTTGCGGCGCAGCAAGATGGCGCCGAGTTGCTGGGCGCGTTCGGCCGCCAGGTCGATATCCGGTACCCGGAAGTCGAGATGGGCCTGCTGCGGATGGTCCTGGTCTGGCCAGTGCGGCGGCACGTGGTCGATGGCCCGTTGCAGGCCCACTCGCCAGCCGTCACCGGTGTAGAGCGTGATCCAGTCATCCTCGTCGCCGGGAACGCGCTGCCAGCCGGCCAGCTGTTCGTAGAACGAGGCCAGGCGGTCGATGTCCGGGGCGTCGAGGACTACGGCTCGCAGTGAGCCGATCGTCCGCCGGTGTGGTTCGGAGGTCATATCCCGATCCTGCCGGACCCAGGGTGGGCATGCAGTGGTGATGGGCGAGGAAGGCATGATCGTTCGGCCGGATTAGTGACGGCGGGGTGCGGAGCGGACGGTCAGGAGTGCAGTTCGGCAGGAGCGTCGGCGTTGAGGATGGAGTCGAGCAGGCCGGGGAAGCGGCGGTCGACGTCCTGCTTGCGCAGCGTGGCGTAGCCCTTCGCGCCCTGGATCCGCTTGGTGACCAGGCCCGCCTCACGCATGATGCGCAGGTGGTGCGAGAAGGTCGACTTGCTCAGCTCGAGCCCGGCCTCCTGCATGACCTGAGCGCAGCAGGACTCGCCGTTACGTGCCAGGGCGCGGACGGACGCCAGCCGGTGCGGGTCGGCCAGCGCGGCCAGCAGCTTTGGCAGCAGCATGGCATCCGCGGCCGGCTCACGACGTCGTCCATCACGCCACTAGCATAAATCACGGTTGCGAGGAGTTCGACAAAGTCGAACTTCGATGATCATCGAACACCCTCGCGCCGTGGAGGTACCGTGACATAGCGCAACCCAGCCAGAAGAGCGGACTCGGCCGGGATGGGAGCAGGCCACTGGGCCGGATCCGCGGCGCTGGCTGATGCTGCCGGTGGTGCTGCTGGCGATGTTCATGGCGGGCTTCGACATCTGGGTGGTGAACGTGGCCGCCCCGTCGCTGCAGCGCGATCTGCACGTGAGTGACGCGGCCCTGCAGCTGGTCGTGGGCGGGTACGCGTTCATGTACGCCAGCGGCATGGTGACCGGCGGGAGGCTGGGTGACCTGCTGGGCTACCGGCGGCTTTTCATGATCGGCGTGGCCAGCTTCGCCGCCGCCTCGCTGCTGTGCGGGCTGGCTCAGTCCCCCGCCGAGCTCGTGGCCGCCCGGCTGCTGCAAGGACTAACCGGCGCCGCCATGGTGCCACAGGTGCTGGCCCTGATCACCGCGATCTTCCCGCCGGCCGAACGGAGCCGGGCCTTGTCCTGGTTCGGCGTCACCATCGGGCTGGCCTTCGTGTCCGGGCAGATCCTGGGCGGCCTGCTGCTTCAGGCGAACATCCTGGACCTGGGCTGGCGCCCGATCTTCCTGGTGAACGTGCCGGTCGGCGCGGCCACGCTGATCGCCGCGGCAGTTGTGATCCCCCGCGTGGGGGGTCAGCGCAGGCCGCGGCTCGATCCGGGTGGTGTGCTCGGGGTATCGGCTTCCCTGGCGCTGGCGCTTGTGCCGCTGACCCTCGGCCATGACGAGGGCTGGCCGGTCTGGACCTGGGTGTCAATGGCGGCCTGCCCGGTTCGGGGCAGCGTGCCGTCGCGGGAGCGCGGTGTCCGCGATGGTGCTGGCCATGGTGGTGGAGACCGCGATCGTGCTCGGCGCCACCGGGCTGACCTTCGTGCTGCCCCGGCGGACAGCACCGCGGACCGCGGCCGCGACGGAGGATGCGCCCGCGGAAGTCACCGCGGGGGCCGTCCATTAGGCCGTTACCTGGCCAGCGGGAGATAGCTCCAGTCCGTTCAGGAAGTGATCGAGGACGGTACCCATGGCGGCGCGGGCAGCGGAACGGTCGGCGGCGCGGGCAATGTAGAGGCTCGACTCGGAGATCATCGCGATCAGCAGGCGGGTGAGCGGCTGGATCGGCAGTGGCGCGATGCGGCCCTGCTCGACGGCACGGGACAGCCATTCGGCCAGCAGGTTCGACCCGTGGCGAGCTACGAGCTCGTCCCAGGCCTCGTGGCCGAGCACCGCCGGTCCTCTCCACCAGCACGATCCGCTGGAAGTCGTCGGTGACGACACACAAGTCGAGGAACGCGCGCAAGCCGTCGCGAACCTCGTCCCAGGCGTCGGCGGGTGACGGCCCGGGCCCGGGTGAGGGCGCGGGCCCCGGTGATTGGGGCCGGGAGAGTTCGGCGTCGATGAGATGCTCGGCCACCTCGCGGGCGATCTGCTCCATGACGGCGCGGAACAGGTCAGCCTTGTCGTGGAAGTGGTGGTAGAGCGCGCCCCGCGTCACCCGGGCGGCGGCCACGATCTCCTCGGTACCGGTGGCGGCGAAGCCCTGCTCGGTGAACAGCGTGCGGGCCGCGTCGACCAGTGCCTGGCGGGTGTCAGCCACGTGTTCATCTCGACGGGTGAAGGTCATCCGTGTATTGTCGTACATACAAGCTGTATGTAGCGAACATGAAGTATGAATGGGACCGAACGTCCGCAACATGCACCGGCCGTGGGACCGGCGCGAGAGCTGCACAGGAGTTGACGATGGGATTGCCGCTGCATCTGTCGGTCAAGCTCGGCACGCATCTGATGAAGATGAAGCTGCGCGGGGTGTCGAAGTTTCCGATGATCGTGGAGGTCGAGCCGCTGTTCGCGTGCAACCTCAAGTGCGTGGGCTGCGGCAAGATCCAGCATCCGGCCTCGGAGCTCAAGCGGCGGATGCCGGTCGCGCAAGCCATCGCCGCGGTCGAGGAGTGCGGGGCGCCGATGGTGTCGCTGGCCGGCGGTGAGCCGCTGATGCACCCGCAGATCCACGAGATGGTCGACGAACTGGTCAAGCGCCGCAAGTTCGTGGTGCTGTGCACGAACGCGGTGCTGCTGCCCAAGCACCTGCACAAATTCACGCCGTCGAAGAACTTCGCCTGGATGGTGCACATCGACGGCCTGCGCGAGCGGCACGACGAATCGGTCAGCAAGGAAGGCGTGTTCGACCAGGCCGTCGAAGCCATCAAGCAGGCCAAGGCGGCCGGTTTCCAGGTCTACACGAACAGCACGTTCTTCAACACCGACTCGCCGCAGACCGTGATCGACGTGCTGACCTACCTCAACGACGAGCTCAAGGTCGACCGGATGGAGATCTCTCCGGGTTACGCCTACGAGAAGGCTCCGGACCAGGACAGGTTTCTCGGCGTCGAGCAGACTCGCGAGCTGTTCGGCACCGCCTTCGCGGCCGGACGCAGGAAGAAGTGGCGGCTGAACCACTCGCCCCTGTTCCTGGACTTCCTCGAGGGCAAGCGGGACTTCGCGTGCACGCCCTGGGGTGTTCCCTCGTACTCCCTGTTCGGCTGGCAGCGGCCGTGCTATCTGCTGGCGGACGGGTACGCCAAGACATACGCCGAACTGCTCGAGACCACCGACTGGGAGAACTTCGGCCGGGGCAAGGATCCGCGCTGCGACAACTGCATGGCCCACTGCGGCTACGAGCCGAGCGCCGTGCTCGCCACCATGAGCTCGCTCAGGGAGAGCATCCGCGCCGCCGTATCCGTGTGACCCGCGATCGCGCGGCTCCGGTGACCCGGCAGGCCATCCTTTCTGCCTGTATACCGAGGCCAACATTTAGGTCGCGGACACGTATGCGGTCTCGGCCGGGTTCAGGCCATGAGCTTGCGCCCGGCGCTGCGGGCAATCGAGAAAACTGCGTGAGCTTGTCCTACTGCGCCGGCCAGAGGTAGGTCAGCGAGTCGGCGTCGCCTTGCAGGCTCGGCTCACGAGACTAGAGCTTGGGGGGATGCTTCAAACCACAGGAACCAGCCAGGACAATGGTGCCTATGGAGCAGACCGGTGCCGGGTCCGAAGGTGCAGCCCCGCTACGGCTGCGGCGGGCCGGACGAGTGATCGTGCTTGACCCCGATGATCGGGTGCTGTTGTTCAGGTACGACGACGAGCTGCCCAACGGGCGGCATTGGTGCACGCCGGGAGGCGGGCTGAATGACGGGGAAGACTACCCGGCGGGTGCGTGGCGGGAATTGGCCGAGGAAACCGGCTGGACCGATGTGCCGCTGGGCGGTGAGGTGCACCAGCGGACGCTGACCATGAAGTATGCGGACGCGATCGTCGAACAGCACGAGCGGTTCTTCCTCGGACGGGTGGAGCAGGCCCAGCGCAAGCTCGGTGAGGTACACCTCATGCACGCCTCGGACGGGATCGCCGCCTGGCACTGGTGGACGCTGGCGGAGATGGATGCCACCACCGAAGTGATCTGGCCAGCCGGGCTCGCCGACTTGATCCGGGCCCTGCTCGGCCAGCGCCCAGGCTCGTGGACGTAACAGAGGCGATGCCGTCCGCCGCGTTCTTCAACGACGTCGTAAGCCTCGGCCATCTGGGCAAACCTGAAGATGGCCTGCTCGTTCGTGACGTTGCCGAAGATCCAGCCGATCCCGCCGACCGTCTGGCAGTGCGACGGTATGTTGGGCTGGCATTACCAGTTACACAGCGTGTTTCCAGCTCAGGCCGAACGGCTCCGGAGGATCTTGACTGCACGGCCGTACCCTGAGGGGGTGACTCGCATCCAAGCGTGCCTGGTTGACGTCTACGACACTCTCTTGAGCTGCGACTTCCTATCGCGCAGAACCGAGCTGCCAAGGATGGCCGGGGTGCCGGCCCAGGCCTGGCGGGAGGGGTACGAGCGGATCGATAGCAGGCTGAACACCGGCCAACTCAGCAAGGCGGAAGGCTTCGAGCTGATCCTGCGGGAATCCGGCGTCGACCCGCGGCCGGAGCTGGTGCGCGCGCTACTGGACACGGACAGGGAACTGCTGTACCGCACCGCGCGGTTGTACGACGACGCCCTGCCGTTCCTGCGTGCGGTCAGGGCGGCTGGCCTGAAGGTCGCGATCGTCAGTAACTGCGGCGAACAGACCCGCGAGCTGCTCGTCGAGCTCGGCGTGGCCGCACTGGCCGACGTTCTGGTGCTGTCGTGTGAGGTCGGCGCGGCCAAGCCGGCGGCGCGGATCTTCCGGCAGGCCCTCGATCAGCTGGAGGTGACCGCCGGGACCGCGTTGTTCGTGGACGACCAGGCGGTGTACTGCGCCGGGGCGGTCGAGCTGGGGATCGCGGCCGTGCAGATCGTCCGGGGCGAGCCAGACGGGAACATGCCCGCGGCGGGCGCAACGGTGGTCCGGTCGCTGCCGGAAGTCGAGGCCATGCTGTGGGACTGAGGTCAGGCCCGGGTCCCGCTGGCCAGCCGGTCCCGTCGGTCAGCCGGCGAATTGGCAGGGCAGCCGCTTGATGCCGTTGACGAAGCTGGACAGCAGCCGGTCGGGCTCACCGGCCGTGATATCGGGGATCCGGGTCAGCAGCTCGCGCAGCATGACGGTGAGTTCGCGGCGGGCGAGGTGGGCACCGAGGCAGAAGTGCGGCCCGGCCGCACCAAATCCCACGTGCGGGTTCGGTGAGCGGGTGATGTCAAAGCGGCCCGGGTCGGCGAACACCGTCTCGTCCCGGTTGGCCGAGTAGTAATAGAGCACCACCTTGTCGCCTTTGTGGTAGGCCTGCCCACCCATGGTGTAGTCCCGGGTCAGGGTCCGCCGCATGAACAGGACCGGTGAGGCGTAGCGCACGACTTCCTCGACCGCCCCGCCGATCCGGTTCTCGAAGTCGGCGAGGAGCAGCTTGCGCTGTTCGGGGAACTCGGTGAGCAGCATCAGGGCGTGCGACAGGGCGGTGCGGGTGGTCTCGTTGCCCGCCACCACCAGCAGGATGAAAAACGAGGCGAGTTCGGCACTTGTCAGCTGTTCCCCGTCGATGTTCGCGGTCACGAGCGCGGAGACCAGGTCGTCGGCGGGTGCCTGCGCACGGTCGGCGGCCAAGCCTGTGACCAGGTCGGTCAGCGCCCGCCCAGCGCCGAGTATCTGGCCGACCGCCTCGTTGAGGTCGTGACTCAGGAATTCCGGATCCGAACCGGACAAGATGATGTTGCTGTTAGCCAGGACCATCTCGTACTGGTGACCGGGGATGCCCATCATGTCGCAGATGATCTTCAGCGGCAGCCGGGCCGCGACGTTCGGCACGAAATCGCAAGGTCCGGTCGCCAGCAGGTCATCGACGATCGTTACCGCCACACGCCGCACGTCATCTTCGAACCGCGCTATCAGCCTCGGGCTGAAGGCGCGGGAGACGATCCGGCGTAGCCGGGCGTGCCTGGGATCATCCATGTTGATCATCGAGCCGAAGTACTCGTTAAAGTCGGGCGGCAGGTCGACAATGTTCGTCGCGCCCTTACGGGAGCAGAACACGTCGGGATGACGGCTTGCCTCGACGACGTCGGCGTGCCGGACCAGGGCGTAGAAACCCGGGCCCTTTTCACCGAACGGGACCACGGGCTCGGGGTAGAAACTCGGGTATTCCTCGGCACGCAGCCGGGCGAAGGCGGCGGCCCGGTCGGCCAGCGGCCAACCCCAGAACGCCATATCCGACAGGTCTATCCGGGTGCCTTCTCCGCCGGCGTCTGTCATGACCTGGCTCCTCGGGCTACTGCTTACGGCGCTCGTATCTCTTCAGCATGACCAGCATGCCGACAATAAGAATCAGCAGCAAACCCGAGATAACGTAGTCCATTTCCACGCCTCTTTCGTTTTGTGCAGCCTAGCAGGGCGGACAAGCTGCCTCGAGGCGCTGAGCGGCGGCCTAGGCTTGATGGTATGGAAACCGGTGTAGCAATCTTCCCCACCCATGACGCCATCGCGCCCGCCGACGTGGCGCGCCTCGCCGAGGAACGAGGGCACGAATCGCTCTTCTTCCCCGAGCACACCCACATCCCGGCGGCCCGGCAGACGCCGCCGCCAAGCGGCGGCGAGTTGCCCCGGCGGTACGCGCATACCTTCGACCTGTTCGTGGCGGTGACCGCGGCGGTCACCGCGACCTCGCGGCTGCGGGTCGGCTCGGGCATCTGCCTGGTGATCGAACGTGACCCGATCACCACCGCCAAGGAGGTGGCTAGCGTCGACTTCCTGTCCGGCGGACGGTTCGAGTTCGGCGTCGGCGCGGGCTGGAACCGGGAGGAGATGGCCAACCACGGCACGGATCCGCGACAGCGGATGGCGGTCCTGCGCGAGCGGGTCGAGGCCATGAAGGAGATCTGGACAAACGACGAGGCGAGCTACGCAGGCGAATATGTCTCGTTCGAGCGGATCTGGTCCTGGCCCAAGCCGGCCCAGCGGCCCCATCCGCCGGTGCTTGTCGGCGGGACCGGGCCTGGCGTGCTCGACCGGGTGCTGGCCTTTGGCGACGCGTGGTTCCCCAACCACGCCCGTGAGGGCATCCTGGACCGGGCGGCGGAACTGCGGGCTCGCGCCGACCGGCCGGTCGCGCTCATGGTCATGGGCGTACCCGCCGACGCCAAGGTGCTCGAGGCCTACGCCGCAGCCGGCTTCCAGCGGGCCGTGCACTGGCTGCCCTCGGCCGCGCGCGGGCCGGTCGAGCGGGCCCTGGACCGCTATGAGGCGGCTATCGCGGATTTCCACGGAGAGTAGGCACTGAGCTCGTGGACCAATGGCTCGAAGCATGTTGCCTAGACGCATACGACACCATCGTGCACACCGACTTCGGCGCCTACGGCCACGAACTGCTGGCACTGGCCGGGATCCCGGAGCAGGCCCTGTACGGGGGATTCCGGCTAGTGGGCCCGGCGCTGTCCGTCGGCCAGATCTCGATGGCCGAAGCGTTCGGGGAGATCCTGCGGGCGGCCGGCCTCGAGCCCCGGCCTGGTCAGGCGCGGGCGCTGGCGGCGAAGAGCCGGGAATTGCTGCTGCGGGCGGGACGCCTGTACGACGACGTGCTTCCGTTCATGCGGGAGCTCAGGTCCCGCGACATCAAGATCGCGATCATCAGCAACTGCGACGAGAACACGCGCGAGCTGCTCACCGAAGTCGGGGTAGCCGCGCTGGCCGACGCCCTGATCCTGTCCAACGAGGTCGGGGTGGCCAAGCCGGCGGCGCAGATCTACCAGGTCGCGCTGGACAAGCTCGGCGTGGACGCGGAGGCCGCCCTGTTCGTAGACGACAACGCGACCTACTGCGCCGGGGCGGCAGCCCTGGGGATCCGAGCGGTGCAAATGGTCCGCGGGACGCAAGAGAGGGTGTCAGAAGCCCCTGGGACCCAAGCGGTTTCGGGCAAGGGAGGTCAAGGAGTTTCCGACGGTCAGGGGGTGCGCGGACTTGCGACCAACGAGGAGGAGGAGGGAGGAGGAGGGAAGGAGGAGGAGAACGGGGGCACGAGGAGGAGCGAGGAGGAGGAGGAGGAGGGAGGAGGAGGCAGCGCCCAGGCTCGCGGTGATCCGGTCGCTGCCAGAACTTGCGCCATTCCTGTAGTCGCGTGCTGGGTCTGACGCTCCCCTCCGGCCCAGCGCCAGGGGCTCATGATCATCGGGCACGGCCGCCAGCGACCGCCGCCGGCTCCCAGCGCGGCCCGCCGCCGGTCGGCTGCATGCGCGTGGTCAGCGATGCGTGGACTGCGCACCGCGCGCTGCCCACGATACCCCGCGACCCCGCCCCCCGCATGCCCCGGCCCCGGCCGCGCCAGGATCCGGCCGACCCCGTGCCTTTGCCAGTGTGACACATGCCGCGCGGGGCTCACGATCGAAGCGACGATACATCTGAGGGCCCGACCCGTCGCCCCCCCGCGCTTGCCGAAGCCCGTCACTATCACCGAAAAAGTCGTGGAATATTTGGCTTACGTGGAAACTTTGGTACCCCCTGATTACCCAAATACTCCGTACAAGCCCCTTCCGCGATCGACGCGGCCGCAGCCGGCCGGGCCAGCGGCGCACATCCCGCATCACCACGCCCGCAGCCACCGCGCGCAAGGCCACGAAGGATCCGGGCTCCGCGGCCTGTCCGGCACGACCTCGTACACCCGATCCACCATCAAGCGCGGATCCACCACGAGATTTTTCACGGCCGCCGCACCACGGGCACAGTTGGAGCTACCCTGCCACAGGGATCGCAGGCCCCGGCGTGGTGCCGGACAGTAGGTGCCGCGATGACCGTGGTCATCCTGGCTCCCGGGTCGGGCCACCGTGACATCAGGGCCTCGGCTCCGTCCGGCGGAGCCGCACCGGGGCGACTTCGGACCCAGGGCGTGGCAGGAACGCTGGCCTGACGGGCTCAGCCGGTGCGGACGAGGGTGTCGAAGAGGTGGCTGAGCTCGGCGGCGGGGTCGCTGGTAAGGCCGCTGTGGACGGGGCCAGGCTGGACGATGGTGGATCTGGGCGCGGTGAGCCAGCGGAAGCGCTCGCCGAGCGGGCGGCCGGCCAGCGGGCCCTCGGTGCAGCCCTTCTCGAACGCCGACAGAGCCGAACGCACCGCATCCAGATCGGCCGCTGGATCGATGGCGAGCAACCGGGCCGTGTCCAGCCCGATCCGGACGGCCAGGTAGCGGTAATGCTGCGAGTACACGATGACGCCGACGTTGATGGCCTCGCCGCGCTCGCACCCGGGGGACCGCACGCACCAGCGCATACTCGAAGACCTCCGCCCGGCCCGGGTCATTCATAGCTGGATCACCTCGGGCACGATCGGGGCGCGGCGCAGCAGGTGCTCGAGGTAGGCCGCGGCGCCGCGCTCGCCGAACCATCCGGGCGGGACCAGGCCGGTTACCTGCCTGAGCAAGGGCTCGGTGATCTGGGGGGCGAGAGCGGTATGGGCCTGAGCCAGTTCGGTGGCCTGGGCCCGGAGCACGTGCTCGCGGGCGTCGAACCGCCGCGCGGGATCCGCGGTCGGCCAGTTGTGGTGGAAGTACAGCGCCGCGCCGTGGTCGATCAGCCAGATGTTGCGGTGCCAGACGAGAAGGTTCGGGTTGCGCCAGGTGCGATCCACGTTGTGCACGAGCGCGTCGAACCACAGGAGCTGGCTGGCAAAGCCGGGCTCGGCCGTCCAGCCGAGCGGATCGAAACCGACCGAGCCCGGCAGGAAATCCACCCCGAGGTTCAGGCCTTCGCTGGCCCGCAGCAGATCCTGGATCTCGGGGTCAGGTTCGCTGCCCGGAATCCGCGGGTCGAGCTCGGCCACGACCAGCTCCGGGGTGCGCAGGCCGAGCCGGCGGGCGAGCTCACCGGCGATGATCTCGGCGACGAGCGCGAGCGGGCCTTGCCCGGCACCGCGGAATTTCATCACGTAGGTGCCGAGATTGTCCGCCTCCACCAGGGCGGGCAGCGAACCGCCCTCGCGCAGCGGAGTCACGTACCGCGTCACCGTTACACGTGGGATTGTGGACACGCGAGGAAGACCCCCGTTCGGATTGCCCTTCTCGCTCTCCACCCCTGACAGGTTAGCGATGTTCGCCCTGGTCTGACCGCAGCAGGCTCGCACCCGGCATCTTGCCTGCGCTGTCAACCAAGGCGCGCGTCAGTGGTCGCCGTGTCGGCCGAGAGTCTGCACGGGGGTGGCGCCGGGGCGGGTCCACTGCGGCACCGGGCGGCCGGTCGGGCCCCAGGTCGCGTTCCCGTCTGAGTCCGAGCGCCAGTACCAGCACGGGCCGTGCCCCTCGGGCCAGCCCTCGGGGTTGTCCTGCCAGGCCTCGCGGCGGCCGTAGGGCGTCATGTCAAGCAGGCTGAAGGCCCCCATGACCGGCTCGTTGCCGCGGCCCGTCGTGGAGTAGGTGAGGAACGCGCGGTCGCCGTCGCGCAGGAAGCAGGTGGTGTAGCCCATGTCGCCGCCGACCGGCTCAGCCAGGTCGCGCACGGAGTACCAGGGCTGGGTGTAGCCCATGAACTCGACGTAGGAGGCCACCTCCTCCCAGCGGCCCGTGGTCAGGATGGCGAATGAGACGCCGCGGGCATTGAGGTAGACGGCGTCTTTCAGGACCCAGGCTGTGGTGGTGCAGCCTTCGCACTGCCCCTGGTGCGGCGCGCCGTCCCACCACATGTGCTTGTAGACCAAGAGCTCGTCGCGGCCCTGGAACAGGTCCAGGAACGGGACCGGCCCGTCCGGGCCGCTGACCTTGACCGTCGGGTCGAATTCCACCATCGGCAACCGGCGGCGGGCCGCGGCGATGGCGTCGCCTTCGTGGGTGTGGGCCTTCTCGCGGACCAGCAGCTCGTCACGGGCGGCCTGCCAGGTGGCCAGGTCAACGACGGGCGGGCGGCCGGGCAGCGCAGTGGCCGGGTCGCTCGGTGGGGTCAGCATGGTGTCCTCCGTGGTGTCTCGTGCCGGGCAGCAGTGTACGACGACCCGGCGGCGGTCACCAGGGCAGACGCACGGCCTGGCCGGAACTCATCGCAGCGGCGGGCCCAGCACGCGGGCCAGGCTATCGCTCACTCCTCCACGGTGCCGGCCTCAGGGCGGTCCGGGCGCCAGCGTCGGCTGCAGGCCGAAGGCCGGAAACAGTTCCGGGCCGAACGTGGTGATCTCCGCGATAGCTCCGGCCTGCATCCGCATGACGTCGAACTTGAACGCACGGAACTCGCTGTCGCCAGGCCGCCGCAGGTAGCTCGCGGCCGCAGGCATCCGGTTGGCCCCGACCGGGATCAGCCGCCAGACGCCCATCGAAGCCGTGTTCGCCATGAGGGACCGCATCGCCTCCGGACCGTCGAAGCGCCACGGATGGGGCGGCATCGTGATGGTGATGTCGTGGGCCGCGATCGCGAAGGCGGCCTCGGTGTCGCACCGTTCGTGTGCCTCGATGAACCGCTCGAGCAGCGCGCGTTCCGCGGGGCTAGGCTCCCGTGCGGTCCAGTCGGCACGCCGGGCGGGCAGATGCGACTGCATCGCCGTCCGCGCCCGCTGCAAGGCGCTGTTGGCCGCCGCCACGCTGGTGCCGAGCACAGCAGCGGTTTCGCTGGCGGGCCAGCCGAGCACATCGCGGGCGATCAGCGCCGCCCGCTGCCGCGGCGGCAGGACCTGCAGAGCGGCCAGGAACGCCAGCGAGATGGTCTCCCGCGCAATCGCGACCGACTCGGGCTGCTCGTCGCTGGGTGCGGCCTGATCGAGCAGCAGGTCCGGATACGGCTGGAGCCAGGACACCTCGGCGTACGAGCTGCCCGCCGTCCGCCTCGAGCTGCGCCGCAGCATGTCCAGGCAGACGTTGGTGGCGATCCGGTACAGCCACGCACGCAGATGCGGGCCGCCGGTAAAGCTAGCCCGGCCGCGCCATGCGTTCAGGAACGTCTCCTGGACCGCGTCCTCGGCCTCGTCGAACGAAGCCAGCATCCGGTAGCAGTGGACGTGGAGCTCGCGCCGGTGCCGTTCAGCCAGGGTGGTGAACGCGGGCTCGTCACCGGCGATCGCCGCGTTCACCACCTGGTCGGTACTCATGTCCGCCATCGTCAGCTCTGGTCGTAGCCGACCTCTTGCAGCACCCAGACGTTACCGTCCGGGTCGGCGAAGTCAGCGAACGACTGGTAGCTGCCGCGGTCCGGGTGCGGGCCGTCCGCCCAGGTCCCCGCATCCATGTGCCGTACCTCGCTGATAGCCACGCCGCGTTCGGTCAGCTCGGCTCGCGCGGCCACGATGTCGGACACGACCAGGTGCATGCCCTGCGCCGACCCGGGCGCGGCCGAGGTGAGCCCGTGGCCGAACCCGATCGCGCAGGCCGAGCCGGGCGGCGTGAGCTGGACCACGCGCTGCCCCTCGCCGATCGGGGTGTCCACGAGCAGGTCGAAGCCGGCCTGATCGGCGTAGAAGTTCTTGGCCCGGTCCACGTCCGAGACGGGGATCAGCACCAGTTGCAGTTTGTAGTCCATGTCAGCCTCCGCAGCCTGCGTTGTTCGGTTTCGCGTTTCTCTCCGGTGTAACGGAGGTTCGCGCGGAAACTCATCGGTGCCACGATGAGCCCGCCTAGCTGCCAGGATGCAGCCAGGCTCGGGCGAGCCGTTCCAGCGGGTGCGCGGCCACGGCTTGCGTCGGAGCCAGCACCACGCCGTCGGCGCGGGTTTCCGGGCGCGGGAGTGCCGACACCGTGTTGCGCGGCCTGCACCAGGCCACGCATCCGGCGCTGGATCGCCAGGTAGAAACGACGCTGTGTCCAGCGGCCGAACAGCCGGAATCCCCAGCGGACGACCAGGCTCGGGATGGGCGCGGCCCGCGAGTAGCCGGACACCCGAAAGCTGACCTGGCCGGTTCCCAGATTCTTGATCACCTCATAGTTGAGCCGCCCCTGCTCCAGATGACCCTCCAGCGTCTGGTAACTCCAGCCCCAGACTCGCTCCTGACCACCGGCAGCGTCCCTGGTCTCGTCGATAAGAGCCGTGATCCGGACCCCGAGATAGAACCGCAGGCCAAAGAACCGGCCTTCCAGCAGCATGTCGCGGCCCGGCAGCTCGCTATCACCGAGGTAGGCCGCGCGTATGATGCCGGGTTCGGCGAACTCGTACTGCCGGACCAGAACGCACCCCGTCTCCCAGGGCCCCCCGGCCACCGGCGGGCCTGGGAGTTCCGAGCCGATGACCGCGTCGCTGGAATCGACGTGCCAGTGCCCGTCCGGGCGGCCATCTTCCGGCGCCCGCGCCGGGTCATAGTTAACCCGGCGATGCCGCAGCCCCGCCAGCGCCGCGCTTTCGTCAACCGAACCGAACCCCAGCAATTACTCCGCCTTCTGCACGGAGTCACCGATGAGCCACAACGTGGGCGGCCAGAGTCCGACGAACAAGGCACGCCGCTCGGCATTGCCACGTTCGTCTTGGTCGACGGTCTTGGCGCGGATCCACAGGCCGATGCAAAGCGCGACCGACGCCATCGATGCGGCGTGCAGATACGTACTGCGCAGGCCAACCCGCCGCAGTGCCTGGCCGGTAGTCATCGGGAACCTCCTTGAGGGATACCCGCAGCACGAGAGGGCCGCGCGGCATGGGACGATCCTGCCATGGTGACGACGAGCAGGCCGGCTCGGCTAGGGATCGTGCTTCGCTGGCCGATCGGGATTGCCCTGGTCAGCTGGCGATACATGTGGCGGACGACACCCCTGCATCGTTCCGAGGAAGCCGGCGACAGCGCAGATCTACCCGACGATGACCACGGTACACAGGACCGGGCCCAGCCGATCGAGGCAGGCGTCGGCCCGCTGCTTCATCGCACGTATACGGTGCGGATCGCGAAAAGCGAGATGAGCCCGGCGGCGCTGATCGACCTAGTGGCGGCCAACCTCGACAAGACCTCGCCGGAGATGGCGGTGTTCCGCAAGACCCGCGGCGCGCGCGACGAGCTATGTCGCGGTGACGAGTTCATCGTGCGGATGCCTGGCCCGTGGGATGGCCCGGTCCGGGTGACCCGGCGGGACGACACCTCGTTCCGGCTGGCCACCCTGGACGGCCACCTGGAAGCGGGGCAGATCGAGTTCCGGGCGACCACGACGTCAGCAGGCCTCGGCTTCGAAATCGAGTCATGGGCCCGGGCCGGGGACCGGCTCGCCGACGTGCTTTACAACAAGCTGCGGCTGGCCAAGGAGATCCAGCTGAACATGTGGTCGCACTTCTGTGTCCGGGCCGCGGCGCTGGCGGGCGGCCGCCCGCAGGGCGGCGTGACGATCCGCACGCGGTGGGTTTCCTGGCCGCCACGCCCCGGCGGAGCTTAGCGTCACAGACCGAATTGGCCCCGGCGGTCGGCCGGGACCAGGTCAGCGTATTCACGGTGCTCGGTCATCCAGCGGTTCACGAACGGGCAGTAGGGCAGGACAGCCAGGTTGTGCTGCCGCGCCGAGTCCAGAGCCGACTGGACGAGGTGGCCGCCGATGCCCTGACCGCGGAAACGGCCGTCGGTTTCGGTATGGGTGAAAGCGATCTCGTGGCCGCGCCGGTGGTACTGGAGGAAGCCGGCGAGTTCACCATCCACGCGGATCTCGAACCTCGCCAGGTCGGGGTCATCGGCCACCTGGACCAAGGCTTTCGTCAGCTCGCTTCTGTGGCGTAGACGACGATGTTGCTCAGGTAGTGGCCTGTGGTGGAATCGAAGGTCCCGCCGCAGGTGATGAGGCGCAGTTCAGCGTCCGGGGTGGGTCCGTACACCGTCTGCGTCGGGAAGTCGTTCTTCGGGTACGTCTGGACCTCGGTCACCCGGAACAGCACCATGGTCCCGTCGGACCGCCGGACGTAGACCTGGTTGCCGCGGCGCAACTGGGACAGCCGGTAGAACACCCCGGGACCGCTGAGCGAGTCGATGTGGCCCACGATGATGGCCGAGCCGATGGCACCCGGACGGGGGCTTCCGGTGTACCAGCCCGCGACCGATGTCGTGGACGGCACCTGCAACGCGCCGTCGGACTGCAGGCCAAGCGTGATCAGGTTGGTTTTGACGCCGATCAGCGGGATGGTCAGCGACACCGGGCTGGCGACAGGGACAGCGGCGGCCGACTGCGGCGGGGCCACGATCGGGCCGGTCGGGGCGGGCAGCGCGCTCACCCCGGCCGCGACCGGGCGCATCGGCGGAGTCGAGTGCCGCGTCAGCAGCAAGCCCGCCGTCCCGGCCACGACCACAGCCAGGCCGGCCGCGAGGATAATCGCGGCCGGCCTGCGAAACGACCTCACTCAGACTCCGGCGCGCAGCTGACGACGCCGTCCGCTGCCACGCAGGCGCAGGCCGCCGGTCAGCGCGAGCAGTGAGCCTGCGCCGATGAGCGCCGCCCAGGGCAGCGGTGAGCCCGGGCCATGCCCCGCGGTCCCGCCGAATCCGGTCGTGACCGAGCCCACGGGCGGCTTGCCCGCGCCGGCCGCGTCCTCCAGGCTGACCATCTCCAGGCCGTTGGCTCCGTCCAGCACCACCAGCGTGTGCACGGTGCCCGCGGTGAGCGTGAGGCGCTGGCTGGCGGTCGCGCCGCCGCCGACCGCGGCCATCGTCCAGGTGCCGGCCGGGATGGCCTGGTACGAGCTCACGGAAGCAAAGGACGACTTGGGCACGATGGTTTTCCCGCCGCACGTCACCTTGACCGTTTGCTGCTTCAGCGAAGCTTGGATCACCCGCACCAGGGACTTGCCCGACGGCGTGGTCAGGTCATCGCTGAGGACCTGGAGCCGTAGGCCGGACTCCGGTCCCATGCCCGCCACCGTGTAGGCGTGGTCGGCCTTGATCGTGACGCTGGTGGACAGGACCGGCTGGCTGGTGGCGGAGGCACCCGCGGCCCGCATGGCCACGCTGTAGTCGCCTGCGGTCACCGCCTCGTAGGGCGATACCGTGCCGTAGGCGACGTGATGAAGCACGATCTGCGCGTTGGAATTACCGAAGGAGTAAAGGTAAACGTCCACCGGGGGCGTGTTAGGAGACAGGTGAGTGAGCCTGATCCACCCGGTTCCTGTGGTGGCCGACGAAGCATAAGCCGCGGCCGGTATCCCGAGCACCAGGGCCGTCGCCGCGAGCAGCGTGAAAACTCGTCTCATTATTGCTGGAAACCCCATTATGATTCCTCCCCAAAGTGATAACTCGCTATGAGCCACCTACGTCCGAGGGCCAAGGACCAGGGGCGCCATACCGTACTGTGACCACTTCCTGACCGCTCGCAAGCCTGATCTCACCTTTATGCGTAGGCGCATAAATTTGTTGCTGTCCCAGGATCGCGAGTATCGCCGACAGTCCACCGCGCGCGGAGGTAGCGATTTCAGCCCCCCGCACCGGTACCGTGAGACCCACACCTGGCGACTGGTCATCGAACGCTACCAGCTGTATCGCTATTTTGTGAGTAAGTGTCGCAAGCGTTATAAGCAGCTGCGGATCCACCTGACCAGCGCGAAGTTCCGCGCGGGCGGCGGGGCCCTCGGAGAAATTGCTGTTGTCGAGCAGCTGCTCACCCGCCTCGATACGACTCGCGAGGTCCGAGGTGAGATGGGCGTTGTAGGCCGCGGACCCGCCGGGGATCAGGTAGCGGACGTCAACCTCTTCCGGCCCCGAACCGAACCTGGCGATCAAGTCCGGGGCATAGACGCTGGCGAGCCGGGTGCCGAACTGATTCCGGATAGCCGGGGTGGCGATAATAAGCTCCGCACCTTCCGGGTCGGGCGCCGTCGACGACAGCACCATCAGCTGACCGGCGGGGTAACCCTCCTGCTGGGCCACCTGGCACATGATGGAGTCACACGACACGATGACGCCCGGGGTCACCTCGGCCGCCATCCACTTCGCCGCGGCCAGCCGGTTAGCCGTGACCTGCTGCAGCGGGGTCTGCCCCGGCGCGCCGACGCCGTGCTGCCCCCCGGAGGATGCCTGCGGGCTCGCCCCGGTGAAGGCCAGCGTGATAGCGGCACCGAAGGCCATGGCCAGGAGCGCGCTCAGCAGCAGGATGAGTCGCTTCTTGCGGCCTAGCGGACGCCGGCTGACAAGGTGGTGGCGCTCCAGCCACAGGCGCAGCGTGGTGCCGACCACGGTTGACCAGGATGGCTCCGACCGCTGGCCAGGCGTTCCCGGCACGCGTCTTTCTAGATCCTGGCCCATCTCCGCTCCCCCACAGTCCCGCACTTGGAGGGGACTGTCTACCAAAGCTTTTCGATCATACGCTCTCCCCCTATTTCCGCCAATACAATCACTTACCGATCACCGGCGTGTCAGTGTTCGTGATCATTATGGCGCGGGACGACCGCTCGGCATTTGTCCCGTATGCGGAGAAACCGGGGGCGTGGCGGGACCGGCCCCGGCATAGGCGCCGGACATACTCGCCGTGCTGGCGCCAGGGGCCGGGCGGCTAACCCGGCCCGGACAAAACCTCGTCGCGGATCGCGGCCCATTCCAGCGAGTGCCTGATGCCCTCGGCGACATCGTACTGCGGCCGCCAGCCGAGCAGCCGCTCCGCCCGGCCGGTTCGCGTGTAGGCGCCGACCGTGTCACCTGGACGCCGGGCGGCGTCCAGCGCCCGCACCGGGTGGTCGGCGACCCGGTTGAAGGCGTCCAGGAGCTCCCGGACAGTGGTGCCCGCGCCCGTGCCCACGTTGATGACCGTGGCCGGGCCGGGCATGGCGTCGAACCGGGTGAGCGCGGCCACGTGCGCGGTGGCCAGGTCCCAGACGTGTATGTAATCCCGTAGGCCCGAACCGTCCCTGGTCGGCCAGTCGGTCCCGGTGACCGGGAACGGGACCTCGTCCTCGTAGGCCTGGATCATCTTGCCCAGGGCATGCGTCGGCCGTTTCAGCTGCAGGCCGGTACGCAGCTTAGGGTCGGCACCGACCGGATTGAAGTAGCGCAGGGACAGCACCCGGATGAGCTGGGCGGCGGCGATGTCGGCGAACATCGCCTCACAGACGGCCTTGGTCTGCGCGTACGGACTTTGCGGGTCAAGGGGTGAGTCCTCGTCCACGGTGAGGTCCTCGGCGGCCCGGTAGATGGCGGCCGAGGAACTGAAAATGAGCCGGCCGCACCCGTTACGCACCAGGTGCGTGACGAAGTCCAGGCTCTTGGCCACGTTTGCCTGGTAATACCCGATCGGATCGGCAACCGAGTCCGGGACGACGATCAGAGCCGCGGCGTGGATGACGGCGTCGATGTCGGGGTGCTCGGCGAAGATGCGGTCGACCAGCGGCCCGTCCGCGATGTCACCCAGGTAGAACGGACGGCCCGCGGCGAACTCACGCCGTCCCGTCACCAGGCTGTCCAAGATCACCGGGATGATCCCGGCGTCGGAGCAGGCCGATGCTACCGTGCTGCCGATATAACCGGCGCCGCCAGCGATCAGAACTTTCATTCCTGGGAGCCTACTCGCGCAAGATCTCTGCGGCGCGCTCGCGCATCTCTACCTTGCGCACCTTTCCTGTGACCGTCATCGGGAAGTCATCGACTATGTGCACATAGCGGGGGATCTTGTAGTGCGCCAGCTTCCCGGTGCAGAACTCCCGCAACGACTCGGCGGTCAGCGCGGGGACGCCGGGCTTCAGCCGGACCCAGGCCATGAGCTCCTCGCCGTACTTAGCGTCCGGAACGCCGATGACCTGAGCATCCAGGATGTCCGGGTGGGTGTAGAGGAATTCCTCGATCTCCCGCGGATAGACGTTCTCGCCGCCGCGGATCACCATGTCCTTGATCCGCCCGGTAATGGCGAGATACCCGTCGGCGTCCATGACCGCCAGGTCACCGGTGTGCATCCAGTGCGCGGAGTCGACCGCCTCGCCGGTCTTATCCGGCTGCTCCCAGTAGCCGAGCATGACCGAATACCCGCGGGTGCACAGCTCGCCCGGGGTGCCCCGAGGCACGGTGACGCCGGTCGCGGGGTCGATGACCTTGACCTCGAGGTGCGGTCCGACCCGGCCCACGGTAGACACCCGGCGATCGATGGAGTCGTCGGCGCGGGTCTGCGTGGAGACCGGCGAGGTCTCGGTCATGCCGTAGCAGATCCCCACCTCGGTCATCGACATCCGCTCGATGACCTGCTTCATCACCTCGACCGGGCACGGTGATCCGGCCATGATGCCGGTCCGCAGGCTAGACAGGTCGTAATCGGCGAAATCTGGCACGGACAGCTCCGCGATGAACATCGTGGGGACCCCGTACAGCGAGGTACAGCGTTCGTCCTGCACAGCGCGCAAGGTGGCGGCCGGATCAAAGGACGGCGCCGGGATGACCATGCACGCTCCGTGGCTGGTCGCCGCCAGGTTACCCATGACCATCCCGAAACAGTGGTAGAACGGCACCGGGATGCAGATCCGGTCGGCTTCTGTGTAGTTGCACAGCTCACCGACGAAGAACCCGTTGTTGAGAATGTTGTGGTGCGAGAGCGTCGCACCCTTGGGAAACCCCGTGGTACCCGAGGTGTACTGGATGTTGATGGGGTCGTCGATGTCCAGCTCGATGGAATCCAGCGCCCGGCGGTCGGCCTGGCGCCCGGCCTCGAGCAGCGCCTCCCACTGCGGGCTGCCGAGCAAGACGACGTCCGACAGGCCAGGGCAGCGTGGCCGCACTTCGGCGATCATCCCGGCGTAGTCGGAGGTCTTCAGCCTCTCGGCCGCCACCAGGAGCCGCGTGCCTGACTGGTTGACCACGAACTCAAGCTCCCTGGGGCGGTACGCAGGATTGATGTTCACCAAGATCGCCCCGATCTTGGCCGTGGCGTACTGGGTCAGCGTCCATTCCGCGCAGTTCGGCGCCCAGATGCCGACCCGGTCCCCCTTAGCGATGCCCAGCTCGAGCAGGCCGAGGGCGAGCGCGTCGACGTCGGCAGCGAGCTCGGCGTAGGTCCATCGCCGTTCCGCCGACCGGTCGACCAGCGCCTCACGATCCCCGAACGCCCGTACCGTGGCGTCGAAGTTCCCCCCGATCGTGTCGCCAAGCAGCGCCGTCGCGGATTGTCCGGACGAGTAACTAAGGGCACCAGCCATGGCCCGCTCATCTCCAAACCTTGGTTTCACCAGGCAATAGTGTCGCCGTCTAGCATGGCATGGTTTGCTGTTTTGCTGATATCTGCGCCCTGGCCGCACGCACTCACCCCGGACGACGGATAATGGTTTTATATACGGGCGGCCTCGGTCATAACCGCCGGGACCGTGGAGGGTAAAAGATGCAACTCCAGCTGGTTAACGTGCCCGTGGACGGCGGGGACCTGCGGGTGCTCCTGTGGGGCACAGGCAAGCGCGTGGCGGTGGCCGTGCACGGGATAACCGCGTCCGGAATGTCCTGGCAGGCGGTCGCGAGGCAGATGCCCCCTGACTGGACGCTGGCCGCTCCCGACCTGCGTGGCCGCGGCCACAGCCGCGATCTGCCCGGGCCCTACGGGCTGGACGGGCACGCCCGTGACGTGGCCGCCGTCCTCAGGCATTTCGGCGGACGGCCGGTGCTCGCCGGGCATTCGATGGGTGCCTACATCGCGCTGCTCGCCCGCGACGCCCATCCGGAGCTCGTCCGGCGGCTAGTGCTGGTGGACGGCGGGCTGCCGCTGCCGGTACCGGAGGGAACCGACCTCGACGCCCTGCTCGACGCTACCCTGGGCCCGGCGATCAGCCGGCTGGGGCAGGCCTTCCCGGACACCGAGGCCTACCTTGATTTCTGGCGGGCGCACCCGGCGCTGGCCGGCCATTGGACCGCCGATGTCGAGGCCTATGTCCGCTACGACCTGATCGGCGAGAACGGCCACCTGCGCGCGCGGGCCGTCGAGGACGCGGTGCGCGCCGATGGCCGGGACGTGCTGGCCGACAAGCCGTTCGCGGATGCGCTGAGCCGCCTGACCAAGCCGACTCCGCTGCTGACGGCGCCGGCGGGGATGTTCGGCGCGCCCCCGGGTCTGCTACCACCTCAGCTCATCGCGACCTGGCAAAACCGTGCCCCGGCGCTCAGACCGCAGACGGTACCCGGGTCGAACCACTACACGATCTTGTTCGAGCCCGAGGCCGCGGCGGCCGTATCCCAGGCGATCAGGGTCGCGGCTCCGTAAGGCACTATGGAATCGTGACGCAGCTGACCGAGACGAGAACCACAGGATCGTTCGGAATGCTGGTTGACCTGGTGGCATCCGGCGGTGTGCTCATCTTGAGCGGAGCCGGGCTGTCCACCGAGTCGGGCATCCCGGATTATCGAGGGCCGACCGGCCTGGCCCGGCAGGCGGCCGGGTCGTCGCCGATGACCTACCAGACTTTCACCGGGACCGCCGCCGCGCGGCGCAGGTACTGGGCCCGCAGCTACCTCGGCTGGCGGCACATCGCCCGGGCGGTGCCGAACGATGGTCATCGAGCCGTCGCCGAGCTCGGCAGGCGCGGGCTGCTGACCGGGATCATCACCCAGAATGTGGACGGCCTGCACCAGGCGGCCGGGGCGGCCGGGGTGACCGAACTGCACGGCAGCTTGCACCGGGTGCTGTGCCTGTCGTGCGGGCAGCGAACCTCGCGCGCCGAGCTTGACCGTCGGCTCGCGGCCGCCAACCCGGGGTGGGACGCGGAGGCCGCGGCCTTGATCAAGCCGGACGGGGACGCCGTCCTGACGACCGAGGCCACCGAGTCTTTCCAGGTGGTCAGCTGTTCCTCCTGCCAGGGGGTGCTCAAGCCGGACGTGGTGTTCTTTGGCGAGAACGTGCCCAGACCGCGAACCGAAGCCTGCTACGCGCTGGTGGAACGGGCCACCGCCCTGCTGGTCCTCGGCTCGTCACTGACCGTTATGTCAGGGTTCCGCTACGTCCGGCACGCAGCCAGGCTTCCGCGCCCGGTGGTGATCGTCAACCAGGGAACCACCCGCGGCGACCCGTACGCCACCGCCACGCTCGATGCTCCTCTCGGGCCCGCCCTGAGCGAGCTCGCCAGCCGGCTCGCTCAGGACGGCGGGGCCGACGGGATCAGGTCTGCGGGATGATCTGGACGTACAGGAACTCGGTGTAGCGGTTCGGGTAGCCGTCGCCGGGGCCGTTCTGGCTGGTCATCGCCAGCCGCGGCGATCTTCTGCAGCACGTCCAGACCGCCGGTCACGGTGCCGAACGGGGTGTAGTCCGGAGCCAGCGTGGTGTCCTTCCAGGTGAAGAAGAACTGGCTGCCGTTGGTGTCAGGCCCGGCGTTGGCCATGGCGACCGTGCCCGCCGGATAGGTGGCCCCGGCCAGGTTCTCGTCGTTGAACGCGTAGCCCGGACCGCCGGAGCCGGTGCCGGTGGGGTCACCGCACTGCAGCACGTAGATGCCCTGGGTGGTGAGCCGGTGGCAGTGGGTCAGGTTGTAGTATCCCCGGCTGGCCAGGAAGCGGAACGAGAAGGTGGTGCAGGGCGCCTTGACTGGTCAGCATCCGTACCGTGATGATGCCCTGGGTGGTGAAGAACTGCACGAGTAGGGCTGGGCCGCCTGGGCCGCGTTGAACACCGGGATCCCCTTGAACCGGTCGGCGGGGATCGCGGCGTGGTAGCCGCACGCATCGGCGGCGGCGGTCGCCGGGGCCGCCTGCGCATGCAGGCCAGGGGCGTTGAGCCTGGGCCGCGCGGGCGTGCTGGCGGTGGCGGCGCCGGACGTGGTGACACCGATGGCGGTGACCGCTGCTGCTGTAGCGATGGCAGCGGTAACGAGCGAGAGGCGGGAAACGCGTGTTCTGAGACATGTCAGGCGGTCCCTTCCTTTCGGGAGGGCAGCCCGATTTTGTGCGCGTATCGGCACCCGGTCGAGCCTATAGCCCAGGGCGCGGGGATGGGAGGATGCGTAGACCTCGCGGAGCCGGTCGATCGTGATCAGGGTGTAGATCTGGGTGGTCGTGACCGAGGCGTGCCCGAGGAGTTCCTGGACGACCCGGATGTCGGCCCCGCCGTCCAGCATGTGGGTGGCGAACGAGTGCCGCAGCGTATGCGGCGACACGCCGGGCAGCCCGGCGCGGGCGGCGGCGGCGTGCAGCACGCCCCAGGCGCCCTGCCGGGTCAGCCGTCCGCCGCGGGCGTTGACGAAGACCGCCGGGCAGGCCGGCGGTCAGGGCGGGGCTGGCCCGGACCAGGTAGGCCTCCAGCGCGCGGGCCGCGAAGCGGCCGACCGGCACTATCCGGTGCTTGCCGCCTTTGCCGACCAGCCGCACCACCGGGTCCGCCGGGGCCAGCTGCGAGCTCATCGATGTCCAGGCCGATCGCCTCGGAGATCCGGGCTCCGGTCCCGTAGAGGAACTCAAGCAGCGCCCGGTCCCGCAGCAGGCGGGGCTCGACGCTGCCCTCAGGGCCCGGGCCGGCCGCGGCCAGCAGGCGCTCTACCTCCGTCCAGGGTGATCGCCTTGGGCAGCCGCCTGGGCGGTGACGGGGGCGGCACATCGCGGGCCGGGTCCATCTCGGCCAGGCCCTGGGTGACCGTAAAAGCGTGCAGTCCGCGGACCGCGATCACGGCCCGGGCCGCCGAACTGACCGCCAGCGCCGCATGCTCCTCGTCGCCCTCGCGCAGCGAGGCCAGGAACTCCGCCACGTCACCGGCGGTGACGTCGGCCAGCGCGGTCTTGCCCCGGCCGGCCAGCACAAGCGTACCTGCGCAGGTCCCGCCGGTAGGACTCGATGGTGTTCGCGGCCAGCCCGCGCTCCACGACCAGGTACTGCAGGTAGCCGCGGACCGCATCGGCCAGCGTCTGGGTCATCCGCCCGCGGCGGCCAGAACTTCGCTCGACGGGGTGTAGGGCAGCGCGTGCGCCTCGGCCACCGGCTCGCAGTTCAGCGAGCCCGCGTGGGTGGAAAGGCCCAGGGCCAGGGCCGGATCGCCGCGGAGCGCCTCGCGCCAGCCCTGGTTCGCCATCTCGACCACATAGGGCAGCGTGACGTTGGTCAGCGCGTAGGTGGAGGTGTGCGGGACCGCGCCCGGCATGTTCGCCACGCAGTAGAACAGGGCGTCGTGCACCCGGTACGTCGGATCCGCGTGGGTGGTGGGCCGGGACCCCTCGAAACAGCCGCCCTGATCGATGGAGATGTCCACCAGGACCGCGCCTGGCTTCATCCGTGCCACCAGCTCGTCGGTGATCAGCCTGGGGGCCTTCGCCCCGGGTACGAGCACCGCTCCGATGACCAGGTCCGCGTCGATGACCGCCCGCTCGACCTCGTAGGCGTTGGACGCGACCGTCTGGCAGTGTCCCTGGTAGATGGCGTCGGCCGAGCGGAGCCTGGCGACGTTCCGGTCGACGAGCAGCACCTCGGCCTGCATGCCGAGCGCGATCGCGGCGGCGTTCATGCCGGACACGCCCGCGCCGAGCACGACTACCTTGGCCGCGTACACGCCGGAGACCCCGCCCATCAGCACCCCGCGGCCGCCGCCGTCTCGCTGCAGGTGGTGCGCGCCGACCTGCGGCGCCATCCGGCCCGCGACCTCGGACATCGGGGCCAGCAGCGGCAGCGAGCCGTCGGGCAGCTGGACGGTCTCGTACGCGATCGAGGTGATGCCCGAGCTGATCAGCGCGTCGGTGCACGGCTTGGACGCGGCCAGATGCAGGTAGGTGAACAGCACCTGGCCCGAGCGCATGCGGTGGTACTCCTGCTCGATCGGCTCCTTGACCTTGAGGATCAAGTCCCCTTCGGCCCACACGTCATCGGCGGTGGGCAGGATCTTCGCGCCGGCGGTGGTGAAGTACTCGTCCGGGATGGACGAGCCGCACCCCCGCGGTCGGCCTCGATGACCACCTGGTGGCCGCCGCGGACCAGTTCGTGCACGCCGGCAGGGGTGATCGCGACCCGGTACTCGTGGTTCTTGATTTCCCGGGGAATTCCAACCTTCATGGCGGTCCTTCCTGGCTGGGAGAGCGTCATTGCTCCTCGGGTGCAGTCTACGCTCGGGCGCAGCTGCCCGGAGTCCGGAACCGGCCTGGCAGCATACCCCGCCATAATCGCCAGGGTCGCGGGACCATTGTGCAACTCCCCAGCAAGAACTTGCGAACCGCCTCGTCCAGCGGCAGCCAGCTCAGCAGCAGGTGGGCTTCCTCGTGCACGGGGACGAAGTCACGTTCGGCCGCCGGGATAGGCTCGGGATCCCGGGCCAGGAAGATCCGGAGCCGTTCGGTGCTGTACCCGGGCGAGGAGTAGTAGTCGACCAGCATCCGCCAGTCGCGGGCCCGGTAGCCCGCCTCCTCCGCCAGTTCCCGCTGCGCCGTGGCCACGAGCGCTTCGCCGGCAACGTCCCGCAGGCCGGCGGGTATCTCCCACAGCAGGCGGCCGACCGGATGGCGGTACTGCCTGATCATCAGCATCTGGTCCTCGTCATCCAAGGCCAGCACGGCTACCGCACCCGGATGGATTACCACCTCCCGTTCGGCCATTTCATTACCGGGCATGCGGACCTTGTCGGTCCGTACGGTGACCATCCGGCTACGGAGCAGCTCGGCCGAGGACACACCGGCCAGCGCGAGACGGTATCCCGACGTCATGCGCTCAGGCCGAGGCCGCGCGCGCGAGCTCCGGCGCTGGCCGACTTGGAGCGGGCCAGGGCGGCGGCGATCAGGCCGCTGAACAGCGGGTGCGGCCGGGTCGGGCGGGACAGGAATTCCGGGTGCGCCTGAGTTGCCGACGAAGAACGGGTGGCCGGCGGGCAGCTCGGCGAACTCGACCAGGTGCCCGTCGGGCGAGAGCCCGGAGAAGACCAGTCCGGCCTGCTCGAGCACCCCGCGGTAGGCGTTGTTGACCTCGTACCTGTGCCGGTGCCGCTCGTCGAGCAGGTCGGGGCCGTACAGCTCTTCGGCCTGGGTATCCGGCTGCAGCAGAGCCGGGTACAGGCCCAGGCGCATGGTGCCGCCCATGTCCCGCTCCCCCGCGACCACGTCTTCCTGGTCGGCCATCGTGGCGATGACCGGGTACGGGGTGTCCGGCGTTGAACTCGGCGCTGTCCGCCTCGGCCAGCGCGGCCAGGTCGCGGGCGACCTCGATGACCATGCACTGCAGGCCCAGGCAAAGCCCAGGATCGGGATGCCGTTCTCGCGCGCGTACCGGATCGCGCCGATCTTGCCCTCGATGCCGCGGACCCCGAAGCCGCCGGGGATCAGCACGCCGTCGACTCCCTCGAGTTCGCTGGCGGCGCCCTCCGGCTCCTCGCACGCGTCACTGATCACCCAGCGGATATTGACCTGCGCGTCGTTGGCGAAACCGCCGGCCTTGAGCGCCTCGGCCGGCGACAGGTAGGCGTCGGGCAGGTCGACGTACTTGCCGACCAGCGCGATCGTGATGCTGTGCGCGGGCCGGTGCACCCGGCGCAGCAGGTCATCCCACTCGTTCCAGTCCACGTCGCGGAACGGCAGGCCGAGCCGGCGCACCACGTAGGCGTCCAGGCCCTCGGCGTGCAGCACCTTCGGGATGTCGTAAATGGACGGGGCGTCCGGCGCGGAGACCACAGCCTCCTCGTCCACGTCGCACATCAGGCTGATCTTGCGCTTCAGCCCGGCGTTGATCGGCCGGTCCGAGCGGGCCACGATCGCGTCCGGCTGGATGCCGATGCTGCGCAGCGCGGCCACCGAGTGCTGGGTCGGCTTGGTCTTCAGCTCGCCGGACGGGCCGATGTAGGGCAGCAGGCTAACGTGCAGGAAGAAGCAGCGGTCCCGGCCGATCTCGTGCCTGATCTGGCGGATGGCCTCCAGGAACGGCTGCGACTCGATGTCGCCTACCGTGCCGCCCACCTCGGTGATCACCACGTCCACGTCGTCCCCGGCCATCTGCAGGATGCGCGACTTGATCTCGTTGGTGATGTGCGGGATCACCTGCACGGTGTCGCCGAGATAGGCGCCGCGCCGCTCGTTCGCGATCACCGTGGAGTAGATCTGGCCGGTGGTGACGTTCGCCTCGCCCGCCAGGTTGGTGTCCAGGAAACGCTCGTAGTGCCCGACGTCCAGGTCGGTCTCGGTGCCGTCGTCGGTGACGAAGACCTCGCCGTGCTGGAAGGGGTTCATCGTGCCGGGGTCGACGTTGAGGTACGGGTCGAGTTTCTGCATGGTGACCCTCAGGCCCCGCAGTTTCAGCAGGCGGCCCAGGCTGGATGCGGTCAGTCCCTTGCCGAGGCTGGAGGCGACGCCCCCGGTGACGAAGAGGTGCCTGGTTTCCGCAGGCCGTGGATGAAGTGATGATGCGGCCACTATGAGGCTCCCGTGGTGTCCGGTACGGCAAGAAAAAACTGCAGGTCCACGGGCCACCAGAATAACAGGCCGCAGGCGGCTCGGCCCGGCATTTGCGCTTCGACGTGCCACCGCGTCGGCCATGGCCACGTCCTCTTCATGGTGAGCCTCACCGAATCGGGCCAGCATGACGGCGGAGGCGACGGCGAGGGCGAACCCTCCCCAGGCGACACGCCGAGCCAGATGCGGCCGGGTCTGGTCGCCGAGGAAGACGACGCCGACGACGGCGGGCGGAACGGTCTCGGCGAGCACCACCGCGGCGGTGGCCACGGTCACGCTGCCGCTCTCCAGGGCGGTGGCGTAGAACATGAACGAGATGATGCCCGCCGCGGCGACCGCGTAGGCGGCCGGGTCGCGGGCCAGTTCCAGCGGCGAGAACCCGGTCAGCACCCGGGCGGCGATGCGACAGCAGCCCGTAACCGAACCCGGCCGTGAGGCCGAGCGCGGTAGTCCGGTACGGCTCGTTGAGCTTGGCCGCGGCCAGGCCGAGCACGGCCAGGCCCGCGATGGCCACGATGAGGGCCAGCTTGAACACCGCGCCCACCTGGGCGGCCCCCTCGGCGCCCGCCGAGGAACCGAGCAGGCCCGACGCCGGCCACCACCCCGGCCACCGCGGCCCACTCGCGCCAGGACAAGGTGACGCCGATGACCCAGGAGGCCACCACCGCGGTGACGGCCAGGTTGGCGGCGACGAAGGCCTGGACGGCGAAGAGCGGGAGCCTCTGCAGGGCGACGAGCTGGGCGACAAAGCCGGCGGCGTCCAGGCAGATGCTGATCACGAAACGCCACTGGTGGAGCATGCGCACCATCAGGCCCGGATCGACGCCGGCCGTCGGGTCCTCGGGATCCCGGTGGCTGGCCGCGCGCGCGGCGATCGCCTGCATGACCGAGGCTACGCCGTAGAGCAGGGCCGCGATGATGGCCGCGCCCAGGCTGACTAGCACCTAACACCTCCCCCGGCTTCGCTGCTAGTCGGCGCCCTCGCCTGACCCTCTGTTCTGTTCCCGTTCGTGCCGTCGGCTAGCCATAGCGTGACCGGACCCTTTCCTGAGGCAACCATCAGGGGACGCTCAGCATTCCAGCATCGTCATGAACTATCATGCCCGCTCGCGAACACGGCTGGTAACAGCATTACGACGCCTGAGGTGAAATGGCATCCGGGTGACAGGTGGGGTACCGGGCGAGGGAGCGGTCAGCGCAGAGTGGCCGCGGGGCGGGACTCCCAGATCGTCCACAGCGGGCGGTAGCCCATCCGGCTCCAGAACGGCGCGGACACCGGGTTGGGCGGCGCGTAGTGCAGCAGGGTGACCGGGATCTGCCGGGCGTCGAGCTCGGCGTGGGCCCGGCTGACCAGGGCGGCACCCACCCCGCCGCCGCGCTCGCCGGGCCGGACGAACATCGTCGACAGGTAGGCGGGGCCGGGGCGGCCGGTCAGGCCGCCACCCAGGTGGCTCGTGCGGCGGCTGGACGTCGGCCAGTCCCACCACCTGGCTGTCCCGCTCGGCCAGCCAGGTCCAGCCCGCTGACCGGACCAGCCTGACCCGCATCTCGTCGCGGAGCAGCGTCTCGGTGGCCGGGCGGCGGCGCACCGCCCCGAACTGGGTGTCCCAGTCGACCACGCCGAGCTCCAGTTCCGTGACCACCTCTAGATCACCGGGTCTGGCCGTCCGGATGGTCAGGCCGTCCTGGTGGCCGGGCGGGGTGTCATAACCGCCGGGGCGGGCCCCCACGACCAACGTCGGCTGCAGCCCGTGCGCGACCAGGGCCCGCACGGGGGTGACGTCGCGGGACGGCCAGGTGACCGTGGCCACGGTGTCCGGTTCGCGGGCGGCGGGCAGGACCGCCAGGTGATCGCGCCACTGGGCCAGCAGGTCGTCGGCCGCGGCCCGGGCATCAGCGGCGGTCCGGGCATCAGCGGCGGCCCGGGCGTCCGGGAGGTCAGGTCCGCGGAGCCACAGGGACAGCGTGAACCGGCCGGCGGCCCCGGCCCAGGTCTGCATCAGCGAGCATCATCCCGGCAGCGTGCGGGTGGTGAGCATACCGCCGTCCCGGCCCTGGTTCGCGGCCTGCGAACGACTCGCCGCATCCCTCACGCGGTTCGCCGGGGGGCAGCGCGTGCGGGCAGCAGCGGGTCGAGAGCTCGCCAGCGGGCGGCCTGGCCCTGCGTGAGGTCCGCCATCGTGGACATGGGCCAACCTTACGGGCCAGGCGTCCTGCGGGACCTAGTGCCCAGCGGGGCCAGATGCCTCAGACGCCGGCCGCGTGCATGCCGCGCAGCTCGTGCTTGAGCTCGCGGATCTCGTCGCGGAGCCGGGCCGCGACCTCGAACTGAAGCTCCGCGGCGGCGGTGTGCATCTGCTCGGTCAGCTCGGTGATCAGGCCCACGAGCTCCTCCCGCGGGACGCTGGCTCCCTGCGGCACGCGCGCGTCCGACGGCGGCCTGGGCGGCGCGGGCCTTGGAGGACAGGCCGGGCACGGGCGCCTTGCCGCGCGACTGCTGGCGTGCCGCCGCCGCCGATCAGCTGCTCGGTGTCGGCGTCCTCCCGGACGATCTGGTCCAGGATGTCGGCGATCCGCTTGCGCAGCGGCTGCGGGTTGATGCCGTGCGCCTCGTTGTAGGCGACCTGCTTGTCCCGGCGCCGGTTGGTCTCGTCGATGGCCCGCTGCATGGACGGGCGTGATCGGTGTCGGCGTACATGTGGACCTGGCCGGACACGTTCCGCGCCGCCCGGCCGATGGTCTGGATCAGCGACGTGCCCGAGCGCAGGAAGCCTTCCTTGTCCGCGTCCAGGATCGCGACCAGCGAGACCTCGGGCAGGTCCAGGCCCTCGCGGAGCAGGTTGATGCCGACCAGCACGTCGTACTCGCCGACCCGCAGCTCGCGCAGCAGCTCGACCCGGCGCAGCGTGTCCACCTCGCTGTGCAGGTAGCTTGCCCGGACGCCGTTCTCGAGCAGGTAGTCGGTCAGGTCCTCGGACATCCGCTTGGTCAGCGTGGTGACCAGCACCCGCTCGTCCCGCTCGGCCCGCAGCCTGATCTCGTGCAGCAGGTCGTCGATCTGGCCCTTGGTCGGCTTGATCACCACCTCGGGGTCGATCAGCCCGGTAGGCCGGATCACCTGCTCGACCACGTCGCCGCCGACGCGCTGCAGCTCGTACGGCCCGGGGGTGGCCGACAGGTAGATGGTCTGGCCGATGCGGTCGAGGAACTCGTCCCAGGTCAGCGGGCGGTTGTCGATCGCGCTGGGCAGCCGGAAGCCGTGGTCGACCAGCACCCGCTTGCGGGACACGTCGCCTTCGTACATGGCCCCGATCTGCGGGACGGTGACGTGCGACTCGTCGATGACCAGCAGGAAGTCCTCGGGGAAGTAGTCGAGCAGCGTGTTCGGCGGGCTGCCCGCCTCGCGGCCGTCGATGTGCCGGGAGTAGTTCTCGATCCCCGAGCAGCTGCCGACCTGCCGCATCATCTCGACGTCGTAGGTGGTGCGCATCCGCAGCCGCTGGGCCTCGAGCAGCTTGCCGCCGCGGTCGAGCTCGGCGAGCCGGCTCGGCCAGCTCTGCCTCGATCCCGTTGATGGCCCGCTCCATCCGCTCCGGGCCGGCCACGTAATGGGAGGCAGGGAAGACGTACAGCTCGGCGTCCTCGCTGATCACCTCGCCGGTCAGCGGGTGCAGGGTCATCAGCCGCTCGATCTCGTCGCCGAACATCTCGATCCTGACGGCGAGCTCCTCATACATCGGGATGATCTCGATCGTGTCGCCGCGAACCCGGAAGGTGCCGCGGGTGAAGGCCAGGTCGTTCCGCGCGTACTGCATGCCCACCAGCTTGCGCAGCAGCTGCGTCCCGCTCGATAGTGTCGCCAAGCTTGACCTTGAGCATCCGGTCGACGTACTCCTGCGGCGTGCCGAGTCCGTAAATGCAGGACACGGACGAAACGACGATGGTGTCTCGCCTGGTGAGCAGCGAGTTCGTGGCCGAGTGCCTGAGCCGCTCCACCTCTGAGTTGATCGAGGAGTCCTTCTCGATGTAGGTGTCGGTCTGCGGAACGTAAGCTTCCGGCTGGTAGTAGTCGTAGTAGGAGACGAAGTACTCCACCGCGTTGTGCGGCAGCATCTCGCGCAGCTCGTTGGCGAACTGGGCGGCGAGCGTCTTATTCGGCAGCATCACGAGCACCGGCCGCTGCAACCGCTCGGCGATCCAGGCCACCGAGGCGGTCTTGCCGGTCCCGGTCGCCCCGAGCAGCACGGTGTTGCTGTCCCCCGTCCGGACCCGTTTCTTGATGTCGGCAATCGCCCTCGGCTGATCGCCGGCCGGAACCATGTCGGTGACGACCTGGAACGGCGCGACCTTACGCTGCAAATCGGTAACCGGACGCACGAACCCAACCTCCCAGAACTCCTAGGGTTCAACTGTAGGCGGGAGGTCTGACATTCCGGACCGGTGCTGCAGGTCGGCCCAGATCTCGGCGACCCGGCGGTCCAGGTCGTCAAGCGAGCCCGAGTTGTCGATCACGACATCGGCCAGGGCCAGCCGCTGCTCCCGGCTGGCCTGGGCCGCTATCCGGGCCCGGGCCTGCTCCGGTGTCATGCCCCGCAGGCTGACCAGCCGCTCGACCTGCACCCCGGCCGGCACATCCACCACGACGACCAGGTCGAAGCCGGCCCTGCCCCGGCTCTCGGCGAGCAGCGGCACGTCATGCACGATAACCGGGCCAGGCGGCCGGGCCGCTTGCACCGCGGTGCGTTCGGCCGCGAGCATCCACTGGCGGACCAGCGGGTGGACGATCGCGTTCAGCTTCTCCGCGCAGCCCGGGATCGGCGAACACGATCGCGCCGAGCCGGTCCCGGTCGAGCGAGCCGTCCGGGTGCAGGACGTCGTCGCCGAACGCGGCCGCGATCCGGGTCAGGCCGCGCGATCCGGGCACGACCACCTGGCGGGCGGCCACGTCGGCGTCGATGAGCACGGCGCCGTGCGCGGCCAGCCGCCGGGACGCCTCACTCTTGCCCGACCCGATGCCTCCGGTAAGCCCGACCCGCAGCACGTGAACCCCCTTACAGACGCGAAGGCCGCGCCCGCCGCCAAAGCGACGCGGACGCGGCCTCTCACGTGTGACTAGGACTGCCCGCCGGAGAGCTTCTCCCGGAGGGCGGCCAGCGCCTCGTCCGAGGCCAGCGTGCCAGTGGCCGCCGTCCCCGGAGTCGAGCTCGAGGTCACCGCGCCCGGGCTGCCCGTTCCGCCACCCGGGCGGCCGCTGCCGACCCGGGCACTGCGGGCCGCCCGCGGGGCGCCGCTGCCACCGGCAGCCGCCGCACCGTCGGACTCACCGGACTCGACCGCGGGCAGTTCCTCGTCCGCGGCCTTACGGGATTCCTCAATCTGCTTACGGTGCGCCTCGAACCTGGCGCGCGCCTCAGCGTACTGGTGCTCCCACTCCTCGCGCTGCTTGTCGTAGCCCGGCAGCCACTCGCCGGTCTCGGAGTCGAAGCCCTCGGGGTACTCGTAGTTGCCCTGCTCGTCGTACGAGGCCGGCATGCCGTACAGGGTCGGGTCGAAGTCGTCGCCGACGGCCTCGCCGACCGTGCCCTCGTTCGCCTGCTTCAGCGACAGGCTGATCCGGCGACGGTCCAGGTCGATGTCGATGATCTTGACGAAGATCTCGTCCCCGACCTGGACGACCTGCTCGGGAATCTCCACGTGCCGGTCGGCCAGCTCGGAGATGTGCACCAGGCCCTCGATGCCCTCCTCGACCCGGACGAACGCGCCGAACGGGACGAGCTTGGTCACCCGGCCCGGCACGACCTGCCCGATCTGGTGGGTCCGCGCGAACTGCTGCCACGGGTCTTCCTGGGTGGACTTGAGCGACAGCGAGACGCGCTCGCGGTCCATGTCCACGTCCAGCACCTCGACGGTGACCTCCTGGCCCACCTCGACCACCTCACCGGGGTGGTCGATGTGCTTCCAGGAAAGCTCGGACACGTGCACCAGGCCGTCCACGCCGCCGAGGTCGACGAACGCGCCGAAGTTGACGATCGAGGACACGACGCCCTTGCGGATCTGGCCCTTGGACAAGGTGTTGAGGAAGGTGTGACGGACCTCGGACTGGGTCTGCTCGAGCCAGGCCCGGCGGGACAGCACCACGTTGTTGCGGTTCTTGTCCAGCTCGATGATCTTGGCTTCGATTTCCTTGCCCACGTACGGCTGCAGATCGCGGACCCGGCGCATCTCCACCAGCGAGGCGGGCAGGAAGCCACGCAAGCCGATGTCGAGGATGAGGCCGCCCTTGACGACCTCGATCACCGTGCCGGTGACCACGCCGTCCTCGTCCTTGATCTTCTCGATCGTGCCCCAGGCGCGCTCGTACTGAGCCCGCTTCTTGGACAGGATGAGGCGCCCTTCCTTGTCCTCCTTCTGCAGGACCAGGGCCTCGATGTGCTCGCCCGTGTGGACGACATCGTGCGGGTCGACGTCGTGCTTGATGGACAGTTCGCGTGACGGGATCACGCCTTCTGTCTTGTAGCCGATATCGAGCAAGACCTCGTCTCGGTCGACCTTTACGACTGTGCCTTCGACGATGTCACCGTCGTTGAAATACTTGATGGTCTCGTCGATAGCGGCGAGGAATGCCTCCTCGGACCCGATGTCGTTGATCGCTACCTGGGGGGTCGAGTTGGCTTGCGTGCTGCTCGTCATGTGTGGGTTGGCTCCGGATGCGGACAAGGAAGTGTATGAATGGGCACGCCGGTAACCGTGCAGGGTGACCAGGGTTTACAGGACTTGCCGGAACCAGCCCGGGGGCCAGCTACGGCACGCCCGGCGGGCCGCCAGCCGGGTCACCTGACCAGTTAAGCCAGGCGGCCATGACGGAACGCACGAGGACACGGCGCAGCGTCCAGGATATGAGAGTATGCGCGGGGGGTCAATTGAGCCCGGCCACAATACGGCCACAGTGACCTGGCGGCCGCACCGCAGAGACGTCCAGGCCGGCCCGGCGCGGGCCGGCCTGGACATCATGATCAGGCGAGGTCGAACCGGTCGAGGTTCATCACCTTGACCCAGGCGGCGACGAAGTCGTGCACGAACTTTTCCCTGGCGTCATCGCTGGCGTAGACCTCGGCCAGGGCGCGCAGCTCGGAGTTCGACCCGAAGACCAGGTCGGCCCGGCGACCGGTCCACTTGACCTCGCCGGTAGCGGCGTCGTGACCCTCGAAGAAGGTCGCGTCCCCGGACGTCGGCGTCCACGTCGTGCCCATGTCCAGCAGGTTGACGAAGAAGTCGTTGGTCAGCGACCCGGGGGTGGCGGTGAACACGCCGGACTTCGAGGCGTCGTAGTTCGCGCCAAGCACGCGCAGGCCACCCACGAGCACGGTCATCTCGGGCGCGCTCAGGGTGAGCAGGTTCGCCTTGTCGAGCAGCAGGTACTCGGCCGGCAGCCGGTTGCCCTTGCCGAGGTAGTTCCGGAACCCGTCCGCCTTCGGCTCGAGGTTGACGAATGACTCCACATCGGTCTGCTCCTGCGACGCGTCGGTGCGCCCGGGGGTAAAGGGCACCTCGACGTCGGCGCCGGCGTTCCTGGCGGCCTGCTCGACGGCGGCGCCGCCGGCCAGCACGATCAGGTCGGCCAGCGAGACCTTCTTGGCGCCGGCGTCGAAGGACTCCTTGATCCCCTCCAGCGTGCGCAGTACCGTCGCCAGCTGGTCGGGGTGGTTGACCTCCCAGCCATTCTGCGGTTCGAGCCGGATCCGGGCGCCGTTGGCGCCGCCGCGCTTGTCGCTGCCGCGGAACGACGAGGCCGCCGCCCACGCGGTCGAGACCAGCTGGGATACCGACAGGCCCGAAGCGAGGACCCGGCTCTTCAGGTCCGCGATGTCCGCCGCGTCGACGAGCTCGTGGTCGACCGCCGGAACAGGGTCCTGCCAGATCAGCGTCTCGGACGGGACCTCAGGGCCGAGGTAGCGCACGACCGGGCCCATGTCGCGGTGGGTCAGCTTGAACCACGCGCGGGCAAAGGCGTCCGCGAACTCAGCGGGGTTCGCCAGGAAACGCCGCGAGATCGGCTCGTAGATCGGGTCGAACCGCAGCGACAGGTCGGTGGTCAGCATCGTCGGCGGGCGGCGCAGCGACGAGTCCTGGGGGTCGGGCACCGTTCCCGCCCCGGCCCCGTCCTTCGGCTGCCACTGGTGCGCGCCCGCCGGGCTGGCGGTCAGCTCCCACTCATAACCGAACAGGGTCTCGAAGAAGCTGTTGTCCCACGTGGTCGGCGTGGCGGTCCAGGTGACCTCAAGGCCGCTGGTGATCGCGTCACGGCCCTTGCCTGTGCCGAAGGAGCTCTTCCAGCCGAAGCCCTGCTGCTCGAGCGGGGCCGCCTCGGGATCGGGGCCGACGTTGTCCTCCGGGCCCGCACCGTGGGTCTTGCCAAAGGTGTGACCGCCCGCGATCAGGGCGACCGTCTCCTCGTCGTTCATCGCCATCCGGCGGAACGTCTCGCGGATGTCACGGGCCGCGGCGAGCGGGTCCGGGTTTCCGTTCGGGCCCTGCGGGTTGACGTAGATGAGGCCCATCTGCACCGCGCCGAGCGGCTCCTCGAGCTCCCGGTCGCCGGTGTAGCGCTCGTCACCGAGCCAGGTGGTCTCGGGTCCCCAGTAGACGTCCTCGTCCGGCTCCCAGACGTCCGGGCGGCCGCCGCCGAAGCCGAAGGTCGCCAAGCCCATCGACTCAAGCGCCACGTTGCCGGTGAGAACGATCAGGTCGGCCCAGGAGAGCTTCTGGCCGTACTTCTTCTTCACCGGCCACACCAGCCGGCGGGCCTTGTCCAGGCTGACGTTGTCCGGCCAGCTGTTGAGCGGGGCGAAGCGCTGCTGGCCGGCCCCGGCGCCGCCGCGGCCGTCGCTGATGCGGTAGGTGCCCGCGCTGTGCCACGCCATCCGGATCATCAGCGGGCCGTAGTGGCCGAAGTCGGCCGGCCACCACTCCTGGGAGGTCGTCAGCACCTCGGCGATGTCCCGCTTCACGGCCGCGAGGTCGAGGGTCTTGAACGCCTCCGCGTAGTTGAACTCCTCGCCCAGCGGGTTGGCCACGGCCGGGTTCTTGGCGAGGATCTTCAGGTTGAGCCTGCTTGGCCACCAGTCCTGGTTGGCGTCACCCTGGGTGGGGTGGGTCAGACCGTGCACGACCGGGCATCCTCCGGCCTCCGGGGTCGGGGCTTCGACGACTACTGGATCATGATTTTCAGACATGAGAATCCTTCCGGTGTAGGCAGATCTCGGGGCTCAGGAACTGCTGGCGGTGGAACAGTCGGGACACAAGCCCCAGTAGATGACTTCGGCCTCGTCGATGGAGAAGCCACGGTCGTCGGATGCGGTCAGGCAGGGCGCCTCGCCGACCGCGCAGTCGACGTCAGCGACGACACCGCACGACCGGCACACGACATGGTGGTGGTTGTCTCCGACCCGTCCCTCGAACCGGGCCGGGCTGCCGGTCGGCTCGATGCGGCGCACGAGTCCCGCGGCGGTCAGCGCGTTGAGGGCCTCATAGACGGCTTGAAGGGAGACATGGCCGATGCGGCCGCGCACTCCGGAGGCGATCGCATCGACGCCGAGATGGTCACCGTCCCTGACGGTCTCGAGCATCGCTACCCGGGCGGCCGTCACCCGTAGGCCGGCACCGCGCAGCTCCTCGGCAATGGTCGGTGGCGGGGATGCGGTCATGGCGCCAACTTACCGCCATAAACGCGAACCCAACAAGAGAACGAATGTCTCAAGTTAAAGCATCCACCAACCCGCTCAGTGCGCGGCTTCGGCCCAGCTGCGGCCGGTGCCTACGGAGACGTCCAGCGGGACGCGCAGCGAGGCGGCACCACCCATAGCGGCGCAGACCAGGTCGCGGACCTGGTCGAACTCGCCGGGAGCGACTTCGATGATGAGCTCGTCGTGGACCTGGAGCAGCATCCGGGAGCGCAGGCCGGCCGCGGCCAGGGCGCTATCCACCGCGAGCATGGCTACCTTGATCACGTCCGCGGCGGAGCCCTGGATCGGGGCGTTGAGGGCCATCCGTTCGGCCATCTCGCGGCGCTGGCGGTTGTCCGAGGTCAGGTCGGGCAGGTAGCGGCGGCGGCCCATCATGGTGGCGGTGTAGCCGTCCATCCGGGCTCGCGCGACCACTTCGTGCAAGTAGTCGCGGACCCCGCCGAACTCCTTGAAATAGTCATCCATCAGGCCCCGGGCCTCCTCCGGGGTGATGCGAAGCTGCTGGGCGAGCCCGTAGGCGGACAGGCCGTAGGCCAGGCCGTAGTTCATCGCCTTGATCTTGGCCCGCAGCTCCGGGGTGACCAGCTCGGGCGGCACGCTGAAGACCCGGGACGCGGTCGCGGCGTGGAAGTCGTGACCGGACTCGAACGCCGCGATCAGCGCCGCGTCCTCGGACAGGTGCGCCATGATCCGCAGCTCGATCTGACTGTAGTCCGCGCTCATCAGGGTTTCGAAGCCCGGGCCGACCACGAAGCCCTCGCGGATGCGGCGCCCCAGCTCGCTGCGGATGGGGATGTTCTGCAGGTTCGGGTCGGTCGAGGACAGCCGGCCGGTGGCCGCGACGGTCTGGTTGAACGTGGTGTGGATCCGGCCGTCCTCGCCGGACATCGGGATGAGCGAGTCCACGATCGACATGAGCTTGGCCACGTCGCGGTGCCGCAGCAGGTGCTCAAGCACCGGATGACCGGTCTGGGCGAGCAGGTGGGTCAGCGCCTCGGAGTCGGTGGTGTAGCCGGTCTTGATCCGTTTGGTCTTGGGCAGGCTGAGCTCGGTGAACAGCAGCTCCTGCAGCTGCTTGGGTGAGCCCAGGTTGAACTCGTGCCCGGCCACCGCGTAGGCGGCCTGCTCGGCCGCCTTCGCCTCGCCGTGCAGCATCGACGACATGGCCGCGAAGTGGTCCCCGTCGGCACCGATCCCGATCTGCTCCATCCGGGCCAGCACGGACACCAGCGGCAGCTCGAGCTCGTGCAGCAGCGCGACCGACTCGCGCCGGTCCAGGTCCTCCTCCAAGGCCGTGGCCAGCTCGAGCGTGGCCTGCGCGCGCAGCACCAGGGCCACCGCGGCGTCCCGCTCACCCGAGCCGTCCAGCGTCAGCTGGCCGTCCGGCGCCTGCTCGGGCATTTCCTTGGCCAGGTATCGCAGGGCCAGGTCGGCCAGGTCAAAGGTGCGCTGGCCGGGCAGCGCCAGGTAGGCCGCCAGCGCGGTGTCGCTGACCAGCCCGGCCAGGGGCAGGCCGCGGGCCGCCAGCGCGTGCATCGGCCCCTTGGCGTCGTGCAGCACCTTCGGCTGGCCCGGGTCGGCCAGCCAGGCCGCCAGCGCCTGCTCATCCGCTTCGGTCAGCGCGGTCGGGTCAAGGTGGGCGCCGTGTCCGTCGGCCGCGGCGATCGCCAGCCCGGTCACGTTCCCCGTGCCGCGCCCCCAGGTACCCGATAGAGCCAGGCCGGACCGTTCGGCCGATATATGGGCGGCCAGCCAGGCGCCCACCTGATCCGGTCCGAGCAGGTCGGTCACCACCTCGAAAGCCGCTTTTTCCCGCCGCGGGGAGTCTGGGGTGGCCACGTCAGGGTCGGAGCCTATGGCGCCGATCAGGCCGTGCGGCAGGGTCTGGTAGAGGCGCTCGCGGAGCACCCGGAACTGGAGCGTGTCGAAGAGCTGGTGGATCTTCTCCCGGTCCCAGGCCACCGGCAGCAGGTCACCGGGGACAGCACCGACCGTCTCGGCGGCCATGTCGGTGAGCAGCGCGGTGAGCTGGCGGTTGCGCATCACGCTGCCAAGATGCTCGCGCAGCGCGTCGCCGGCCTTGCCCTTGACCTCGTCCACCCGGTCGACCAGGGCGGCCAGCGAGCCGAACTCGGCGATCCACTTGGTCGCGGTCTTCTCCCCCACCCCGGGGATGCCGGGCAGGTTGTCGCTCGGGTCGCCGCGGACCGCGGCGAAATCCGGGTACTGCGCGGGCGAGAGGCCGTATTTCTCGGTCACCGCGGCCGGGGTGAACCGGGTCATGTCGGTGATGCCGCGGCGGGTCATCAGGACGGTCACCCGGTCCGAGACCAGCTGGAGCACGTCGCGGTCGCCGCTGACGATGAGGACGTCCATGCCCTGCGCCGAGGCCTGCGTGGCCAGCGTGGCGATGACGTCGTCGGCCTCGTAGCCGGGCGCCGACAGCCGCCGGATGCCGAGCGCGTCGAGCACCTCGAAGATCAGGCTGAGCTGGCTGCGGAAGTCATCGGGGGTTTCCTTGCGGTTCGCCTTGTACTCGACGTACTGCTCGTGCCGGAACGTCGGCTCGCCGCGGTCGAAGGCCACCGCGACGTGGGTCGGCTTCTCGTCCCGCAGCACGTTGATCAGCATCGCGGTGAACCCGTAGACCGCGTTGGTGGGCTGCCCCGTGGTGGTGGAGAAGTTCTCGATCGGCAGGGCGAAGAACGCCCGGTACGCCAGTGAGTGCCCGTCGAGCAGCAGGAGCCGTTCTGTGGATTCTGGTCCTTGTGTCGCCACCCATCGATCCTATGGTCCGAACGGCCCGTGGTGCTCCCCGTCCGCCACCCGCATGTCGCGGATGGCGGACGGGAGCGGGGTGGTTATGAGTTGAACGCGAAGATGGTGGTGGAGTTGACGGTCTGGCCCGCCTTCAGCTCGGTGGAGGGGAAGTTGGGCTGGTTGGGTGAGTTCGGGAAGTGCTGGGTCTCGAAGGTGTACGCCTGGCCCTGGCGGTAAGCGTGGCCGCTGATGCCCACCAGCGTCCCGGTCAGGAAGTTGCTGGTGTAAAACTGCACGCCGGGCTGGTCTGTCCACACGGTGAGCTCACGGCCGCTGGCCGGGTCGACAGCGTTGGCGGCGAGGTTGAGCCCATCCGGGCCGCTGTGGCCAGGGTTCAGCACCCAGTTGTGGTCGTAGCCCTGCGCTTCAAGGAGCTGGTTGAAGCCCGGGGAATTGTCCGGCGCGCTGACATCGGCGATCCGGGCGCCCATCTGGAAGAAGTGGGTGAAGTCGAACGGCGTGCCGAATACCGACGCGTTGTAGCCGAGCGGGATCGAGGTGGTGTCGGTCGGCGTGTACTTGTTCGCGTTGATCTTGATGAGCTGGCCGTACGCCGAGCCGGGGAACGAGCTCTCGCCCGCCAGGTTGAAGTAGCTGTGGTTGGTCAGGTTGACGATCGTGTTGAGGTTGCTCGACTGGTTGGTCGTCTGGTAGTGCAGGCCCAGCTGGTTGGCGTTGTTCAGGGTGTAGGTCAGCACGACCTTGAGCTGGGCGGGGTAGCCGGTGCAGCCGTTCGGGCAGCCCGGGGATCCGGCCGGGGCGCCCTCGTCGCCGTTCGGGCTAACCAGGGTGAGCCGCACGCCGACGGCGCCGTTATCCCTGACCGCCTGGGAGGCCCAGATGTGGTTGCCGAAGCCGACGATCCCGCCGTGCAGGGCGTTCGGCCCGTTGTTGACGGGTAGGGTGTAGGTGACTTTGCCCTGGCCCGGCTGGTCCAGGGAGAACTGGCCCTTGGCGATCCGGTTGGCGTACCGGCCGACGGTCTCGCCGAAGTACACGCCGGTAGTGGGGGCGACCGGCGGGCTGTCGAACTTGACGTAGTCGGCCAGGGTCTTGAAGCCGAGCGTGACGTCGGCTTCCTTTCCGTTCCTGCCCGGCACCCAGATGTCCTGGACGATCCCGCCGTAGGTAAGGATCTGGACCTTCATGCCGCGGGCGTTGGTGAGCGTGTACCTGAACACCTCGGTGTTCTTGCCGGTGTATGGCTCTACCGTGCTGCCGAAGGCTTCCTTGGTGACGGAGAGGCCGCCGCTGGCGCCGGCCTGGGCCCGGGGGGCGGCCGAGGCCTGGGTCGCCGCCAGGGACCCGCCGACGGCTATTGCCACCATCGCCGCGAGCCCCAGGGTGGCTGGCCCGCGAAGACGTCGCTGTCTTCCGATTCTGCGCATGCTGCGCTCCTTTCAGTTTCAGCTTCCAAGGAGATTGTGAGCGCTAACAAGAGCGAAGTCACGCCTTATCGCACAAAATTGTGACCGGAATCTGGGGCGCTCCGGCGCGGATCGTGTGCGGAACCGGCCCTTCGTGCTGGTCCGGACCGGTGCGTGGGAACCTTGTCGTGGGTTACCCGATGCGGAGGTACGGATGGACGCCGAAGTCCTGGAATCAGTGATGGCGCTGACAGTCGCCGACGGCACGCTCGCCGGGAGCATGGGCATCACGATCGTGTCGGCGTCCGGGACCGAGGTCGTGGCGAGGATGCCGGTGGCCGGCAACACCCAGCCGTTCGGCCTGCTCCACGGCGGCGCTTCGTGCGTGCTGGCCGAGACCGCCGGGTCGCTGGCCGCGGCCCTGCACGCAGGCCCGGGCCGGACCGTGGTCGGCATCGAGATCAGCGCGACGCACCACCGCGGAGCCAAGGACGGGGAGGTAACCGCGGTCGCCACGCTGGCGCACGGGGGCCGGACGCTGGCCAGCTACGACATCGTGATCGCCGACGCCGCCGGCCGCCGGGTGTGCACCTCGCGGCTGACCTGCCTGATCAGGGACGGGGAGTCCTAGACTGAGGCCCACTTTGCACCACGAGGCAGCAGGTCGCTAACGTGGTCACGGCGGGCCCGGGGGGTTCAAGTAGACAACGTGTCGGCCGGGGAAGGCGGACACGGCACCAACGGCCCCCCGGGCTCCTGCTCTTACTGAGCTTCTTGATGATGAGGGCAGCGGCGTTGGACCCGGACGCCATGAGCCCTCCGACGGCTCCGCCCACCCGGCCCTATGCTTCCCCGGCGCCCAGCCTGCCCCAGTGCTTCCCTGCGCCCCGCTTGTCCCGGTGCTTCTGCGTCATCCGCGCCCGCTCGCAGGTCCGGGTGCCAGGGTGGACCCGATGCATTCCAGCAACGCTCATGAGGCCGTTGGCGTGCCTTGCGGGCCAGGACAGGACATGTGTGACAGGCGTGCCGGGCAGGGCTCACGGGGCAGGTGAGGCTGGCTTGACGGGCGTGAGCTGTGCGGCGACCGACGCTCACCTAGGCTGCGGGGACTCGGCGGCTAGGCGCATGCTGCCCTCGATCACCGCTTCGGCGACCTTCCGCATGGTCAGCCGACGGTCCATCGACGTCTTCTGGATCCAGCGGAACGCCTCAGGCTCGCTCAGGCCGTGCTCGGACTGGAGCAAGCCCTTGGCCCGGTCGAGCAGCTTACGGACCTCGAGTCGCTCGCGCAGCGTGCTGATCTCGGTGTCAAGCGCGCGGATCTCGGCAAACCGGCTGACGGCCATCTCGATGGCTGGCACCAGGTCGGCCTTGGTGAAGGGCTTGACCAGGTAGGCCATCGCGCCCGCGTCGCGGGCCCGCTCCACCAGCTCGCGCTGGGAGAAGGCGGTCAGGATGACGACCGGGGCGATCCGGTCAACGGCGATCCGCTCGGCGGCTGAGATCCCGTCCAAGACCGGCATCTTGACATCCAGGATGGCCAGATCCGGTCTCAGTGTCGTGACCTGCTCGACGGCCGACTCCCCGTCGCCAGCCTCGGCGACGACCGAGTAACCTTCTTCTTCTAGCATTTCCTTCAAGTCGAGGCGAATCAAAGCTTCGTCTTCGGCTATAACTACACGCAGCGGGTTCTGGCTCACGCAGACGAGCCTACCTTCACCAGGTAGATTGTCTTCAGCGTGGCTCCCCCGTCAGGAGCGGCGGCAAGGCAAGCCCCGGTATGCCAATTGGTAGAGCACGCGGCCTCAAACACCGTGCAGTGTGGGTTCGAGTCCCACCCGGGGTACCGATTGATCAGGACGTTTCCGGTGCTTGGTACGGAATAAGCACGGCTGTGATGTTGTCGGCCCCGCCCGCATCGACCGCGAACTTGACCATGTCCACGGCGGCGCCGAGCGGGTCATCCAGCGCCTTGGGCAGGGCAAGCGCGGCCAGGTCCGCCGCCTCGGGCAAATAATTCCACAGACCGTCTGAGCAAACGAGCAGAGCGCCCGGGCCGGGCGGTGTGTACCGCTCGACGTGCGGAGCGCGGTCGGGGTTATCGGCGACGTCCCCGCCGAGCCAGCGGGTCAGCACGTGCGCGTGCGGCGAGGCCAGCGCCGCGGCCTGGTCGGCCAGGCCCGCCGCGACCATACCGCCCGCCACCGAATCGTCCTGGGTGAGCTGGCGTGACTCCGGCGCGGACTGTGCCAGCCAGTAGGCGCGGCTATCGCCCAGCCAGCACAACGTCACCTCATAGCCACTGGCCACCACCGAGGCGAAGGTGGTCGCCGAGGTGTCACCAGCGGGTTCGGCCAGGGCCGCGATCGCCTGGCGGGCGGCCGTGACCGCGGCCCGCGAGGCCTCAGCCAGATCCTCCCCTGCCTGCACCGCGGTTACCAGCACCGGCAGCGCGGCCTGCACGGCGGCCAGCGATGCCTCGTCGGGCCGCGCCGACGAAGAGACGCCGTCACAAACTACGGCGACCACCATGGGCCCGTTGGGTGACTGCTCCGCGGCCAAGGCCATCGCGTCCTCGTTGCGGTGATGCCGCAAGCCCCGGTCGCTGACGCCGGCCGCGGGACCAAGGTCGACCTCTGAATGGTCGCGCGACGGCGGGGTGCTGATCATGTGCATACGTTAGTGCCTCGGATCGTCCGCTGTTGTAGGCCAACGCCCGATACCTGCCATCATGGGGCGGAATTTTCTTAACAAACGGGCCGACGCGGTCAGGGGCCATCCTGATGCACGGTGATGATAGTCCAGGCACCAAGGTTAATGCGGTCGCCGTCATGCAAGGTCACCTGGTCCCCGACCGGGATCTCGGTGCCGTTTACCAGTGTCCCGTTGGCCGATCCCGGATCGAGCACCGCCCAGCTGCCATCCGGCACCGCGACCAGAACCGCGTGCAGCCGGCTAATCCCCGGGTCGGCTGGCGGCCCGGTCAGGTCGATCTCGGGCGACAGGCCACGCGACACGCTCCGCCGGCCGATCCGCATCTGGTTACCCATCAGGGCGAACCGTCGTTCGGCGCAGGAAGAAGGAAACGCCACGGCCGCACCTTCTGGACCGCTGACCGCTTGCACTTGCTCGTAGTAGTCACGATCGGCGCCTACCACCGCTGTCCAGGTGATCTGAGGGTAAGGGAACGAGGACGAAGCCCCGGGCGGAGCCGCCTCCAGAACGGAAGGAGCAGGAGGGGCGGGCGGCCCGGACGGAGCGGAAGGGCCGGGAGCAAGGTCAGGCTGGGCAGGGCTGTAGCTGAGGCCATCCGGGGTGTAGCTAGGTCCGGCCGGGGTGAACCTGGGCCTGCTCGGAGGGTAGCCGGGGTCGGCCGGAGGGCTGGCCGGGCGAGAACCCAGGTCCGCAGGAGGACTAACCGGACGGGGACCGAAATCGGCCGGAGGGCTGGCCGGGCGAGAACCCAGGTCCGCCGGAGCGTACCCGGAGTCAGCCGAAGGGCGACCGGGGTCACCCGAGGAGCGCTCCGAGGCGTAGCCCGGGCCGGCCGACGAGCCGGCGGGAAAGCCCGGGTCGGCCGAAAAGCGGCCCGGAGGGAAACCCGGATCGGCCGAAAAGCGGCCCGGAGGGAATCCCGCGTCACCAGGGCGACCGGCCGGAGGGAAACCCGGATCGGCTGAGGGACGGGCCGGAGGGAAACCCGGATCGCCGGAGGGACCGGCCGGAGGGAAACCCGGGTCGGCCGGAGGACCGGCCGGGGGGAAGCCCGAGTCCGATGGGAGGCCAGCCGGGATGAAGCTGGGGGCTGGGGTGAAGCTGGGGCCAGCCGGGACGAAGCTGGGGGCTGGGGTGAAACTGGGACCAGCCGGGGTGAAGGGGGGGCTGAGACGGGGGTTACCGAAGTTGAAGCCACACGCCTCGCAGAACTTGCCCGACCTGACGGTGCCGCACCTGGGGCAGGACTCGCTGCCGCCGGCTGGCTGATCGGCCCGGTGCGCGCCTGCCTTGGCGGACAGGCCGACCGCCGGGGTCGCTGGGGTCTCCGGAGCCCCGGCTAGGCGCATGCCGCACACGTCACAGAAGTCGTCACTGACCGAGTCGTGGCCGTTGGGACATACCGTCATCGCCACCTCCCCTCGCATCCTTCCCTCACCCGGGTTCTTTCCTCACCCGGACCGTCTTAGTCGACCTGGTGTCCAGGGCCATCTCGTCAACATCGGAAACCCTCTGCTTCAGCCTGACCGTCCCGGTTTCCACATCGACGATGTCCACTACCTTAGCCAGCAGCTTGGCCGTGTCCTCATTTCCTGACTGATGCGCCAGCGCCACCGCCCGGCCGAGCTTGGCCGTGGCGACCTCCTCGTCGCCCTGCTTGCGGGCCTCCAGGCCCTCGAGTATCGCCTCGGCGAGTTCGGCCTGGCCGGTGTAGTGAGCGACCTGCGGATTGATCCGGGTGGACAGCGCCTCGTCATCGGTCCAGGTCGCCCGGACAAGGCCCTGCCCGAGAACCTCGGCTCCGGATGCCGAAGTCCGCACCAGGCTGACCCGGCCCGCGAGCATCTCCTGCCCGACGCCGGCTGGGTTAACCTCGATGCCGATATGGTAATCGCGGCTCTCCCCCGGCGCCCACGCCCCAGTCGGGTAATCACCGGCCTGCGGGCCTGACGGCGTGCGCCTGCCGGTCAGGTCGCCGACCGCTGGCGCCACCTGCTTGACGAAGCGGACGACCGCGTGCTGCGGCGTCCACACCCGCAGGGCCACGTCGGCGACCTGCTTACCCATCGCGTTTTCCATCATGGCCGTGAAGTCGGCGGCGAGCCCCGCCGGGTCGGGCACGATGTCCACGGTGCCGAGCAGCGTGGTCGATATCGTGCGCAGCTCGCGGACCTCCCAGTCGGTACCCACGCCGCGGCAGTCGCAGCTGAAGACGCCCTCACATTGACCGAGCGCCGCCGCGAGCTGCTCCGGGGTCTCATGCTGGTTCTTGCCGTCGGTGAGCAAGATCGCATGCCGGAGCGCGGCCGGATGGGCCGCGAAGACCTGACGGGCCAGTCCCAGCCACTCGCCGATCGCCGTGCCGCCGTTCGCTCGCAGCCCCGCGACCGCCTGCTTGGCCGCGGCCCGTGACGCCTGGTTCGCGATGGCCATGCTCCCGTCGGACGGGAAGACGGGCCAGGCCGTGCTGGTACCCGCGATGACCGCGAACCCCACACCGTCGCGGACAACGTCGATAGCGGCGGCCGTCGCGGCCCGGGCCGCGACGATCTTCGTGTGCGGGTACTCCATCGACCCGGAGCAGTCGACGATGATGATCTCCGCGGCGCTCGCCGCGGGACCGGCCGTCGGCAATCCGGTGGCGTCGGCGGCGGACGTCACGGTCACTACGGCGCTCACGTCGCGGCCGCCCTCGGGCAGGTACTGGTTCTGGTCGACGTCGACGGTGAAGCCAGACTCAGTCATGGGAGGATTCTCCTCGATAACGGCGCGGGCCGCTGTAGCGGGAAAGGAGCCAGCACCACGGTGATGTTGTCCGTGCCCCCTGCCTCGATCGCGAACTCCACCATGTCAAGCGCCGCGCTGAGCGGGTCGGTCAGCGCAACCGGGAGCGCGAGCTTGGCCAGGCCCGCCGCGTCGGGCCGGTAGTTCCACAATCCGTCCGAGCAGATCAGCACGACACCAGGACCTGGCGGCTCAAATCGCGCCACATGGGCCTGCGGCTCGGCGAGGTCAGCGCCGAGCCAGCGGGTGATCACGTGCGCCTGGGGCGACGACATGGCCTCGGCCTCATTGAGCTCGCCGCGGGCAACCAGCTCCTCGGCGAGTGAGTCGTCGCTGGTCAGGCGCTCAGGGTCGGAGTCCACCGCAAGCCAGTAGGCCCGGCTGTCACCAAGCCAGCACAAGGTCACGCCGTCACGGCTGATGGTCGCCGAGATGTAGGTGGCCGACGGTGCCTGCGCCGACGAGCCCAGGCTGGTCAGGGCCAGGTGGGCCTGGCGCACGGCCGCGAGGGACGCTTCGGCCGGATCATCGCCACGCCGCACCGACGTCAGCAGCATCCGCACCGCGGCCTGGCTGCCGGCCAGCGACGCCTCGTCGGCCCGAGGCGAGGTAGACACGCCGTCGCAGACCACGGCGACCAGGACCGGGCCGTCCGGCGTCTCGGCGGCCGCGAGCGCCATCGCGTCCTCGTTGCGCGGGTGACGCAACCCCCGGTCGGTAACCCCGGCCATCATCCCGAGGTCGAGCTCGACGTGATCGCGTCCGGACGGCACCATCCGGCCGCACGACTCGCAGTAGCCGTCCGCGCTGATCGCCCCGGGCGGCGACGACGGGTCGAGTGAGCACACCGGGCACTGCGCCGTGTACCCAGGCGGACTGGTGCTGACCACGGGGGGAGCCAGCTCGGTCCCGCATGATTCGCAGAAACTGTCGGTGCTGGCCACCTGCTCGCCGCAGGAGGAGCAGGTGAGGCTGGGCAGCGGGGCGGCCGTCATGTCAGCGTCCTTGGTCGGATGGCGTTGGCTAGGTCGACAAGCTCGACTCGGCGGGCCTTAGCCGGGGCCAGCCGGGCCAGGGCGCGGTAGCTGCGCTCTAGGCCGAACCGCAAGGCGCGCGCATTGGGCTCGCAGCCGAGGATAGGGCCAGAAAGCTGCCCGGAGGTGCAACAAAGCAACGCGGCCTGAAGAATCTCGACGGTGAGCTGCTGCCGGCGCACGTCGTCCACGCTCAGCCGGCCGAGCCGGCCGTCGGCTTGCCTGAGGTCCTCGCCGCTGCCGCCGGCGACCAGAACCCGCAATACGGCGATTTGCGCCGCCGCATGGTGGCTGGAGGTCCTGGGCACGGCTTCAAGCGCAGCGATGGCGCCGGCCCGGTCGCCGGCGGCCAGGCAGGTCCTGGCCAAACCGAACGCGGCGCTGATATAGGACTGGTCGACCGTCCAGACCAGGCCGAAGTAATGCCCGGCCGCCGTCGTATCGCCTCCGGACTCGGCGGCGAAGGCCAGGGCGAGCTTTGGCGCGAGCTCGCCGGGCAGCGCGTCGAACACGTCGCTGAACGCACCCCTGGCCGCGGCGACGTCGTCCACGGAACCCGCGGCGACCCCGCGCAACCCGCGATACCAGGCGATCCGCCAGTCAGCCGGGTCATCAGCGGCCAGCTCAGCCAGCAGCGGAGCCGCCGCGTCGTACTCGCCGGTATCGATCCTGGCCTGGACCAGTGCCAGCCGGGTCTCCGTCGATTCGGTCACCGGCCGCGGAACCGCCGGATCACCCGCCACGGCCAGGGACAGGGCCGCAACACGTTGCGCGGAGCTGAGCCCGGCAAACGTGGCCAGGTAACCCGCCGCGGGATCGTCCTTGTCCACCACCGGCAGCGGCAGCCCCGCCACCACCTCCGCGCCTGACGGGAGCCCCACCGCGGGCCCCGCGGCGAGGCTGTCAGGAGTAGCGGGACTCGTGACTGTCGTGGGATTGATGAGAATATCGAGGCTGGTGGGACTAGCGAGCACTCCGCTGAAGAGTCTCGAGAAGGCGGGCCGAGGAGTACCGTCAGCGACCGAGAGCATCTCCCGGAGCACTCCGGTGAGCTGCTCGGCCATCTCGCCCGCCGAACCGAATCGCTGTCCCGGGTCACGGTGGGTAGCGCGCCGCAGCAGGCGGGCGAACGACTCCTGCTGGACGAGCAACGGCACCGCGTCCGGCAGGCGATGTCGGTAGGTGCTCTGGTAACCCTTGAATTCGAAGGTCAGCACGGCCAGGGCCCGCCCCACCGTGTACAGGTCAGAGGCCGGCGATGGCCCGTCGGTCTCGATTTCGGGTGCCTGGTACCCCACGGTCCCGTAGATCGCCTCGTCGCTGTCGATCCGGCGCACGCCGCCCATGTCGATGAGCTTCAGCTGCTCCTCGGTCTGGATCACGTTATCGGGCTTGAAGTCGCAGTACACCAGGTCCCGGTCGTGCAGGTAACCGAGTGCGGGCAGCACCTCGATGGCGTAGGCCAGCGCGTGCGCGACCGGCACCGAGCCGCCGGACGCGCGGGCGTCGAGCAGGATCTGTTTCAGCGATTTACCGCCTACGTACTCCATCACGATGTACCCCGCCGACTCCCCGGTGAGCCGGTCGGCGTGCTGGACGAAGTTGTAAATCCGGACGATATTGGGGTGCTCGACCTGGGCCAGGAACTGCCGCTCGGCTACGGCGGCGGCCGTCGCGTCGGCGTCTCCCGCGTTCAGCAGCCCCTTGAGCACCACCCACCGATCGCTGACGTTGCGGTCCCTGGCCAGGTAGATCCAGCCGAGTCCGCCGTGCGCCAGGCAGCCGAGCACCTCGTACTGGCCGGCCACCAGCTCGCCGGCCTGCAGCTTGGGGCGGAACGAGAACTGGCTGCCGCAGTTCCGGCAGAAACCCTCGGCCAGGCCCGGCCGTCCGTCCTTGCCCCGTCCCACGGGCTGGTCGCAACCGCCGCAGAAGCGCTTGTTCTCCGGTACCCCGGGGTCGGTGAGCACAGCGCTCGACGGGTCGCGATAGGGAACAGGCGGTATCTCGACCAGGCCCGCGCCGAGCCTGCCGCGGGCTGACCTGCCGCTCCCCCGTCCTCGAGAGCTCCGGGAGCTCCGGCTCGTGGCGCTGGCTGAGGCCGAGCGCCCGACGGACACACCAGACCCCGGGGCCGCGGGCGAAGGCGAAGACGGAGATGCGGACGAGGACGGAGACGCGGGCGCGGGCGGAGCCAGGCCGCAGGTGCTGCAGTAGCCATCTTCGATCGTTCCGCCGCAGCCGGGCTGGACGCAGGTGGGGGCGGCCGCCGTCATCGCCGTTGTCCGCCCAGGGCCAGGACCGCCTGCTGATAGCCGGTCACCGCGGCCGCGGCGGCCGTGAGGTCGCACGGCGCGGTCCACAGCAGCTCATGAGCATGGTCGTAACGGCCGGCCAGGGCCGGGTCCTCCGCCGCGCCCATCCGGCCCGCCTTCGCCCGGTAGGCGTCAAGCAGGCCGCGTAGCTCGTCACGGGTGCCCAGCAGAGCCACCAGAGTCCGTTCGGCATCGCGGGCGGCCGCGGTGGCGGCGGCCAGTTCGTGCCCGAGCAGGTCAAGCTCCGAGCCAAGCCGGACCCAGCGGCCGCCGGCGAGCAGCGTCTGCAGGTCAGCCAGCCGGGCGGACATGTCAGCCGCAGCTGGTGACGGCGACGGCGGGACCGGGGTGATCCTGGGCGCGACCCGCTGCCAGGCGGCGGCGGCGTCGTCGGCCGCCGATTTCGCCGCCGCCGCGGCCGTCGTCACCTCGGCGATCCGCTGCCGGGCGCCGTCCCGCAGCTGGGCCAGGTCCTGCACCTGGACGGCGGCGGCCGCGATCTGCTCGCTCAGCCGGTCCGCGGCCGTGGCGTCCACCGTGCCGCCGTGCCACAGCGCGAGCGGGTCGGAATTCAGCTGGTCGCGCAGCTGAGTCAGCTGAGACTGCGCGGCCACCACGCGCCCGGTCAGGGTCTCGTCGGCGAGGGAGGCAGCCAGCGGCGTCACCCGGCCGAGTTCAGCGCCGGCCGCGTCCAGCCGGCCCGCGGCCTCGTTCCATACCTGCTCGGCGGCGGAGATCAGCTCGGTCACGCCGGTGAAGGCGCGTCGCATCCGGGTCACCGCCGCGGCCAAGGTCAGCTTGGCCAGGCCGGTGTCGGCTAGATCACGGCCGGCCAGCGGACCAGGACCCGCGGCCAGTGACACCGACGGGCCGGCCAGCAGCGCGGTGAGCGACACCAGCTCTTTGGGACCCAGGTGCCGCTTCACCGTCTCGGCGGCTTGGTCCACCACGGCGGAGTACGCCGAGTAGACCTGCCACAACGTGGCCAGGTCGGCCGCGGCGCTCTCCCAGCGCTGCTTGGTCTGCCCGGTCAGCGTGGCCCCCGCCAGCAGCCGGTGGCCGAAGCTGCGGTCCACCTCGACCAGGTTCGCCTGGATGGCGTCACGCTCGGCGACGGCCGCCAAGACCGCGGCGCGGGCCTGATCTGGTGTCAGCGTCTGATATCCCGGCACCGTTCGTTCAGCCTCCGTACTGCGCGGGCGGCGGGGCCGGGACCGGGGCCCCGATCCAGTGAGCGTAGCTGGCCGCCCACCGGCCGCTGGTACGCAACTGCGTCAGGACCGCGTTCACGAAGCGGACAAAATCCGGGTGCTGCCGGGACATCGCCAGACCGTAGGGCTCATCGGTGAGCCGCGGCCCGATCAGCTTGGTCCACGGGTCCTGCGCGGCCAGCCCGGCCAGGATCGAGTCGTCGGTCGAGATCGCGGCCACGTCGCCCTGCTGCAGCAAGACCAGGCAGTCGGTCCAGTACGGCACGGCGACCGGTGTCGCCTTGGCCGCGCTGATGACGGCCAGCGAGTCGGACCCGATGGTCGCGCAGACCTTCTGGCCAGCCAGGGCGGCCAGGCTCGTGGCGGCCGAGTTCTTCAGCACCAGAACCCGCTGGGCCGCGTCGAAGTAGACCGTGGAGAAGTCGACCTGCTGCAGCCGGGCGCACGTGATCGTCATCGTGTGGGCCACGATATCCACCGCCCCCGAGATCACGTCGGGTATCCGCTGCGCATCGGAGATCGCCTTGAACCGGACCTTGTCCGGGTTACCAAAGATGGCCTGGGCCACCGCCCGGATCATGTCGATGTCGAAACCCTCGATCTGCCCGTTAAGCGGATTGAGGAAGCCGAAGTGATAGGTGCTCTGGTCGACCCCCGCGATCAGGTAGCCGCGGGCCCGGATTCTGGCCGCCAGCGAGCCTGAGGTCAGCTGCGGCGGTCCGGCCGGGCGCAGGCTGCTCGCCTTCGGGTCGCAGCTGGCCGCGGACGCGGAGGCTCGCGCGGGAACCGCACCGGGTCTGGCTGGCTGGCCGGGCCGGGCGGCAGCGGCCACGGCGCCGAGCACGAGGGCGGAGGCGACGAGCACCACGAGCAGCACGCGCCGCCAGGGCCCGGACCGGGCGTTCACCGGTACTCCGCGAGACGGCGGCTCAGACCCAGGGCGCCGCCCACCGCCATCAGCAGCGCCGCCATGACCATGCCCGCGGGCAGGGCGGTGAACGCGTCCCGGCCCTGCCGGGCCCGGGTGGCGAAGACGGCCTGGCCCGTATTGACGCCGCGGCTGAGCGCGCTGGACAGCTGCGCGAACTTCGCGGCGGCCGGGCCAGACAGCGCCGACTGCACCGCCGCGGGGTGGTTGCCGCCGTTGTCGAGCGCGCGCAGCGCCTGATGCGCCTGGTACCAGGCCTTGGCGTCGGCCGAGGATGGCGCCGCCGGCCGGCTCGACCGCGGCGAGCAGCGTGCCGGGTCCCGGCCCGAGCAGCTTGGCCTGGACGGCAAAGTCCTGCTGGTAGGAGTCGTCGCCGCTGTTGTCCACCAGGGTGAGGCTTTCGTCGGCGTGCGCCTGCAACGCCGCGACGTCGGCCCGGGCGAACGCCTGCGCCGGGCCGGAGCCGCCCTGCTGGGCGTGCAGCAGATCGGCGCGGCCGACCCCGTACGCACCGCCCAGCCACACCAGCGAGACGGCTCCCGGCCAGGGCGGCGAGCAACAGCCCGTAGTTGACCACCCGGTGGGTATGCCGGGTCAGCCACCGGGACGCGCGGTAGAGCAGGTAACCGACGCCCAGCCCGATCAGCGACGGCGATCACGATGAACGGCAGCCCGGTCGCCTGGGCGCTTGACCCGGTCAGCCGCCGCGCTTTCCCTGGCGTAGATGTCGCTGGCCGCGGGCAGCAGCGTCCCGCGCATCAGCGCCGAGGCTTCCCTGAGGTAGGCGGCGCCCAGCGGCAGGCCGAGCCGGTTGTCGGCCCGGGCCGTCCCCGCCTCGTCGGTGTACACCGGCAGCTCCGCGGACAAGGTGGCGAGGTCATCGCCGATCGCCTGGCCGTCGCTGGCCCGCGCCGACCGGGAGCCGGGCAGCTGGGTCCGGGCGGCGGGGGAACCCACGAGCGCGCTGGCCGCCTCGATGCGGACGGCGGCCTGGGTGATGTCGGCGTCGTAGTGCTGCCGGGCCGCGCGCGGGCTCGAGGCCGCCGGCCAGGAACGCGTTCGCCGCGGTGGCGTCGGCGTCCGACAGGCCCTGATAGATCTGCTCGGCGTCCAGGCTGAGCGGCTCGCTGACCGCGACCACGCTGGCGGCCGCCGAGGCGTGCAGGTCAGCGGTAAGCGCGGCGACGGCGCCCCAGGCCAGGCTGAGCGATGACCAGGACGGCGAGCAGCAGCCTGAGCCGGGCGGGCGTGGTGCGGGGCCGCCACCACGCGCCCCGCACCGCGGGGGCGCGGGCTCCCGGACTGGGGCGAACGCCGACGCTCGATGTCATGTGCCGACCGCCAAAGCCGCGTTGTGCCGCACTGACCCGTTCAGTGCTGAGAGATAGTTAACACCAAAGGGCGGGCCGTCGGCAGGATCGGGGCCGGAAGGGCCGCGCCTTCGGCGCCACCGGCCAGGTAACGGTCCACAGCCGCGGCGGCACTGCGTCCCTCGGCGATGGCCCAGACGATCAGTGACTGGCCGCGGCCCATGTCGCCCGCGACGAACACGCCGGGGACCGAGGTCGCGAAGGACTGGTCGCGGCCGACGTTGCCCCGCTGATCGAACTCGACGCCGAGGTCGGTGAGCAGGCCGGGACGTTCGGCACCGGTGAAGCCCATGGCCAGCAGCACCAGGTCGCACGGCAGGTCGCGCTCGGTACCCGGCACCGGGTCGAAGCCGCTGGCGTCGGCCAGCCGCAGCGCCCGCACCCGGCCCCCGGCGTCGCCGAGGAACTCCAGCGTCGACACGGCGTAGGTGCGGTCGCCGCCCTCCTCGTGCGCGCTGGAGACCCGGTAGATCATCGGGTAGGTCGGCCAGGGCTGGTGGCCGGGGCGGACCCGCGGCGGCCGCGGCATGATCTCCAGCTGCGTCACCGACGCCGGCGCCCTGCCGGTGCGCGGTGCCCAGGCAGTCCGCGCCGGTGTCGCCGCCGCCGATGATCACCACGTGGCGGCCGCGGGCGCTGATGGCCGGGTCGGCCGGAGCCACCGGGCCATCGGCGGCGACCGCCCGGTTGGACGGCGGCAGGTACTCCATGGCCTGGTAGATCCCGTCCAGCTCCCGGCCGGGCAGCGGCAGGTCGCGCGGGACCCGGGCGCCGCCGGCCAGGACCACCGCGTCGAAGGCGGTCCGCAGCTCACCGGCGGTGACCGTCGACGCCGCAGCGGAACTCGGTGCCCTCGGCCCGCATCTGGTCCAGGCGCCGGTCCAGGTGCCGCTTCTCCATCTTGAACTCGGGGATGCCGTATCGCAGCAGCCCGCCGGGCGCGTCGTCGCGCTCGAACACGGTCACCGCGTGCCCGGCCCTGGTCAGCTGCTGGGCCGCGGCCAGGCCGGCCGGACCCGAGCCGATCACCGCGACCGTGCGGCCGGTCAGCGTGTCCGGGGGCAGCGGCACGACCCAGCCAGAGGCGAAGGCCCGGTCGATGATCTCCACCTCGACCTGCTTGATCGTGACCGGGTCGGCGTTGATCCCGAGCACACAGGCGGCTTCGCACGGCGCTGGGCAAAGCCGCCCGGTGAACTCAGGAAAGTTGTTGGTGGCGTGCAGCCGGTCCGCGGCGTCCTGCCAGTCGTGCCGCCAGACCAGGTCGTTCCATTCGGGGATCAGGTTGCCCAGCGGGCAGCCGTTGTGGCAGAACGGGATGCCGCAGTCCATGCACCGGCCAGCCTGCCGCTCCAGCCGGCCGGCCGGGAACGGCTCGTACACCTCACGCCAGTCCCGCAGCCTCAGCTCGACCGGGCGCCGGGCCGGGAGCTCCCGTGGCGTGGACATGAAACCTTTCGGATCCGCCATGATCGCCTCCTTAGCCGTGCGCCGCGGCCATGACGGCCTCGTCGATGTCCCGGCCCTCGCGTTCGGCCTGCGAAGCGGCGGACAGCACCCGCTTGTAGTCCTTTGGCATGACCTTGGTGAACCGGCTGGTGTCCCAGTCCGACAGCAGCCGCGCCGCGACGGCGGAACCCGTTTCGCCGTAGTGGCGTTCCACCACCTCGCGCAGGAACTTGGCATCCTCTCCCGGGTCCACCTGATCCAGGTCGACCATCTCGGAGTTCACCCGGTGCTCAGGCAGGTCGAGCACGTAGGCGATGCCGCCAGACATGCCGGCCGCGAAGTTCCGCCCGACCGGTCCGAGGATCACCACCCGGCCCCCGGTCATGTACTCGCAGCCGTGGTCGCCGGTGCCTTCCGTGACCGCGAGCGCGCCGGAGTTCCGGACGCAGAACCGCTCGCCCACCAGGCCGCGGATGAAGATCTCGCCGCTTGTCGCGCCGTAGCCGATCACGTTGCCCGCGATGACCTGCTCCTCGGCGGCAAAGGTGGCCTGCGCGAACGGCCTGACGATGACCCGGCCGCCGGACAGCCCCTTGCCGACGTAGTCGTTGGCGTCGCCTTCCAGCCGCAAGGTAATGCCCCGCGGCAAGAACGCGCCGAACGACTGGCCGGCCGACCCGCGGAAGGAGATGTCGATCGTGTCGTCGGGCAGTCCCTCGCCGCCCCAGCGCCTGGTCACTTCGTAGCCGAGCATGGTGCCCACGGTCCGGTTCACGTTCCTGATCGGCAGCTCGAGCCGGACCGGACGGCCTTCCTCCAGGGCGCCCTCGGCCAGCGCGATGAGCGTGTTGTCCAGCGCCTTGTCCAGCCCGTGGTCCTGGCTGTGCTGACAGGTCAGCGCGGCGCCTTCGGCCAGCGGGTGGATGTAGAGCACACGCGACAGGTCCAGACCGGAAGCCTTCCAGTGCTCCACCGCCAGCACCGCGTCGAGCAGGTCGACCCGGCCGATGATCTCCTCCAGGGTCCGGAACCCGAGCCTGGCCAGGTATTCCCTGACCTCCTCGGCGATGAACTCGAAGAAGTTCACCACGAACTCGGGCTTGCCACTGAACTTGGCCCGCAGCTGCGGGTTCTGGGTGGCGACGCCGACCGGGCAGGTGTCCAGGTGGCAGACGCGCATCATGATGCAGCCCGACACCACGAGCGGCGCGCTGGCGAAGCCGAACTCCTCCGCGCCGAGCAGCGCCGCGATGATCACGTCCCGGCCGGTCTTCAGCTGGCCGTCCGCCTGCACGACGATCCGGTCCCGCAGCTTGTTGCGCAGCAGCGTCTGCTGGGTCTCGGCCAGGCCGAGCTCCCACGGCGCGCCCGCGTGCTTGAGCGAGGTCAGCGGCGCGGCACCGGTGCCGCCGTCGTGCCCGCTGATCAGCACCACGTCGGCGTGTGCCTTGGACACCCCGGCGGCCACGGTGCCCACCCCGACCTCGGACACCAGCTTGACGTGCACCCGCGCCGCCGGGTTGGCGTTCTTCAGGTCGTGGATGAGCTGGGCTAGGTCCTCGATCGAATAGATGTCGTGATGCGGCGGCGGTGAGATCAGGCCCACGCCCGGGGTGGAGTAGCGCGTCTTGGCGATCCACGGATAGATCTTGTTTCCCGGCAGCTGGCCGCCCTCGCCGGGCTTGGCCCCTTGCGCCATCTTGATCTGCAGGTCATCGGCGTTGACCAGGTACTCGCTGGTGACGCCGAACCGGCCGCTGGCCACCTGCTTGACCGCGGAGCGGCGCAGGTCGCCGTTGGCGTCGGGACTGAAGCGGTCGGGGTCCTCGCCGCCCTCGCCGGTGTTGGACCGGCCGCCAAGCCGGTTCATCGCGATGGCGAGGGTCTGGTGGGCTTCGGCCGAGATCGACCCGTAGGACATGGCCCCGGTCGCGAACCGGCGGACCAGGCTGGCCACCGGTTCTACCTCCTCGATCCGAACGGACGGTGGTTCGTCCGCCTCGTCCTGGTGGTCAGCGGCGACGTCCACTCCCCGGATGCGCAGCAAGCCGCGCAGCGTCATCAGCCGCCGCGACTGGTCATCGACGAGCGCCGTGTACTCCTTGAAGATCTCGTACCTGCGGCTGCGGGTCGCGTGCTGCAGCTTGAAGACCGTCTCCGGGCTGAACAGGTGCGGCTCGCCGTCACGCCGCCACTGGTACTCACCGCCCCCCGCCAGCCGCCGGTAGGCCATGCCCGCGACGGGGGTGGCGTGGCGGGCGCGCAGCCGGGTCTCTTCGGCCAGGGCGTCGAAGCCCACGCCGGACAGCCGCGAGGTGGTGCCCGCGAAACAGGTCTCGATGACCTCGGTGCCCAGCCCGATGGCCTCGAAGATCTGCGCGCCGGTGTAGGAGGCGACGGTCGACACGCCCATCTTGGACATGATCTTCAACAGGCCCTTGCCGAGGGCCTTGAGCAGGTTGGCCTCGGCCTTTTTTTCCGGCACCCCGGTGAGGATCTCGCGCCGGACCAGGTCCCGGACGGACGCGATGGCCAGGTAGGGGTTGACGGCGGCGGCACCGTAGCCGATGAGCAGCGCCACGTGGTGACACTCCCGCACGTCGGCCGCCTCCACGATCAGGCCGGCCCGGGTCCGCGACTTCTGCTTGATCAGGTGGTGATGCACCGCGCCGGTCAGCAGCAGCGACGGGATGGGGATACGGGAGGAGCCGGGTCCGGTCCGGTCCGAGAGGATGATGAGCCTGGCTCCGGCCGCGATCGCGGCGGAGACCTCGGCGCAGATCTCGGCGAGCCTGCCGCGCAGGCCGTCGCCGCCGCCCGCCGGATCGTAGCGGCCGTCCACCACGTGGGAGGCGAAACCGGGCAGGTCGCCCTGGTCGTTGATGTGCACGATCTTGGCCAGGTCGTTGTCGCTGATGACGGGGAAGGGCAGCACGATCTGGCGGCAGGACGCCGGGACCGGATCGAGCAGGTTCTGCTCGGGCCCGGTCCCGGTGCCGAGCGAGGTCACGAGCTCTTCCCTGATCGCGTCCAGAGGCGGGTTGGTCACCTGGGCGAACAGCTGAGTGAAGTAGTCGAACACCAGCCGCGGCCGGTCCGACAGCACGGCCACCGGGGTATCGGTGCCCATCGACCCGATCGGCTCGGCCCCGGACCTGGCCATCGCGCGCCAGGATGACCCGCAGCTCTTCCTCGGTGTAGCCGTGCATCCGCTGTAGCTGGATGAGGTCGGCGGGAGCAGCGGCGCTGCCTGCGGCGGGGCGGTCGGGCAGGTCATCGAGGTGCAGCAGGCCGGCGTGCAGCCAGTCCTCGTAAGGGTGCTCGGCGGCCAGCGCGTCCTTGACCTCTTCGTCCTCGACGATGCGGCCGGCCACGGTGTCGGCCAGGAAGACCCGGCCCGGCTGCAGGCGCCCCTTCCTGATCACGGTGGCGGGGTCGATGTCGAGCACGCCCACCTCGCTGGCCAGCACGACCAGGCCGTCGCTGGTGACCCAGTACCGGCCCGGGCGCAGGCCGTTCCGGTCCAGGACGGCGCCGATCACCGAGCCGTCGGTAAACGCGATCAGCGCGGGACCGTCCCACGGCTCCATCAGCGCGGCGTGGAACTGGTAGAACGCCCGGCGCTTGGCGCTCATCTCGCCGTGGTTCTCCCACGGCTCGGGGATCATCATCAGCACCGCGTGCGGCAGCGACCGGCCGCCCATGTGCAGGAGCTCGAGGCACTCGTCGAAGCTGGCCGAGTCGCTGCCCTTGGCGTTGAGCACCGGGAAGAGCCGCTCGATCCCCTGGCCGTCCGCCGAGCGCGGGATCAGGTCGCTGGCCAGCATCGCCTCCCGGGCCCGCATCCAGTTGCGGTTGCCCCGGACCGTGTTGATCTCGCCGTTGTGCGCCACGTACCGGTACGGGTGGGCCAGCGGCCAGGACGGGAACGTGTTGGTGGAGAACCTGGAGTGCACGAGCGCCAGCGTCGATCCGTACCTGGGATCGGACAGGTCCGGGTAGAACGGCTCGAGCTGCGGCGCGGACAGCATTCCCTTGTACACAATGGTCCGCGACGACAGGCTGGCGAAGTACACGCCGACCTCGTGCTCAGCCCGCTTGCGCAGGCAGAACGCCATGCGTTCGAGTTCCAGGCCACGCTGGCCCGCTTCGCCCGCGACGAACAGCTGGAGCATGTCGGGCAGCACCGCCCGGGCGCCGTCCCCGCAGGCGGTGATGTCGAACGGCACCTCACGCCAGCCGAGGATCGTCAGCCCCTCGGCAGCGGCGAGCCGTTCGATGGCCGGTGTCACCAGCCATCGTTCGGCAGAAAAAAAGCCGATGCCGACCGCGTAGGAACCGGTTTCCGGCAGCTCGAACCCGCACGAGGCGCGGAAGAACTCATCGGGAATCTGGGTCAGGATCCCCGCACCGTCACCGGTGCCGGGGTCGCCGCCCTGGGCGCCCCGGTGTTCAAGGTTGCACAGCACCCGCAGGGCGTTCGCCACCACTGCGTGGCCACCGCGACCGGACAGGTCCGCCACGAAACCGACGCCGCAAGCGTCATGCTCGAACTGAGGGTCGTAAAGGCCAGCAGACGCTGTCATGCGCTCTCCTGTCGTCTCTCGAAAACGCAACTTCAGTGCGCTGGGGACGACACTGGCCCTGTTACATAGACATTACATCACCGGACGAATCCTCTACCAGGGCTCGCTTCGGGTATGCGCGGGCAGGCGGTCTGCGCCGAGGTTTAGTCAGGTACATGCCCGCCACCGCGAGGACGAAAACCGCCATGTCGCCGAGCGCGCCGTAACGGATGCCCAGGACATGGGGCAACGGCCCGACCCGCACCGACTCCACCCACAAACCGCCCGCCGCATAGCCCGCCGCGCACAGCAGGAACGTGCGCTCGCCGCTGAGGGCGAACCGCCGGGCGGCCCAGATGACCGCGAATCCCAGCGCGACGTCCCACAGCGACTGGTAGAGGAACGCGGGCTGGAATGTGGCGTAGTTCTCGTCGCCAGGCACCCGGTGCTCCGGCGATATCCGCACCGCCCACCACCACGCAGAAGGACGGCCGTAGAACTGCTGCGCCCACCAGTTGCCCAGGCCGCCGATGGCCAGGCCGAACGCGACCGCGGGGGCGGCCGCGCCCGCGACCGGCCCGAGGGTGAGGTGCTCCGGGCCGACCCGGCGGCAGGCGATCCACGCCCCCGCCGCGCCGAGAGCCACCGCGCCGGGGACGCCGATGGCGGCGACGCCGACGGTGGCCGCGTGCCAGAGCCGGTACGAGTGCGTGAAGTCGTGCTTGAAGTCCAGCAAGACGGCTTGCGCCAGCGCGCCGGCCAGGCCGAACGGGATGGCCCAGGCGGCTATGTCGAGGATGACTCCGGCCTGCCCGCCCGAGCGCCTGTACCGGCGGGTGGCCACCGCTACAGCCACGATAATCCCCGCGATGACGCAGAGCGAGTACGCCCGCAGCGGCAGCGGCCCGAGCCGCCAGGCCGCATGGCCTGGGCTGGGAATCGACGCGAGCGCCATCTGCCGAGACTACTCGGTCTCGCCCCAGGCCAGCACCGCGCTGGTGGCTCAGAAAGATGCCGTCCGGCGGACTCCGGCCGACAGCTCGGCAGTGAGCTCCTTGACTCCCGAGATCCCGTCGGCTTCGTCAGCGAGACGGCGGACGAAGGCGGAGCCGACGATGACCCCGTCGGCAAAGGCCGCCACCTGAGCCGCCTGGGTGCCGGTACTGACCCCGAGACCGACCGCGACCGGCAGGTCCGTGTGCTCACGGATCCGCTTGACCAGGGCGGCCGCGTCCGCGCTGACCGCCTCCCTGGCGCCGGTGATGCCCATTAGCGAGGCCGCGTAGACGAACCCGCGACAGGCCTTGACGACCGTGGCGATGCGCCGATCGGTGGAACTCGGCGCGACCAGGAACACCCGGTCCAGGCCGTGCTCGTCGGAGGCCTCGAGCCAGGGGGCCGCCTCCTCGACGGTGAGGTCGGGAGTGATCAGCCCAGAACCGCCGGCCGCGGACAGGTCGCGGGCGAAGGCGCGCACGCCGTACCTGTCGACCGGGTTCCAGTAGGTCATGACCAGCACGGGGGTTCCGCTGGCCGCGACCGCCTCGACCGTGCGGAGAACATCGGCGACCCGCGTCCCGGCGGTGAGTGCCCGGTGCACGGCCTCGGCGATGACCGGGCCGTCCATCAGCGGGTCGGAGTACGGCAGGCCGATCTCCATGATGTCCGTCCCGGCCTCGGCCATTACCCGGGCGGCTTCGATAGCGGCGTCGACGGTGGGGTAGCCGGCCGGCAGGTAGCCGACAAGCGCGGCACGGTTGTCCGCGCTGGCCTTACCGAAGGCCACCGTCACAGCGCTGGTCATGGATCACACCCCGAACCACTTGGAGGCGGTATCGACGTCTTTGTCACCCCGGCCGGAGAGGTTGACCACGATGAGGCCGTCGGGCCCGAGTTCGCGGCCGACCTCGAGCGCGCCGGCCAGCGCGTGCGCCGACTCGATGGCCGGGATGATGCCCTCGGTGCGGCACAGCACGGAGAAGGCGTTCATGGCCTCGGCGTCGGTCACGGCCCGGTACTCGGCCCGGCCGGTTTCCATCAGCCAGACGTGCTCGGGTCCGACACCGGGGTAATCCAGGCCCGCCGAGATGGAGTGGGTGCTGCTCGTCTGGCCTTCGGAGTCCTGCAGCACAAAGGTGCGCATGCCGTGCAGCACGCCCTGCGATCCGCTGGTGAGGGTGGCCGCGTGCCGTCCGGAGGCGACGCCGTCTCCGCCCGCCTCGCAGCCGATCAGCCGCACGCCGGCATCCGGGATGAAGGCGTGGAAGATGCCGATGGCGTTGGAGCCGCCGCCGACGCAGGCGATCACGGCGTCCGGCAGCCTGCCGGTGGCCTCGCACACCTGCTCGCGGGCCTCCAGCCCGATCACCCGCTGGAAGTCCCTGACCATCATCGGGAACGGGTGCGGGCCGCCGACCGAGCCGATGCAGTAGTGGGTCGTCGTCACCGTGCTCACCCAGTCGCGGAACGCCTCGTTCATCGCGTCTTTGAGCGTCCGGGTACCCGTGCTGACCGGTATCACCTCGGCGCCGAGCATGCGCATCCGGGATACGTTCAGCGCCTGCCTGCGGGTGTCTTCCTCGCCCATGTAGACCGCGCAGTCCAGGCCGAGCAGCGCGCACGCGGTCGCGGTGGCCACGCCATGCTGGCCAGCCCCGGTCTCCGCGATGACCCGCGTCTTGCCCATCCGCTTGGCCAGCAGCACCTGGCCGAGCACGTTATTGATCTTGTGTGACCCGGTGTGGGTCAGGTCCTCGCGCTTGAGCAGGACCGTGCAGCCGCCGGCCTGCTGGCCGAACCGCTTGGCCTCGGTGAGCAGCGTCGGCCGGGCGGCGTAGCCGCGCAGCAGCCCGTCGAGCTCAGCCCGGAACGCCGGGTCCTTGCGGGCCTGCTCGTACGCGACGGTCAGGCCGTCCAGAGCCGCCATCAGCGCTTCCGGAGCAAACCGGCCGCCGTACGCGACACCGGGGACAGCCGGGGTCACCGGGGCGCCCCCCGGGTCGGCGTGACCGACCGCATCCACCGCACCCACGACGAAGTGGCCAGACATGTCGGGGACGGGGGCGATATCGGGCTCGGCCGGACCGGCGTGCCGCGCCGGACCTGCGCCCTGGGTCGCGGGCGCGGTAGCGGTCTCGGTCATTCTTTTTCCCCTCGCAGAGCGGGGTGTGAGCCCGCGGTCACCAGGTCGGCGACAGCGCAGCGCGGATCTTTCTCGGTGACCAGGCTCTCACCCACAAGCACGGCATCGGCGCCCGATGCGGCGTAGGCGAGCAGATCGCGCGGGCCGCGGACACCAGACTCAGCCACCTTAACGACGCCGTCCGGTATCCGGCCCGCCATCTGGCCGAAAATACCCCGATCTACCTGAAGCGTGGCCAGGTTGCGGGCGTTCACGCCGATGACGGTGGCGCCCGCGTCCAGAGCCCGGTCGAGTTCGCCCTCGGCGTGCACTTCGACGAGTGGCAGCAGGCCGATCGACACCGCCCGCTCCACCAGGGAGATCAGCGCACTTTGCTCGAGCGCGGCCACGATCAGCAGCACCACGTCGGCACCGTGGGCCCGTGCCTCCCACAGCTGATAGGAGCTGACCACGAAGTCTTTGCGCAGCACCGGCACCTGAACGGCCCGGCGTACCGCGTCCAGGTCGTCCAGCGACCCGCCGAACCGCCGCGATTCCGTCAGCACGCTGATGATCTTCGCGCCGCCGGCCTCGTAGTCCGCGGCCAGCGCCGCCGGATCGGCAATCGCCGCCATCTGGCCACGGGACGGGCTGGCCCGCTTGACCTCAGCGATCACGCTGACACCTTCCGCCTTCAGCGCGGCCATCGCATCCCGGGGAGACGGCGCGCACCGCGCCATCTCCTTCAGGCGATCCAGAGAGACACGCCGCTGCCGTTCGGCGAGATCGGCACGCACGCCGTCAAGGATCTCGTCGAGCACACTCACGCGGTTAGATCGTCCCCTCACATCGGTACTGTTGCGCCACTGATCGTAGCCCGGCGTTCCTTGTGCCCTTGTTACTGGCCCCCCTGTACGGGTTCGAGCGCGTAGCCCGCGCCGCGGACGGTCCTGATCGCCGCAACCGACGCGACCTTGGCTCTGAGCTGGGCAATGTACACGTCTGCGGACCGGTCGCCGGCCGTTTCGCGACCGGCGGCGGCGAGCAGCGAACGCCGGGAGAGAACCCGGCCTGGATGGTTCATCATGGCCGCGAGAATCGCGAACTCGGTCCCGGTCAGCGGCACCGGTTTACCGCCGGTAATCACCGACCGGCTCGGCCCGTCCAGCCGCAACCCGGCGGCGGTCACGACGGCTGGTCTGGGGAGCGGAATTCCGGCGCGGCCAGCACATCGCGGACCAGCCTGACCAGCTGCCGGGGGCTGAAGGGCCGGGTGAGCCAGCGGCGCGCGTCGGCCCGGGCCAGGCCGCGCGGCCTCGGGCCGGACACCAGGAAGACGACCGGGGTGCGGAGCGCCCGCCGAATGCGCCGCGGGTCCAGGCCGGGCATGGTCAGGTCGAGCACGGCCGCGGCCTCGAGGCCGTGGGTCAGCCCGGCCAGCGCCATCTCCGGCGTGCTGACCAGGCGGACCCGAAGGCCGTCGGCCCGCAGGTAACGGGCCGACATCTCCGCGACTTCCGGCTCATGCTCGGCCAGCAGCACCGAGGCCAGCCCGGCGTTAACCGCCGGACCCGCCATCGAGCTTGCTTTCCAGGGTCGGGTCGATGTCGTGGCTCAGCGACTCCCACATGGCCGCGGAGCTCGGCGGCCCGGTGGCGGCGGCCTCGGCTATCCGCCGGGGCCCGGGTGTCCGGTCAAAGCGTGCCGACATGACCGGCCAGCGGGGGCCACGGACCGCGGTGGCCAGGCCAGCACCGATGATCGCGACCGCGCCGGCGACGGCGACGACGCGCCAGGGCGCGCCGGCCATGACCGCATGGCCGGAGAGCCCGCGATGACGACGGCATGGCTGGCGTCGCCCGGTGAGGCACCGCTCGTCGTCGATCCGCCGACGGCCCCGCTCGAGGCGCTCGCCCTGGCCGCCGCGAGCACGGCCGGCGCCCGTACCCCGGCCGCCACGGCGGCCGCCGCGCCGGTCCCGAGCACGGCGAGCAGGACGCCGGCGGCGCGCCTGAGGCCGGACCTGGTGGCGATCACGGCGGCCAGGCACGCCAGCGCGGCGAGCGCCAGGGCGCTGGCCAGCGGGACGAGCGCCTGGCCGGTGACGGAGAAAGACTGCGCAGGCAGCGGGTGCGGCGCGACGAAGACCGCGTGCGCCCAGGTCTGCCGGGCCGCGAGCAGCACCAGCCCGGACCCGGCCGCGCCGAGCAACAGCACCAGCGGGAACTGCCTGCGCGTCGCCGCCACCGGTTAACTCACGGCTGGCTGAGAGGCCGGGGCCTGGCCGGTCACGGCGGTGAGCAGGCCGGCCTGGAAGCACGTCCGGTCGCCGCTATGGCAGGCCGCGCCCACCTGGTCGACCTTGACGAGCAGGGCATCGCCGTCGCAGTCGAGCGCCACCGATTTCACCCACTGCTGATGCCCGGAGGTATCGCCTTTCACCCAGTACTCCTGGCGGCTGCGGGACCAGTACGTGCACCGGCCGGTGGTCAGGGTGCGAGACAGCGCCTCGTCGTCCATCCAGCCGAGCATCAGCACTTCGCCGGTGTCGTACTGCTGGGCGATCGCCGCGATCAGTCCGGACGGATCCCGCTTCAGCCGCGCGGCGATGGCAGGATCGAGCATCGCGTCCTCCCTGTTCTCTTTTTCTCATGGCTTCGGCGCCTGGTGACTTTAGCCAGCGTAGCAATCACGCCTACCATCAGCGGGTGAGCTATTCCCGAGATGAGCGTCTGGCGCTGTGCGCGCTGCTCGACAAGACCGGCCCGGACGCCCCGACGCTGTGCCAGGGGTGGAACACCGGCGATCTCGCCGCGCACCTGGTGCTGCGCGAGCGCCGGCCCGACGCGGCCGGAGGGGTCACGGCGGGCCGCTGGCCGGGTACACGGCCCGGGTGCAGGGCCGGATCAAGCAGCGGACGCCCTTTCCCGACCTGGTCCAGGCCATCAGGTCGGGACCGCCGCGACTGTCGGTGATGGCCATCCCCGGCGTCGAGGAACGCGCCAACGCGGTCGAGTTCTTCGTGCACCACGAAGACGTCAGGCGGGCCGCTGCGGACTGGGAGCCCAGGACGCTGAGCAGCGGGGAGTCCGACCTGCTCTGGCAGCGGCTGCGGATCGCCAGGCTGCTGCTCCGCAAGGCGCCGGTAGGGGTCGAGCTGGCCAGGGACGACATGAACACCGACGAGGTGAGCCCGGACGGCCCGGCGTACCGGATCACCGCGAAGAACGCGACTCCGGCGGTGACCGTGATCGGCAGTCCGGCCGAGCTCACCCTGTGGGTGATGGGCCGGACCGCGGCCCGGGTGCGCTTTGACGGCACCGAAGCCGCGGTGACCAAGCTGACCGCGGCGAACTGGCGGTAGGGAGGTCAGGCGCCCATCTCACGCTTGAGCCTGGCCAGCTCGTCGTCGATGTCCTGCGAACCCGACCGGGACGGCTGGGTCGGGTACGACGTGGCGACGGGCTCGACGTCAGCCCCAGGCAACGACTTGCTGTAATGGCGGGGCTCACGAACTTCCCGCTCGGCACGCTTGGACGACACCTGATGGCGGGAGCGAGCCACCTTGACGGCGGCGACGATCGCCCCGACCACAAGCGCGGCGACAACCAGACTCGACCAACACGTGCAGCACGGTTCCGATCACCGCGCCGACGACCAGGAACGCGATCAGTATGCCGACCGCGATGGCGGCCACCTTCAACCCGCGCATCTGCCGCTTCCTCTCTCGACCAGGAGCCGCGCCGGGCCCCCGGCCCCGGGGGTGCCTGAGGATGTGTCCTCTCTCGCGATATTACCCGACTGTCACCCGCGTGCCGAGCCGGAGACGGGGCCAAGGCGTGAGTCTGGCCGTTACGCTAAGGGCCATGCACGCACTTGGCATTGACATTGGCGGCAGCGGAATCAAGGCGGCGCCCGTCGACGTGGCCACGGGCAAGCTTCTCGCCGAACGGCAGAAGATCGCCACGCCGCGCCCAGCCCTGCCCGACGCGATCGCGGAGGTGGTGAAGCAGCTCACCACCTCCTTCAAGTGGTCAGGCCCGATCGGCATCACCTTCCCCGGGGTGGTCATCGACGGGATGATCAGGACGGCCGCCAACCTCGATCCGGCCTGGATCGGAGTCGACGCGGGCTCACTGTTCGCCAAGGCCACCGACAACCCGGTCCGGGTGCTGAACGACGCTGACGCGGCCGGCGTGGCCGAGATGACGTTCGGCGCGGGAGTCGGCGAGAACGGCACCGTGCTGATGCTGACCTTCGGTACCGGGATCGGCAGCGCCCTGTTCACGCAGGGCTTGCTCGTGCCGAACACCGAGTTCGGGCACATCGAGGTTCACGGTCACGACGCCGAGACGCGCGCCTCCGAGCACGCCAAGGAACTACACGACTTGAGCTGGGGCAAGTGGGCCGGGCGCGTCGAGGAGTACCTGCAGCACGTGGAGGCCATGCTCGCGCCGCACCTGTTCATCGTCGGCGGCGGGATCAGCAAGGAGGCGGATAAGTGGGTGCCGCGGCTGACCGGCATCAGCGCCCGCATCGTGCCCGCGGCGCTGCTCAACAACGCCGGCATCGTGGGCGCGGCGATGTCGACCGCCAGTAAAGCCGCCCCCGACACCTCCGGCGCCACCGGCGTCGGCCACTAGGGCGGGAGCCGTACGGGGTAGCCGGCGCCGCGCAGGGCGGTCTTGACGTCGGCGATGCGCAAGGTGCCGAAGTGGAAGACGCTGGCGGCCAGGACGGCATCCGCTCCGGCGCTGATGGCCGGAGGAAAGTGCGCGAGCGTGCCGGCGCCGCCGCTGGCGATCACCGGGACGGTGACCACCGTGCGCACCGCCCGGATCAGCTCGGTGTCAAAGCCGGCGGTGGTGCCGTCCGCGTCCATCGAGTTCAGCAAGATCTCGCCGGCGCCGAGCCCGGTCCCCCGGCGGGCCCACTCAACCGCGTCGATACCGGTGCCGACCCGGCCGCCGTGCGTGGTTACCTCGAAGCCGCTTGGCGCGGCCGGAGCGCGCCGGGCGTCCACGGACAGCACCACGCACTGCGACCCGAATCTCTGCGCGGCCTCGGCCAGCAGTTCCGGCCGGGCGATGGCGGCCGTATTGAGTGAGACCTTGTCCGCCCCGGCCCGCAGCAGCTGGTCCACGTCAGCCACGCTGCGGATCCCGCCGCCCACGGTCAGCGGGATGAACACCTGCTCGGCGGTGCGCCGCACCACCTCGTACATGGTGTCCCGGCCGCCGCTTGAGGCGGTGATGTCGAGGAAGGTCAGCTCGTCAGCGCCTTCGGCGTCATAGAAGGCGGCCAGCTCCACCGGGTCGCCCGCATCCCGCAGCTCGCGGAAGTTCACCCCCTTGACCACCCGGCCGCCGTCCACGTCCAGGCACGGGATGACCCGGACCGCGACCGTCATGTCCTGGCCACTTCGGCCAGGGCTTCCTCCAGGGTGAAGGCACCTTCGTACAGGGCGGTGCCCACGATCGCGGCCTCCACGCCGAGCGGGACCAACGACGCGATCGCGCGCAGGTCAGCCAGGCTCGACACTCCCCCGCTGGCCACCACCGGCGCCGACGTGCGGGCGCACACCTCACGCAGCAGGCCCAGGTTGGGGCCGCGCAGCGTGCCGTCCTTGAGCACGTCGGTCACCACGTACCTGGCGCAGCCGGCCGCGTTCAGCCGGTCGAGGGTCTCGTGCAGCTCGCCGCCCTCGGCCGTCCAGCCGCGGGCGGCCAGCCTGGTCCCCCGCACGTCCAGGCCCACCGCGACCTGCTCACCGTGACGGGCGATGACCGAACGTACCCAGTCGGGGTTCTCCAGCGCCGCGGTGCCGATGTTGACCCGGGTGCAGCCGGTGCCGAGCGCGCGGGCGAGCGACTCGTCGTCTCTGATGCCGCCGGACAACTCCACGTTGACGTCCACCCCGCGCACCACCTCCGCGAGCAGGCCGGCGTTCGACCCGCGGCCGAACGCGGCGTCCAGGTCCACCAGGTGAATCCAGGACGCGCCGGCCCGCTGCCAGGCCAGCGCGGCTTCCATCGGGTCGCCGTAACTGCTGCCGCTGCCCGCCACGCCCTGGACCAGCTGGACCGCGTGTCCCTCGGTGACGTCGACCGCGGGCAGCAGGGTCAGATGAGTCACAGCGTCTCCAGCCAGTTGGTCAGCAGCGCGGCCCCGGCGTCGCCTGACTTCTCCGGGTGAAACTGGGTCGCGGACAGCACCCCGTGCTCGGCGGCGGCGGCGAACGGCTCGCCGTGCTCGGTCCAGGAGATGCGGGCGCCGGTGTCCGCGAGCTGGCCCGCCTCCCGCGACCGCAGCGCGTAGGAGTGCACGAAGTAGAACCGGGTGTCCGCGGTGATCCCCGCGAACAGGACCGAGCCCGCGGCCGGCGACACCGTATTCCAGCCCATATGCGGCAGCACGCCGGCCTCGAGCCGGTCCACCGTCCCCGGCCACGCGCCGCAGCCTTCGGTCCACACCCCGTGCTCCACCCCGGCGGCGAACAGGATCTGCATGCCCACGCAGATGCCGAGCACCGGGTGGCCGAGTTCGATCCGCCGGGCGATCAGCTTGTCGCCGCCGGCCGAGCGCAGCCCGTCCATGCACGCCGCGAAGGCGCCCACGCCCGGGACGACGAGCCCGTCGCAATTCAGCGCGGCGCCGGGGTCGGCGGTCACCTCGACGCTGGCGCCGATCCGCTCGAGCGCGCGTTGGGCGGAGCGCAGGTTCCCCGACCCGTAGTCGAGCACGACCACCCGAGACCTCACCCGAGCACCCCGTCCAGGGCTGACCGGAACGCCGTCATTTCCTCCGGCGTGCCCACCGTGACCCGCAGCCAGCGCGGCGGCCCGACTTCCCGCACCAGCACGCCCCGGTCGAGCAGGCCCTGCCAGACCTCCCGGCGCGAGTCGAACTGGCCGAAGAGCACGAAGTTCGCGTCGGAGTCGGCCACGTCGAGACCCCGTTGCCTGAGCCAGCCGACAAGCGCGTCGCGTTCGGCGCGTAGTGCGGCCACGGTGGCCAGCGGCTCACCGGCCAGGGCGAGCGCGGCCCGTCCGACCGCCTGGGTCACCGCGGACAAATGGTAGGGCAGCCGCACGACGAGCAGCTTTTCCACCAGCTCGGGCGGGCCGGCCAGGTACCCGATCCGGGCGCCCGCCATGGCGAACGCCTTGGACATCGTGCGGGTGACCACGAGTCCGGGGTAGCGCGGCAGCAGGCTCAGCGCGCTGCGGGTGCCTTCCCTGGCGAACTCGGCGTACGCCTCGTCGATCACCACGAGGCCGGGCGCCGCCGCGCACACAGCCTCGATCACCTCCAGCGGGGCGGCTGTGCCGGTCGGGTTGTTCGGCGAGGTCAGGAAGACCAGGCTCGGCTGCGTCCGGGCGATCGCCTCGGCCGCCTCGGCCGGATCCAGGCCGAAGGCCTCGTCCCGGGCCGCGCTCACCCATTCGGTGCAGGTCACCCTGGCGATTAGGGGGTGCATGGAGTAGCCGGGATCAAACCCGAGCGCGCAGCGGCCCGGGCCGCCAAAGGCCTGAAGCAGCTGCTGGATGATCTCGTTCGACCCATTGGCCGCCCACAGATGACGGGCGGTCAGCCCGTGGCCGAGGTAGCTGGCCAGGTCCGTGCGCAACTCGACGGCGTCCCGGTCCGGGTACCTGTTCAGGGTCAGGGCCGCCTGGGCCACCGCGTCGGCCACCGCCCGGACCAGCCGGGGGCTCGGCGGATAGGGGTTCTCGTTGGTGTTCAGCCGGACCGGCACGTCGATCTGCGGCGCGCCATACGGATGCAGGTCTTTCAGGTCATCCCGAACGGACAGCGGTACGGTATCCATCAGCCGGTCTCGCCCGCACGGGGCACCCGGATCCGGACGGCCGCCACGTGCGCGGCCAGGTCTTCCGCGCCGCCCAGCGCGTCGATCAGCGGGGCGGTCGCGGCCAGGGCGGCGCGATCGCACTCCACCACGTTCATCACCCGCAGGAACGGGAACACGGAAAGCCCGCTGGTGTGCCGGGCGGTCCCCCCGGTCGGCAGCACGTGGTTCGAGCCCGCCAGGTAGTCCCCGAGCGACACCGGGGAGAACGGGCCGGCGAACACGGCGCCCGCGTTGGTCACCCGGGCGGCGAGCTTGCCCGCGTCGCGGGCCTGGATCTCCAGGTGCTCGGGGGCCCAGGCGTCGCTCACCGCGAGCGCCGCGTCCAGGTCGTCCACGATGACGCAGGCGGACTGGCCCGCGAGGGCCGCCTGCACCCGCTCCCGGTGCCTGGCGGCGGGCACCTGCTTGCCGAGCTCGTCGTCGACGCGTCCCGCCAGTTCCGGGTCGCAGGTGATGAGCAGGCAGGCCGCGAGCTGGTCGTGCTCGGCCTGCGCGATCAGGTCGGCGGCGACATGACTGGCGTCCGCGGTGTCGTCCGCGATGATCGCCACCTCGGTCGGGCCGTTCTCCCCGTCGGTGCCTACCGCGCCGCGCAGCACCCGCTTGGCCGCGGCCACATAGACGTTGCCGGGACCGGTAATGACATCAACCGGCGCGCAGTCCGCCGTGCCGTAGGCGAACATGGCCAGCGCCTGCGCGCCGCCGGCCGCATGTACTTCGGTCACCCCGAGCAGCGCGCACGCGGCCAGCACGGAGGGATGCGGCTGGCCGCCGTACCTGGCCTGCGGCGGCGACGCCACCGCGATCGAGCCGACCCCCGCGACCTGCGCCGGGACGATGTTCATCACCACCGAGGATGGATAGGCCACCAGCCCGCCTGGTACGTAGACCCCGGCCCGCTCGACGGGAACGAAACGACCGGTCACGGTCAGCCCGTCGGTGACCTGGGTGGTGATCTCGGCCGGGAGCTGGGCGCTATGTACCTGCCTGGTGCGGCGGACGGCCTCGGCCAGCGCGGTCCTGACGTCCGGGTCGAGACCGGCCAGGGCCGCGTCCAGCGCCTCGGGCGGCACCCGGGTGGTAGCCAGGTCGACACCGTCGAAGCGCAGGGTGTATTCGCGGACAGCCTCGGCACCACGGCGCCTGACGTCCTCGCACACGGGCCGGATCTGCGCGACGGCGGTCTCGACGTCGGTGGCGGCCCGGGGCAAGACGGTAGCCAGGGTCGTTCGGCTCAGACTCGTGCGGTCGCGGCCGCGCAAGTCGATACGGGAAATCACGCGCTCAGTCTACGGAGAGTGCGCCCCGCCCACCGCCCCGTCCCCCATCACTGACCACTTGTCCACAGACCGGAGACCTCGGGGCCGGACACATCAGGGCCGGGCACGTCAGGGCCGGGTACGTCGGGACGATCGGGTCCGGCGGACTGGCGGGTGCCACTTTCGGCCATCAAGATCACGGCGGAGGTGAGCATCGGCCAGAAGGCGAGCGCGGTCTTGGCGCCGAGGCCGAGCGAGGCAGGGAAGAAGGCTCCGGTCGGGCTGGTGGCGAGCAGGTGATTGTAGGTTCCGAGCCCGATGTTCTCTCCGGTCCAGAGCGCGAGCACGGCGGCCGCGACGGCACCAAGAACAAGCCCCGCGGCCGCGATCCAGCCCGCCCGCCGGATCAGGAAACGGTAACCAAAGATGCCGGTGACCAGGCCGCCCGCCACCGCGATGGCGCAGAACCAGGCGTCAGCGACGATGAACGCGCTGCTCTCCGGGTTCACCAGCTGCGCCTCGCCGCGGGCAACCTCCTGCAACGCCGCCCGCGGCGCCACCGCCGCCCAGATGAGCCCGGCCGCCACGCCGAGTAGCGCGCTGCCCGCGAGTGCCGCTGCGAACGCGGCCAGCCGCTGCTTCGTCGGTCCTCCCTCATCGCCGGATCGCTCCCGCACGATGCTACCGGTCAGCATCGGGCACTCGGCCGGCACGATGGTCCGTTGTGCCGGCGCGGTCCTGCGGCGGATTCGGAGGCTGGAAAGCCGGCATGATAAGGGCGTCGTCGTTTATCTCCGCTCACCGGGGGGAGTCGGAAACACGGTTCCGACACCTCACGGAGGTCATCATGTCGACCGGAGCAATTATCGGCATCATCATCCTTGTCATCGTCGTGGTGGCAGCGATAGTGGTCGCCTCGGGAGAACTAAGGCGGGCACGGACGCGCCGCCAGTTCGGTCCCGAATATGAACGCCTAGCACAGGAGCTAGGCAGCAAGAAAAAGGCCGACGCCGAGCTAGCCGCGCGGCAGCGGCGAGTCCAGGCGCTCAACATCCACGAGCTCTCCGCCGATCAGCGGGCAGCCTACAGCGGGGACTGGACCGCGGTGCAAGAGCGGTTTGTGGACACCCCGACCGAGGCGGTAGCGGCCGCGGGCACGCTGATCTGGAACGTCATGCGAGACCGCGGGTACCCGGTGGACGACAGGAAAGCCAGCGTAGAGGCACTGTCCTTTCTACCACGCTAGCTCGCTGGACGGCTACCGGCTGACCCAGGACATCCGGACCGACACTGCCACCACTGAAGAACTCAGGGAAGCCATGATCCGCTTCCGCTCCCTTTTCGAGGACCTGACCGGCCTGCACAACAACGGCGGATCCGCTGAGCGTGACCGGGTGGCGGAGATCCGCGAGCGTTCAGCGGAGAACGGCGAAGTGACCACAGGGAGCCGCGACCTCATCGAGGACGACCGAGGCGACCTTTCCGTACCGGACCGGACCGCTGAAACGCCGCGCTAGCGCTCAGCAGAAAGAGGAATTCCATGACGCAGGATCAATACGGGCAGGCGCGAGGAACCGGCTACGGAGCCAGCGGCGACGTGGTCGATGACAACATCGAGGAGCAATCGGACCAGGGCAAGCCGATGACCCGTTTCCAGAAGGTAGCCTCGGCTCTGCGCGGCGACAGGCCGGACCGGGACGAGGCCGACGAGGAGCAACTCGCAGCGGACCAGGCTGACCCGAGTTCCGCGCCAGCCGAAGGCCCGCACACGACCGCCGGGTACGGCACCGCCGCGGACGCCGGGACGACCGCCGGGTACGGTACCGCAGCGGACGCCAGGACGGCGGCCGGGTACGGCACGACCGAAGGATACGGCACCGCCGCGGACGCCAGGACGACCGCCGGCAACGGGACGGTGACTGACACGGACGCCCTGCCAGACGGCGAGGAAGGCCGGGCGGCTAACTCGCCATGGGGATCCGGACCGGACCGGACCGCGACGGCGGCCGGGGCCAGCGGGGTGACTACTGGGAGGTACCGAACCCGCGAGAGGATCAGGTGGCTACGGTGATGAGTCCGGATAATGAGGCTACCGACACGGGCGCGGCCCCGTTGACGAGCCCAGACGAGACTCGTCCTGACATCGCCGACACGCAGGATCCGGCTCTCACCCCGGACACGCACGGGACGAGCCGGGAAGACGGAGACCCTGTTACCGAGGGCGCTGTGGCCGGGGACCGCGTGACCGGGGACCCTGTCGCCGGGGACCACGTGGCTGGCAATCCTGTGGCTGGCAATCCTGTGGCTGGCGATCCTGTGGCTGGCGATCTTGTGGCTGGGGACCAGGCAGGAGCGGCGACGATTTCGGATGCGCCGGTTACGCAGCAGGACGCCGCGGCCGCGGAGGCGCCAGCAGGCACCGGACGGCACGCCGCCGACGGGCCGGCCGAGGAACTGCGCCCCGGTGAGACGGACAGCACCCTGGACGACCTCGGTGACCTGGCGGGCGGGAACCTGCTTCCCGACGCGAGTCATTTCACCGAGCAGTGGCAGCAGATCCAGTTCAGGTTTGTCGACGACCCCCAAGCGTCGGTGACTGAAGCCGCGGAGGTCGTCGCGCAGGTGACCGCCAAGCTGGAAGCCGCCATCCAGGAGCGGCAGCGGGCCATCGCGGCGCGCCAGCAGGCCATCCAGGAGCGTCAGCGCTCGCTGCGCGGCCGCTGGGGCGAAGGTACCGAGGCGGACACGGAGACCCTGCGCGAGACGCTGCGCATGTACCGTGCCTTCCTCGATCAGCTCATCGGCCCGAAGGCCTGAACCCAGTTACCTTAGCTGGGTCACCTGCTCTAGGCCGGGTCAGCTCACGCAGGCAGGTCCGAGTAGCTGCTTCAGATCGCCGATCAGGGCGGGCGAGGTGGCTACTCGGAGCTTGTCGTCCAGGCGCACGACGGTGGTGCGCTCGTGACCGCGCAGCTTCAGGTGGACCTCGGTGGGCCCGGGGTGGGTGACCAGCACTTCCCTGAGCCGCTCCACTACCGGGGGGACGCACCGGGCTACCGGCATGGACACCACGAACGGACCCGAGTCATCCACCGACAGGTCCGGGATGGTCAGGTCCATCGCGATCAGCTTGGGCACGTCGTCCCGGCGGTCCACCTTGCCCTTCACCACGACCACCGCGTCCTCCGCGATCGAGGTGGCGTACAGCTGATAGGTCTGCGGGAAGAACAGCACCTCGATGGCCCCGGCCAGGTCCTCGAGCGTGGCCGCGGCCCACTGGTTGCCCTGCTTGGTCACCTTGCGCTGCACCCCGGACAAGATGCCGCCGATCTTGACGATCTGCGCGTCGGAGCCGCCGGGACGATCGCCGCTGCGGGGCCGCTCGGTGTCGTCGGCCATCAGCTCGGCCAGCGAGCAGTCACTTTCCCTGGCGATGATGTGCTCGACGCCAAACAGCGGATGGTCCGAGACGTAGAGCCCGAGCATCTCGCGCTCGAAGTTCAGCAGCGTGGACTTGTCCCACTCCCCGGCCGGAACGGGCACGTCAAAGACGGCTTCGGCTTCGGCGTCGCCGCCGAACAGCGAGTCCTGCCCGATCGCCTCGTTGCGCTTGATGTCGATCACGGCGTCGACGGCCTGCTCGTGCACTAGCACCAGGCCTTTGCGGGCGTCCCCGAACGAGTCGAACGCGCCCGCCTTGACCAGCGACTCGATGACCCGCTTGTTACAGACCACCAGGGGAACCTTGCGCAGGAAATCGGCGAAGTGGGTGAACCCGCCCTTGGCTTTGCGCGCCGCGATGATCGCCTCGACGACGTTGGTGCCCACGTTGCGGATCGCGGCCAGCCCGAACCTGATGTCCTTGCCGACCGGCGCGAACGTCGCGATCGACTCGTTGACGTCGGGCGGCAGCACGTTGATGCCCATCCGCCGGCATTCGCTCAGGTACAGCGCCGACTTGTCCTTGTCGTCGCCCACCGAGGTGAGCAGCGCGGCCATGTACTCGGCGGGATAGTTCGCCTTCAGGTACGCCGTCCAGTAGGCGATCAGGCCGTAGGCCGCGGTGTGCGCCTTGTTGAACGCGTACCCGGCGAACGGGACCAGGACATCCCAGACAGCCTGGATGGCCTGGTTGGAGTAGCCACGTTCCTGGCAGCCGCGCTGGAAAGGACCGAACTCCTTGTCCAGGATCTCCTTCTTCTTCTTACCCATCGCCCGGCGGAGCAGGTCCGCCTGGCCCAGCGTGTACCCGGCCAGGATCTGGGCGGCCTTTTGCACCTGCTCCTGGTAGACGATCAGGCCGTAGGTGGGCTCGAGCACCTCCCGCAGCGGCTCCTCGAGCTCCGGGTGAATGGGCTTGATCTCCTGCTGGCCGGTCTTGCGCAGCGCGTAGTTGGTGTGCGAGTTGACACCCATCGGGCCGGGCCGGTAGAGCGCGATGACGGCGGAAATGTCCTCGAAGTTGTCCGCCTTCATCAGCCGCAGCAGGGCCCGCATGGGCCCGCCGTCCAGCTGGAACACGCCCAGCGTGTCGCCTCGCGCCAGCAGCTCGTAGCTGGGTTTGTCGTCCAGCGGCAAAGACAGCAGGTCGATGGAGACGTCCCGGTTCCGCTCGATCGCCGCCACCGCGTCGGCCATGATGGTCAGGTTACGCAGGCCGAGGAAGTCCATCTTGAGCAGCCCGAGGCCCTCGCAGGTCGGGTAGTCAAACTGCGTGATCACCGCGCCGTCGGAGTGCCTGGTCCAGACCGGGATGTGATCGGTCAGCGGCTCGGCCGACATGATCACCCCGGCGGCATGCACGCCGGGCTGGCGGACCAGCCCTTCGATCCCCTTGGCGGTGTCGAGAATCTGCTTGATCTCCGCCTCGGCCTCGTACAGCGAGCGGATCTCACCCGCCTCCTTGTACCGGGGATGAGCCTCGTCGAAGATCCCGGACAACGGGATGTCCTTGCCCATCACCGGCGGCGGGAACGCCTTGGTGATCCTGTCCCCCAGCGCGTAGGGGAAGCCGAGCACCCGGCAGGAGTCCTTGATCGCGGCCTTGGCCTTGATCGTGCCGTAGGTGACGATCTGCGCGACCCGGTCCGAGCCCCACTTCTGGGTCACGTACCTGATCACGTCGGCGCGGCCACGCTCGTCGAAGTCGATGTCGATGTCGGGCATGGACACGCGCTCGGGATTCAGGAAGCGCTCGAAGATCAGCCCGTGCGTGAGCGGGTCCAGGTCGGTGATGCCCATCGCGTAGGCGACGATCGAGCCCGCCGCGGAGCCGCGGCCCGGGCCCACCGCGACGCCATTGTTCTTGGCCCACATGATGAAGTCCGCGACCACGAGGAAATAGGCGGGGAACCCCATCTGGCAGATCATCTGGATCTCGTACTCGGCCTGCTGACGCCGCTGTTCGTCGTACCCGCCCGGGTAGCGGCGGTCCATGCCTTTCCACACCTCGGCGCGGAACAGGTCACCCTCGGATTCGAAGCCGTCCGGGATGGGGAACCGGGGCATCAGGTTGACGAAGTTGAACATGCCGGCGGTGTCGACCCGGTCGGCGATCATCAGCTGGCTGTTGCGGCAGCCTTCCTGCCAGTAGTCGCTGCCGTCCAGCCCGTACATCTGGGCCGCGGGCTTGATGTAGTAGCCGCCGCCCTCGAGCCGGAACCTGTCGGCGTCAGCGAGGGTCTTGCCCGTCTGGATACACAGCAAGGTGTCGTGGCTGGTCGCGTCCTGCTCGCGGGTGTAGTGCGAGTCGTTGGTGACCACCGGCGGGATGCCGAGCTTCTTGCCGACCTCGAGCAGGCCGTCGCGGACCCGCCGCTCGATGTCCAGGCCGTGCTCCATCAGCTCGAGGAAGTAGTTCTCCTTGCCGAAGATGTCCTGCCACTCGGCCGCCCCCTTGACCGCCTCGTCGAACTGGCCGAGCCGCAGCCTGGTCTGCAGCTCACCCGACGGGCAGCCGGTGGAGGCCATCAGCCCGGCGGCGTGCGAGGCGATCAGCTCCTTGTCCATCCGGGGCCACTTGACCAGCCAGCCCTCGGCGAAGGAGCGGGAGGTGAGCCGGAACAGGTTGTGCACGCCCTGGTTGTCCCTGGCCCAGATGGTCTTGTGCAGGTAAGCGCCCGAGGCGGAGACGTCGTCTTTCTTCTGGTGCGGCTGACCCCACAGGATGCGGTTGGTATTACTCCTGGACTCCGGCGCGACGTAGGCCTCGATCCCGATCACCGGCGTGATGCCAGCCTCGGTGGCCTGCCGGTGGAACTCCGCGGCGGCGAACATGTTGCCGTGGTCGGTCATCGCCACATGCGTCATGCCCTGACGCTTGACCTCCGCGAACAGGTCCTTCAGCCGGGCCGCCCCATCCAGCATGGAGTACTCGGTGTGCACGTGCAGGTGAGCGAACGGGGTCTGAGACGCCGGGACCGTCATGGACGAGCCGCCTCCTCCGGGCACGCGACCGCCACCCCTCACACGGGCGGCCCTCACCTGGCCACGACGCACGCGGGGCGCGTGATCATCTACCGAATCCGGGGATTCCCGGTGACTTCTACCCTAACGCCTGCGCGCCGCGGGCGGGTGATGGCTCGCCGAGGTGGTGCCGACATGATCGGCAGGCGGCCCGGGCCTGATCAGTTCCAGCGCACCCGGACGCTCGACAGCCAGCCGGCCAGCACGTCCTGGTCGCCGTCGACCGTGACGCCGGCCGGATCCGGACCCGAGCGGTTCCACAGGAACAGGTACACAGCGGAGGCCGGGCCGCGCACCGTGCACCCGACCCCACCCGTAGCACGGGTAGCACCCGCGGTGGCCTGAGCGGTGGCGCGCTGCGGCTGCAGGCGGCCCTCGCGCGGCTCGACGAACCAGCCGTCGCCGGTATCGGTCGCCGCCACGTGCAGCTGGCCGGCCGCCGGCCCGGCCGCCGGAGCATACTTGCGGCGACGCCCGAAGCCCATGATCAGCTCGTCGATGCCGTCCGCGGCGAAATCCGCCGGGTACGCGGGCACGGGCGCCCCCGACGCGCCTTCCGCGTCGGCCCGGTGGATGGCGGTCTCGTGGGCCTGCCGTCGCGCCCAGAACGCCAGCGGCGACGGCGCCGCCATGAAGGTGCCGCACTCCAGGGCCGGATCGGCGGTGGCCAGTGTCTCGACCAGGGCCGCGTGGCCCGCCAGGAACCAGGCGATCAGGTCCTCGTCCGGCGCGCCGCCGCGCAAGATCTCCGCTTCTTCCTGGCCGTCCAGGACGCGGGCCGGGCGCTCGGTGATGTGCCTGGCCGCCCACCGGTGGACATATCCGGTGTGCCGCAGCAGGTCGCTGACCGCCCAGGGCGGGCAGGCCGGGACGGACGCGTCCAGTCCGGCCCGCCCGGCCGCCTCGGCCAAAGCGGTGCCCTGGCCACGCAGCGCGTCGATGTACTCGGCGATCTCCACCGGTCAGCTCTCGGCCCGCAGCACGTCAAGCGCGTGCGCCAGGTCGTCGGGATAGGTACTGGTGAAGGAGACCTCGCGGCCGTCCGCGGGGTGCTCGAAGGACAGGTTGACCGCGTGCAGCCACTGCCGGGTCAGGCCGAGATGGGCGGCCAGCACCGGGTCGGCGCCGTAGAGCAGGTCGCCGACGCACACGTGCCTGATCGCGGCCATGTGCACCCGTATCTGATGGGTCCGGCCCGTCTCCAGGTGCACGGAGACCAGGCTGGCGCCCCGGAACGCCTCCAGCGTGTCGTAGTGCGTGATGCTCGGCCTGCCGTCGTTGACCACCGCGAACCGCCCGTCCCCGGCCGACGGGTGCCTGCCGATCGGAGCGTCCACGGTGCCGCGCAGCGGATCGGGATGGCCCTGCACCAGCGCGTGATACCGCTTGTCCACGGTGCGCTCGCGGAAGGCCTGCTTCAGCGCGCTATAGGCCCGCTCGCTCTTGGCCACGACCATCACGCCGGTGGTGTTCGCGTCGAGCCGGTGCACGATGCCCTGACGTTCGGCGGCGCCGCTGGTGGCCACCGTGTGACCGGCCGCGACCAGGCCCCCGATGACGGTCGGGCCCGACCAGCCAGGCGTCGGATGCGCGGCCACCCCGCGCGGCTTGTCCACGACCACGATGTCGTCGTCTTCGTACACGATGACGAGACCCTCGACCCGCCGGGGAGGTTCGGCCGGACGCGGCGCGGGCAGCGTGACCTGGAGCGGGTCACCGGCCAGGACCCGGTCGGACTTGATCGCGGGCCGGCCGCCGAGCAGCACGAGGCCGTCCCCGATCAGCTCGGCGGCGCGGGATCTGGACAACCCGAACATCCTGGCCAGCGCCGCATCGAGCCGCTCGCCGTCCAGGCCGTCAGGAACGGCCAGCTGCCGGTCACCTGGCGTCGTCATGTCCTGTCACCCGCCGGGGCCGTGGCGCCCTTGGTCCCGTCCAGCCGGATCCCCTGCAGGGCGAGCAGCACCACGAGCACGGCCGCGCAGCAGATGGAGGAGTCGGCCAGGTTGAAGACCGGCCAGTGCGGCAGCTCGATCCAGTCGACCACATGACCGTCGAACAGGCCGGGCGCACGGAAAATCCGGTCGAGCAGGTTGCCGGTGGCCCCGCCGAGCAGCAGCCCGAGCGCGATCGCCCAGCCGATGCTGCGCAGCTTGCGCGCGGCGCGCAGCACGTAGACGATCACCCCGGCGGCGATGGCGGTGAACACGATCGTCATCGACGTGCCGATGCTGAACGCCGCCCCGCCGTTGCGGGTCAGCGTGACCGTGAGCAGCCCGCCGAGCAGCCGGATCGGCGGGTGACCGGCCATCTTCGCCACCACGATCGACTTGGAGATAACGTCGGCGGCGATGACGAACACGGCCACCCCGAGCAGCAGGCCCATCCGCCTAGGGGCAGCGGAGCTGACCTCACCGGCCACGTTCAGCGGCGTTCCTGGCGCTGCTTGCACTCCACGCACAGGGTCGCCCGGGGAAAGGCCAGCAGCCGGGCTTTCCCTATCGGCATGCCGCATGATTCGCATACTCCATATGTTCCCGCATCAATCCGGTGCTGGGCACGCTCATCCTGGTCGAGCAGGTCCTGGGCGTGCTGGGTCATGGCCAGCTCGTGCTCACGCTCGTAGGCCTTGGCCCCGATATCGGCCTCGTCGTCACCAGCGTCCCTGGCCGAGTCGGTGAGCAGGTTGGCCATGTTGGCGGCGGACTTGACCAGCTCGGCGTGCCGCCGGTTGGCCTCCGCCGCGAGCTCAGCACGCACGCCGGCGAGTTCCCCTGGGGTCCAGGGCTCCTCCCCCGGCCGCACCGGAAGATCGGCGGCGTCGGACCGCGAGACAGCGGGCATAAGGCTCCCGTTCGTAGCAGGAAAGTAGTCACCGGAGGATAGGTCCCGCTGCTACTGGTGGCAAACCAGGGGCTGGCGCCAGCCGCGACGACGCTGGGCTACCCTGTGCCGATGCAGGGATTCCAGCCGCTCCCCGCGCCGGTAGACCTGCCCGCGCTCGAGCGAGAAGTACTGGCCCGCTGGCAGGACGCGGGAATCTTCCAGCGGTCGCTCGAACAGACCGCGGACGGCCCCGGCTGGATCTTTTACGAGGGACCGCCCACCGCCAACGGGATGCCCGGGGTGCACCACGTCGAGGCACGCACCTTCAAGGACCTGTTCCCCAGGTTCAAGACCATGCAGGGGTACCACGTCCCGCGCAAGGCGGGCTGGGACTGCCACGGCCTGCCGGTCGAGGTGGCGGTGGAGAAGGAACTCGGATTCACCGGCAAGCGGGACATCGAGGCGTACGGGGTCGCCGAGTTCAACGCCCGGTGCCGGGAGTCGGTGCTCAGGCACGTCGACGCGTGGCTCGAGATGTCCCAGCGGATGGGCTACTGGGCCGACACCTCCGGCGCCTACCGGACCATGGACCCCAGCTACATCGAGTCTGTCTGGTGGTCGCTGAAGGTCATCTTCGAGGCCGGGCTGCTGGTCCGCGACTTCCGCATCAGCCCGTACTGCCCGCGCTGCGGCACGCCGCTGTCCGACGCCGAGCTGGGCCAGCCCGACGTCTACCGGAGCGTGTCCGACCCCGCCGTCACGGTCAGGTTCGGCCTGCGCACGGTGCCTGACGGGGCACCGCCCGAACTGCGCGGCGCCGACCTGCTGGTGTGGACCACGACGCCGTGGACACTGGTCGCCAACACCGCGGTGGCGGTCCACCCGGAGGCGACCTACGTGGTCGCACGCAGGTCGCGGGACGCCGTCGTGGTCGCCGAGGACCTGCTCGGCCAGGTGCTCGGCGACGGCTGGCAGATCGCGGCCAGGTTCAGCGGCCGAGCTCTGGTCGGGGCGAGTTACCACCGGCCGTTCGGCCTCATTGAGATCCCGGACGCTCATGTCGTGGTTCCAGGGTCATTCGTGACCACCGAGGATGGCACCGGGCTGGTCCACCTGGCGCCGGCGTTCGGCGCCGACGACATGGAGACCTCGCGCGCGCACGGCCTGCCGGTGGTCAACCCGGTCCGGCCGGACGGGCGGTTCGAAGACGACGTGCCGCTAGTCGGCGGGATGTTCTTCAAGGATGCCGACCAGCGGCTGATCGAAGACCTCGACGACCGCGGGCTGCTGTTCGCCCGGCACTGGCACGAGCACAGCTATCCGCACTGCTGGCGCTGCGGCACCTTGCTGCTGTACTACGCGCTGCCCTCGTGGTACATCAAAACCACCGCGGTCAAAGACAAGCTGATCGAGCAGAACGAACGGACCAACTGGTACCCGGGCCACGTCAAGCACGGGCGATTCGGCGAGTGGCTGCGCAACAACGTGGACTGGGCGCTGTCCCGGACCAGGTACTGGGGCACGCCGCTGCCGCTGTGGGTGTGCGGACAGTCGCACGTGACCTGCGCCGGCTCGCTGGCCGAGCTGTCGGAGCTAGCTGGCACGGACCTGGCCGGGCTCGATCCGCACCGGCCGTTCGTGGACCGGATCACGTTCAGCTGCCCCTCGTGCGGCGAAGTCGCGCGCCGGGTACCTGAGGTTATCGACGTCTGGTACGACTCGGGCGCGATGCCGTTCGCCCAGCACGGCGCGCCACTGCGCCACCTGGCTGAGTTCGAGGCGGGCTACCCGGCGCAGTTCATCTGCGAGGCGCTCGACCAGACCCGGGGCTGGTTTTACTCGCTGATGGCGGTGGGGACAATGGTGTTCGGCCGGTCGGCGTACGAGAACGTGGTGTGCGTGGGCCTGCTCGTGGACGCCTCGGGCCGCAAGATGAGCAAGCACCTCGGCAACGTGCTCCAGCCGCTGCCGCTGATGGATACCCACGGCGCCGACGCGCTGCGCTGGTTCTTCGCCGCGTCCGGCTCGCCGTGGGGCGCCCGCCGGGTCGGGACCGACGCGCTCGCCGACATCGTCAGGAAGGTACTGCTCACCTACTGGAACACGGTGTCCTTCCTGGTCCTGTATGCGAACGCGGGCGGCTGGACGGCCGTGGACCTGGCGGCGGCGCCGGCTGCCGGGCAGCGTCCGCTGATCGACCGGTGGATGCTCAGCGAACTGCACGCCGCGGTCAGGGACGTGACGGGATCGCTGGAAGGCTTTGATACGGCGGCCGCCGGACGGCGGCTCGCGACGCTCATCGACGACCTGTCCAACTGGTACGTGCGCCGGTCCAGGCGGCGGTTCTGGGACGGCCCCGGGTCGGCGCAGGGAGCGGCGGCGTTCGCCACCTTGTACGAGTGCGTGACCACGCTGACCCTGCTGATGGCCCCGATCACGCCGTTCCTCACCGACTACCTCTGGGGCATCCTGTGTGACGCGCCTGAGTCTGTGCACCTGGCCTCCTGGCCGGACGCCGATACCTCGCTCCTCGACCCGGTCCTGTCCACCCGGATGGCGCTGGTGCGGCGGCTGGTCGAGCTGGGCCGTTCGGCTCGGTCCGGCGCTGCTGTCCCGACCAGGCAGCCGCTCGGCCGGGCCCTCATCGGGGCGCCGGGTTTCCCCGACTTGCCCGCTGAGCTGCGCGACCTGATCGCGGTCGAGCTCAACGTGAAGTCACTGGACATCCTGGGCGGCTCGGGCCGGGAACTGGTCGACTACGCGGTCAAGCCGAACTTCCGTGCCCTGGGCCGGCGGTTCGGCGCGCGGACGCCCGCGGTGGCGGCGGCCATCACCGCGGTGCCCGCGGCTGATATCGCCGCCGCGGCGCTGGCGGGCGGCACGGTCACGGTGACCGTCGGCGGCACCAGGATGCCGGTCGGTCCGGACGACGTGATCGTGACCCAGACGCCGCGGGCAGGCTGGGCGGTGGCCACCGACGCCGGAGAAACCGTGGCCATCGACATCGCCATCACCGCCGAACTTCGCCGTGAGGGACTGGCCAGGGAAGTAGTCAGGCTCGTCCAGGAGGCCCGCAAGTCCGACGGCCTCAAGGTCACCGACCGGATCTCGCTGCGCTGGTCGGCCGAGGACCCCGACCTGGCCGCCGCCCTGACCGAGCACGCCCGGCTGATCGCCGCCGAGGTGCTGGCCGTGGAGTACGGGCCTGCCGCCCCTGGTGGTTCGGGCGGCTCCGGCGGCTCCGGCGGCTCCGGCGGCTCGGGCGGCTCGGGCGGTTCGGAGCACGCCGAGCCCGAGCTCGGATTGCGGTTCTGGCTCAGCCGGGCTACGAACCCGGGCGGATGAAGCGTGTCGAGGCGCTGACCTGGGTCTTCACGAGCCCGATGGTTCTGTCTCCTGGCTGCATGGTCTTGACAAGCGCAAACTCATTACGGTAGCCAGTAGCGGTAGCCGGTAGCGGGTTAGCGCCGCCGGGAAATCTCAGGCCACCCCGGCGACACCGCAGACGCTTTTCGTCACTCTGACGTCCGTACAGTTACGTATGGTTGTGGCAACCATACACTCTATTGTGCAGGTTGCCACAACCATACATTTCACACGGCGTGGACCAGGGGTCGTCGTGCTCCAGGTGACCCGGTACCAGGGTTTGCCCGGCGTCGATATAGTCTACAGGTCTCGGTGTGTGACAGACCGTCGCGGCTGAAATGCTCGACGACTTGTGCCAGGATCTGCGGCAAGAGCTCGATAACTCGGCCGAGCCATGCGGCTGGTCTGGCAGACAGGCCCGGCACGGTGTGCAGCCGAGGTCCCGGGCCGCGGCGATGGTCATCTGATCCAAGTCGCCCTCACCCATGAAGCGGATGAGCATGCAGGTGGCGTTGTGGTATCTCGGGACGCCTGGCACTACGGTGACGATCGTTTGCGGGCCAGGCGCTGAGTCACCCACCGCCTCGGACTCGGCGGAAGCCGATGCTGTCGGGGGCCGATGCTGCGGAGTCGGGGGCTGGTTCGGATTCAGCGGAAGCCGGGTCGACGGTCGGGAGCCTGACGGCCCCTGCGGCTGCGTTATCGGCGGCGGGAGTTGCCGGGGCGAGGGCTGGGCTGGCGTCGACGGGTTCGGCGGGTTCGGGTTCGGGTTGCGGCGGAGGCTGACCGGGCTCGGCGTGGGCTCGGCCGCGGACTCGGCGGACTCGGCGGTCGGGCTCGGCGGACTCGGCGGACTCGGCGGACTCGGGCCCGGCGGACTCGGCGGGCTCGGCGTCGGCGTCGGCGCGGCTCGGGCGCGGCGGGGGGCGGGCTGGGGTCGGCGAGGGCGGCCGGGACCCTCAGGTCTGGCCTGGTACGAGTTTCCTTGGCGGGCGGCTGGCTGGCACCGGTACGCCTGTCCGCGACGGCGGGCAAGTCGATGGCGGTGGGCTGGTCGATAACGACGGCTCGATCGACGGCGGTCGGCTTGTCGGTGGGCGGCGCGGCTTGTCCGTGGCGGGCAGCCGGGCGGCGGGCTTGTCCGTGGCGGGCGGCGGCCGGCGGCGGGCGGCTGCGGCTCCTTGGCGACGGCGGGGCCGGGAGTTTGCGGGGGCGCGGCGGAGGCCTGAAGCGAGTCCGCGGGCCACTGCCAGACGGCCGGAGCCGGGGGCGAGGCTTCAGGGCTGGGACGCGTGGACGCGGCCGGGGTCCGGGGCACGTCCGCCGCCGCGGGCGGGGTCCGGGGCATATCGACGGGCGCGGGCGGGCGGGCGGAGCTTGGATCGCTGGGCTTGCGCCGTGCTGGGCTCAGGGGCCCGGTCTGCCGGGGGCACCGGCTTGACCGCGGGAAACATGCCCGTGGGAGGAACCGCGCTGTCCCAGACTGCGGCTGGATAGGCCTTGGCCCCGGACGGCTGGGCCGGTGTGCCGCGGCACGGCCGCTGGGCGCGGGCGGGCGCCGGCCGGGCGGGGCGGGGACGCTGCGGTAGGAACTGGCTCGGGGACCTGGGCGGCGGCCGGGTCCGCGAGCCGGGACGTCAGATGCGGCCGGGACGTCGGATGCGGCCGGGACGTCAGATGCGGCTGGAACGTCAGATGCGGCCGTCTGCGGCGTGCCGAACAACTCACGCCGCTTGACGGCCGCACCTATGCCTAGCGTCAGGAGCGCTACGCCACTGACGCCGATGGCTAGATAAACCAGCAGGAGTTTACTTGTGTGTACACCGGCGGCCAGCAATCCGAACGCCACCACCACCAGAAACGCACTGAAACGAATCACAGCCGTTTTCCCAGCGGTCCCTTCGGATGTGCCTACCGGTTACCCGTGATGCTTACCTGCGCTCACGCGTGGGTGCTCCGTCACCCGTGCGGAAGCCGGAGTGCGGCACGACCTCGGGAACGCCGTACTGGCTCGTACCCGGCCCGCCGTTACGTGCTCCGGTCTGCGCGAGCGCGGTCGGCATAGTCGCCGGAGCACCTGAACCCACCGTGGGGAAGGTTCCGCTGTCGGTGACACCTGCTTCCAAGTCACGCAGCTGGCCCTCAAGGTAAGCCTTGAGCCTGCTGCGGTACTCGCGTTCGAACGCACGCAGGTCATCGACCCTGCGCTCGAGCTCCTCGCGGGTCTGGACCAGCGAGCCCATCGCCTGACGGTGCCGCTCCTGCGCGTCGCGCTCCAGGCTCTCCGCCCGGGCCCGGGCGTCGCCGGTGATCTGCTCCGCCTGGCGCCTGGCCTTGGTGAGCACCTCGTCGGCCTCGCGGCGGGCTCGGCCCAGGGTCTCGTCGGCTTCCCGGCGGGCATCCGCGATCGCCTGGTCGGCGGTCTGCTGGGCCAGCGAGAGCACGCGCGCGGCCGTGTCCATATTGTCTTCGATGTGCGGCATCCCGCCCATCATGACCGGCTCTGGCTGCCTGCGCTCTGGCTCCACACGCGTTTCTGGAGCCATCATGTCTGGCTTGGGGTCGGATAGCGGAGAGCTCAGTGCAGGCACAGCCGACTTACCACCACGCAGGAGCTCCGCCAGCTTGGCGCGAAGTTCTTCATTCTCCTGAATCAGCCGGTCGAGCTCAGCCTCGACCTCATCGAGGAAGGCGTCAACCTCTTCCTCGTCGTAGCCTGGCCTGAGCCTGGTCGTACTGAACTGCTTATTCCGCACATCCGCGGGCGTCAGCGGCATCTCGTCTCCTCGGCGCACTTGGACCGTGTTCTTCACGACCGTACCCGAATCACAGCTTCGGCACGACCACTTCAAGCAGGATCAACACCACGATGAACAGAACCATGAAGCTAAGGTCCATGGCCACCATACCGAGCCGCAGGGTGGGGATGAAGCGCCGCAGGAACTTGAGGGGCGGATCTGTAGCCGTGAAGATACCTTCCGCGACTACGAGCAGGATGCCGGTCGGATGCCACTCGCGGGCGAAGACCTGCACCCAGCCGAAGATCATCCTGCCGATCAGGACGACCAGGTAGATCGTCAGGAGGTAGGTGAGGACTTCCCTCAGGTACTGCACGGGTCCATCCGGTCCTTAGTGCCGATCCGGCCGTACGGTGGCTGATCGGCGTTACGTCGCCACTGCCCGGCTAGCTCTGGTTGAAGAAGCCGCGCTCTGCGATACGAGCCTTGTCCTCCGCCGTCACCTCGACGTTCGCGGGAGACAGCAGGAACACTTTGTTAGTCACACGTTCGATGCTCCCGCGCAGACCGAAAATCAGGCCCGCCGCGAAGTCGACGAGACGTTTCGCGTCACTGTCGACCATCTCGGTCAGGTTCATGATCACCGGAGTGCCGTCGCGGAAGTGTTCCCCAATCGTACGTGCTTCATTGTAGGTGCGCGGGTGCAGTGTCGTAATACGCGCCAGATCGGTCGTCTGGGGGGCCGGCTCGGCGCGCCACTCAGCGGCCTGGTAACCGACATAGTCGTCTCGGCCTGGGCGCACGTCCGGCTCGTCCGCCACCTCGGGGCGATCCGCCGGGTCGTCGTAGTCCTCGTACTCACCGTAGGAGTCGTACTTGTCTCCGAAGCGGTGGTCGTCCTCCACGAGGCCGAGGTAGACCGCCATCTTTCGCATGGCACTGGCCATCCTTCAGTCCTCCCACCCTGTACCCGTATTCCGCAGCCAATTCGGCGTCACGCGTGGGACATTACCTGACGCGAGGCCCGCGATCGCCGAGCAACGCCGTACCGATTCGCAGGTGTGTCGCGCCGGCCTCGACAGCGGCTTCGAGATCACCGCTCATGCCGGCCGAAATAACCGTGGCGGAAGGGCTGACCGCCCGCACCACGGCCGCACTGTCGAGCAGCCCGCCGAACGCCTCGGCCGGGGTAAGGCCGAGCGGCGCGATGGCCATCACGCCGCCGAGGACCAGGCCGGGCTCGGCCGCAACCGCCTCGGCCAGGGCGGCCACCTGCCCGGCCAGGGCCCCGCCCCTGGCCGGGTCCCCGTCCAGGCTGACCTCGATCAGGCTGCTGATGACCCGGTCGGCGCGACAGGCGGCCTGGCCCAGGGCATGGATCAGCCGCGGCCGGTCCACGGAGTGCACGACGCTGGCGTAGCGGACCACGCTGGCGCACTTATTCGTCTGCAACTGGCCGATAAAATGCCAGCTGAGATCCAAGTCGGCGCACTGAGCGGCTTTCGCCGCGGCCTCGGCGTCACGGTTCTCGCCGACGTCGGTCAGCCCCAGCGCGCTCAGCAGCCGCACGTCCGAAGCGGGCCGGGTCTTGGTCACCGCGATCAGCGTGATGTCACCGACGTCTCGTCCGGCCGCCTCGCATGCCTTGCCGATGCGGCCGCGCACGTCGGCCAGCCGCGCGGCGAGCTCCTCCCGCCGAGCGGACTCGCTCACTTGAGGAAATCGGGGATATCCAGGTCGTCGTCCTCTTCGAACACGACCGGGCGACGCCGGGTGGTGGGGACATCGAAGGTCTTCGCGGCGGCCTCGGCGTGCGAGGGCCGGAACGCGGGCGCTTCCTGGCCGTCCGCCCCGACCGCGGGAATCCTCTCCGGCCTGGCCGCCTCCGCGACCGCCGGACGGCTCATAGCGGTACCGGCCAGCCCCTGGCCGCCGGGGGCCTGGCTGGTCAGCACCGGGCTGGCCTCGCCGTCAGGGGCCGGAGCGGGTCGGCGACCGGGGCGGCCAGCACCGGCGCGCTGAGCACGGCGCCATGACCGTACGCGGCGGCCGTCCCGGCGACGGAGGCCTCGTGGCCGTTGGCCGCAGCCGGGTCGGGGCCGAACCCGTCGCCGCTGCGCCGGCCGAACTCGGCGGAGTCAGGCCGGGCGCCCGGACCGCGGCGGACCCGCTGACGCCGCGCCGCGCCACGCGCTCCGGCGGGGGTAGCCGGCGGCAGCTGGCGCTCGGCCGGCGGGCGGAGCGCCGGTACGAGGCATCACCCGAAGCGGAACCCCGGCAGGCGGAACCCCCCGGAGCGGAACTGCCGCCGTACGCGGCGTTGCCCGACCCGGTCAGGGTGTAGGAGGAACTGCTGGGTTCCGCCGCGCTGGCGGTCCCGCTGCGGGGGCTCCGGCCTTCGTCGAGGCCGGCCGCGATCACCGTCACCCGCACCTCGTCGCCGAGGGCGTCGTCGATGACCGCGCCGAAGATGATGTTCGCGTCCACGGCGGCGGAGTTGGACACCAGCTGAGCGGCCTCGTTGATCTCGAACAGGCCGAGATCGGATCCGCCCTGGATGGACAGCAGCACGCCGTGCGCGCCATCGATGCTCGCCTCAAGCAGCGGGCTGGAGATCGCCATCTCGGCCGCCGCGACCGCCCGGTCGTCACCGCGCGATGAGCCGGTGCCCATCAGGGCCGAGCCCGCCCCGGACATGACCGACTTGACGTCGGCGAAGTCGAGGTTGATCAGCCCGGGCGTGGTGATCAGGTCGGTAATGCCCTGGACACCGGAGAGCAGCACCTGGTCGGCGGCCTTGAAGGCGTCCAGGACGCTCACGTGCCGGTCGGAGATCGACAGCAGGCGGTCGTTCGGGATGACGATCAGCGTGTCGACCTCGCTGCGCAGCCTCTCGATGCCGATCTCGGCCTGCACGACGCGGCGCTTGCCCTCGAAGCCGAACGGCCGGGTGACCACGCCGATGGTCAGCGCGCCGAGCGACCGGGCCACGTTCGCCACCACCGGGGCGCCGCCGGTACCGGTACCGCCGCCCTCGCCGGCGGTGACGAAGACCATGTCAGCGCCCTTAAGGACCTCCTCGATCTCCTCCCGGTGATCTTCGGCCGCCTCGGCCGCCGACATCGGGGTTGGCGCCCGCGCCCAGCCCTCTGGTGAGCTCGCGGCCGACATCGAGCTTGACGTCAGCGTCGCTCATGAGCAGCGCCTGCGCGTCAGTGTTGATCGCGATGAACTCGACGCCCTTGAGTCCCTCTTCGATCATGCGATTGACGGCGTTGACGCCGCCACCGCCGATTCCGACGACCTTGATAACCGCCAGATAGTTCTGCGGTGCTGCCACGAGGAGGGCCCTTTCCGCTCGTTACTGCTGTAATTTCACTGGTGCCATTTCGCTGGCTGCCATACCGGCGAGTTCTAATTCCCGCCGATCATGGCCCTGGGCTTGGGAAACCTTTGCCCTGCTGGGTAACGCGGAATTCACCGCCACAGGCATCATCCGTCACCGTCAGGTTTCACCTTCAGGTTAAGATTTAGAGTTTTTGCCGTCCGCGCGATTCATACGGACAGTAGGGTGGACGGCACCAGGGTCAACTAACCAGGCAAACCGGTCAGCGTGTCGCGGATCAGCGGGTCTTGGAGCATCAGCGCCATCAGCTGGTGGTCGGGGTTCCCGGCGCGCTCACGTCGTAAAAATGCGCGTGAGTCTGCATGAGAACGGTGAGCACCTGTGCTTTGCCTGGCCGCTCGCTGGCATCGCCCCACACGACCGTGATCCCGCCGGAGAGCTGCAGCGTCACCTGATCCGGGCTCGGCGCCGGTCACCGATCCCACCGTGTGCCGAAGCTGGACGGCAGTTCCCGAGCACGGCCGCCGCGGAGCTCCAGGTCCGGGTCGCCGCGCAGCGCCGGTCACCGCCGTGCCCGGGGCGGGATAGAGCGGCAGCCGCCGGCCGGCGGCGCGGCCCACCGCACGATCACGCCGACGGGTCCACCAGGTCGAAGCCGCCGCCCGGGGCCGCGACCGCCAGCGCGGACGTGCGCTCGGGACCACGATCACCACCCGGTCCGGCCAGTCCCTGGTGACCTGCGCGCTCTGCACCTGCCTGATGGTCTCGACCCGGGCCTCGACCTGGCCGGCGTTCACCCGGATCAGCGGCGTGCCCGGCTGGACGCCGGCCACGGCGAGAACCTCGGACCGCGGCACCAGGCGCGTGCCTGTCACCACCACCGACCGGACCACCAGCAGCCTGGAGCCGAGCAGCGCCCACGCCACGACGGCGACGAGGCCGGCCAGGGCGAGCGCGAAGAAGGCCGCGCGCCAGAAACGGCCGGGCGTTCGCCGGCGGCGCGGAGCACGCTGGCGCCTGGCGACCACGAGGCTCGTCATCGACCGCATTAACGGCAGAAGTCGGACCGGAACCGGCGGCCTCCTCGGTGGGTCCTCCCGGCTGCGCCGCTGGCTCTGCTCACCGCGCCGCCCCCTGCATCGTCTCGACCAGCCGCGGGCCGAGCTTGGTCACGTCGCCGGCGCCCATGGTCAGCACCACGTCGCCCGGCTTGGCGATGCTCGGCGACCATCCGCGGCCACCCGCGCCCGGTCCGGCACGAAGCGCGCCTGGCCGTCCGGGACCGCGTCGACCACCAGCTCGCCGGTCACGCCTGGCTCCGGGTCCTCGCGCGCCGCGTAGACGTCCAGGACCACGGCCTCGTCGGCGAGGCCGAGCGCGGCGCCGAAGTCAGCCGCGAAGATCCTGGTCCGGCTGAACAGGTGCGGCTGGAAGATGGCGATGACCCGGCCCCCGGCCGCGATGTCCCTGGCCGCGCGCAGGTCGGCGGCCAGCTCGGTCGGGTGATGCGCGTAGCTGTCCAGCACCCGCACCCCGCCGGCCTCGCCCTTGAGCTCCATCCGGCGCCGCGCGCCCCGGTAGCCGGCGAGGGCCGCCGCGACCCGGGGCGGCGCGAAGCCGAGCTCGACCGCCGTGGCGAAGGCGGCCGTCGCGTTGAGCGCGTTGTGGTGGCCGGGCACGCCCACGGTCAGCTGAGCGAGAATTTCTCCGAACGGACTGCGGTCGGCCGTCACCGCGAAGCTGGTCGCCATCCCGGGGGGACGGACGTCGGTGAGCTGGTAATCGGCGTGTGGTGACTCCCCGTAGCGGCGGACCCGCGGCGGGATCGAGGTGAGCCGCGACGGCCTCTGCCCCCGGGTCGTCGGCGCAGGTCAGGACCATTCCGCTGACCTGCCCGCCGAACGCGACGAACGCCGCCTGGATGTCGGCGAGGCTGGCGTAGTTGTCCAGGTGGTCGGCTTCCACGTTGGTGATGACCGCGGCGTCGGGGCTGAGCAGCAGAAACGAACCGTCGCTCTCGTCCGCCTCGGCGACGAAGTCCAGGCCGGCGCCGTCCTCGGCGCCGAGCCCGGTCTCGGTCGAGGATCCCGCCGATGACGTAGCCAGGATCGGCCCCGCAGTCGCGCAGCACCGTGGTCAGCATGGAGGTGGTGGTGGTCTTGCCGTGCGTGCCGGCGATCGCGATGGCCCGGCGCCCGGCCATGACCGAGGCCAGCGCGGCGGCCCGGTGCAGGATCCGCATCCCGCGCCTGGTCGCCTCGGCCAGCTCCGGATTGTCCTGGCGGATGGCGCTGGACACGACGAGCGTGTCACCGGCGCCCAGGTCATCCAGGTGGGCGGCGGAGTGCCCGATGTGACACGCTGGCGCCGAGCGCCGCCAGCTCGTCGAGCAGCGCCGAGGGCGCGGCGTCGCTGCCCGACACCGCGATGCCCCGGGCCAGCATGATCCGCGCGATGCCGGACATGCCTGCCCCGCCGATGCCGGCGAAGTGCACCCGGCCCAGTTCGACGGGCGGGATCGGCTCAGCCGGCCTGAGCAGATCCCTTGAGCAGTGGGTTCCACCCGTGCCCTCCACAATCTCGATGACCGCCTCGGCCAGCCAGCGGTCCGCGTCGCCGCGCCCGAGCGAGGCGGCCGCTTCTGACATGTCCGCCACCTGGTCGATGTTGACCAGCACCGGCAGCAGGGTGTCGCGGATCCACTCCGGCGTCAGCTCGGCGTCGGCCACCAGCATGCCGCCGCCGTGCTGCACGATCGGCAGCGCGTTCAGCCGCTGCTCGCCGTTGCCGATCGGCAGCGGCACGTAGGCGGCCGGCAGGCCGACGGCGGTGAGCTCGGCGCAGGTCATCGCGCCGGCCCGGCACAGCGCGAAGTCCGCCGCCGCGTAGGCCAGGTCCATCCGGTCGATGTAGGGCGAGGCCACGTAGGGCACCGCCGGCCTCGCGTCCCCTTCTCGGTGACCGGGGCGTCGTGGCCGTTACGCGGGCCGATGATGTGCAGCACCTGGACGCCGGCGTCGCGCAGCCACCCGGCCGCGCCGAACACCGCGGCGTTGATCGAGCGGGCGCCCTGCGACCCGCCGGTCACAAGCAGCACCGGCAGGTCCGGCCGCAGGCCGAAATGGGCCCGCGCCTTGTCGCCGAGCCCCAGCCGGTCGAGCTCGGCGATCTCGCGCCTGATCGGGATGCCGAGGTACTTGGCGTTCCTGAGCTGAGCGTCCGGATGGCCGGTGAACACGTGCGTGGTGAACCTGGCCCCGAGCCGGTTGGCCAGTCCGGGCTTGGGGTTCGCCTCGTGCACGACGATCGGCACCCCGCGGCGCCTGGCCGCCAGGTAAGCCGGGGTCGCGACGTATCCGCCAAACCCGACCAGGACCTGCGCCCCGGTCCGGTCCAGGGCCGCGGCGGCCGCGTTGACGGCGCCGGCCAGCCGGCCGGGGACGGTGAGCAGCTTCGGCGTGACCGACCTGGGCATCGGCACCGCGGGGATGAGCTCGAGTGGGTACCCGCGCAGCGGGATCAGCCGGGTCTCCAGGCCACGTTCGGTGCCCAGGCAGGTGATCTGGGCGCCGGGCTCGATACGGCGCAGCGCGTCCGCCAGCGCCAGGGCTGGTTCGATATGGCCGGCGGACCCGCCGCCGGCAAGCATTACCCTCATGTCACATTCCTGAACTGCCCGGCGCTTATCGTCGGCGCTTTGATAGACCGAGCCAGCTTAGAACGCGAAGCGGCCAGCCGGGGCCGCGTGCGGCCAAAGCCTCGCGGGCACCGGGCTCGAGCCGGGCGAAAGACATGAGCATGCCGAGCGCGATCAAGGTCACGAGCAAGGACGACAGCCCGGCCGAGACAAGCGGAAGCGGGACCCCGGTGATGGGCAGGACGCCGATCACCGCGCCGATGTTCACCAGGGCCTGCACGACGATCCACGCGGTGATGGCGGTGGCGGCCAGGCGGGCGAAGATGTCGGGCACCCGCCGGGCGATCCGGAGCCCGGCGAAGGCCAGCCCGCCGTACAGCGCGGTCACGCAGAGCGTGCCGACCAGGCCGAGCTCCTCGCCGATGATGGCGAAGATGAAGTCACTGGTCGATTCTGGTACGTAGCCCCACTTCTCCCGGCTGGCGCCGAGGCCCACGCCGAAGATGCCGCCTGAGCCGAGCGCGTACTTCCCGTGGATGCCCTGCCAGTTCGCGCCGGTGATGTTGTTCTGCTGGCCCAGGAAACCGACCATGCGCTCGAAGCGGTACTTCGCCGAGACGATCATGAGGAGCATGGCCAGGGTCATCAGGATCAGCAGCCCGCTGAAGACCCGCCCCGGGGTGCCGATGACCCACAGCAGCGCCAGGAAGATAACCAGCAAGATGAACGTGGTGCCCAGGTCGTCCCCGGTCATCACGAGCAGGCACAGCAGGCCCGCGCCCGGCATGAGCGGCACCAGCATGTGCCGCCAGTCGGCGAGCTGGCCCAGCTTCTCCTTCCGGGCCAGCAGGTCGGCACCCCAGACCACCAAGGCGAGCTTGGCTATCTCTGACGGCTGGATCTGCTGCCCGCCGATGGAGATCCACCGGGCCGCGCCGTTCTGCGAAACGCCGACGCCGTGGATAAGCGTGAGCCCTAGCCCGACCACGGAGACCGCGAGCAGCGGGTAGGCGAAGGCGCGGAACAAGCGCGGCGAGGATCGCGCCGCCAGCCACATAAGCGGCAGGCCGACGGCCGCGCCGAGCAGCTGCTTCTTGAAGTCTGACCAGGCCGCCAGGCCCGCGGACAGGTCGGCGACCGACCCGGTGGACTGCACCATGACCAGGCCGAGCCCGAGCAGCAGCACGGTGAGGCCAAGGACCAGGTAGTAGGACGTCAGCGGCCGGTCGAGCAGGGCGCGCCACATGCCGATCCGGTCCCGCACTCCGCCCGGGACCAGCGCGTCGCTGTCCAGGTCGGGCAGGCCGTCACCGTCCGCGGCGACCCCGAAACCGGGCGGGCTCGCGGACGAAGGGCCGCCGAAGCGCACGCCGGACGCTGTCATCGGCGGCCTCCCGCCAGCCCCGCCAGCCCCTCCAGCCGGACCAGGCGGGCGCGCGGATCGGGGAGTCGCGGGAGCTGGCATGCCCACCGGGGGTTGTCATGGGGATGCATAGTCCCAGTCTGTTCGCTGGCTGGCGACAAGACCGGAACATCCGTAGCGTGTCGCCCAAAGTTTCCGGCCGCGCGCCGTCGCTCACTACGGTGGACGGTAAGTACCGGATGACGACGGTAGCGATCCGCGACGCCGTCTGGTGGATAATTTCTGCCGGGGTCGGCTGAGGCTGGGGTATTTTATCTGGCATGATGTGACCCAATGAGCAGGTCAGAATCTTCTCGCTTCCCGGTGACGGTGACCCGGCTTCCTGTGACGCGCTGTGAGGTGTGCGGGCGTACCCTCGCCTACCGGCCCGGCCAGGCGAGCACGGTGCTGACCCAGCATTACCACCGGGCACATCCGGAAGCGCTCACCGAGACGCCAGAATCCAGGCGCTGAGCAGGCTTCCGCGTCGCCGCGCGCACGAGTACGCTCCGCGGATGTGAGCATGATGGTCCTTTCGTGGCCGTACCCCTGCTGACCGGCGCCCTGGCCGTGGCCCGGGCCAGCCGGGCCATATCACCAGGTTTTCCCGGCCGTCCGCTGGCTCTCGCCGCGCTGATCGCCTGGCTGCTCACCGCTAGCCTCGGCGGCTATATGCTGCGCACCTGGGTGACCCGGGGTGGCCTCCGGGTTCAGCGTGCCACCGGGGTCGGGGTACCCCCCGCCGTCGTGTTCGGTCACGCCGCGATCGCGCTGACCGGGCTGGCGATCTGGGCCGTCTACACGGGGACGGGCTGGCATCTGCTTGGCTGGCTCGGGCTGGCCTTGATCGCCGCCGCTATCGCCCTGGGCATCTGCACGGTCACTCTGTGGACCCCGTACCCCATCGCGGTTCCCGCGGTCGCGGCCGCCCCGCCTCCCGCGGCCGAAGACGGCACCGTTACCGACGAGATGATCGCCAGCCTGCTCGCTGACCCGTTTCCTGTCCGCCGCCCAGGCTGCGGCTGGCTCCGCTGGTGCCTGTCGGCCACGGTTTTGCCGCCCTGGCCACCTTCATGCTGGCCATGCTGGCCGCTGTCAGCGCGGGATTAGGTATGTTTCGAGTCCAATAAAGCTGCTTCGGGCCCATCCGGCCGTCATCTCCGGCCGGCCCGGTGCGGAGAATCGCGAGCTCGTCGGGCAGTCTGGAAGCATGTCAGAAACGCTTACCATGATGGCCGTCCACGCGCATCCCGACGACGAAGCGTCAAGCACCGGCGGCGTGCTGGCCACATACTCCGCTCAGGGCATCCGGACTGTGGTTGTGACCTGCACCAACGGGGAGTTCGGTGACGCGCCGGGCGGGATCAAGCCGGGCGGCGACGGGCACGAGGAAGAAGCCGTGGCCGCGCATCGCCTCGCTGAGCTGCGGAAAGCCTGCGCGATCCTGGACGTCAGCCACTTGGAGCTGCTCGGTTACCACGACTCTGGCATGCCCGACTGGGATTACAAGGACCGCCCGGACGCGTTCTGCAACGTCTCCGAGGCCGACGTGGCCGCGCGGCTATCCCGCCTGATCGAGCAGTACCGGCCGCAGGTCCTGATCACCTACGACGATAAGGGCCCGTACCAGCACCCCGACCACGTGCACGCGAGCCGGGCGGCGCAGGCTGCGTTTGCCAGCAGCGGCCTCGCCGCCAAGCTGTACCTGTCCGCGATGCGCAGCAGCGACTGGAAGAAAATCTGGGACGCGCTGCGCGAACTCGGCACGGAGCAGATACCCGACTTCGAGAACATGGATCCCGAAGCCCGCCGGCAAGCGGCCGCGTCCGAGGAGCGCATCACCACCTCCGTGGACATCCGGCCGGTCCTGGGCCGCAAGCGCGATGCGCTGCTGGCCCACGACAGCCAGATCGCCGAGTCGTGGTTCAGCAAGATCCCGCAGGACATCGCCGAGGCTGCCTTTGGCCACGAGCACTTCATCCGGGTGAGCGACACCACCGGGGCTCCGCTGCCCGAGGACGACCTGTTCGCCGGCCTCCGGGTTCCGGATGTGGCGCGATGACCGCCGAGTCATACGCGGCCGCGACTGGCCTGGTCGAGAGGTCGGCCGCGGCTTACGTGGCCGCCGTACCTGACCATCCGCAGGACGACGGGTACTTCGGACCCGCCAGCGTGACCTGGCGGGTCGCCGCCGACCTGTCCGCGCCGGTGGCCGGGCTCCGCTCGCTGCTGGTGCAGGCGCTGCACCCGCTGGCGATGGCCGGCGTCGACCAGCACAGCGACTGGCGCCGTGACCCGGTCGGCCGGCTCGCGGCCACCGGCGCCTACGAGGCCATCGTCACCTTCGGCGACCGGGCCAGCGCGACCGCCGTCGCGGAGCGGGTGCGGGCGATCCATACCCGGGTGCAAGGCGTGGACACCGTCACCGGCCTGCCGTATGCGGCCGGCGATCCCGCGCTGCTGCTCTGGGTGCACGCGGCCCTGGTCGACTCCGGCCTGGCCGCCGGGCGGCTGTTCGGCACGCCGCTGAGCGACGCCGACGCCGACGCCTACGTCCGCGAGATGACGATCGCGGCCGAGCTTCTCGGCGTGCCGCACGAGATCGTCCCGGCCAGCGTGGCCGAGCTCGACAGCTACTTCACCGCCGTGCGTCCCGAGCTGCGGTGCACACCCGCGGCCGCCGAGTCGATGAGTTACCTGCTCGACCCGCCCGGCCTGGACTCCGACCTCGCCGAGCTGTGGCAGGACGTCAGGGACGCCTCGATCGCCTCGCTGCCCGAATGGGCCATCGCAGCGTACGGCTACCAGCGGCCCGCACCGGTGACGGCCGAACGCAGGAACGAGATCCGCCAGGCTCTGGGCGTGCTCGACGCGGTGTTCCTCGGCGAGCCTGGTGTCCTGGAGGCCAGGCAGCGGATCGCCCTGCGGGCGCGTTCGGCGGGGAAGGCGTGAGGCCGGGACGCGGCAGGAAGGTCACCGTCGCGGCGGCGCTTGGCGTGGTATCGGTCGCGGGCCTGGTGGTGGCGCGCCGCCGGATCGGCAGCTTGCGGATAGAGCGCGGGATGACGGCGCTGCGGCTGGCCGCGCGCGGCGGCGCGCGGTACGCGAGCAACGCGCCGAAGCTGTTCGCCACCGCGGGTGAGCACCGGCAGCAGCTGCGGAACGACCTGGCCTTGCAGACCGCCGAGGACGTCGCCACCACCTTGGGGACGATGAAGGGCGTGCTGATGAAGCTGGGCCAGATGGCCAGCTACGTCGACGACGGCCTGACGCCGGCGGCCCGCCGGACGCTGAGCCGGCTGCAGGACAGCGTGCCGCCGATGAGCGCCGAACTAGCCGCCCGCGTGGTCACAGAAGAGCTCGGCCTGCCGCCGGAGCAGGCCTTCGCGACCTGGGATCCGGTACCTATCGCGGCCGCGTCGATCGGTCAGGTGCACCGCGCGATCACCTTGGACGGGCGCGCGGTGGCGGTAAAAGTCCAGTACCCGGGCATCGCCGAGACCATCGAGGCCGACCTGAGCAACGTGGGCCTGCTGCGCCGGATGCTCAAGATCACCGCACCGAGCCAGGACGTCGACGCGCTGCTCGCGGAGCTGAGAGAACGCATCACCGAAGAGCTCGACTACCGCGCCGAGGCTCGCAACCAGCAACTGTTCGCCCGTTACTACAAAGGCCACCCGACGATTCACGTTCCGGACATCGTCGAGGAGCTTTCCACCCGCCGCCTGGTGACCAGCGACCTGGCCGACGGCGCGCGGTTCGCCGAGCTGGCCACCTGGTCCCAGGCCGAGCGGGACCTGGCCGCGGAGACGATCTACCGTTTCGTCTTCCGCAGCCTGTACGAGATGCACGCCTTCAACGGCGACCCGCATCCGGGCAACTATCTCTTCCACGGCGGCGGCCGGGTCACGTTCCTGGACTTCGGACTGGTCAAGCACTTCACCGACGACGAACTGCGGCCGCTGGTGGAGATGGTCAAGCACCTGTGCGTGGAGAACGACCCGGAAGCCTTCCGCGCGGCCATGGTGCAGGCCGGCTTCCTGATGCCGGACACCCCGCTGCCCACCGAGCAGATCATCGAGCACATGGCCCTGTTCTACGACACGGTGCGCGAGCGGGGACGGCGGACCATGACCGGGGAGTACGCCTCCGCGGTCAGCCGGCGTTTCTTCGACTTCCGCAGCCCGCTGACCGCGTACGCGGCCATCCCCCGGTCCTACGTGATCCTGCAGCGGATCAACCTGGGCCTGTTCGCCCTGCTCGGCGAGCTGTCCGCGACCGCGGACTGGCGCTGCATCGCCGAGGAGATCTGGCCGTTCGTGCAGGGTCCGGCGTGCACCCCGATGGGTGCAGCCGAGACCACCTGGCTGGCGGGCCGGCGTGCGGCCGGGCACGCAGGGCAGGCCGTTCGGTAAAAAGGGTCTTTACTGCCAGGGCCGCAGGTCGTACGGCCGCAGGTAGCGAGCCGGGGTGTAGCTGGTGAAGGCCGGCGCGGTCGGGTAGACGGTTCCGCCCACGGAGTAGATGTTGTCTCCGGGACCGAGCGCGGCCGCCTCGGCGTTCAGGCCGGCCGGGGACGGCACGTGCCACCGCCCGGTGGACATGCGGTTCTCCAGCGTCTGCACGGCGGTGATGGTCTCAGCCGGGGTGAACGCGCAGTGCCCGGCCCGGGCCACGAAGATCTGCCGGAGCAGGGCGCCGCGGCCGGCCCGGTCGACGGCGGCCCGGTAGGCCTGCTCGTTCTCCGGTACGACCAGGCCGTCGCCGGTGGTGTGCATGGTCAGCACCGGGACCGAGATGTCACCGTTGAAGACGATGTACTTAGTCAGCCAGGCCACCGCGGCCGGGTCGGCGCTGATCCGCTGGGAGTCGTTCAGCGTCCGCACGTCGGCGCCCAGGCTCAGCCCGGCGCTACGGTACAGCGCCTTGACTTCCTTGGCGTCGGCGGACTTGGCCAGGTCGCTGGCGTAGTTTACGCCGGTGTTCCAGGACGGGTTCCCGCCCGCCTTGGCCTCCAGGTCGGCCCGGAAGGCGAAGATGAACGGGAAGGTCACCTGGGTGAACCACAGATACTGGTTGGCTTCCTGGGCGGCGTAGTCGGTGGCCCCTGGTTCGGGTGACAGCGGAGTGAACCAGCCCGGCGTGTCCCCGAGCGCCGCGGCCAGGGCCAGCCGGGCCCGGCCCGCCGCGGTCTGCTGCGCCTTGGCGACCGCGGCCTCGGCGCCGGCCAGGTTGGCTGTGGGGTTGGTGATGCCGGTGACCTGGACTGAGGGGTCGATCAGCTGGGCGAACGCGAAGGCGCCGTCAAGCGCGGTGTTCCACGTCGCCACCCCGCCGGACAGCACGCCGCACATCGGCAGCGCGGCGTCGAACCGGCTCGGGTAGTCCTGCAGCAACCCGGCCGTGATGATGCCGCCGAGCGAGTGCCCCCAGGCGACCGTGGTCCTGGGCCGGCCGTAGGTGTGGTCGAAGGTGTCCAGGGTGGTGATCTGGTCGGGCAGGGCCTGCGCGATGGACCAGCCGGTACTGGAGTAGGACGAACCCGCGAGCGCGTAGCCGTGGGCTAGCATCCAGGCCGCGGTCACCGAGTCGCCCGCGTCCTGGGCCGGGTTGGCCGCGCCGGGAACGACATAGCCGTGGCTGTACAGGTACAAGGTCCCGTTCCAGGCCCCGGCCGGGCACTGAATCAGGTACGTGGCACCGTCGGACAAGGTCCCGTTTAGCGTGCTCACGGAGCCGGAACCGCCGCAGGCCGACGAAGAGGCCGACGCAGGCGCCGAGGACGAGGCGAGACCGCCCGCCACCAGCCCCGCGGCGAGCACCATGCCGGCAAGTTTCTTCGACCGCACCATCAGCTCACGCTCCCAGCCGCCGCTCTTCTGACGAAAAGTAACTTACCGGTAACGTCGGCCGAAAGGGAGGGGGCACACGGCAAGGTTGCGGAAATAAGACGGAAACTGCGCCGACTCGCGACCGTAACGCGTTTCGCGTTGCTTCCTGACCGTAGCGGCGGCCGCGGCCCGCGGGCTAGGCGCCGAACCAGCCGGGGACGTCGAGGCGGAAGGTCTCACCGGGTGTCATGGCGCCCAGGTCCGCTTCGAGCGCGGCGAGCCGATCGGGGCCTAGCGTGCTGACCCACCTGGCACGGATGTCATTGAAGATCATCGCGGACATGGCCAACGCCGCGGTTCCGCGCGGGGTGAGCCGGATCAGCTTGCGGCGTCGGTCGGCCTGGTCGCCGGCCCGGTTGACGTAGCCGAGTTCTTCGAGCCGTTCGGTCGTCTTGCCCGCGGCCTGCTTGGAGATGCCGAGCCTGCGGCCCACCTCGGTCGCGGTCGCCCCGCCCGGGCCGATCGCCTGCAAGGCGAAACCATGAGCCGGGCGCAGGTCCGGATGCCCGCGGCGGCCCAGCTCGGCGTGCAGCTCGTCGATGATCGACCGGAACCCGGCGAACAGCAGCATGGGCAGCTCGAAGCCGTAGACGTGTGACCCGGTGGCCGGTTCCCCAGTTGACATCGATAGACAACCTCATTTACTATTTAGGACAACCTAGTTGTCTAACTTACCTGGCGAGAGGTTCTCCATGCTTCAGAACGCAGTTACCTGGTTCCCTGATCACACCCTCGAGTCGGCGCCTCCGGGGGCTCGCCGGGCCATGACCGCGACTCAGCAACACCTCGGCTACCTGCCGGCCGCCGTGGCCCGGATGGCGGCCTCGCCGCACCTGCTTGACGGGTTCGGCAAGCTCAACGCTCTGTTCGAGAGCTCGACGCTGGAACCGGTGGCACGCGAGGTGCTGGTCATGACCATCGCGACCAGGAATCACTGCCACATCTGCGTGGCGATGCACACCGCCCGGCTGACCGCCCTCGGCGCGGCCCCGGACCTCATCGCGGGGCTGCGCAGCGGTGCGCCGCTCGCGGACGAGCGACTCGAGGCGATCCGGGTGTTTACGCTCGCCGTCCTGGCCACCGCGGGCGACGTGGACGACGAGGGGTTGCGCACCTTCCTCAGCCACGGGTACACCAGCCAGAACGCGTTGGAGGTGGTGCTCGGCATCGGCACCTACACCATGTCCACCCTGGCCAACCGCCTCACTCGCGCCCCCCTCGACACACGCCTTTCCACGTTCGCCTGACCTACGGGTGGCGTCCGCCATGATTGTGGATCGTGACCGTCAAAATCCCGCGCTTAATGTCCACATTCATTTGAGTAGGGCCGAGGGCATGCTCAGGTGCATCAGGGGTAACCCAGGCGGGGCGGGAAAGGGCGCGGGAAAGGGCCAGGGTCAGCCGACGTGGAGTTAGCCGACGTAGAAGATGCCTAGGCCTAGGGCTACGCAGATGCCGGCGATGATCCAGAAGCGGACGACGATGGTGGTTTCAGCCCAGCCGACGAGCTCGAAATGGTGCTGCAGGGGGGCCATCCGGAAGACTCGTTTACCGGTCATCTTGAACGAGCCGACCTGGATGACGACCGAGAGCGTGATGATCACGAACAGGCCGCCCAGCAAAAGCAGCAGCATCTCGGTCTTGGTGGTGATGGCCAGCCCGGCCAGCGCGCCGCCGAGGGACAGCGATCCGGTGTCGCCCATGAAGATCTTGGCGGGCGGCGCGTTCCACCACAGGAAGCCGGAGCAGGCCCCCATCACCGTGGCGGCCACGATAGCAAGGTCCTGCGGGTCGCGGACCTGGTAGCAGGCGGGGGCGACGGCGACCGTGCAGTCGTTCCGCAGCTGCCAGATCCCGATGATCATGTAGGCGGCGAACCCCAGGATGGCCGCGCCAGTGGCCAGTCCGTCAAGGCCGTCGGCGAGGTTCACCCCGTTCGAGGTGCCGGCCACCATGAAGATGACCCAGACCACGAAGAGCACCGGCCCGATCGAGATCCCGAAGTCGGCGAGAAAGGACAGGTGGGTCGACGCGGGCGTGAGGTCATAGCCGTCAGGAAACCTGATCGCGAGCAGCGCGAACACCCCGCCCACGACCGCCTGGCCCGCGAGCTTGGCCCCGCTGCGCAGCCCCAGGCTGCGCTGCATGTACAGCTTGATGAAGTCGTCCGCGAACCCGACCAGGCCGAGCCCGGTCATCAGGAACAGCACAAGCAGCCCGGACGCGGACATCGCGTCACCGGTGGCCACGTGACCGATCAGGTATCCGGCCAGCGACGCGATGATGATCACCGTGCCGCCCATGGTCGGCGTGCCGCGCTTGGCCAGGTGCGCCGGGCCGTCCGACCTGATCTCCTGGCCGAGGCCGCGCCGGGTGAACGCCTTGATCGCCAGCGGGGTGCCGAACAGCGCGATGAACATCGAGATGGCCGCGGACAACAGGACGGTCTTCACCGGTCCGCCCCCCCAAGCAGGTCGGCCGCGACGCCCTCCAACTGAGCGGCGCGGGATGCCTTTACCAGTACCACGTCGCCGGGCTTCAACTGGTTCGCGAGCACGTCGAGCGCGGCCGCGCCGTCGGCCACCCCGACGGCCTCACCGTGCCACGACCGGACCCGCCGCGCCCCGGTCAGCAGCGGCGCGGCTTCCGCGCCGACAGCGACCAGCCCGGCCAGCGCGGATCCAAGCACCCGCGCGGCGTACTCGCCTGCTTCCTCGTGGCTGGACCGCGAGGTGCCGCCGAGCTCGGCCATATGCCCGAGGACGGCGAAACCCCGGCCGGTCCCCACCATGTGGTGCAGAGCGTCGAGCGCGGCCCGAACGGATTCGGGATTCGCGTTGTAGGCATCGTTGATGATCGTCACCCCGTCTGGCCGCTGGCTGACTTCCATCCGCCACCGGCTGCGCGCGACCGCGGCGCCGAGCCCGTCCGCGATGTCGGCCAGGCCAAGCCCGAGTTCGCCCGCCAGGGCCGCGGCTGCCAGCGCGTTCGACACGTTATGGGCGCCGTGCAACCGCAGCGCCACCGGCGCCTGGCCTTCCGGTGTCAGCAGGGTGAACCTTGGCCGCCCGAGCTCATCAAGCCGCACGTCCGCCGCCCGGACCTGAGCCGCGGGGTCACCCGCGGCGCTGAAGGTGACGACGCGGGCGCCCGTGCGGGACGCCATGGCCAGCACCCGGGGGTCGTCGGCGTTCAAGATGGCCACGCCGCCTGCCGGCCCGGCGGGAAGGGCCTCCACCAGCTCGCCCTTGGCCAGGGCGACTTGGTCCAGGCCGCCGAACTCCCCCGCGTGCGCGCGCCCGACGTTCAGCTCCACCCCGTACCGGGGCGGCGCGATCCGGCACAGGTACGCGATGTGGCCGCGGCCGCGGGCGGAGAGCTCGAGCACCAGGTACCTCGTCGCGGTGTCCGCGCGCAGCACGGTCAGCGGGTGACCGAACTCGTTGTTGAAAGAACCCGCCGGGGCGATGGTGGGCCCGAGCCGCTCCACCAGCTGCGCGGCCAGGTCCTTGGTCGAGGTCTTTCCTGACGAACCGGTGATGCCCGCGATCCGCACTCCGGGCAGCGAGTCGACCACGAACCTGGCCAGCGCGCCCAGGGCGGCAGGCACGTCCGGCACGAGCACCGAGGGCACCGGGACCGGGCGGGTGGCGAGTACCGCCGCCGCGCCCGCGGCCACCGCGGCGACGGCGAAGTCGTGCCCGTCAGACCGCTCCCCAGCGACCGCCGCGAACAAGCCGCCGGCACCGGCCCGCCGGGAGTCGATGACCACCTCACCGCTGACCATGATCGCGGGATCGCCGTCCAGCTGGCCGCCGGTGATCCGGGCGAGCTGCGCCAGCGAGAGCGGGATCACCTGGTCACCACCCAGGGCTCGGCGTCCTGCAGATCATCGGCGGCCGGCCGCGCCTTATCACGCCAGGCCCGCTGGGCGAGCGCGGCCGCGAGATGCTGCCTGTCGTCAAACGGCAGCACCGCGCCCGCCACGTACTGACCGGTCTCGTGCCCTTTGCCCGCCACCACGATGACGTCCCCGGCGGCGGCCCGCCCGACCGCCTGCTCGATCGCGGCGGCGCGGTCCGGCTCGATGCTGACCTGGCCCCGGTCGTCGCGCGGCACGCTCAGCACCCCGTCGAACATCGCCGCGAGGATGGCCAGCGGGTCCTCAGAACGCGGGTTGTCGCTGGTGAGGATGGCCACGTCGGCGAGCGAGGCGGCCGCGGCGCCCATCATCGGGCGTTTGGCCTTATCCCGGTCTCCGCCGCAGCCGAGCACGATGATCAGGTTCCCGCGGGTGACCGGCCGCAGTGAGCGCAGCACCGCCTCCACCGCACCCGGCTTGTGCGAGTAGTCGACGAAGGCGGTCACATCCAGGCCGGACGCGGGTACCCGCTCGAGCCGCCCCGGCACGCCGGGGCAAGCGGCCACGCCCGCCACCGCGTCCTCCAGCCTGATGCCCGCCTCAACGAGCGCGACCAGCGCGCCGACCGCGTTGGCCACGTTGAACACCCCGGCCAGGCCGACCGAGACGTCCGCCTCGACACCACCCGGCCCGATCAGCCGGAACGTGCTGCCGTCCGCGCCGGACCGGACATCGGCCGCCCGCCAGTCCGCCGCCTCGGCGCCAGCGGCCGAGAACGTGGTCACGGGCACCGGCGCGGAGGCCGCGAGCCTGCGCCCGTGCCAGTCGTCGATGTTCACCACCCCGATCACCGGCGGGACGAACAGGGACGCCTTGGCCTGGAAGTAGTCCTCGAGATCGGCGTGGAAGTCCAGGTGATCCTGGGACAAGTTGGTGAAGACGGCCACGTCGAAATGGGTGCCCGCCACCCGGCCCAGGGCGAGCGCGTGGCTCGACACCTCCATCGCGGCGGCGGTGACCCCGCGCTCCACCATGACCGCGAACAGGGCCTGCAGGTCGGGCGCTTCCGGGGTGGTCAGGGAGCTGGTCAGCCGGTCCGGGCCGATCCGGATCTCCACCCCGCCGACCAGGCCGGTCTGGTGCCCGGCCGCACGCAGCCCGGCTTCGAGCAGGTAGGAGCTCGTGGTCTTACCGCTGGTCCCGGTCACGCCGATGAGGCCAAGCTGACTGGACGGGTCCCCGTACACCCAGCAGGCGATCTCGCCCAGCCTGGCGCGCGGATCGGCGAGCACGAACACGGGCACCCCGCTGGTGGCGGCCCTGGCCCGCCCGTCCGGGTCGGTCAGCACCGCGACCGCGCCCGCGGCCACCGCCTGGTCGCAGTGCTCGGCTCCGTGCCTGCTGGCTCCGGGCAACGCCGCATACAGGTCGCCGGGCACGACCGCCCGGGAGTCGAGCGAGACGCCGGACACGAACCCGAGATCGTTCGGCGGAAAAGAATGCGGGTCAAGCCGGACGCCGAGTAGCGAGCTAAGCGCGGACAGCGGACGCTGGGCCAGATGCGCGGGACGGATCGCCACGGGGTGAGAGTACCTCCAATCATGGCGCGGTCAGGCGAACCTTCGCAGGTACGGCTCCATCCGGCGGAATATCCAGCGTGGCGAGCGCGTCTTTCGCGACCTGGTAAAAGACCGGGCCGGCCACGACGTCCCCGTAATAGCCGCCCTTGCGCGGGTTCTGCACGTTGACCGCGATGACGAGCTGCGGGTTGTCGCCCGGAGCTATGCCAATGTAGCTCGATCCGTAGACGCACAGCGCGCACTTTCCGTTGGACTCTTGCGAGGTTCCGGTCTTGGCCGCTATCGCGTAGCCGGGGATGATCCCCCAGGGCTGGCTGCCCGCCTCATCGATCGCGGGCACCTGCTGCAGGATCTGCAGCAGCTCGTGTGCGGTCTTGGCCTGGATGACCCGCTTCGACGCAGGGGCCGGCGCCGGGGTGTACGTGCCCGCCGAGTTGGTGGTGCCCTCGACCAGGGTCGGCTGGATCCGGACCCCGCCGTTGGCGATCGTCGCGTACACCTCGGCCATCTGGATCGCGGTCACGGCCACGCCCTGCCCGTACGACAGCGTGTACCGCGTGTCCGCGTACCAGCTGGACGGCACGGGCAGGTCTCCGGCCGTCTCCCCGGGCAGCCCGATGCCGGTCGGCTGGCCGAGGCCGAACGCCTTCAGGTAGCTGTACTGCACCTGCGGGCTGACGTGCGCCACCACCTGCGACATGCCGACGTTGGAAGAATGCGCGATGATGCCCGCGATCGTGTACTTCTCCCCCGGCGCCCATTCGGCGTCGTGGATGACCTGGCCGCCCCGGACGATCTGGTAGGGGATGGTGTAGGCGCTCATCGGCGTCTGGCCGCCGTGCTCCAGCGCGGCCGCGGCGGTGATGACCTTGGCGGTGGAGCCCGGCTGGAACTGAGCCTGTACCGCCAGGTTGGTGGTCTGCGCGACGTTGCTGACGTTCGACGGGTCGTACGTCGGGTACTGCGCCATGGCCAGCACGTTCCCGGTGTGCGGCTGGATGATCACCACCGTGCAGTTGTTCGCCTTGGTCTTGGCCACCTGTTTCTGGCAGGCCTGCTCGGCCGCGTACTGCAGCGCCGGGACGATGGTCAGCCGCAGGGAACTCCCGTTGACCACCGGTTTGTCGTTGCTGCCCGCCAGCGGGATCTGCTGGCCATCCGTACCTTGCTGCACCTGCTCGCTACCGGGCTGGCCGGCCAGCAGCGCGTTGTCCACCTGCTCCAGGCCGGCCTCACCCGTCAGGACGCCGCTGGCGGGGATCCCGGTGAAGCCGACGATGTTGGCCGCGACGCTGCCGTCCGGGTAGGACCTGACGTAGGCGGGGGCGCTCTGGTAGACGCCGGGCAGGGCCAGGGCCGTCACCTGGCTGGCGATCTGAGCGGATACGTTTTTGGCCAGGGGAACGTAGTCTCGCGAGCTGGGATGCGCCAGCAGGCTGAGGATCGCGGCCGGCGTCAGGCCGAGCGGGACAGCCAGCGCGGCGGCCACCCGCTGCCGCAGCGCCGCCGTGCTCATCGTGGCGCTTGTCATCTGCGGCGGGTCGGCGAAGATCGTGTAAGTGGCCACCGTCATGGCTAGCACCTGGCCGTTCGCGCCGGTGATGCTGCCGCGCAGTGCGGGCAGCGCGATCGGGTGGACCAGTTCGTCCAGGGCCAGCTTGCGGTAGGTGCCTGACTCCATGCCTTGCAGCTGCACCAGCCGCCCGGCGAACAGCGACAGCACGAAGATGATCGCGAGCAGGGTGACGCCGAGCCGCCGGTTCGGGTCGCCGCGAGGAACCAGGCGTTTCCGGGGCCGTGGCCGGGGCGGCCGCGGCGGCTGGCCCGGGTCCGCAGGCCGGGCTGAGGACCGTTCCCCCGTTCTCAGGGCCGAACGACCCGGGGCAGGCGCGCCAGCACGGCCGGCCGCCGAGGGCGGCCTGCGCCGCGGGGAGGGCATGGCGGCGGAGCCGCGTGGTGGCCGCCGGTCGTCCCGCCGGCCGGTCTGCGGACGGCGGGACGGGTTTTGCGGCGTCACGGGTTATACCCCGGGATATGGATTTCCGCGTCGGACTTGGAAACCTTCCCGGTGACGATCTTTCCGCTCTTGAGGTCGATGAAGCCTAGGTCCGGGTTCTGCCGCATGCCGAGCCGCCGCGCCTCCTTGGCGATGACGGCCGGGTTGGCCGCTTGCGCCACCGCGTTGGTGAGGGTCTGTTCCTGGCGAGCCAGGTTGGCGTTCTGCTGCTGCAAGCTGGTGATCTGGAACGCCCCCTGCGCCAGCGTGGTGCTGATCACGAGCAGCGATACCAGCGCACCGCCGAGCAGTCCGACCAGCAGCAAGAGGAAGGGCGCGCGGGGCGAGCGACGCCGCGGCCTGGTGGCAGGCCGCGGCGGCCCGGAGGCCGGACGCGGCGGCCCGGTAACCGGACGCGGCGGCCTGGTGACGGGCCTGGTGTGCCGTGGGGCTGTTATTCCCGGGGACTGTGTTAGCCCGGGGGGGCGACCCCCCGGAGCCCCCCGATCATGGGGGGGCTGCCCGCCCCCCCATCCCCCCTGGGCCCCCCTTCGGGGGGACTGGCGGGGCCCCTGGTGGGGCCCCACGCTGGGCCGCATCGTGTCTGTGGCCATGTCATTGCCCCCTCGGGGTCATGCTGCTTCCCTGATACGTTCCGCGGCCCGCAGCCGGACCGAGGCCGCGCGCGGGTTACTGCTGACTTCTTCGCTGCCGGCGCGCTCCGCGCCCCTGGTGAGCAGGCGCAACTCCGGTGCCGCGGCGCTCGCGGGGATCGGCAGGCCAGGCGGCGTCTGATCGGTGGACAGCCGGACGAGCTCACGCTTGACGATGCGGTCCTCCAGCGAGTGGTAGGCCAGTACCACCACGCGGCCACCGACGGCCAGCACGCCCAGGGCGGCAGGCAGCGCCCGGCGCAGCGTGCCGAGCTCGTCATTCACCTCGATCCGCAGCGCCTGAAAGGTGCGCTTGGCCGGGTTGCCCCCGGTGCGCCGCGTCGCCGCGGGGATCGCGTCCTTCACGATGGCGCTGAGCCGCTGGGTCGAGGTGATCGGAGCCAGGTCGCGCTCGCGGGCCACCGCTCCGGCGATCCGGTGAGCGAAACGTTCCTCGCCGTAATCGCGGAGCACCCGGGCGAGCTCAGCGGGCGGATAGCCGTTGATGACGTCCGCCGCCGTGAGGTCCATGGTGCGGTCCATCCGCATGTCCAGCGGGGCGTCCTGGGCGTACGCGAAACCGCGCGCGGGGTCGTCGAGCTGCGGCGAGGACACGCCGAGGTCGAACAGCAGGCCCATGGCGCGAGCCGGACCTGGGGCCGGTCCCTGGCCCGGCCCGGTGCTCAGGATCGCCGGGATTTCGTCGTACCTGGCGTGCACGAGCCGCACCCGGCCGGCAAAGGAGGCGAGCAGCTCGCGGGCCGCTTCGATCGCGGCGACGTCGGCGTCGATGCCGACGAGCAGCATGCCGGGGCAGGCCTCGAGCAGGTCCCTGGCGTGTCCGGCCCGGCCCAGGGTGGCGTCCACGAGCACGGCGCCTTCGTCCGCCAGGGCGGGCGCGAGCAGGGCGGTGACACGGCCGGCGAGCACAGGTACGTGCTGGTCGCTGTCCACGTATCCCTCCCTGCCAGGCGGTTCTGCTGTGCTCTGCTCGGTCCTGCGGTCGCTCCGGGCTGGCGGTCCCTCCGCCGGTCCCCATCTGCTGACGCCGGCTGGCACCGGGGAAGTGATGCCAGCAGGGAACGGCGGATGGGGACCGGCTACGGGAGCTACAGGATTCCCGGGAGCACCTCCTCGGCGGCTTCTGCGAACGAGTCTTCTTGCGCGGCGAGGTAGGTCTCCCACGCTTGCGTGTCCCAGATCTCCAGGCGGGTGTTCGCGCCGATCACCACGCAGTCCCGCTGCAGCCCGGCGTAGGCGCGAAGCGCCGCCGGGACGGTGATCCGGCCCTGCTTGTCAGGAAGCTCGTCGGAGGCGCTGGCGAAGAAGACCCGGCTGTAGTCCCTGACCGACTTGGCCGTCACCGGCGCGGTGCGCAGCGCCTCGGTGATGCGGGCGAACTCCTCGTGCGGGAAGACGAACAGGCAGCGCTCCTGTCCCTTGGTGATCACCACTCCCCCAGCGAGCTCTTCTCGGTACTTCGCGGGCAGGAACAGCCGGCCCTTCTCGTCCAGCCGCGGCGCATGAGTGCCGAGGAACACAGGCACCCACCTCCCGGCCGTTTATCCTCCACTGCGCTCCACTGTACTCCACATCCCCCCACCGTCAACGCTTAAACCGCCTCCATCGTCCCGGTTTCCCCACTGAACCACCAGGTAGACGAGGTGGAGCGAAGTGGAGGAGGGGGTGGGGCAAAAATGCGGGACCTCGTCCCGCCGCGGCCGGCCGGACGCCGCCGGGAACCGGCGCGGGCCGGCCGTTAGGGACGGGCGGGGGCGCCCGCTGAGTGTCCGGTATCTATGGATACGCCGGGGTTCGACGAAGAACCTTCGCCAGCGTCGCGCGTTCGGTGGAGAAAGACGTACTGTAGCGTTACGGCGGCCAGCAGGGGCATGAGGTAACGGCACACCCGGCGGGCCGGTTTAGTGTGCGCCAGCGCCTTCGAGGAGGCCATGTGGTACTGGATACCGGAAGGCAGACGGGGAGCCCGATCGATGATCTAGTGCCAGCCGCTCGCAGGATCGGTAAGGCCATCGAGTCGGTGATCGAGGGCAAGCGGGACGCCATCCAGCTCACCTTGGCCGTGCTGCTGGCCGAAGGGCACCTGCTCATCGAGGACGTGCCGGGCGTCGGCAAGACGATGCTGGCCAAGGCCCTGGCCAAGGCCATCGACGGCACCGTCCGGCGGGTCCAGTTCACGCCGGACTTGCTGCCGAGCGACATCACCGGGGTCAGCGCCTACCACCAGGAACGGCGCGATTTCGAGTTCAAGCCAGGACCGGTCTTCGCCAACATCGTGCTCGGCGACGAGATCAACCGGGCCTCCCCCAAGACGCAGTCCGCGCTGCTCGAATGCATGGAAGAGCGTCAGGTCACCGTCGACGGCACGACGTATGTGCTGCAGGAGCCGTTCATGGTGATCGCCACCCAGAACCCGGTGGAGATGGAAGGCACCTATCCGCTGCCCGAAGCGCAGCGAGACCGGTTCACCGCGCGCATCTCGCTGGGCTACCCGCTTCCCGCCGCCGAGCGGGAGATGCTCGACAACCACGGCTCCTCCTCTCCCCTGGACAAGCTCACTCCGGTCGCGCGGGCCAGCGACGTGCAGGAGCTCGTCGTCGCGGTCCGCGGAGTCCTGGTGTCGGACCAGGTCAAGGACTACATCATCAGCCTGGCCAACGCGACCAGGACCTCGCCCGAACTGCGCCTCGGCGCGTCGCCGCGGGCCACACTGCACCTGCTGCGGGCCAGCCGGGCCTGGGCCGCGCTGGACGGCCGGGATTATGTCATCCCCGACGACGTGCAGCGGCTGGCCCGGCCGGTGCTGGCGCACCGGCTGCTGCCCACGGCGGAAGCCATCGTCGAACGGCACCTGCCCGAGCAAGTCGTGGACAGGATCGTCACGCAGTTGCCCCTACCCAGACGCTGAGCCAGGCAGACGGCATCAGGGGAGAACCTTAAGGAGGGCCATGCGGGCGCTCTTCAGCTCGCTGACCACGAGGGGCCGGTCGTTCATGGCCGCGGGCGGCGCGGCCATGGTGTGCGGGCTGGCGATACCCGAGCCCGATCTGGTCCGGGTGGGCGCGCTGCTCGTCATCTTGCCGCTGGTGTCCGGGCTGATCGCGCGCAGGTCCCGGTATCGCCTGTCCTGCAGCCGCAGGCTCGACCCGTCGCGGGTGCCCGCCGGACAGCTCACCGTGGTGACGGTGCGGGTGGAGAATGTCTCGCGGTTGCGAACGGGCGTGCTGCTGGCCGAGGATGTCGCGCCGTACTCGCTCGGCAGCAGGCCGCGGTTCGTGCTCGACGAGATCGAGCCGAGCGGAAGCCGGGAGCTTAGCTACCAGATCCGGTCCGATACCCGGGGCAAGTTCAGCATCGGCCCCCTGCGGGTCCGGGTCGCCGACGCGTTCGGGCTGGTGGAGATCAGCCGCGCGTTCAGCACCACGAGCACGCTCGTGGTAACGCCGAAAATCGTTCCGCTGCCCCGGGCCTCGGCCGCGAGCAGCTGGCTGGGCGAGGGCGACGGGGGGATGCGGACCATATCGGCCATCGGCGAGGACGACGCGGCGCCGCGGCTGTACCAGGACGGCGACGGGCTGCGCCGGGTGCACTGGAAATCGACGGCGAGGTACGGCGAGCTGATGGTCCGGCGCGAGGAACACCAGTGGCGGAACAGCGCCACGGTCTTCCTCGACACCCGCCGTTCCGCACATTCGGGCCGCGGGCCCTTCGCGACGTTTGAGGTCGCCGTCAGCGCGGCCGCCTCGATCGGCGCGCACCTGTCCAGCGAAGGGTTCCGGGCCAGGCTCATCACCGAGGACGGCGAGATCGCCCCCCGCGGGACCTTCCAGGACACCCTGCTCGACATGCTCGCGGTGATCAGCCCGTCAAGCCACGCCAGCATCCGGTCCGGCACGTCGGCACTGGCCCGCGCGGGCGGCCAGCTGATCGCGATAGTCGGGCGGCTTTCCCACGACGACGCCAGCCAGCTGGCCGCGAGCAGGCGCGGGAACGCGCCGGCGATGGCCCTGCTGCTCGGGGTCTCCGCGTGGGCAACGGACACGGTCCCCGATGACACCGCGCAGACCGCGCAGCTGCTGGCGGCCGCGGGCTGGCGGGTCGCCACGGTGACCGCGAGCACGCCGCTGGCCGTGGCCTGGCAGCAGCTGCACCGGCCGGCTGACCGGCCGCTGCCGGTGGGGGGATTTAACGGGGGTCCCGGACATTCCGAGGACCCTGGGAGCCTCGAGGGCCGCGGGGATCTTGAGGGTTTTGGAGGTGAGTCCAGGTGACATTGAGCCGCCGGATGACCGTGACCGCCGCCGTCGCGGTGGTCCTGACGTCGACCGTCTTGTACCCGGTGTTTACGAACTCGCTGTGGTTCGCCGCCTCGATGGGCGCGGTTCTGGTCGTCGCCGCGACCGGCACGCTGACCAGGCTGCGCACCCTGCCGGTGCTCGTCTGCCTCGCCGCCGGCGTGATCGGCCTGGTGCTCTACCTGAACCTGGTCTTTGAGGCCCGCCATTCGCTGCTGCTCGTGATACCCACCTCGACCTCGATCAGCCGCCTGTGGGGCCTGGTGGGAGCCGGGCTCAACGATTCCAGAAGGTACGCGCCGCCCGTTCCTAACGTGCCCAGCCTGCTATTCCTGACCGAGGCCGGGGTGGGCATCACGGCGGTGGTGACCGACCTGATCGCCGTCAGGCTGCGGTCCACCGCGCTGGCCGGACTGCCGCTGCTCGTGCTGTTCACCGTGCCGGTGATGGTGAACGCGCCGCACAGCCAGCTGGCCACCGCGCTGGTCTTCTGCCTGGCCGGGGCCGGTTACCTGGCCATGCTGAGCGCGGATGGACGGGAACGGATCAGGGTCTGGGGACGGCTGATATCGCTGTGGCGTACTAACCCGCAGGACGCCGGGACGGGCCCAGCCGGCCCCGGGTCGCACCGGGCCGGCGCGAACCACGGGGCGGCCCTGCCCGGCGCCGGGGGGGCCGGAGCCCCCGGCTCCCGGGTCCTCGGGTCTGGGCGTGGGCCGGACACCCGGCCGCTGGCCGCGGCCGGCCGGCGGGTGGGGCTCGCGTCGATCGTGCTGGCGCTGTGTGCCCCGCTGCTTGTGCCGGGCCTGCACCCGAGCAAGGTCTTCGCTTCCGGGCCAGGCATCGGCGGGACCGGCAGCGGGACCGGGACGCTTTCGCTGCCGAGCGCCTTGTCGCAAGCCGTCAGGGAACTGCAGGAAAAGAAGCCGAGCGAAGTCTTTTCCTACACCACCAGCGCGTCGGTGGCCGTCGAGACCAACGACGCGCAGTACTTCAGGCAGTACGCGTTTGACACCTTGACCGACGGTACGGGCTGGCAGGTGACCAACTACGGGGCCGGCGCCGAGCCGCTGAGCGCGATACCCGGGCCGCAGGGACTCACGAACTCCACGGTCCCGCTGATCGTCCAGACGACCGTCACCGCGACCAGGAGCTTTTCCTCCGACAGCGGTCAGCCGACCTTCCTGCCGCTGGTCTACCCCGTGACTTCGCTTGAGGTGAAGGGAAAGTGGCAGGCTGACCAGGACCTCATGGTGTACTCGAACGACAGCGCCGGGGACGGCCAGAGCTACACCGAGGACAGCCTCGATGTCGACCCGTCCCTGGCCACGCTCCAGCAGCTCGGCAAGCTGGCGAACACGGCGGGCCTGGCGCCGTACCTGGCCCTGCCCGCCTCCTACAAGACGCAGGCCCTGACAAAGCTGGCGCAGAGCCACATCAGTGGCCAGACCAGCGAGATCGGCGAGGTAAACGCGCTGGCCAACTGGCTTTCTGAATCCCCGTTCAGCTACAGCCTGGCCGGGCCGGTGTTCGACAGCGCGGACGGCCTGCTGTCGTTCCTGACCAAAGCCCGGAGCGGCTACTGCGTGCAGTTCGCCTACGCGATGACCGTGCTCACCCGGTTGCTCGGCATCCCGGCCAGGTTCGTCGTCGGTTACACCGCCGGCACCCGGGTCAAGGGCAACGAGTACAAGGTCATGAACACCGACGCGCATGCGTGGACCGAAGTGTACTTCCCGACCATCGGCTGGCTCCGGTTCGAACCCACGCCCAGCGGCCAGGGCAGCGCGCACACCACGAACTACATGACCGCCGCCTCGGGGACCGGTACCGGCCTCCTCAATGTTCCCCCGGTCGTATCTGCCACCGCGGCGCCCGGCTCGAGTCAGGGTCAGGGTCACAACCTCTTCGGCCGGGGTCATGTCCAGCAGGGCGCCACCGGCCCGCTCAACACCTTGTCCGGCAAGTCAGCCGGGACACCATGGGCGGCGATCGCGCTGGCCATTATCGCCGCGATCGCGCTGGCCTGCGGAGTCATCGCGATGGTCGCTCCGCCCGCGGAGCGCGCCGCAGCCGTTTCCGTCAGCCCGGGCCGACGGCGCAGACCGGTGAGCGCCACCTCGGCGGGGCTGGTCACGGTGGCCGCGGCGCTGATCGCGCTGGCCCTGTACCGGCTGCTGTCCAGCACCTCCGGGCTCCGCTTCGGCGCGGGCTGGGCCACGGTCGGCATCACCTTCGGCGCGGTCGTCGTGGTGGCGTTGATCGCACCTGCGGCGACCCGGCTGGTGCTCAGGCGCTGGCGCTGGATGCGGGCCGGCGACGACGCGAGCCGGGCCCATGTCGCCTGGCGTGAGTTCCGTGACGATCTCACCGACTTCGGCCTGGGCGGCCGGGCCAGCGAGCCACCGCGCACGCTGGCCGGACGGGTGGCGGCCGGGCGGCCAGAACCGGTCGGCGACGCGATCCGCAGGCTCGCGCTGGCCGAGGAACGGGCCACCTACGCGGCGCGGCCGTCCGAATCGGAGTACCTGCGGCGGGACGGCAGCACGGCGCGGCGCGGCCTGGCGGCCTCCGCCGGGCGTGCCGTCCGCTGGCGGGCCAGGATCTTCCCCGCCTCCCTGGTGACCACCCTCGCCGATATGACGACCTCGATACCTGACGCCCTGGCCACCAGGCTGTCCCCGCGCCGCCGTCCGCAGCCTACAGGTCGAGGATGAGGGTGACCGGGCCGTCGTTAGTCAGGTCAACCTTCATATCGGCACCAAAGACGCCGGTTTCGACGCGGGCTCCGAACTCGCGCAGGGCGGACACCACGGCGTCGACGAGCGGGGCCGCGACCGGGCCGGGCGCGGCGGCCGACCAGGCCGGCCTGCGGCCCTTGGCCAGGTCCGCGTAGAGGGTGAACTGACTGATCACCAGGAGCGGCGCGGCTACGTCGGAGCAGGACTTCTCGCCCTCCAGGATCCGCAGGCCCCAGAGCTTGGCGGCGAGCTTCACGGCCTGCTCGGGGGTATCCCCGTGGGTGACGCCGACGAGGACGAGCAGACCTGGCTCCTCGATCGCGCCCTCGACCTGCCCGTTCACGGTCACGCTAGCCCGGCTCACCCGCTGCACGACAGCACGCATGGCACGGCACGATACCCTGCCGCCGCGGAGCCTGGTCAGGCGGACGCCCGGGTAACCAGCCGGGCGGACCGCAGCCCTACATCCTGCGGTCACCCTCCTGCCGCCGCTTCCAGCGTTCTTCCATCCGCTCCATCAGCCGGGCCCGCCTGGTCAACGCCGCGCTGGGGGCGCCAGGGCCGACGGACTTGAGCTTGCTCCGCGCGGGCCGCACCCTCGCCGCATGCCGCCGCCAGGTGACCAGCGCCCACACCAGCGACAGCAGCACAATCGCCGCTCCGGCCGCGTCAAGGTACACGCGATGGGTCACAATCCCCGCCGCGAGCAGCCCGGCACCGACCAGCACGCCGATGAAGGCCTGCACCAGTTTGCGCTTGTAGTGCACCCGCGGATCGCTAGAACGCACCAGGCGCCCGAACTTCGGGTCCTCCCGGTAGAGCGCTTGCTCGATCTGCTCCAGCTGGCGCTGCTCGTGTTCAGAGAGCGGCACGACGCCTCCCATTAAAAACCTTGCGCCCGGCACGTGTGCGGTGACCGGCTCACCTCACATACCCGGTTCAATTTCCAGAATACGAGCGTTGACACGCACCTTGGAAGGGCGCATCCCCTACCTGGTCAGAAAGCTTCCTCCGGCGGGCGGTCCGGGTCCTCCACCAGGGCGGCCGGACGGACCGCGGCGGAGCCGAATCGCCTGGCGATCTTGTCGACTGCCTGCTCCGCTTCCCGCCAGCCGACAGGCCGATCATCAAACGTCAGCTGGGCATTCGCGCTGGTCGCAGACACCAGACCGGATACCCGGACGCCGATGAGGCGAAGCTGCGCAGCGTGGTCGAGACCGGCCGACGCATACAGTGAACATGCTGTGGCATAAATCTCATGCGTGACGTCAGTGGGGTAGGCCAGCGTCCGGGACTTGGTCGTCGTCTTGAAACTGGCGAGCCGGATCTTGACCGACACCGTCCGGGCCACGCACCCGCTGGCCCGAAGACTGTGCGCGGTCCGCCCGGATAGCTTGAGCAGTTCGCGCCTTATCCGTTCCGGGTCGCCGATATCGGTGGCAAACGTCTCCTCGGCCCCGATGCTCTTCTCGGCGACATGAGGCGTGACCCGGCGCGGGTCCTGGCCCCACGCCAGCGCGGCCAGGTGCGACCCATGCGCCACGCCGAGTTCGTGCTGCAACGAGGCCAGCGGGGTCTGAGCGATGTCGCCTACCGTGCGCAGCCCCAGCCGGGACAGGGTTTCCCCGGTCCGCGCCCCGACACCCCACAGCGCGCCGACCGGCAACGGGTGCAGGAAGTCAAGGACCCCGTCCCGCGGGACCACCAGCATCCCGTCCGGCTTGCAGCGGGCGGAGGCGATCTTGGCGATGAACTTACTCGGTGCGACGCCGACCGAGCAGGTGATGCCCTGCTGCGCGGCGACCTGGGCCCGGATGTGCCTGGCGATCCCGGCGGGCGGGCCCAGGCGCCGGAGCGCGCCGGCCACATCGAGAAAGGCCTCGTCCAGCGCCAGCGGCTCCACTTCGGGCGTCACCGCACCAAAGATGGCCATGACTTCCCTGGAGGTGGCCGCGTACTCCCGGTGCCTGGGAGCCACGAACACGGCCCGCGGGCACATCCGCTGAGCCTGGCCGACCGGCATCGCCGAGCGCACCCCGAACGCCCGGGCCTGATACGAGGCCGACAGCACCACGCCGCGGCCGCCGGTCCCGCCCACCACGACCGGCTGGCCGGCCAGCTCGGGCCGGTCCCTGATCTCGACGCTGGCGTAAAAGGCGTCCATGTCGACATGCAGGATGTGACAGCCGGTGTCGTCGGGTTCCCTGCGGCCTGGGTCGTCAGCGCTCGCGTCCATGACGGTCAGCGGTGACCGAGCACGTGCAGCTTGGCGGCGATGTCCCGCAGCGGCGGGGTGGCCGCGGCCGCCTCCTCGAGCGCCCGCAGCGCCTCGGCCGCGCCAGCGTCGCCATCCAGCAGCACGCCAGGCACCAGTCCGCCGAAGATACGCAGTCCGTGCGCCTGTCCGGCCCGCAACCCGGCTCCCTCGATCAGCGCGGTCAGCGCGGGCAGGGTAAACCGCCAGGGCGGCCCGCCGGCGGCGTCGGGATCGAGCAGCTGCCTGGCTTCGGCGAACCGGCCGGCCAGCGCCTGGTGCAGCACCGCGGCCACCGCGTTGGACGCCAGCACGCTGACCGTGGCGGACGGCCGCAAGACCGCGGCGATCGCGGTCATCGCGTCGGCCGGCGAGTCCACGTACTCAAGGACGTTATGACAGATGACCAAGTCGGCGGTCTTGATCCCCGCCACGGCGTCCAGGCTGGCCGCGTCACCCTGGATCGCGGTCAGCCGCGCGCCCGCCTCGGCGGCCCGCCGCTGCGCCGCCGCGAGGGCGTCCGGGCTCGGGTCGACCACGGTGACGTTATGCCCGAGGGCCGCGAACGGCACCGCCAGACCGCCGGTGCCGCCGCCCACGTCGACGATGTCCAGCGTCGGCCTGCCGGTATCCGCCGCTCGGGCCGACACCACGTCGCGCAGGACATCCCAGATCAGTGAGGTGCGCACCCCGTCACGCCGGAACTCTGCCGTCACGCCGGCCTCCTTATCCTCCCGTCCAATGTAGTGCGGTCACCGTCATTCCGCTGGCCTGGGTGTGACTACCTTCCGTTAATGACTGATAACGCGTTGAACTGACCCGGCCACCGCTACGTTCTATAGCCGTGCGGACCTCCCAGATTCTTCTTGACGCCACCTGGCGGCAATGCCAGCGCGGCCGCAGCCACCCCCCGTATGCTCATCGCCATGGCTGAGCATCTCGAGTTGCCCCGCCCCTGGCGGCTGATGCTGACCGCCGGATGGAACCTGGCCGAATCCCTCGGGCTGCCCGTGGCCGGCTATTTCGCCGGGGCGCAGCTGGGCGGGCGGAACGCCGGGATGGTGGCCGCGACCGCGGTGGTCTGGCTCACCGTCGTCGGCCGCAAGGTGGTGACCCGCAGCGTCCCCGGGCTGCTCACCATCTCGGCTCTGGTTCTCACCCTGCAGACGGCCGTCGTGATCGCCACCGGCAGCGTGCTGTTTTTCCTGCTCCAGTTCCCGCTGGCCAACCTGGGCTTGTGCGTGCTGTTCGCGAGAACCGCTCCCACCCGCAAGCCGCTGGTGGCTCAGCTCGCCGCCGAGGTGGTGGCGCTCCGCCAGCCAACGGCCCACCACCCGGGACTGCACAGGTTCTTCCAGGGCGCGACCTGGCTGTGGGCCGGCATCTTCGCGATGTCGACGGTAGGCCTGGCGGTGCCGCTGGCCTTTGCCCCGGTCAAGGTGTTCTTGCTGCTCACCACGGTCGTTACCGTCGGCGGCACGGTGGCGGGCATCGGCCTGTCCGCCTTCTGGTTCTTTCGCGTCCTGCACCGCTTCGGCTTGCGGGTCCGCTTCGCCCAGCCGCAGCCCTAGGGCGCAGGCGGCGCGACCGGCACGGACGGCTTGAGTCCGGCGATCTTAGCCAGCAGGCCGTTCACGAACGCGGGCGAGGCGTCCGTCGACAGGTCTCCGGCCAGCAGGACCGCCTCGCTGATGACGACGCCGTCGGGCACGTCCGGGGCCCAGAGCAGCTCGAACACGCCGATCCGAAGCACGCTCCTGTCCACCGCGGGCATCCGGTCCATGGTCCAGTCCTCGGCGTGGGCCGAGATCAGCTCGTCGATCTGATCTTTGTGCACCGCCACCCCGCGGACGAGTTCCGCGGCGTAGTCGGAGACCGGCGGGTCGCCCAGCGTGATGCGCTCAGCGAGCAGCTCGAGAACCGGCAGGTCGCGCAGCTCAGCCTCGAACAGCACGTCAAGCGCGCGCTTGCGCGCCTTGCTACGCGCGGACATGACCAGCCGGCGGGCAGGCGATCCTCATCAGGCCCGGCCGAGATACTGGCCGGTCCTCGTGTCGACTTTGATCTTCTCTCCGGTGGAGATGAACAGCGGCACCTGGATGGTGGCACCGGTCTCGAGCGTGGCCAGCTTGGTGCCGCCGGTCGAGCGGTCGCCCTGGATGCCGGGGTCGGTCTGGCTGATGGCGAGCTCGACCGCGGCGGGGAGGTCCAGGTACAGCGGCGTGCCGTCGTTGAAGGCCACGGTGACCATCTGCTCCTCGAGCAGGTAATTCGAGGCCTCCCCCACCACCGAGGCGGGGATGCGGGGCTGGTCGTAGTCCTGCGTGTCCATGAAGACGAAATCCCCGCCCTCGCGGTACAGGTACTGCATTTCCCGCCGGTCGACGCTGGCCACGTCGACCTTGACGCCGGCGTTGAAGGTCCGGTCGACGACCTTGCCCGACATGATGTTCTTCAGCTTGGTGCGCACGAAGGCGCCGCCCTTGCCTGGCTTGACGTGCTGGAACTCCACGACGGTCCAGAGCTGGCCGTCCAGGTTCAGCGTCATGCCGTTCTTCAGGTCGTTCGTGGTGGCCACGTTTGCGTCTCCAGGGTTAAAGGACGAGAAGTTCTCTCGTGGTAGTCGTGAGGAGGCCCGTCCCGTCGGTCCCGCCAGCCCCCACGACAAGAACGTCCTCGATCCGGACACCGCCCCTGCCGGGCAGGTACACACCAGGCTCGACGGTGACCGGGACCCAGCTGGCAAGCTTACCCGTTCTGGCGTACCCGATCGTCGGGGCCTCGTGGACCTCGAGCCCGAGGCCGTGCCCGAGGCCGTGGACGAAGTGCTCCCCGTGCCCGGCGTCGCGGATCAGGTCGCGGGCGGCCGCGTCGACGTCCCCGACGTCGGCGTCCGGCCGGGCCGCGTCGATGCCAGCGCGCTGCGCGGCCGCGACCAGCTCGTAGATCTCCCGCTGCCAGCCCGCGGGCGGACCGAGCGCGACGGTCCTGGTCATGTCCGCGTGGTAGCCGTCGTACCGGGCCCCGAAGTCCATGGTGATCAGGTCACCGCGGCGCATCGGCCGGTCCGCAGCCGCGTGATGCGGCACCGCGCCGTTTGGCCCGCTGGCCACGATGGTGTCAAAGGCCGGTCCCTCCGCACCAAGCTCGGTCATCCGCCGGTCCAGCGCCGCAGCCAGCTGCCGTTCGGTCAGGCCTGGCCTGATCAGCGCGAACACGTCCGCGATGGCCTGGCAGCTGATCCGGCACGCGGTGGCGAGCAACTCGAGCTCGGACGGATCCTTGACCATCCGCAGCTCTTCAATTTTCCGGCCGAACGGAACCGCGTTCACGCCCGGCGCGTTGGCCTGGAGCTCCGCGTGGCGCTCGACCGTCATCTCGTGAGCCTCGAAGGCCACCGTCCGCCAGCCTCGGCTGGCCAGCTGGCCGGCCAGCCTCGGCTCGATAAACCGCTCGACGATCAGCTCCAGATCGGCGCAGTCTCGCTGGGCCACCGGCGCGTACCTGGCGTCGGTGGCCAGGATCGGAGTTCCGCTGGCGGGCAGCAGCAGCGCGGCGTTGGAGCTGGCCAGGCCGGTGAGGTAGCGAACGTTCTGAGCGGAGGTGATCAGCGCGGCGTCGGCGGCGACCTCGGTTATCTTCTGCTGCGCCCGGCCCCGGCGAGCGGCGTGGATGTCACCCATCCCCGAACTCTACGGCGGTTAGTCCGCCAGGGCGCGGATCTGCTCGATCAGGGCGACGCGGGCCTCGTGGGTGGGCGCGAGCGGGTTGACGAGCAAGGTGGTCGCGCCGGCCTCGCGGTAGGCGGCCACCCGTTCGGCCACCCAGGACTGCGGGCCGACCAGAGAGGTCCGCTCCACCAGTTCGGCGGGTACCAGAGCGGCGGCCTCGTCCTTGCGGCCGTCCAGGTAGGCGTCCTGGATGGCCTTGGCCTCGGTCTCGTAGCCGAACCGCCGGGCCAGGTCGTTGTAGAAATTCCGGCCGCGCGCGCCCATCCCGCCGATGTACAGCGCCAGCTCGGGCCGGCTCCGATCCCGCAGTCCGGCCACGTCCTCGCCGATCGCCAGCGGCGCGCTCGCGATCACGTCAAGCGGCCCGAGCGAGGGGTCGCGCTGGGCCTGGCCCTCGGCCAGCGCATGGCCCCACACCTGCGCCGCCCGCTCCGGCAGGTAGAAGATCGGCTCCCAGGCCTCGGCCAGCTCGGCGGCGAGGGCCACGTTCTTCGGGCCGATGGCGGCCAGGGCGATCGGGATGCGCTCGCGGACCGGGTGGTTGATCAGCTTGAGCGGCTTACCCAGCCCGGTACCACCCGGCAGCGGGAGCTGGTAGTACCGGCCGTGGTATTCCAGCCGCTCACGGCGCCAGATCATCCGGCAGATCTCGATAATCTCGCGGGCCCGGCCGATCGGCGCGTCGTACGGCACGCCGTGCCAGCCCTCGATCACCTGCGGACCTGACGCGCCCAGGCCGAGGGTGAAGCGGCCGCCGGAGACGTAGTCCAGGCCGGCCGCCGTCATCGCAGTCAGCGCGGGGGTGCGCGAGTACAGCTGGAAGATCCCGGAGGCGATCTGCAGCCGCTCGGTCCTGGCCGCGATAAAGCCGAGCTGGCTCACCGCGTCGTAACTGTACGCCTCGGGGACGAACACGATGTCAAGCCCGGCCTGCTCGTAGTCGGCCAGCTCCTCCACCGTCTCGGCGAAACCGCCCGCGTAGCTCAGGTGCATTCCTATTCGCATGCGATCAGCCTTTCCTGTCCAGGCCCTGGCCCCGGCCGCCGACGGCGGGGACCCGGCCGAGCATAGCGAGGATGTCGTCGCCGACAGTGGAGGGATGGCGGTCGTCGGTGCCGACCGTAATGGTCGCGAGCCGGGCGTAGACGCCCCGGCGGCGCTCGTAGACCGCGCTCAGGTCCGGCCGGGCCAGCATCGGGCGGCCCGTGTCGTGGCCCACCCGCCGCAGCGCCTGGTCGTATCCGACCTGGAGATAGACGACCTGGGCCGCGGCGGTGGCGGCGAGCTTGTCCTGGGTGCGCGGATGCTCGGCGGCACCGCCGCCGAGCGCCATGATCACCTCCGGGCCGTCGAGCAGGCCCGCGATCACCTGATGTTCCAGGGCGCGGAAGGCGGGTTCGCCGTCCTCGGCAAACAGCTGCGGGATCGGGCGGCCCGCATACTGCTCGATGACCTGGTCGCTGTCGGCGAACGGCAGCGCGAGCCGGGCGGCGAGCAGGGTGCCGATCGTGGTCTTGCCCGCCCCCATGAAGCCGATGAGAACGATCATGGGCCGGGCGGCCGGACCTGGACCGGGGTGGCCGGATCGGCCGGCTCGGCGGGCTCAGGCAGGCCCGGCTCGGGCAGGCCGGCGGCGTCTTCGGCGGCTAGCTCGGCGATCGCCTGCAGCGCCAGCTGGTAGGACACCAGGCCGAACCCGGCCACCGTCCCGTCGGCCACCGCGGCCACCACCGAGTTGTGGCGGAACTGCTCGCGCGCGGCCGGGTTGGAGATATGCACCTCCACCAGCGGGGCGGTCCGCATGGCCAGGGCGTCGCGGAGCGCGTAGGAGTAGTGCGTGAACGCGGCCGGGTTCAGGACCACAGGCAGCCGGGCGTCGGCGGCCTCGTGCACCCAGCTGATCATCTCGCGCTCGTCGTCGGTCTGCCGGACCTCGACGCTAAGCCCGAGCTTGCGGCCGGTCGAGCGGCAGAGCTCGGCGAGGTCCTCAAACGAGGTCGAGCCGTAGACCTCGGGTTCCCTGCTACCGAGCTGGCCGAGGTTCGGCCCGTTGAGCACAAGCACCTGCTTGATCACGTGGCTACCTCCTGGTACGCCTGCTGCAGGAGTTCTTCGGATGGGTCGTCGAGGATCGAGGGGCGCGCCAGGCCGTCGAGGACCACCAGCCGCAGCCGGGCGCCGCGGGCCTTCTTGTCCACGCCCATGGCCGCCCGCAACGCGGGCCAGACTCCCGCCGGATAGGAGGTCGGCAGGCCCACGCTGGCGAGCAGCGGCCGGTGCAGCTGGCAGGTCGTCTCGTCCAGCCGCCCGGCCAGCCGGGCCAGCTCGGCGACGTACACCATCCCGATGGCCACCGCGTCGCCGTGCCGGAACCGGTACCCCTCCACCCGTTCGATGGCGTGCCCGAGCGTGTGCCCGTAGTTCAGGATCTCCCGCCGCCCCTTCTCGGTCAGGTCCTGCGACACCACCTCAGCCTTGACCCGGATCGCGCGCTCGATCAGCTCGCGGGCGTGGGTGCCGTGCGGGACCGTGGCACCCTGGGGGTCCTGGCGGAGCAGGTCCAAGATGACCGGGTCGGCGATGAATCCGGCCTTGATGACCTCGGCCAGCCCGCTGACGTAATCGGCCCGGGGCAGCGTCTCCAGCGTGATCAGGTCGGCGAGCACCCCGGCGGGCGAATGGAACGCGCCGACCAGGTTCTTTCCCGCCGGGATGTCGATCGCGGTCTTCCCGCCGACCGCGGCGTCCGCCATGGCCAGCAGCGTGGTCGGGACAAGCACCACGCTGACCCCGCGGAGCCAGCTGGCGGCCACGAACCCGGCCAGGTCGGTGGTCGCTCCGCCGCCGATCCCGACGATGCAGTCAGACCGGGTCACGCCGTGTTCCGCGAGCCGTGACCACAACCGGGCGGCGACGTCGATGCTCTTGGCCGCCTCGCCATCGGGCACCGGCTCGGCCAGCACCCGCAGGCCCGCCGCGGTCAGCGCGCCGCAGGCGGGGCGGACGATCTCGCCGAGGCCCTCGGCGTGGATCACGACCACGGTCTGGGCCTGTTTCGGCACCAGGCCCGGCAGCTCGCTGAGCACCCCGACGCCCACGACCACCTGGTACGGCGCGCCGCCGCCTGACGGGTTAACCTCGATTCTGGTCGCGGTCACCGCGAGTCCTCCGGTGGCGGGCTGGTGACGGCCGCCGCGATCTGGGCCGCGAGCTCGTCGGGGTCCAGCTCGTCGGTCTCCACCGTGACGGCCGCGAGGCGCTGGTAGAGCGGCAGCCGTTCGGTCAGCATGGCGCGCAGACGACCGCGCGGGTTACCCGGGATCACGACGCGGGGACGGTCCAGCCCGATCCGCTTCACCAGCGTGCCGAAGCTGGTCGACAAGTAGACCACCGGCTGGCCCAGGAGCAGCTGCTGGACCCCCTCGTCCAGGACCGCGCCGCTGCCTACCGCCAGCACCCCGCGGGCAGCATCGCCCCCCTGATCGCCGAGCGCGCTTGTTACCGCGGCCCGTTCGAGCTCGCGAAAGGTCTCCTCGCCGTCCTCGACGAAAATGTCGCCGATCGGCTTGCCCGCGGCGGCCGCGACATCGGAGTCTGTGTCGCGGAACGGCACTCCGAGCAGCTCCGCGACCAGCGGGCCCACCGCGGACTTGCCCGCCGCGGGCGGGCCGATCAGGACCACCACCGGCCCGTGCGCCCGGGTCTCGCGGGTCGCCTGGGCTCCCGCGGGAGTCATGAGATCACCAGAGCCTTGAGATAGCTTTCCGCGTTACGGTGCATCTCCCCCACCGAGTCGCCGCCGAACTTTTCCACCGCGGCCTCGGCCAGTACCAGCGCGACCATCGCCTCGGCGACTACGCCGGCCGCCGGGACCGCGGTCGCGTCACTGCGCTGGTTGATCGCCTTGGCCGGCTCGCGGGTGCTCGTGTCGATGGTGTCCAGGGCCCGCGGCACCGTGGAGATGGGCTTCATCGCGGCGCGCACCCGGATCACCTCGCCTGTGCTCATACCGCCCTCGATGCCGCCCGCGCGGTTGGTCCGGCGCGCGATCCCGGCCCCGGTGGCCTCGATCTCGTCGTGCGCGACCGACCCGCGCCTGGCTGCGGTGGTGAAGCCGTCACCGACCTCGACACCCTTGATGGCCTGGATGGACATCAGCGCACCGGCCAGCCTGCCGTCCAGCCGCCGGTCCCAGTGGGTAAAGCTGCCAAGCCCCGGCGGCAGCCCGAACGCCAGCACCTCCACCACGCCGCCCAGGGTATCGCCGTCCTTGCGGACCGCGTCGATCTCGGCCACCATCGCGGCGCTGGTTCCGGCGTCGAAACAGCGGACCGGATCGGCGTCTATCGCCGTGCCGTCTGAAGGGCCTGGCATCGCCTCGCCGGGGGCGCGCACTGATCCAAGCGCCACCACATGGCTGAGGATCTCGATGCCGAGCACCTGGCGGAGCAGCCGCCGCGCCACTTCGCCGAGCGCCACCCGGGCGGCCGTCTCGCGCGCGCTGGCCCGCTCAAGCACGGGACGGGCGTCGTCAAAGCCGTACTTCTGCATCCCGGCCAGATCCGCGTGCCCCGGACGCGGCCTGGTCAGCGGCGCGTTCCTGGCCAGGCCGTCCAGCGTGTCTGGCCGCACAGGATCGGCGGACATGACCGTCTCCCACTTGGGCCATTCGGTGTTAGCGATCCTGATGGCCAGCGGGCCGCCGAGCGTGCGGCCGTGCCGGACGCCCCCGGTCAGTTCTACCTCGTCTCGCTCGAACATCATGCGCGCGCCCCGGCCGTAGCCGGCCCGCCTTCTGGCCAGCGCGGCGGCGATGTCCTCGGTGCTGACCCGCACGCCGGCGGGCACGCCCTCGCAAATCGCGACGAGCGCGCGCCCGTGCGATTCGCCTGCGGTCAGCCAGCGAAACATGGTCTCGATCCTACGGGGTCACCTACGGTGAATTTCCTGCGGTCGCGGTGGGCTACATCCGCGCCGGCGCGACGCTGAACTCGATGCCGCGGCGGAGCCGGCCGGCCAGCCGGGCCGCGATGCTGCTCGCGACCCGGTCCACTACCGGCTCCCAGTCACGGACGGCCAGGGACAGCACGATGGCCAGATCCGTTCCTTCTGCGCTGCTTGCGGCCAGGCTGAACCCGGCGATCGCGGGCTCCGCGGCGATCGCGGCCTGGACCGCGGCTCGCACGTCGGCATCCTCGTAAGCGGGCGGCACCGCCCGGCCGCTGGCCAGGGCTTCGAGCCGCGCGCCTTCGACCGCGAGCGGGATCGGCCCGGCGACGTCGATGACGACCGCGCATTCGTCCGCGACCGCGGCGCGCCACACCCGGTCCGCCTCCGCGGGCACCGGGCGTGCGTTGCTTCGCCACCGCGCCAGCGCCTCCAGGCTGGTAAAGGCGAGCACCGCGGGCCTTCCGTCCCGGCCGATCAGCGTGGGCAGCACCATCTCGCTGTTCTTGTCTCCCGGCGCGGACACCGAGCCGTCAGCGAGCACCGCGACCACCGGGACGAGCAGCCGTGCGGCCGACAGCGCGGTCAGCAGCGCCTGCTCGCTGGCCTCGCCCGCGGCGTACGCGGCCAGGGCGTGCGTGACGCGAGGATCCGCCCCGCCATTGTCATCGCGGAATTGCATTCCGCCAGGGTTCAGGTGGCCGGGCACGTTAACGACCCTACGCTACCCAACACCCCGTCTGCTCCAGGCTCAGTGATATACGTCAACTCAAGGTGCTTATGTGGCTACTTAAAGTAATGAATTCTCTGAATGCTTAGCTTTACGGCTAACGGCTGTCATTAACTAGGCACAATCAGTTGAGCGAGGATAATACGAGCGGAAGGGAGCATGGGTGGCTCAGCCCGAGCGACTGTCCGCCATCGCACCAGGCACGCCGATGTGGAAGGCGGTCCCGCCGCGCCTGGTGGGCCCGTACCTGACGGGCCAGCGCTCTGTGCTGGCCGGCTACGTCTACCGCGCCACCGACGTCCGGTTCCACAACCCCGCCGAGGCCTACCTCGCGCTCAGCCTGGGCTGGGAGGACTCGGAGTTCACGCCGACCATGAGCGAGCTCTACCTGGTCTGCTGGCTGGCCCGGCCGATCGACGGCTACCTGCAAACCGCCGGGCACGGCGCACCGGAGTTCTACCTCGAGCCCATGCCCATCCCTGTCGGCGCCGGGATGTGCAGGCTCGGCGCGGAACCAGACCAGCTCGTGGCCCGGTATGACGGCCTGGCCTGGCAGCATGCGGAGCTGTGAGCCATGCGATACCGGCTGATGGCCACCTACCTCGGCGTCCCGTACCACGCTGGCCTCGGGCCCGACGGCAACGAGGTGACGCTGTTCTCACCGGGACCGCCGCCGGAGGAGCTCGGATTCACCGCCGCGCCCGGCCACTGGCGCAAGCAGGTCAGCGTCACCGACCTGTCGGCGCTGTGGCAGTCCCGGCTGGTCGGCGAGTACCGGGGCGAGCCCTGCCTGGTCCTGGACGACCTCGGCGAGCGGCTGCACATCGTCTATCTGGGCCGGGACGCGGTGCGGGCCAGGCAGCTTGGCTACTGGGAGATCGACCGCGAGGTCTTCGAGGTGGTGGTGGCCCGCGCCGACGTGGACGGCCTCACCGAAGAACGGGTGGAGTTCCCGCTGAGCGCCGCCATGTTCCCGGCGTCGAACCCGGCCCCGCCGCCAGACGCGGGGCCGCTGTTCGATGTGTTCAGGCCCGTCGGCGGGAGTTCGCCGCCCGGTCCGCCGTCTAGCCCGCCGCCTGGCCCCGAGCCCGAGACCTTGGTCCAGAGCCGCCTGGACGCCCAGGGACGCGTGATACCGAGGGTTTCCGGCGGGCCACCGGGACCGAGGACCCGGATGGAACCCATCCTGGGGACCCGCTCCCCTGCCCCGCCGGGATATCCCGGCCAGGACCGGGGGCCGCGCACCACGGACCGCGCGGCCGCCTGGCACGGCTCGCCCGGCTCGCCCGGGCCCGGTCCCTGGTCCCGCGACGACCCCCGGCCTGGACCCCCCTGGACCGGGCGTGACCACAGCCCCGGCCCGGCCCAGCCCCGGCCCCGGCCCGAGCCCCGGCCCCGGCCCGGAGGCGGATCCGGGCACCACGCCCGTCCCCGCGCAGCCTCTGGCACGCGCTCAGACTCAGGCGGAGACTCCGACGCGCGCTCAACCCGTAGCGCCACCACCCGGCCAGGGGCAGACAGTGCCTCCGGGCCGGCGAACTTCCCGCAAGGACCGGGTCTCGCCCCAGGCGGTTTTTGCCGAGCTCCTCAGCCTGGCCGGCATTGCGCAGGCCACATACGCGGTCGACGAGGAGGTGCCAGGCGCAATGTGCCTGGTGAAGGCCGAGGGCGGCTTCGAGGTGTTCAGCTGTACCGATGACGCCCGGCTCGAGGTACATTTTTTCGAGGAAGAAGAAGCGGCCTACTTCTACCTGTTTGGCGTCTTGGCGGCCGAAGCCATTCGCAGCAGGCGACTGGGCCCTACCAGGCCAAACGGCCACGTCAACGGAACCCGCGGCCCAGCCGGGGCCGCCGAGGGCCGGGTCGCCAGGGAAAACGTTTCGAAGTACTTACGGGACAGGAAGCTAGCCAAATCGCCGCCTCGTCCGGTTATTGTTGAATAGCCGGCGGGGCTGACGGTCCCCCGCTCCCCAAGCAGCCTCGCCGGCCTCTCCAATCACAGGTCGACAAATGGTATTGACGGATCACAGCACAATCCTTTGTCATTCCAGCCCAATAGCTTTACAGGTTTCACTTGAGCCTCGATGCGTCCCAGTGCGGTGGCCTGGATCGAGGCCGGGGCCGCCAGTACTGTGGCGTACGTGATGGATTCCCCGGGCCGCCGGGCCCGGGCGGACGGCCCGGCCCCCGTGACCGCGGGGGTGGCTAGCCTGGCGGCCCGCGACCTGCTGCGCGGAACGCGGCGGCCTGGCCAGGTCCTGGCCGCGCTGCCGCACGCGATCTACCTGGAATTCGCCGACGTCGAGTCCGAGCCGCGCGTGATCACCATCTCGCCGCCGGACGCCATCAGGCTGCCGAACGCGATCATCACCGGCCCGTGGGACACTCCTCCTCGTGCCGACACTGGGTCGTGCTGGGCGGGCGAGGACGCCGTGATGGCGTGCGGTCTGGACATCCGTATCGTCCGCTGGTGGGATCCCTCACCGGTGTTCGGGCCGCTGTCCCGGGCCAGGCTCGATCATGGCTACGGTGTCCTGGCCCGGCTGTGCGCGGCGGCCGAGCAGGCCCCGGGCCTGGCTGGCCATGACCGGGCCGCCCAGCTAGCGGCCTGCTGCGCCAGCGGCGACCTGGCCGGCGCCGTCGAGGCGGCCGAACACCTGGTAGGCCTTGGTCCCGGCCTGATGCCGAGCGGCGACAGCATGGTCAGTGGCGTCCTGCTCGCGCTCCGGCTGCTGGGCGGCGCCATCTCCGGCGGCACCCGGGCGGTCTGGCTGGCGAACTGGCTCAGCGCGGCCGCGACCTACGACGCCGCACAGCGCACCACCAGCTTGGCCGCTGCGCTGCTGCACTGCGCCGCCCGCGGCCAGGCCGCGGCCGAGGTGTCCGCCGTGCTGCTCGGGATGGCCGGGCAGGAACCGCTTGAGTCCCCGGCGGCCAAGCTGCTCGCGTCCAGGCAGGGAGCCGATCTCGCCTGGGGATTGGTGGCCGGCTGCCGCGCCGCGTTGCGGTTGTCCGTATCCTTAGGCCCGTGATCGTTTCGCTGACTGGGCTGCAGTACGAGATTGACGCCGATGACTACCACGCCACGGTGACCCAGCTGGGTGCGGGTCTGCGTGAGCTGACCTTCCGCGGCCAGCCGGTGATCGCGGGCTACGAAGCCGACGAGCTGCCGCCCGCAGGCGCGGGCCAGCTGCTCGCGCCCTGGCCCAACCGGATCGACGGCGGTCGCTACGTCTTCGACGGCGCCGAGCAGCAGCTAGCCCTGACCGAACCCGCTCGCGGCACCGCCATCCACGGCCTGACCCGCTGGATGGCGTGGACGCCTCTCAGCCATGACGCCAGCGCCGTGCGGCTGCGCAGCGCTCCGCACGGCCAGCAGGGTTATCCGTTCGCCGTGGAAATCGAGGCCGAGTACCGGCTGGAGCCCGGCGCCGGGCTGCACGTCGCCGTCACGGCCCGCAACCGTGGCCGCCACCCGGCGCCCTACGGCACGGGCCAGCACCCGTACCTGACCGTCAGGACGGCCTCGGTCGACGACTGCGAGCTGACTTTGCCCGCCGGGTCCTGGCTGCCGCTGGACGACCGCGGCATCCCGACCGGTCCGGCGCAGCCCGTCGCGGGCACGCCCGGTGACTTCGGTCAGCCGCGGCTGATCGGCACCACCAAGCTTGATCATGCGCTGACCGGACTGAGCCGGGACTCCGACGGCCGGGCCTGGGCGTACCTGACCGCCGACGGCGGCGCCGGAGCCAAGGTGGGCCTGTGGGCCGGGCCGGGCTACCACTGGCTGCAGGTCTTCACGGGCGACCCGCTCGGACCCGACCTGCGGCGCAAGGCGGTCGCCATCGAGCCGATGACCTGCCCGCCGAACGCCTTCGTGACCGGCGATGACCTGCTAGTGCTGCAACCCGGTGACACCGTCACCCATACCTGGGGCATCGCGGCCCTGCGAGGTTAGCTCTCTTTCTCCCGAACGATCCGTGGTTCACGTTCCTCGTAGACCTTCGCCCCGGCGGGCGGCTGGCTCCGTGGTGGCCGGGAGGTGCGCGGCGGAGTCCGGGGCTTTGGTCGCGGAGGGGGGAGGAGCCCGGTCACAGGGGGTGCGCTTGGGCCTGGCGGTGCGGCTCGTGCTGATGTGTCCCGGGCCTGGCCGGCATGATGGTCCGTTGTGCCGGCTGGCCCCGGCACAGTGGGACTTCCTGCCGGCTGCGGCCCAGCCGCGGCTGCGGTCATGGGTGGCCGGGGACAGGGGCTGAGGGACGTGCGGGGCGGGTGGGGAATGCTCAGCCACCCATCTCGCTGGCCAGGCGCGCGACCCGCGCCAGATCCTCGGTCGTGTCGATGTCGTCCGGGCGGCCGGTGTCACCGCACTCGACGAGGGTGACCAGATCCGCCCGAGCCCGCAAAAACGCCCGGGCGCCCTGGTCACCGGTGGCCGTCGCAAGTATTTCGGGCCAGTGCTCGCGGGCGAGCAGCACGGGATTACGGGGCCTGCCGTCGTAGGCGGCCACCGCCACGCTGGCTCCGTCGCGGTAGGCCGCGATCAAGCGCGCAACCGCGGCCGCGCCCACCAGCGGCTGGTCGGCCAGCGCGACCACCACGGCCCCCACATCGGACAGTCCGGTCTCGGATATTCCGGGCTCGGATAGAGCGGCCAGGGCGGCGCAGAGGGAGGATCCCATGCCGGTTCGCCAGCGTTCGTTGTGGACCATATGAATCCGGCCGGACTCCACCGGGGCCAACGGGACCAACGGGACCAACGGGACGGCGCCGGTGACGACGAGGATCGGATTCGCGCCGCCGGCTCGCAGCAGCTGGACGCCGCGCTCGGCGAGCGTCTGGCCGGCCAGCTCGACCAGCGCCTTGGGCCGGCCAAGCCGGGAGCCTGCCCCGGCGGCCAGCAGGACCCCCGCCACCTTCGTGCGCACGGCCCCCAAGCGTACGCGCCCGTCGGAGGTATCATCCATTACGGATCAGGAGCGCTGACACGTATGAGCGAACAGGACCCGGCGTCCCTCAGTATTGATACCACCGCGCCGAACGTCGCCCGGATCTATGACTACCTACTCGGCGGCAAGGACAATTTCGCGGCGGACCGCGACGCGGCCAGGCAACTCCAGGACGCAATTCCCGATGTCGCGGCGATCGCCAGGGACAACCGGTCGTTCCTGGGCCGGGTGGTCAGGTACCTGGCCGCCGAGGGCGGGATCCGGCAGTTCCTCGACCTCGGCAGCGGCCTTCCGACCCAGGCCAACGTGCACGAGCTCGCGCAGGGAGTGGTTGAGTTCACGTCGGATGTGCACGTGGTCTACGTGGACAACGACCCGGTAGTGGCCTCCCACGGACAGGCGCTGCTCGCCTCGGGGGGCAACGTGGCCATGGTGTCCGGCGACCTCAGACAGCCCGCCACCATCCTCAGGCACCCGGACGTCGCCGAGCTGCTTGACTTCTCCCAGCCTGTCGCCGTGTTGTGTACAAGCACGCTGCACTTCATCGCCGACGAGGCCGGACCGCACAAGATCGTCGCGGAGTACCGCGACCACCTGGCCTCCGGCAGCTACCTGGCCATCACCCACGCCATCGGAACGGAAGAACTCGCGGCCGAGCGCCAGGGGGCGGAGGCGGTTTACCGCCAGGCCTCGTCTCAGCTGCACGTCCGGCCGCTGGCGGACGTGCTGCGGTTCTTCGACGGCTTCGAGCTCGTCGAGCCTGGGTTCACCTGGCTAGCCGAGTGGCGCCCCGAGCCGGGAACCGCGCCAGTCGGCAGGTTGCACTCTATGCGCGGGGGCCTGGGCCGCAAGTACTGACGCCGGCTCAGCCAGCCAGCTGGTGATGGATGCGGCCCTCGGTGGCTGTCAGCGGCTGGCCGGTCCCGCCCCAGCGGAGCTGGATCAGCTCCGCGGCGATCGATACCGCTGTTTCCTCGGGTGTCCTGGCCCCGAGGTCGAGCCCGATCGGCGAGCGCAGCCGGGCCAGCTCGTCCTCGGTCAGGCCGACTTCCCGCAGCCGGGCCAGCCGGTCGTCATGGGTTCGCCTGCTGCCCATCGCGCCGATATAGCCCGCCGGGGTACGCAGCGCGACCTCGAGCAACGGGACGTCGAACTTCGGATCGTGGGTGAGGACGCAAATGACCGTCCTGGCGTCCACGTCCATTCCGCCCAGGAAGCGATGCGGCCAGTCGACAACCACCTCATCGGCGTCAGGGAATCGCGACGTGGTGGCGAACACCTTCCGAGCGTCGCAAACGGTCACGTGGTAGCCGAGGAATTTCCCGACCCGCGCGACCGCGGCGGCGAAGTCGATGGCCCCGAAGACCAGCATCCGCGGCGCGGGCGCGAACGAGTTCACGAACACGCTCAGCTCGTCCCCGCGGCGCTCGCCCTGTGCTCCGTACCTGCGGATACCGGTGAGTCCCTGGGCCAGCATGCCCCGGACGTCGTCATCCACGGCCGCATCAAGCCGCGGTCCCGACCCCAGCGTGCCCGCGGCGCCCGCCTGCCAGGCGTCCCGGGACGCCCCCTGGCCCTCGTTCTCCTCGGCCCTGTCAGCGTTCGCCCCGGAAGGCGGCCGGAGATCTCCCGCCCAGATTACCCGCCTCGCCCCGATCTGACCCGGGCCGGCGATCACCGTCGCGACCGCGACCGGCTCACCGCGCTCCACCGCGGCGGCGATGTCACCGAGCTCGGGGAAGCTGTCCTTGTTCACCCGCTCGACGAAGAGATCGATGATGCCGCCGCAGGTTAGCCCGACCGCGAACGCATCGTCGTCGCTGACGCCGTAGGTCTGGAAGACGGGGCTCCCGGTCTGGCAGACATCAAGCGCCAGCTCGTAGACCGCGCCCTCGACGCACCCGCCGCTTACGCTGCCGACGACCTCGCGGTCGGCCGAGCAGGAAACCGCAAGCGCCGCACCTGGATCACGAGGCGCGCTGCGGTACGTCCGCACCACGGTGGCCAGACCGAAGGTCTCACCCGACTCCCACCACTTCGTGATCTTGTTCAGGATGTCACGCACGTGCGCCACCTCGGCTTTTTATGTCCTCACCCATCTCCACGCTACGCGGCCCGGCCGGTGGCCGCGCGGCGTGAAGTCACCGACGGTCCGTTCCGGGTCCGTCTTCCGACCGAACCCCTACGCCTGTCATTCCTATTCCCGCAGTTTTACGCATGTCACGGCGATAGTCCCCCGGATGGGATCTCAGAGAAGGCAGGAGATGCTGTGGCGGTGAGGGTTGCGGGGCGGGTGAGTCTCAGGAGGGGCGGTTGCGGACGGTGAGAACAGCCTTGCGGATCAGGTCGGGAATGTCGGGATGGGCGGAGCGCTCGCCGTCAGCCAGTTCGTCGGCCGTGAACCAGCCGTACTTATCGGTGGTGGCCCGCTCCCATTCGTCCAGGCCCTCCAGGCTCACCTCTTGAGAGGTGACGGCGACCGCGAAGAATGTCTGGCCCTGGGCGATCCGGTGCCCGCCCCAGAAGAACTCGATCTCGTTCTGCGCGATCGGCTCGCCTAGATGTTCCGGGATAACGGAGATGCGGGTCTCCTCGTACAACTCGCGGACCGCCGCGTCGCGCAAAGACTCGCCCTCGTCCGCGGCGCCGCCGATGGTGAACCAGAACGGGTCCTCGGGGCGATGCGGGTCCCAGCCGTGCAGCAGTAGGGCGCGGTCGGCGGCATCGACCGGCAGCACCCGGGCGGTCTGGCGGCGCAAGGGGGGGCCGGGGGGATCACCGTGGGGGGTCTGGGCGGATGGAATCACCCGAGACACAGAAGGATCGGGAGAAGTGGTCTCCCCGGAATAATCCGGCACGGCTACTCCACGATCTTGGAGATGGGAATCTCCAGTATGTCCTGGGCGCCGGCCGCCTTCAGAGCCGGTATCAGCGTGTTGACGCCGCGCTTGGGCACCACGGTCTCCACCGCGTTCATGTTCCCGCGGGCCAGGGTGGTGATGGTCGGCGAGGACAGGGCGGGCAGCATCTCGGTGACGGCGGCCAGTTGCCCCGCGGGCACATTGAGTTTCAGCAAGACGTTGCCGCGGGCCTGGATCGCACCGCGCAGCAGCAGGGCGATGTCCTCCATGGCGGCCCGCTTCTGCTCGTCCGCGAACGCCGGTGCGGACGCGATCAGCTCGGTGTAACTGGTCAGCAGGGTCTCCAGGATCCGCAGTCCGTTCTTGCGCAGCGACGACCCTGTCTCGGTGAGGTCCACGATCGCGTCCACGATGTCGGGCACCTTGGCCTCGGTCGCGCCGTACGACGGGATCACCATCGCCTTGACGCCGTGCGCGTCAAGGAATCGCCTGGTCAGCGACGGAAACTCAGTGGAAATCCGGACTCCGTCCGGCAGGTCGGACGCCGACTGCCAGGTGGCGCCTTCGGGCACCGCCAGCACGACCCGGACCGGCCGCGAGGTGGCCTTCGAATAATGCAGTTCACCCAGCGAGACCACCTCCGCCTCGGTCTCCGCGATCCAGTCGCGCCCGGTGATACCGACGTCGAACAGCCCGCGTTCGAGGTAGGAAGGGATCTCCTGAGGCCGCAGGAACCGCACCTTGTCGATCCGCGGGTCGTCGATCGAGGCGTGGTATTCCCGGTCCGAGGACCGGCGGACGGTGAGGTCGGCTGCGTCGAACAAGTCGAGGGTGGCCCGCTCGAGCGAGCCCTTGGGCAGTACTAGCGAGAGCATAGTTATCCCTGTTTCTCCAGTGATGACGCTTCGGGTGCCGCGAAGGGGCTCAATGTGCCGTCGGCCCCCTTCTAGGGGGTGCTATGGCACATCGAGCTCGAAACGAGTCAACGCCGCGGCGCGGGGGGAGGCGACAGGGCGGGGGGGTGGGGCTGGAGGGACGGGTGGGGCTGGGGAGCTGGGTGGGGCTGGGGAGCCGGGTGCGGGTGGGGCTGGGACTGGGGCTGGTGGGAGCGGCGGATGGAGCGGAGCACCAGGGCGGTGTCGAGCGCCGCCACCACGGCCTCCCACCCCTTGTCCTCGTGACTGCCGGGCAGCCCGCATCGGTCACGGGCAGACTCTACCGTGTCACAGGTCAGTACGCCGTTGCCTATCGGAGTGTGAGCGTCAAGCGCGACCCGGGTCAGGCCCGCGGTGACCGAATCGCAGACGTACTCGAAGTGCGGCGTGCCGCCTCGGATCACCACGCCGAGGCAGGCCACCGCGTCGTGATACCTGGCTAGTTCGGCCGCCACCACCGGCAGCTCGATCGCCCCGGGGACCCGGACGACGAACGGGGCCGGGACGCCGCACGCCTCCGCCGCCGCGGTCGCGCGAGCCAGCAGCGAGTCGGTGATCTCGGCGTGCCAGCGGGTCGCCGCGATCGCCAGGCTCAGTCCCGACGCGTCGACCGTGGCCCCGTCGGGACGGCCGACGCCGCTCATCGGGTACCTACCGCCCGCCTGCTCACGCCGACTCCGCTTCGGTCGGGACCGGCGACCGCACCGGGCGGGCGTTCAGCGGGATGGGAAGTGGGACCAGGGACCGTTCGGCCTCGTTAAGGTCTTGAATCTGATGACCGAGCCGGTCGCGCTTGGTGACCAGGTAGCGCAGGTTGTACGCGGTGACGGCGGCGGGCAGCGGGATCCGCGCGGTGATGTCGACACCGCCGTTGGTCAGTCCGCTCACCTTGGCCGGGTTGTTCGTGAGCAGCCGCACCGAACGCACTTCCAGGTCAGCCAGCATCTGAGCGCCGGCCGAGTATTCGCGTGCGTCGACCGGCAGGCCGAGCTCGGTGTTGGCGTCCACCGTGTCGGCGCCCGCGTCCTGCAGCTGGTAAGCCTGCAGCTTGCTGAGCAGGCCGACCCCGCGGCCCTCGTGCCCGCGCAGGTACAGCACCACTCCCCGGCCTTCGGCCGCGATGGCCGCCATGGCCGCCTCAAGCTGCGCACCGCAGTCACAGCGCAGGGATCCGAAGACATCCCCGGTGAGGCACTCAGAATGCAGCCGGGTCAGCACGTCCGTTCCGTCCGTGACGTCGCCGAGCACCAGCGCCACGTATTCGGTGCCGTCGACCTCGTGCCGGTAGCCGAACGCGTGCCACTGACCGTAGGCGTTCGGGATCGTGGTCTGCGCCTGCCGGCTGAGCTGGCGCTCGGTCCGGCGGCGGTACTCGATAAGCTGCTCGATCGATATCAGCGCCAGGCCGTGGGTGTCCGCGAACTCGCGCAGCTCGGGCAGCCTGGCCATCGTGCCGTCGTCGTTGACCACCTCGGACAGTACGCCCGCCTCGGGCAGGCCGGCCAGCCGGGCCAGGTCGACCGCCGCCTCGGTGTGCCCGGCCCGGCGCAGCACGCCGCCCTCGGCGTAGCGAAGCGGGAACACGTGCCCCGGCCGGACCAGGTCCGTCGCGGTGGTGGCCGGATCGGCGAGCTTGGTGATGGTCGTGGCGCGATCGGCGGCCGAGATGCCGGTGCTGATCCCGTCCCGCGCGTCCACGCTGAGGGTGAAGGCGGTGCGGTGGTGCTCGGTATTGTGCGAGGTCATCTGGGGCAGCTGGAGCCGGTCGAGCTCGGCTTCGCGCAGCGGCACGCAGATCACGCCGCTGGTGTAGCGGATCATGAAGGCGAGCAATTCGGGGGTGGCCATGCTGGCCGCGAAGATGATGTCGCCTTCGTTCTCGCGGTCCTCGCCGTCCACGACCAGGACCGGCCGGCCCTCCGCGATGTCCTTGATCGCGCGGTCGACGTCGTCGAGTTGCTTACTCACTTGGACCCCTCCCGGCTGAGCAGCCTTTCCACGTACTTGGCGATCACATCGACCTCCAGGTTGACGGTGTCACCTGGTTCCCTGATGCCGAGCGTGGTGCGTTTCAGCGTTTCCGGTATCAGGCCGACCTCGAACCAGGCGTCCGGTTCCCCGGCGGGGCTGAGGGCGGAGACCGTCAGGCTGATGCCGTCGACGGCGATCGATCCTTTTTCCACCACATAGCGCGAAATTTTGCCCGGCAAGCTGATCCGCACCTGGTCCCAGTGGGCACCAGGCGTCCGGGACATGATCGTGGCGGTGGCGTCCACGTGGCCCTGCACGAGGTGGCCGCCCAGGCGGTCGGCCAGACGGACCGAGCGCTCCAGGTTGACCGGTGCTCCCGGGGTCAGCGCGCCCAGGCCAGACCGGTCAAGGGTCTCCCCCATCACGTCCGCGGTGAAGGTTCCGCCGATGATCTCGGCGACGGTCAGGCACACGCCGTTGACGGCAATCGACTCGCCGAGCGAGGTGTCCTTCGTACCGCCCCTGATGGTCAGGCGCGCCGCGCCGCCGCGGTGCTCAATTCCGGCGATCTCGCCGAGTTCTTCCACGATTCCGGTGAACATCCGCGCTCTCCTCCTCGAAGCCCAGCCTGTCGTCTGGCTCCGGGGGTGGCGCGGGCGGTTAGGGTACGCGCCTTCTCGCGGCCTGGGCCTGCCGACCGCGTGCGTGCTGCCTCCCATCCGGACTTTAACCGTCGGTCCTGGAATTTCACCAGGTCAGCCGACCGCTGGCAGCGGACGGGTCGCGGACTTTAACCGCCGGCTCGGAGTTTCACCGACCCCGGAGCACGCTTACTCCTACAGCTAGTGTGCCACACGAGGTATTCCGGAATTTGACGGCATATTGCTTTCGTCTCAGGCTGGCCGGGGCCGGAACTGGTACCCCACCCGGTACTCGGTGACCAGGCACTGGCCGTACCGCAGGCCAAGCTTCTGCCTGACCCGGCTGACGTGGACGTCAACGGTGCGGCTGTCCCGCGCCACGGCGCGGGCGTCCCGGCCCGGATTCCGGTGCCAGACAAGCTCGATCAGGTCGGCGCGGCTGAACACGGTGGCCGGATGCGCGCTGAGAAAGGCCAGCAGTTCGAACTCCTGAAAGGTCAGCGGAACCTCGCGCTCACCGGCCCAGACCCGGCGCTGGGCGTGATCGAGTAGCAGCCCGGAGTCGGCCTGCCGTTCGGCGGCCGTCCCGGCGTACCCAGGGATGGTCGCGGCGTGACCGGAGCATGGTCTCGGCCCGGTCGGCAGAAGCGATGGCGTAGCCGACAATGGCGAGCGAGGTCCCCGTCCCGGGGATCGGCACGATGGCGAGCAACGTCCCATCCTGACCTGGCGGAATGCTCTCAGCCCAAGCCGAGGCAAGGCCGGGCTCGGAGTACCCGCCCCCAGCGCTCTGCGGCAGGCCGGCCGGTTCGCCCGGCGCGCCGGGCCGGCTCAGCAACCGGGTTCCCACGCTGATGAATTCGGAGGACACACCGTTATTGTCAAGTAAAAAGATCGGTTTTGTCAAGAAGGAGGCGAGGTTCAGTGGCCAGCCGGGCATGGCTCAGTCGGCCACCATGGCCTGCTCCTTCATCGCGGCTAGCACCTCATCGTGCAGGTCGCCGACCGTCTGGCCCCCCTTGACCTGGACCTTGACTTCCACCTGGAACAGGCGCTTGAGCCGGAGCCCCACCTCGACCGCATCGGTCGAGTCCAGTTCCAGTTCGTCACCCAAGGTGACGGCGTCACTGATCTCGGTTGGCTCGATCCCCAGCTCGCACAGGATCTCGGTAATGGCCTTGGTCACGTCGTCTTGCACCGGTACTGCCTCGCCTCCGACTCAGCGGCCTCGTCTCGGCCGACCACCACGACTACGTTTGCTCCTTCGCGCGACCGCGAAATGATCACCACCGTGTCCAGATCGCGCGTTTGCGTGACGGCCACCAGCGGCACGCTGCGCTCGGCGGCGTCGCCTTCGGCGTGCGCGGTAGCCGGTATGACCTGGTCCCGCACGGCCAGCAACGCCAGGGCGATGTCGGTTCCCGTGCTCGCGCCGTACAGGTGCCCGACCGCGACCTTGGGCACGGTGACCGGGACACCGGGCAGGACCCGGCTCAGGACGTCCGCCTCCAGCTGGTCGGCACCGACCAGCCCGCTGCCTTCGCCGAACACCAGGCCCACCTGAGCCGGGTCACGGCCGGCCTGGGCCAGGGCCGCGCGAAGCGTGTCCTGGAGGCCGCGGACGTCGTCCGGGGGGCAGGTCCGCTGCTCCACGGCCAGCAACTCGCCGTATATCCGGGCGCCGCGGGCGATGGCGAGGTCACGGTCCTCGAGGACCAGAACGGCGCTGCCTTCCCCTAGCACCAGGCCGGTGGCGTCTTTGCTGTAAGGAAGGTAGGCACGGTCGGGATCGCAGCAGGGACTGAGCTCACCGGTCGACACGTGCGCACTCACGCCGAGCCGGGTCACCGGCGCCTCGGACCCGCCGACCAGCATCACGTCGTTGTGCCCCCAGCGCAGGGCGCGGAGGGCGAAGTAGGCGGCACACGCCCCGCTCGCGCGGTCGCAGGCGAAGCTTTTCGACCAGCCCCTGATGTTGAAATGGATACTGACGAAGCCCTGCGGGGCGGTCGGGAACCACGCCGTCGCCTGCCAGGGATTGACCATGCTCGGCCCTTCCCGGTAGTACTCGACGAAGCCGCGTTCGCAGATATCCCAGCCGCCGCTGTTGTTGCCGAAGCTGATGCCGATACGAAACGGATCCAAGCTGCCGAGGTCGAGGCCTGAGTCGTCGAGCGCCTGCCCGGCCGCGGTGAGAGCGAAATGCGCGAATCTGTCACTCTTGGCGATAAGCCGACGGGATATCTCCTTCGCCGGACGGAAGTCGGGAATCTCAGCGGCTAGGCAGGCATCCAGACCGGTGGCGTCAAATCGCTTAGCCAGGCCGATAGCAGATTTCCCGGTCTGGATAGTTTGCCAGACTGACTCGGTGTCCTCGCCTGCGGCGTTGACAAGGCCCAGGCCCGTGAACACAGCCCGTCGTGACGCCGCCGCCGACGCTGCGGTCATTACGCTGGCCCTGGCCGCGATATTCCGGCCCTTTTGGCCGCTTCCGCTTCTGCCGCCCGGGCCGTCTTTTCCATGGCCGCCAGGGTGCCCCGGCCCATAAAGGCTTCCATCTGGCTGTCATCCATGGGCGAACCTGGGGTCATCTCGAAGTCGGCCACACACCGGATCTCGCTCTCGGTTTCCGATCCTGTATATTGCCAGAACGCATAGGAGTACAAGAAATTCTCATTATCCCAGCGCCTGGCGTAGGCCGTTTTGGTTTCTGTGTTGACGATCCGTTCTGCCTGATACGCCCAAGTGCGGTTGGCAGGATCCGGGCCTGGGTTTATCCGGTACCTGACCCTGTTCAACTCCGGATTCGACTCGACTACCTCATGATTGTGCGCGTGCCGCTCGGCCGGTCCGGTGGCTGCCCCTGGCGTCTCCGTCGTGTTCGCGACTTCCCACATCACCTCTAGTGGCGCCGAGACCTTCACTCGAACGTCAATGTGTCCCGCCATGCGGCCGCCCCTTCTAAGTGTCACATCGATATCCCACAGCATCATCGGCCGTCTTCAACTGCGCAAGCCTCGGCACTCGACTTCCGTACTTCTCTCACTAACGTCACCGGGCTTGGATGTGACACCAGTCACGATGTGCGGAAGTGGGCCGCCGGTGGACGAAAGACTGGTGCGGTTCGGCCCACTGCGCTTCTGATGGTGTCCGGGAACCTAGGGACCATGAGATGGGGCATCTATAGATGCGCGCTGTGCGAGTTCACGCCAAGCGAAATGCATTCCTCGCTGAAGAGATTCCGGTGCCCGACATCGGCCCGGGCGAAGTTCTCGTGGAAGTGCATTCTGTCGGGCTGTCCCGCGGGCTGGTCTCTGTGTGGCTCTTTACCGACATGATCAAGCTCCTGCCTGCGACGCTTGGACACGAAATCTCCGGGGTCGTGGCCGCGGCCGGACCGGGGGTCACGAACGTGACCGAGGGCGACCGGGTGCACGTCTATCCCCCGCTGGGCTGCGGCCAGGCATCCTGCGACGCGTGCGCCGCGGGTGACGAAAGCCGGTGCCCGGCCTTCGCCATGATCGGTTACGCCGTTTTCGGCCCGGACGGCATGTCGGTCTACGAGCGCTACCACAATGGCGGCATGGCCGAGTACGTGCGGGTACCAGCGGCCAACCTGGAGCTTCTCCCGGCCGGGATGTCATTTCAGGCCGGCTGCGAACTCACCACCACCGCGATTTCCGTCAAGGCGCTTTCCGCGGCCAGCCAGCTGGCCCCCGGGGGCACCTTGCTCGTGACCGGGGCTACCGGCGCCAACGGGAGCCTGGCGGTCTCTTGCGCGCCGCTGTTCGGTTTCGAGCGGGTCGTCGCGATCGCGAATCATCGCGCCGCCCTCGATCGGCTCGCCAAAGGATTCCCTCAGGTCCACGCCACTATCGCGATGGAAGAGCTGCCGGCCGGATGGAAGAAAGACGGCGGCCTCACCGCCGCTATCAGGCAGGCGGCGGACGGGGTCGACGCTCTCCTTGACTTCACCCCGGTCGAACCCTTCGTGACCCAGCAATCCCTGCCCGCACTCAACCGCCATGGCTGCGCCATATTGCTGGCCGGGAACCCAAGCCTGGTCCAGGTCAACTATCTCGATGTCATGACGCACGGCCTGCGCATCTGGGGCGCCCCGCACGCCACCCGCCAGGACGTCCGGCAGGCCTCGAGCCTGGTCGCCCGAGGCGACCTCGATATCGAACCGCTCGTGACCCACAGATTCCCGCTCGAATCAGCCGCAGACGCGATGAAGGCCATCATGCTCCGAAAGGACTCCCCGGCGCTTGTGGTCCTCGACGTCAAAGAGGAGCAGCATGTCGACCACTGAGGCTATGAACCCTCTTCCCCTCTTCGAGATGATGCACGCGTACAAGCTGACGGCCATGCTCAAGGCCGGCGTCGAGCTTGGCGTCTTCGACCAGCTCGGAGCGGGTCCGGCGGACGCCGAGACGATGGCCGACTCACTCAGCCTGAATCCGCAGGGGCACCAAAGTGCTCCTGAACGCCCTGACCGCGGCCGGCCTGCTCGAGCAGGACGAGCCGCGCAGGTACCGGCTCACCGAGCTGTCCGGCCGGTTCCTCGTGCGCGGCCAGCCAACGTATCTCGGCGACATGGTCAACGTCATTGCCAGTGGCTGGGAATGGGAGGCGATGGACCGGCTGGCCGACGCGGTGCGTAAAGGCGGATCTGTCGTCGAGGAAAATGCGGAGACGCCGGAATTCGGTTACTGGCGGACGTTCGCGGCTGACGCGCACGCGATCGCCGGGCCCTCGGCCAAGGCGGTCGCGCAGGTGCTCGCGCCGTGGGCCGCCGCGCGTCCCGAGCTCAGCGTCCTCGATATGGCCTGCGGCCACGGACTGTACGGGTTCGCGTTCGCCCAGCTTCTCGAGCACGCTCAGGTCTGGTCGCTGGACTGGCCGAGCGTCATCGACGTGGCCCTGCGGCACGCGGCCAGGCTGGGTGTCGCCGACCAGGTCCACGGACTGGCCGGAGACATGTTCAGCGTCGACCTCGGCGGCCCTTACGACCTGGTGCTTATCACCAACGTGCTGCACCACTTCTCCGTCGAGCGGGCCGAAGAGCTGCTCCGCCGGGCGGCCGCGGCCACCAAGCCAGGTGGCAAGGTGGCCGTGGTCGGCTTCGTGACCGACGAGGACCGCTCCGCGGCCGCGAACCGGCAGGCCCACATGTTCGCGCTGCTCATGCTGGCGTGGACCACTGAGGGCGATGTGCACACCGCCGAGGCCTACCGGCGCATGTTCGGCTCGGCGGGCTACCACGACGTCACCACGCACGCGGTGCCGGGATTGCCGGCCCACATCATGGTCGGGACCAGGCGCGAATAGCTGACCTCGGACTCTAGCCAGCGCAATCAAAGGAGCACGAAATGGGAACGGCAGGAAACGCGTCCCCGGACGAGTCTGGCGTGGCGGTTTACCAGCCTGAGCTGGAGCGAAACAAGGCGCTCGTCCGGCGCTTCGTGGAAGAAATTATCAACGGCGGGGATCTCGGCCCTGTGGTCGACGAGCTCTTTCACGAGGAATACCTGGAAGGAAATTACCCGCTCGATAACCGCACCGGGCCTGAGATCGTGCGTACCTGGATTCCGTACCTCCGGTGGGTCTACCCCGATGTACGGCACGAAATACTCGACCTGTGCGCAGAGGGCAACACGGTCATGTGCCGGAGCATACAGTACGGCACGCCGCGGGGATTCCTGGAAGGTAAGAGCAAAGGAGTCGCCGCTGCGGACCGTATGCAGCGACGCATGGAAATCAATGTGCTGCGGGTCAAAGACGGAAAGTTCTGCGAGCACTGGGGGCCGTTCTCCCGGCGGCTTGACGAAAAAGAGCCTGAGCGGGACACCGGCGAGGGTGTCAAGGGCCTCGGCGGAGCCATGGAACGCGCGCACAAGGCCTGGGCCGAGCAGGAGGCACAGAAAGCTAGCGAAAACGCGCAGCAGACCGACGCAACGGAAGGCAAGACTATGGGAACCGTCCAGGCCGCTTTTGACAACATGGCCGAGAACCTCGCGGCTGGTTCTGCCCAGGCCGAGGGTCTCACCGCCACCTATCAGTACAACGTCGAGGGCGAGCACGGGGGGCTCTGGACCCTCACCTTCGACGACGGCCACGCGAAGATCACCCCGGGCCAGGCCGACAGCCCGGACGTGACCATCTCCATCGACGAAGCGGACATGATCGCGCTGGACAGCGGCGAGCTGTCGGGGGTCGAGGCGTTCATGACCGGCAAGCTGCGGGTGGAAGGCGACCCCGTGCTCGGCATGCGGCTGGGCAGCATCCTGAACGACGGCTGACCGCGCCGCCGCGATCATCCCGCGGTAAACGCGTCCGCCCGGGCCCGCCGTGCTGGCGGGACCCGGGCGGTTTTGCGTACCGCTGTCAGGCCATCAAGATGCCCCCGTTGACCTGCAGCGTAGCGCCGGTGACAAAGCCGCACGAGGACCCGGCCAGAGCGACTATCGGTCCGGCCACGTCCTCCGGGGTGCCCAGCCGGCCGAGCGGCGTCACCTCGGCCCGCGACTGCTTGTACTCGGCGCTGAGCATGATGGCGGTCGCGTCGGTGCAGATGGGACCGGGAGCGATGGCGTTGACCCGCACCTGCCTCGGGCCGTACTCCTCGGCGAAGGACTTCACCGCCACCTCCAGCGCCCCCTTCCCCATGGCAAGCGCCATCATCTGCTCGGCCGGGTGCAGCACCTGGGTCGACGTGACGACGACGACCGAGCCCTGACCGCGCTCGGCCATCCGCGGGAGCACGATACGGCTCGGGACCAGCAGGGCCCGCACCTGCCGGATGATGACGTCCTCGATCAGCCACTGCGGCAGCTTCAAGAACGGCGCCCGGGCCGGGGTCTTCAGGCCATGGGCGTTAAAGACGGCCACGCTGATCGGGCCGAGGTCCCGCTCGACAGTATCGACGGCCGCCAGGGCCTCGTCCTCGCTGGTGATATCGGCCTGAACGGCAAGCGCGGTACCACCGGCCGCCTCGATCGAGGCCACCAGGGACTTCGCGGCCGCCTCGCTCTGGTAGTAGTTGACGCCCACGGCGGCACCACGGGCGGCCAGGAGACGAGCGGTGGCCGCGCCGATACCGCGGCTGGCGCCGGTGACGAAGGCAACCATGCCCTGGAATTCCTGGTTCGGCTGGCCGTCTTCGCCGGCGGCGATGTCGGTGTTCAAGTGAATCTCGGTGCCCATTTATAAGGCCTCCTGACCTGTGGTGCTGACTATCCCATGCTGATCTTGGATGGCGGCCATAAGCCAGGGCACGGCTTCGGCCGCGGCTGACAGCGACCTGGCCTTGCGGCCAAGCTCAGCCATGCCGCTGGCAAATTCGCGTTCGTTCAGCAGCCTGCGCACATTATCCCGTACATGTTGCGGCCGCAAGCGATCGAGGTCGACCGACGGGAAAGGACGCCTGTCATCGGGTATACCCGTGCAGAGCAGGCCGGCGCCAAGCTTGTGCATTTGCCGGGCGATCATCGGACCTTCGGCGTGAAAAGGCATCAGGCAGGCCGGGACTCCGGCCGCCATGGCAAATTTAAGTGTTCCTGGACCGCCGTTTCCCACCAGCACATCACAGCGTTTGAAAAATTCCAGGTAGGCGCTGATATGGCGCACTATCCGGACGTTGTCCGGCCGTGGACCGTAATCGTCAGGGTCGTTTTCTGGTCCGATGGCGAGCACCACGTCCACTGGTTCGTCACCGAGACCGGCGAACACCATCTCATTGATTCTTCTCGCCTCGGCGGAAGATCCGTAGATCGTTCCGAACGCGACGTGCACCAGCGGGCGAGAGCCCAGCTCCTCGATCCACGCGGGCAGCTCAGCCCGGTCATCACGGCCGAGTTCCACCCGGTGATCACGCAGCCGGAAACACCGGGGCGGCGGCGGGAACCCGGACGGGGTCATCTCGCCAGGCAATGTGCTCAGATAGGGGTAACCGTAAAGCCGCGCCAGCTTCGGATCAGGCTCAAGCCCATAGCGACGAGGCAGTTCGTGGGTCAGCAGATCCCCGGTGAACGACACAAGCACCGGGGCGGGCAAGTCAATCGACGGCGTCATCGTCGCCACCGGCAAGCCAGCCCGCTCGGCGGCCAGCCATCCGCCGAAGTCGAGCATGCTGCGGATCACCAGGCCGGGGCGCCACTCGTCGATCACCTGGCCGAGGTCTTCGACCATGCCTTTTCCGGCCAGCGCCGCGAACACCGGCAGACCGTTACCCTCCGGTGCGGCGGAGTACAGCTCGGGAAACGTCTCCGGTTTGCTTTCCTCATAGTCGAGCCCGGCGGCGAAGGCCGGATACCCGTAGGACCGGACGGCCGGCACGAACGACGCCGAGGTGGCGTACGCAACCTCGTGTCCGGCTTGTTCCAGGGCCTCGGCCAGGGACAGCGTCGACCTCAGGTGGCTATATCCAGGTGGGCAAGTGAATAGCACGCGCACGGCTGATTACCCTTCCGTCAAGTCACTGCACCGGCACCGGGCGCACCATAGATTCCGTGATCGACCCGGCCCCGCTGGTTCCGGCACAATGCAGCACGGCGGTCGTGACCTCCTGAATGACCAGGGCCACGTCGAGGTCGCTCAGGTCCGGGCGCATCGGCAGGCTCAGCACCTCCGCCGCGAGCTGCTCGGCCAGCGGCAAGGTCCCGGGCGGAAACCGGGAATCGGCATAGGCGCCGGACAGATGGATCGGCTCTGGGTAATGAACGAGAGTCCCTATGCCGGCCGAGGTGAGGTGTTCCTGGATCAGCGTCCGGCGAGGATGACGGATCACGAAGACGTGCCACACGGGTTCGGACCAGTCCGGGCCGTACGGCAGCACCAGGCCGGGCAGCCCGGCCAGGGCTTCGGTATATCGTGCGGCCACCGCGGCCCGCCGGGCGTTCCATCCGTCCAGGTACCTCAGCCTTACCCGCAGCCAGGCCGCTTGCAGTTCGTCGAGCCTGGAGTTGCTGCCCTTGACCTGGAAATGAGATCGGTCCCGGGTGCCGTAGTTCCGCAGCAGGCGGACCCGGTCCGCGAGCGCGTGGTCATCGGTGGTGACCGCACCACCGTCGCCCGACGCGGCGAGATTCTTGGTCGGATAGAAGCTGAAGGCGGCGGCGACGGACAGGCCGCCCACCCGGCGCCCCAGGTAGCGCGCCCCATGGGCCTGGGCCGCATCCTCGATCAGGTGGATCCCGCGCTCTCCCGCGATGCGCCCGATCGTTTCCAGGTCGGCCGGCTGACCGTACATATGCACCGCGATGATGGCCTTCGTGCGCGGCGTAATCGCATCGGTTATCCGCACCGGGTCGATATTGTAGGTTACCGCATCCGGCTCGACAGGAACCGGTCGCGCGCCTACGGAAGACACCGCCAGCCAGGTCGCCAAGAAGGTATGGGATGGCACGATAACCTCGTCGCCAGGTCCAATCTCAAGGGCCCGCAAGATCAGCGTCAGCGCATCAAGGCCGCAGCCGACCGTTACGCAATGCCGGACACCGCAATAATCAGCGAACTCCCTTTCGAAGGCCTCCGTCTCCGGGCCAAGCAGATACCAGCCAGAGTCGGCCACCCGGCGATATGCCGCGTCAAGCTCCTGCTGGAGCTCGGTATAAGCTGCCCGCAAATCAACGAACGGGATCTTCATGACGCAGTGGTTTTTGCGTGCAGAAATTCGCCGTAGTCGCGATAATAATCGGCCTCATCATATTGCGTGGAGGCAAGCACGAGGCAGATCGACCCGATCGAGAAGTCCCGCAGCTCGACCCAGTTCATCGGGCCGACGTGCAGGCCCATGCTCGGGTTATCGAGATAATGCTTACTGCGGTTCACCCCGTCGTCAGTCATGACACTGAAGCTGCCGGACAAGGCGAGAAAAAATTCCTGGAGCGTCCGGTGCGCATGACCACCCCGAGTAGCTCCGCTTGGCACGTCATAAAAGAAGAACACCCGTTTTATGGCGAACTGAATTTCGTTTTCGCCTTCCATGAAAACCAGGCTTCCCCGGTCGTCCAGCCGCTCGGGGAGAGATATCAGACGAACGGAGCTTGGTTGTGCGCGATTATCTGGGCAAGTTGCCAGTTTTGGCTCTCCGGCCCCCCGCGCGCCCGGTGTGTCCACAGCCGCCAATGCCTCTCCTCGGTGGTGAGCATCTCGAGACAATAAGACCCCATCAGGTACCCGGGTTCAAGGCATAGATGCACAGGCAGGGGATTCTACCGCACATATATCCAGCCGCTGTCGCAGCCGGCCGATATGATGAGACTGCTTATATCGGCTTCACTTGGAAGCGGTGATGCCCGAGTGAATGGCCTATGTGCCACTCCTTGACCGACCTCGTTTAACCGCGGCGCCTGGCACATTGCGGCGGGTAATGACAGGCAGCCCCACGAGAGGAAGCGACGATGCCGGCAGATGACGTTATCACCGCCCATGAGCTGTCCAAGAGCTTCAAGTCCAGTCACGGCGCCGTCGAGGCAGTACGCTCGGTCAGCATCGATGTCAGGCAGGGTGAGATTTTCGGTTTCCTCGGGCCGAACGGAGCCGGCAAGACCACCATTCTCCGCATGCTGACCACGCTGCTGCCCATCGACGCCGGGCAGGCGATCGTGGCCGGTTTCGATGTCGCCAGGGAGCCCAAGCGGGTCCGGGCGCGGATAGGTTACGTGAGCCAGCTCGGCGGGGCTGACGAGCTGGCCTCCGGGCGGGAGAATCTGGTTTTGCAGGGACGGCTGTACGGGGGGCGGCCAGCCCAGGTGGTGCCACGGGTCGAGGCGCTCATCGAACTGCTCGACCTCGGCGGCTTCGCCGACCGCAGGGTCAAGACCTACTCAGGCGGCCAGCGGCGGCGACTTGACGTGGCGCTCGGGGTGGTGCACGAACCCGCCGTGCTTTTCCTCGATGAGCCGACCACCGGACTGGATCCGCGGAGCCGCGCCAGCCTGTGGGCCTGTGTCCGCGGCCTGCGCGAGCGCGGCACCACGGTGTTCTTGACCACGCACTACCTGGAGGAGGCCGATGTGCTCTGCGACCGGCTGATGATCATCGACCATGGCCAGGTCATCACCGTGGGCACGCCCCGGGAGCTGAAGCGGCAAGTCCTCGGTGACGCTATCTCGATCACCCTCAAGTCCGATGGCCAGGATACCGACGGCGCCTTGTCCCTGCTGCGGCAGCAAGCGTACGTGCGAGAGCTCGCGACCGACCACAGCAAGGTCCGGCTGTACGTCGACGACGCCGACATGGTCCTGCCGCAGCTCATCCGGCTACTCGACAAGGCCGATATCGGCGTCCGGTCCATCACGCTGGCCGAGCCGAGCCTGGACGACGTCTTCCTGCGGAAGACTGGCCGCTCGCTCGGCGACCCCGGCAGCACGGACGACGCTAGCCCGACCCAGGGGAAGGTGGCCGGATGAAGACCGCCAGGGATGTGGGCCTGCTGTTCCAGCGGAACCTGACCCAGCTGAGGCGTAACCCGGTCTGGCTGGTGGTGGGCTTTTCGACTCCGATCTTGTACCTGGCGCTTTTCATGCCGCTGCTCCAGCATCTGAGCGGCATCCCCGGTCTGCATCTCAAGGGAAACGTGCTCAACCTTTTCCTGCCGGGAATTCTCGCCCTGCTGGCCTTCGCCAGCGGCATGGGGTCCGGTTACGGCACCCTGTTCGAGTTGAAAGATGGCGTCATCGAACGGCTCAGGGTGACGCCCGCCAGCCGGCTGGCCATCCTGGCCGGGCCGATTTTGTCCAGCATGATGCTGATGTTCGTGTTCGACGCTTTCGTGGTGACGGTCAGCCTCCTGTTCGGCTTTAGCATCCACTGGGTGGGGCTGGGCGTCCTGGTGCTGCTGCTCGCGCTGCTGATGGCGATCATGGCCGGCTTCTCGATCGCGGTCGCCCTCCTGACCAAGGAGATCAGCGGCTTCGCGGCCATCATCAATGCTCTGAACCTGCCCTTGCTCCTGCTCGCGGGCGTCCTGCTGCCGATATCGCTGGCGCCGTCATGGGTGCGCGTCATGGCGCACTTCAACCCGCTGTACTACGCGGTGCAGGCCTCCCGCGTGCTGGCCAGCGGCACGCTCAGCGGATCCGCGGTGTGGCAGGCGTTCGCGGTGCTTGTCCCGCTCTGCGTGCTCGTGGTCACCTGGGCCACCCGGATCGTCCGCAAGGCGATCGCCTGACCCGGCCCGCTTATAAGCGCACCCAGTGCTTTATAAAATCTGGGCCGCGCCGGTCAGTGAGAGGAAAGCCTCTCGCAAGCCGCCGCCCGTGATTTCCAGATGAGCGATGTCGTGCCGGAAATCGTAAAGGCTCCAGACGGTGGCGTCCGAGTCCGTGGTAAACAGCGCCACGTCGAGCCCGTCCTGCTCAACGGCGGTGACTCCCGGCAGCCGGTCCAGGCCGTCGTGCGGCTGTCCGGCCCATCGGAAGCGGACCACCATCCGCGCGCCGCCGACTTCCCTGACCTGCTGCGGAGTGCCGTCGGCGACCGTATGGCCGGCTTGGATGACCACGATGCGGTCCGCGTTCTCGTCGGCTTCCTCAAGGTAATGCGTGGAGAACAAGACAGTGCGGCCGCTGTCCCTGTACACCCTCATATCGTCCCAGAACACCTGCTGGGCCTGGACGTCCAGGCCCGCGGTGGGCTCGTCGAGAACCATCAGCATGGGGTTGCCGATGAGCGCGACCGCAAAGCTCACCCGCTGCGCCTGCCCGGTGGACAGCCGGTCCGTCCTGCGGTTGATGATCTGTTCCAGACCGGTGGACTGCACCGTCGCCTCGTACTCCAGCGGATCCGGGTACAGGCTGCGGATAAAGCGCAGCAGCTCACCGACCTTGACCCCGGACATCAGCTCGGCGTCTTGCAGCATGGCCCCGATCATGCCCTTGGCCACAGCATCAGCGGGCCTGCGCCCGAAGAGCAGCGCGCTGCCGTTATCCGGGTTGAGGAGCCCCAGCATGATCTTGATCGTGGTCGTCTTGCCCGCGCCGTTCGGCCCTAGCAGGGCGACCGTGCTCGCTCGCGGAATGTCCAGGTCGAGCCGGTCAAGCGCGGTGACCGGGCCAAAGCTCTTGGCCATCGCGGTGAGCTGGACCGCGGCTGCGTCAGCGAACCTGCGCCGGGGCGCGCTGTCTGGGCCTGCGTCTTCCGGGCCTGCGTCTTCCTGGCCCGGACCGTCCGGATCGGGGCCAGCCTGATCCCGGTACCGGCTAGATAGGCGATGACGGCCAGCCCGAGGGTCCAGGCGGCGAGGACGAGAATGCCCGGCACCGTGGGGGCGTGTTTCGCGGCTATCCGCCAGCCGAGGTCGGCCTGGTTGTAGGAGGGCAGCGCCTGGGCCACATGCAGGAGGACCGGAGGGAAGCTCGAGGATGGCACCCACAGGCCGCCCAGCGCGGCGAGCGCGATGTACAGGCCCAGGGTGACGCCGTACGCGGTGGCACTATCGGTGAGCGTGCCGATAGCGATCCCGAGAATCACGAAGGGCAAGGTGCCGATCCACAAGACGACCAGCCCGGAACCCCACTGGGCGGCGCTGAGCTGGACGCCGTGGGCGAGCCTGGCGGTGATCCCGACTGCCACCACCGCCGGGCCTGAAACAAGCAGGCCCGCGCAAATCCGGGCGGCCAGGACACGGGTCGGCGACAGCGGCGTGACGCGGAGCACGTTCAGCCAGCCTCGCTCGCGGTCCCGGGCCAGCCGGGGCGCCGTGGCGGACAGCGCACCCCACATCGCTCCGAATGTCGCCATCGCCACCATGAGCTCGACCGCGGACGGCAGCTCACCTGGCTGGACTGACGGTCCGGAAAAAAGCGCGGCGAAGAGGAGGTAGAAGCCGATCGGAGCCCCGAGGGCAAGGACGACGTAGCGAGAATCGCGCACCGTGCGAGAAATTTCAAGCCGTAGGTAGCGAAACATCACGAACCTCCGAGCCTTCCGGTCTGTGCTGATCTTCTCATTGACGCGGCGGGCACATGGGCGCCAGCGGTCACGTTCCCTGGTAGCAACTCTGCAGAAGCAGCGCCGCCTGTCCGGGATTCAGCCGCGGATCGCACAGCGTCGTGTAGCGCACCGGCAATTGATCGACGTCCCGTACCATTCCGCCGAGGCATTCGGTGACCTCATCGGCCGCGACCTCGAGATGCAGGCCGCCGGGGTGCGCTCCGCCGCGGTGCAGGATCCGCCGGAACTGGACCGCCTCGTCGATGATGTCGGTCAGCAGCCTGGTCTTCACGCCGTCACCGCCGCGGAGCGTGTTGCCGTGCATGGGATCACTGAGCCATACCACCGGATGCCCGCCGGATCGCACCGTCGCGACGATGGCAGGCAGCCGCTCGGCAACGAGCTTGCGGCCCAGCCGCACGATGAGGGTCAGGCGCCCAGGTATCCGGTCCGGATCCAGTCGCGCGCACAACTCCCTCAGATCATCGAGGGTGATGGACGGCCCGAGCTTACAGGCCACCGGATTGGCCACCGCGGAAAGAAGCTGGACGTGGGCGGCGTCCGGCTGCCTGGTCCGATCCCCGATCCAGGGCAGGTGGGTGGAACCGAGGAAGACCGTGTCCTGCTCGGACCGCACGAGATTGGTCTCGTAGTCGAGCACCAGAGCATCGTGGCTGGACCAAGGTCCGGCGGCCAGGCCGCTGCCCGCGAGCACCGCGCCGGGGTCCCGGCCGTCCCGGGCGTCCCGGTCGGCCCGCAGGTGGCGGAGCACCTCGGCGCTGGCCGCGTAGGCGGTTATCATCCGGCGCGGATCATGGACCCGCGCGTCAGGCGACGGATCGGCTGAGTTCACCATGTGACCACGGAACACCGACAGCGGGATCCCCGCGACGTGCTCTACCGCGACGGTCCGCGGCTTGGCGAACTGGCCGCCCAGGCGGCCCACCCGTACCACCTCCTGGCCGGTACCCGCGGCCATCTGGTCGGCGAGCCGGTGCAGCACGGTCAGCTTGGCGTCGATGTGCTCGGCGGCGATCTCAAGGAAACTCTCCGCGCAGTCCCCGGCCTGCAGCACCTGGGCCTGGCCTGCCGCGACGGCGGCCAGCGCGGACGTCAGTTCGCTGATCTCCCGCACGGTCACCAGCGGGTCAGCCGACGCCAGCTGCGCGCAGCATCTCTGGTAGTCCCGATGCTGCTGCCACTGGGGCTGCTGCGCCGAGCGCGACGACACCGACCAGCAATGCGACTGCAGCCCCATCGGCGGGGACGGACCTGTCATCACCAGACCCCGCCTTCGCTCGGGCCACGGACTGTCGCGATGGCCTCGCGACGCAATACTGCTCACTCCATCAGCTTGGCCAGAATTTCGGTACCCTTGGCTGACGCCTTGCTGCTCGTCCGGGGTGAGGAAATTCCCCACTTGCACACCAGATGCAGGCCGGCCGGACGATGCCGGGTCACCGCCGGTCTCCCGTTACGCTCGGCGGGCGGCTCGCCCCAGTCAACCGGACGCCGGTATCTTGATAATCAAGGCCTGACGGCGGCGGACGATCGCAGTTTCCTATCTCGTGGAATCCCGAGGTTCACATTCGATGATGGAGGCCTAAGTGCTCAGCGTAAGGATGCTGTTCGCGGTTCCGGTGAATGACGTCGCCGAACGGACGCGGTCATGACCGGCCGCCAGCCGACCGCCGCGCGGCAGCGGCTTCGAACCCGGGGCATAGTCATGTGCCTGCTCCTTGTCGTGCAGTTCTTCCTCGGGATGGTTACCAACCTGTACGTCACCATCCCCGACCACCACCCAGGGGCCAATGCGCAGAACTATTTCAGCGGCGCGGCCAGTAGCGTGGGATGGGCGATTTCCGGCGGTGCCGTATGGCTGGCCATGCATGCCACGCTTGGGCTGCTACTCGTCATCGGCGCGATCGAATTTATCGTCGCCGCTGCCCGCAGCCGAAACGCCACCTGGCTATGGGCCTCGATCGCCGGAGCGGCGTTCATCATGGGCGCTGCCTTCAACGGCGCCAGCTTCCTCGTCTTTAACAAGGACTATTCATCACTGATCATGGCGGGCTTGTTCGGGCTCGGCCTCACCAGCTACATACTCGGCATCTACCGAGACGGCCGGCAGAGCCTGGCTTACCCGCAGGTCGCGCCAGACAGTACAGCGGCACACCGCTAACGGGCGGCCCGCGCAACCAGCCGGGCTGGGGCACGCGGCTGGGGCACACGCGGCGACACGGGCGCGTGTGCCCCAGCCGGGTTTGGGTCAGACTTTCCTGCCCAGCAGCGCGTGCGCGAACAGGGCGAGGGTGACGTGCCGGTACCAGGCTTCGTACCGGCGCGCCTCGTACGCGGCCAGACCCACTTCGGTCTTGGCCAGGTTAAGCTCATAATTGGCGGCGCTGCAGGCCGGCGCCACCTGAGCGATCTCAAGCAAAGACGTCCCGGTCTTCCCGAAGGCCAGATAGTACGTGAGCCGCTTGCCGCTCAAGCTGCGGCGGATAATGAGCCAGCGCACCGTATCGGTCCGGGCGTTAAGTACGAGCGGGAGCCGCAACCATTGAGCCTCGCCCACCTGGAAGCCCCTGAGTCGCCGGATAGAGGCCTGCCGCAGGATATCCTCAGCCCGCATCTCGGTGATCCGGGCCCCGACCTGGATGTTCAGGCGCACAGACGGGCGTATTTTGACGACATGCGAGACCGACTTGCTCTCCAGCCATTCGCTGATAGCATCCGGAGAATCGTCAAATGCCGAGGTTACTACCCACGAATTCGGCACTGCATTCTCGAACGCGCGCCGCACCATTTTAAACGCGAGCTCGCCGCGGCTAGAAAAATTCTCTCGCTTTATCCCGGCATCGAGGCAACGTTTGCCGTCGTTCCACCACTCTTCAGGCAGGAAAAGCTCGCGGTCAATAAACGCAGTGCCTGCCGGGCTGATGTAAGCGAGGAAGAGACCGATTTGACAGTTCTCGATCCGTCGTGAGGTCTCGCTGTACTGACGCTGTACGCCGGCCGAGTGATCTCCCTTTTTAGGAAAGCTCGTCTGCCCCACGGCAAGGACGGCGGTATCGCACCCCAGGCGATCGATCACATAATTTCGGAGCTCATCGCGCACACCATCGACATCCCATTTAGCCGTGGTCAGCAGGCGATGCATTCCATCAGGCACTGATTCGCGCGCGTAAGCGGCAAGGTTGCAACCGTTCTTACGCGGAACGTTGGAAAGCAGCCCCATCAGATAAGCGATTGCCCGGTGCCGGGGTTCGGCCCGGCTAAAGTGCTTACCGAGGCGGCGGATTACTTCAGGAAGGTCGGCCGGTATGTCCGGTGGATAGTATTCGCTGGACCGTGGTGCCAGCAGCCTGATGTCTTGCGATTCCCCCATTTGAACGTTTTCGTACATGCCAGGGCTCTCCAGCTCCCATGCGTGCCAACGTGACCCGAAATTGACTTTTCCTAGACTGAAACTAGTCGTCGCCGGTATCCGGGCTTGGGTAGAGTCTGGCCGATATGCCCCGTTGTCATATCGGCTGCTAAGTAATATTAAAAAACCGTAAATACCCTTGTACAGCACATCGCTCAGGGCTGCATGACGGCGAAATCATCACCGTCTCGCCCTTTCTGTGCGTTAAGATTCGGTCCCTTAATTATGGAATCTGTGGGTAATAATTGGCGCGGGAAAAATCCAGCACCTAGCCCGGCGCGCTAGAAAGCAGCGCTCAGTGCTTACTTCCGCCCGTACGTGTGTCTTCATCAGCATGCATACCTCGGCATCATGGCCCCCGATACCGCTCTGGCTAAGGCGCCCCTCGGGTTCCCCCGCCGCCCTTCATCCTGGCCGCTGACCCGTCATGAGCCCGGATCACCGGATTTTCGCATACGCGACCCTATCGTACACATCGCCACGGAGGATCCCATCTTTTCCGCTTGTGCCGCAATCGTTGTGTAAAGGCACTATTCGACGAAACCTGTCGAGGCCTCTACCTACAGTCACGCGTGTACACTATGCGCAGATATGCACCAGTACGTCGAGACGCTACTGTTGAGTATCAGCCCTTATCCGCAGTTACTAAGCCCCGGCACGCCGCAAATGCCCGCAGGCCGCCGGCTTCATTCCGGCGTTGAAACTGACAAAGAGTGGCTAACCTGCCGCTCAGCGTGTTCTCTCCGCCGCCCTCAGGGCGGGCCGCCGGCCCTGGCGCGAGTGACTATAACCGTTCATCCCTTGCTGTTCATTGGTAGGAAACGAACACTTGACCGATGATCGAGGACGGCCAGGTAGGGCACGGACCAACGGCGCTCGAGTGAGGCGGATGCGACGCCAGAGGCGCATGAGCGCCGTGACGAGACGCACGGAAACGCCGTGGCGACCCGCCCCGGGGCGTAGTCGCCGGGTTGCATGTTGTGTGTGGCGGGCCGTGCACCGCAAGATTTTCGGCGAAGCCGACCGCTCCAGGCTCACTGCCGTGTCTGAAGCGACAGCTACTCGCTCTCGTTGCTGACGGGAACGGCTAGACCCTGGCGAGCCCAGCGGTGCGCCGAGCCCGGGCCGGCCTGGCTCGGCGAGCGCGGGCCTGCCCAGGGCTATATGAGCCTTTGTTCTGGCCCGGGCATCGCCAGGCGGCACATGGCCGGCGGCCATGACGGCCACGCCAGAAAGGCGCTCAGCGCTCGCAGGAATACCCAGGCTAACTGCGGAAGTCCGATCATTCCGCAGCCATGACGATGGCTGGGGCTACAGCGGGACTTAGCCTTTCAACGATGAGAAAACGCCTCCGCGAGTGAGTACTACATGAACGAACATGAGAACCCGCCCAGCGGTACCAGGCCCGACGTCAGACCGGCGGAAACCACTGTGCACCCGGCCCGCGTGCACGACTATTGGCTAACCGGTACTGAAATTACCCCGATCGATAAAGAGAGCGCGAAATGGGCTCTCCGTATCGTACCTGAATTGCGGGATTACGCGATAGGGAATCAGCAGTTCATCGCCAGGTCGGTGCGTTTCCTTGCCGACGCAGGAATTCGGCAGTTCCTGGATATTGGTGCTGGCTTCCTGGCCAGCCCGAGCGTACACGAAGTCGCCCAGGCCGTGGATCCGGACTCGCTGGTCGTGTATGCCTGCGACGACGAGCTGGCATTTAAGCAGGCCAATGAAGTCCTGAGCCCGAACGCCGCGGCCATGGCCGTTAAGGCCGATCCACGTGACGTTATGTCGGTCCTGGAAAGCGCGGCCTTGCTCTTGGACTTCGATCAGCCGATGGCGATCATGTTCATGTCCTGCCTGCACAACATGCTGGATGCTGATGATCCAGCCGGTGTGGTAAAGCGGTATGTGGAAGCAGTGGTACCTGGCAGTTACCTCGCCATGTCGCATAGCACGCACGACATGGCGCCCGCGCGCATGCGACTGGGCTCAGAACTGGCCCGGCGCATGGCAGGCCTTACCTTCGTACCGCGCCACAGGCGACGGATTCTGAAGATGTTCAACGGGCACGACCTCATCGAGCCTGGGCTGGTTCAAGTCTCCTACTGGCGACCTGACGGCGTACCGGAACCAAACGCAGACCGAGTTTGGGCCTACGGCGGCATTGCCAGGCTCTGACCGTGACGGTTAGCACGCAGCCCCATCGGGGCATCCAAAGTGCGGTAGTTGATTCAAAGCCCGCGAAATCCCTACTCAACAGGGTCAGCCGTAGAGCACAGTGAGTAAAGAATCATCATGCGCTGCGGACATGGCGTGATACCAATGCACCGTGCTTGCTATTAAGGATGGCGACACGGTAGCTTGGCGGCCAGATGAGGGCGGACATGCGATACCATGAGATTAGGGTACCCGAGCATAGGAATGTGGCTGCCCTGGATGCAGCTGTCGGGCTAGCCAGTCGCTCGCCATTCCCTGAGTTTATGCTCTATGAGAAAGACAGCACGTGGATTTACGCGGGCGGTTCACTTGGCCGGATCACGGTGAGCGCGCGCGAAGTGCGTGCCGAATGGCCAGACTCGGTGAGCGTGAAAGCCTGGGAAGGCCGCCCGTTCTCGGTACTCACGGACATGCTCGCCGCGGCTCCGGTAGAAGACTGGCAAGCCTTCGGCTGGACCTCATTTGAGCTAGCGCACGCCATGTATCCGCCGGACGGCTGGAACTCCTCGCACGCCGCGGACTGGCCGATCATGCACCTGGTGATACCGCACACGCTGGCGATCATCAGCGCCGACTCGACGGTGGTCCGGTCGGCCAGCAGGCAAGACGCCCTTGATGTGCTTGACCTGCTCGAGACAGCGGGGCCGCGGGATCCGGCCGAGCCGGCCGGAGTCGCCACGGACGTAGGCAGGAACGAATACTGCGCCGCCGTGGAGACAGCCGTCAGCGAGATCAGGCAAGGCCTGTTCGAGAAGGTTGTCCTGTCCCGGCGCATACCGATCGGCCACCCGGTGGACCTGGCCCAGACATATCATCTAGGGCGGCGCACGAACAGCCCGGCGCGGTCCTTCCTGCTCTCCCTCGGTGGGATCAGCGCAGCCGGTTTTAGCCCGGAAATCATCGTCGAAGTGGATCCGGGCGGACGAGTCAGCACGCAGCCGCTGGCCGGCACCCGGTCCAGGGGCCGCAACTCCCACGAGGAGAAACTCCTGGAAGAGGAGCTGCTTACCGACCCGAAGGAAATCTACGAGCACGCCATCTCGATGCGATCGAGCTGGTCGGAGCTGAGCGCGGTGTGCGAACCCGGTTCGGTCCGGGTCGACGAGCCGATGCGGATCCGCCACTGCGGCGCCGTCCAGCACATAGGTTCCGTCGTCTCAGGTCAGCTCGCCCACGGCCAGAGCGCGCTGGACGCACTCGGCGCGGTGTTTCCGGCCGTGACCGCCTCGGGAATCCCCCGGGCGCAGGCCTGCGCCTGTATTGCCCGGCTGGAACCACAGCCGCGCGGCATCTACGGGGGCGCGGTGATGAGCCTGGACTCGGGCGGCCGGCTTGACGCCGCGCTGGTGCTGCGTTCTGTGTTCCAGGTCGACGGTCAGGCCTGGCTGCAGGCCGGCGCCGGAATCGTCAGGGACTCACGACCCGAGCGAGAGTTCCTGGAGACCAGGGAGAAGCTGGCGAGTATCGCGCCGTTCATCGTGGCGGCCGGGCAGGCGCAGCGGACCGCGGCCGGGCCCAGCCGCGTCGTGGCCCACGAGGCTGGGGCCGTGACCTTCGCCGCCGGACACCAAGCCCCAGCCTTGATGGAATCTGGCGGCCGTGGCGCAGCGAGCGAGTGACCTGCGGGAGGACGACGCGGCGGGGTACCCGGGGGCCGCTGCGGCCGGTCCCCCGCGGCAGGTCGTGGCCGTCCCGGTGACGTCGCTGCGCCCCGGTGACTCACCTCGGCTGCAAGGCGAGGACAAGGCGCACGTAGCGCGGCTGGCCGAGATTGACGGGCCGCTGCCGCCGATCCTGGTCGACTGGCGCAGCATGCGGGTCATCGACGGGATGCACCGCCTGATGGCGGCCGCGCTCAACGGGCAGGAGACGATCAACGTTGAGTATTACGACGGCAGCGAGTCCGATGTCTTCCTGCGCGCCGTCGAGGCGAATGTCACCCATGGCTTGCCCTTGTCCCTGGCCGATCGCCGGGCCGCCGCGGCGAAGATCGTCCGTTCGCATCCGCACATGTCGGATCGGTCCATCAGCAGGCTGGTCGGCCTGTCGAACAAGACAGTCGCGGCTATCCGGCGCGCCGCCGATCCCGGGCCGCAGTTGCACGCGAGGGTGGGCCGGGACGGCAGGGTGCGGCCGCTGAACAGCGCGCGGGGCCGCGAGCGCGCCGCCGCCTTGATGGCCAGGTATCCGGATGCCTCGCTGCGTGATGTCGCCCGCGGTGCCGGGGTGTCCCCCGGAACCGTGCGTGATATCAGGCGACGGCTGCAAGGTGGCGAGGATCCGGCCCCGGCGCGGCGGCCGCAGGCGCCGGCCCAGGTGCCCGCGGCCCCCGGGCCGGCCCCGGCGGCCCTGCTGGAAAGGCTGCTCCGGGATCCTTCGCTGCGCTACAACCAGCAGGGACGGCGGCTGCTCGGGGTTCTGCAGCTCAACACGGTCATGGCCGAGGAATGGACGAGCGTGATGAGCACGGTCCCGTCGCACTGCGCGCCTACGGTGGCCCAGCTGGCACGTCAGTACGCCACGATGTGGCTCCGTTTCGCGCACGAGCTGCACGAGCGGCAGGCCGGCGCCGCTCACGGCGGCAGCCAGAACGCGAGCGGCTGAAGGTACCGGGGGTTCCCGCGGTGCTGGAGCAGATACTGCCCGCTCACGTCGTGGTGGTTGAGGCGTTCGGCGACGACCCCGACGCCGTGCTGTTTCCCGAGGAGCACGCGGCCATCGCCCGGGCCGCCCGGCGCAGGCAACGGGAGTTCGCCACGGTACGAGCCTGCGCCCACCGGGCGCTGACCCGGCTCGGCGAGCCGGCCGTGCCGATCGTTCCCGGTACCTCTGGAGCGCCCCGGTGGCCGGCCGGAGTGGTGGGGAGCATGGTCCACTGCGCGGGTTACCGGGCCGCGGGTGTGGCCCGCAGCCGGGATGTCGCCGCGCTGGGCTTTGACGCCGAGCGTAACGAGCCGTTGCCCGGCGGGGTGCTCGGCGCGATCGCCCGGCCGGAGGAGCTCGACCGGATCGGCGGGCTCGCGGCCGTCAACCCGGCCATCTGCTGGGATCGGCTGTTGTTCTGCGTCAAGGAGGCCGTGTACAAGACCTGGTTCCCGCTGACCGGGCGGTGGCTCGACTTCGATGCCGCCGACGTCGAGATCGACCCCGCGGGCCGCGGGTTCACGGTCCGGCTGCTTGTCTCCGGCCTCATGGTGGCCGGCTCGCCGGTGGGCGTCCTGCGCGGCCGCTGGCTGGCTGATCGCGAGCTGGTGGCGGCGGCGATAACGCTTCCGGCCCGGTGCCCAGAAGCGGGCTAACCGGGCCGGCGCGAATCGGGCCGGGCCGAATCCAGGCCCGGTGGTGTCCTCAGTGAGCGGCGGCCGTGGGCACAGCGGGCGGCGCGACCCGCCCGATCTGCACCCACACAGCATGCATGTCGTTACACGCCCAGTGCTCAGCGACCAGCCCGTCGACCATCCGGCCGATATGCATTTCGTGCCAGACGACACGGCGCCCGGTGGGCTCGACCCCGAAGATAGGCCCGAGATGGGTACCGCTGACCCGGCAATGCTGGGTGACGAAGTCACCCTCCTCGATTTCCCTGATGATCTCGTACTGCATGTCGGGAAAGCCGCGCCGCTCGTTCCTTATGACCTGCCTGACTCCTTCGATGCCACGGTCAAGCCCAGGCGGTCCGGCGTGGTTAACGAAGTCAGGGGCCATCACTTCATCAAGGACCTCGATCCGGCCTTCGCTGAACGCCTCCATGACGATCCGGCGCAACTGCGTCTTGGCCTGGGGCACCACGGCTGACTCGGTCACTGTTCCTCCAAGGTTGTGAACTACTTGACTCTGTTGTTCTGTCCTACGGGGCCGACCCCCGGGAGATAGCCGGCCCGGTCTCGCGCCTCATCGATGGCCTTGACCAGGTTCTGCTTGGTTCGTTCGCCATCCAGCCAGCCGGCCACCGGCCCGGCGTCGAACTCGGCCATGACATCGTCGACGGCCACCCCGGCCCGCACCGCCGCCTCTCCCGCGGCCGTGAGCCGAAGCAGGTAGTCACGCAGTTCGTCGAGAGTCCGGGCGGTGGTGACCGGGCCGTGGCCCGGCACGACGATGTCCGGTTCAAGCCCGCTCAGGTGCACGAGGGTCTCGGCCCAGCCGATCTGCGACCCGTGGATGGCCAGCGGGGTCACGCCGTTCAGGCACAGATCGGCGGTGAGCAGCACCCGCGGCCCGGGAAACCAGATTGCGGCGTCAAGGAACGAATGGCTGGGACCGAAAACCAGCACCTGCCCGTTGCCCGGTACGTCCAGGGTCTCCAGGTCCACTGGTTCGGGAATCCGCACATCCAGGTCGGCGAAACGGCCCGCGAACTGGGGCATGATCCAGTCGAAGACGGTGATGTTGTCGAGCATCTGCTTGATGTCGGCGACAGTCTGCTGATGAGCAACCACCCGGGCAGCACCGAATACCGAGTTGCCCCCGCAATGGTCGACGTGATGGTGACTGTGCAGCACCGTGTCGATCCGCGCTCCCATCCGGGCCGCGGTATCAACGATGGAGCGTGACATCTCGGGAAGCAGCATCGTGTCGAGGACAAGTCCCCGGCCACCGTCGGTCATGATGACGGAATTGGAGAGGCCGAGGGTGCCAGGCAGCTGCACGAGCGCGACGACGCCGTCCGCGACCTCCTCGCACACGGGCGGGGTAATGCTCACCGTGTTACGCCCCGGATTTGCTGAGCGATCTCCATCCGGTCGAAATAAGCGTGCCAGGCCGTTATCTTCCCGTCGGTCACCTGCACCACCTCCGCGGCGTGCCAGTGCACCGGCCTGCCCGTCGGGGGAATAATCTCGCCGGTCTGCGGATTCCTCAGCTGACCGGACTGCGTGCCGCTGAACTTCAGTTCACGGCAGGCCGAAGTGCCGTCCGCGTTCTCGACCACCGACAGGAGCTCATGGGTCATGTCAGGGTAGGACTGATGATGCCTGCCCATCACGCCCATGATGTAGTCGATTCCCTGACCCGTCATGGCGGCGATCCTCATCTCCGCGTCGGCCGCGAATATCTCGGCTAGCTCGCTGATCTGGTCGGCGCGAATGAATTTCCACGCCCGCTCGGCCAGTGAATGAGCGATTCCGTCTGCCTTAGCCGCCGGATTCATATCGTCGCCACCTCCGTCGTCGCCTCTTGCGCCCAGTCAATTTCGTACAGATGGATGTCGACAGCCTTCGCATAGCGATGGACTGCCTGGATGAGCTCTCTGCCCTGCTGGCCTGCCATCATCTTGTTGAACGCGGTCAGGTCGGTCCACTGCGCGTAGTTGATGACGCGGCGGCCGTCAGTGCTGGCATGCAGGGTGGCCGACACGAAGCCGTCGAGCTTGCTCACCAGCTCCGCCGTCTCCGCCCTAAGCGTGTCCAGCAGTCCGCGCTGATCGCCGGGCTCGCAGGTAAAGATGTTGATGAATGTCGTCAGCTGATTACCCGGCTTGATTTCAGCCATTCACTCTCCCCTTCCAGCGCTGTTCGATTACCTGCTTGTGGCGCTGCAGGTTGCCTTCCGATCCGGCGTTGATCCGGCTGGCCATCTGCTCGTCCGTGAAGGGGGCCTGCGGGCGCATTTCAAAATCCTGCACCCAGCGCACCCTGGTCCCTTCCTGGCACTCCTCGAATGAATGGAAGATGTGCATGTAAAGGAACGGCCCGGTTTCCACCCGCCGGGCCACCGCGCGGTGACGCTGCGGGTCGAGGACTCGTTCGGAGACCCAGCTGTAGCTCCGGCCGTCTTCCCGCGGCTTGGTCGTGATCCGGAAGGTGACCCGATCGGAATTCCTCTCCAGGACATCCACCCGCTCGTACTCCTCAGCGAAAAGCACGGGCCACTGCTCGAGTCGGTTCGCCTCTTCCCAGACCACGTCGACCGGCGCATCGATGATGATCGAATTATCCGTGTGCGCGGACATACCTCACTCCTCCCCGGCGGCTGCGCGCAGCGCCGTTTTGTCAACTTTCCCGACCGCGGTGACCGGAAGCTCGGCGACGACCTTGAGACGATCGGGGAGCTTGTACGCGGCCACCCCGCAGCCGGACAGGAAGCGGCGCAGATCGACAAGCTCCAGGCCGCCGCCGCCGGGCACGGTGACGAAGACGCAGATAGCCTCGCCGAAGGCTTCGCTGGGGACGGAGACAGCGGCCGCGGTCAGGACCGACGGGTGCGCCGAGACGAGCTCCTCGACCTCGGTGGCGGAGACCTTCTCACCACCCTTGTTGATGAAATCCCTGCGCCTGCCCGCCACGACGAAGTTCCCCGACGGGTGCACGCGGACGATGTCGCCCGTCCGGTACCAGCCCCCTGGCTCGAAGGCGGCGGCATTGACCTCTGCGGGGGCCAGGTAGCCCGGCACGGTGTACGGACCGCGGACCCACAGCTCTCCCTCGCCTGGGTCGCCGTCCGGGATATCGCGACCGCCGGAGTCCACCAGTCGCCATTCATCACCGGCCGAGGCCGGCCGGCCTTGCGTCTCGGTGACGATTTCGGTGGCATCATCAAGGCGGCTAAAGGCCAGCAGGCCCTCTGACATGCCGTAGACCTGCTGGACGGTGCACCCGAGAGCCGCTGTGACCTCGGTCACCTGGGGGGCGCTTATCCGCGCGGCGCCCGCCTGCAGGACGGCCAGTTTCAGCCCCGCGGCCACGTCCGGCCGGGCCCGCGCGCTGGCCGCCCACCTGACCGCCAGGCTCGGAACGGCCGCCGAGATGGTGACGCCCTCGGCCGCCATCACGGCGAGTGCGCCGTCAGCGGTCCGGGCCTGCGACAGGACGACCCGGCCGCCAAAGGCGAGCGTGCCGAGGACACCCGGACAGCCCAGGGCAAAGTTATGACAGACAGGAAGCGCCCCGAGGTAGACGCTGCTGGAGTCCAGGCCCGCGATCTCCGCGCTGGCCTTCAGGTTGCAGACATAGTCCCGGTGAGTCCGCGGAATCAGCTTGGGCAGCCCGGTCGTCCCGCCGGAGAGCAGGTACAGAGCTACATCGCCCGGTCCGGGAGACGGTGCGGGTGCGGTCGGCCCGGTCCCGGCGGCCTGCTCGCTCAGGCTGCTCAGCAGGTATTCGGCCGGCCCGGAGGGCGGGCCGCCGGCTGGCGTCCCGGTCATGACCAGGGCGCGCACGCTGGGGCAGGAGGCAGCAAGTTCCCGCCCGGCGGCCAGGTTGGCACCATGCTGGGCACGCGCGTTGACCACGATGATCTGCGCACCGGAGGTCTGGGTAATATGACGGAGTTCGCGTATCCGCAGGCCAGGCGGGGCGAGGACGGCCGCCGCCCCGATGCGGGCCAAGGCCAGAATGACGGCAAGCACCTCGGGTTCGTTCGGCAGCTGCACGACGACCCGTGCGCCGGGTCCGGCTCCGAGCGAGCGGAACGCCTCGCTGACGCTCAGCACCTGCGCGGCCAGCCCGGCCCGGGTCAGCCGGAGGCCCGCTACCGACAGGGCCTCGGCGGCCGGGTCCTTGGCCACATGACGCAGGACGAAATCGTGCAGCAGCTCGTCCGTCCACCAGCCGGAGTCGCGATACCAGCGCTCCCTGGTGCTGACCTCGTCGAGGGCACGGTGAGCCGGACAGTACCTGCCGCCGGTGAACTGTTCCTGGCCGGCCTGCAGGACCCGGGCGGGTCCCGGATGCAACGTCACGACCGCACCTCCGCGGGCAAACCCGGCCGGCCCGCCAGTGCGGCCCGCGCAGCATGATTCCTGACCAGCCGGGCCACCACGGCAGACTGCTCCATATGCAGGTAGTGGCCCGCTTGCGGCACGGTCACGACCTCGACCGGGCCGTCACCCGGGCCGCCTAGGTCCGCGGCCAGGGCGCGGCCCTTTCTCGGGGAGGTGACGTTGTCTCGTTCCGCCAGCACCACGAGCGTCGGGACCCGGACCCGGCGAAGGTCCCCCAGGTCGGACTGGCCCAGCCGCACACCCCACAGTTCCGCCGTGTCCGCCGGCAGCCGGACACCGCGGAAGCCCTCGGCGATCAGGCCGAGTACATCCAGATCGGGCGGCGGCGTCAGGCTTTCGGCCAGGAAAGCCGGATCGACGTGCCCGGAGCGCAGCCGATCGGCCAGATCCTGGTTCAGCCGGGCCGGCCGCCCGGTGGCGAGCAAGGCCAGCCACGCCACCCGGTGCGGCGCCATGATGGCCAGCCGGAGCGCGACGAGCGCGCCGAACGAATGCCCGATCACGCCGACGCCACCATCGGGCGGCTGACCGGGAAGGCCGGCCGCCAGCTGCGCGAGCGCGCCGGTCAGCTCTCGCCCCGGCCAGTCGAGCCGGATATCCGCACTCTGGCCATGGCCGGGCAGGTCCACGGCAAAGCAGTCGATGTCGTCGCTCAGCTCGCGGCACAGGGCCTCCCAGTGCTGCGCCGCGCCGCCGAATCCGTGCAAGAACAAGGCGGGCTTGGTTCCGGGCGGCCCCGCCGTCAGGTCGTCGCGCACGCTGACTCGCGTCATCACGCCCGCCTCGCCCAGCCGGTATGACGCCAGCTCCGCGTGGCCCACGTCGCTCGCGGCCGGCCGCCGCAGCAGGGCGGCGGAGTGAATCCCGCCGAACCCGCTGGCCATCACGAGGGCCCCGCCGACATGGTGCTCGCGCGGCACGTTGGGTACGTAGTCCAGATCGCAGTCCGGGTCAGGGAACTCATAGTTGGCCGTGGGCGGAACCATTCCGGACTGGATTGCGCCGATGGTCGCGATCACGCCGGTGAGGCTGGCCGCGGACAGCGAGTGCCCGATCATCGACTTGGTCGAGCTGACCGGGATGCGGTAGGCGTGACCGCCCAGGACGGTCTTCAGCGCCTGCGTCTCAAACAGGTCGTTCTGGCTCGTGGAACTGCCGTGCGCGTTGACGTAGTCCACCGTCTCGGCCGGCACGCCCGCGTCGTCGATGAGACGGCGCAGCACGGCGGCCATCGCCGCCCCGTCCGGCGCCAGGTCGGTCATGTGCTGCGCGTTGTTAAGGCTCGCGTAGCCCAGGACCTCGCCGTAGATACGGGCTCCCCGGGCGAGGGCATGGTCGAGATCTTCGAGCACCACCGCGGCTGCGCCCTCGCCGAGGACAAACCCGCCCCGGCGTGCGTCAAACGGCCGTGACGCCCGCTCCGCAGGCCAGTCCCCCACCGCCAGGGAGCCGATGACGTCCAAGGTGGCGTAGGAAATGCCAGAGAGCGGCGCCTCGGCCGCGGCCGAGATCACCAGGCTGAGGTCACCGTGCCGGACCAGGTCGAACCCGAGTCCCAGGGCGTCGATACCCGCGGTACAGCCCGTCGTCAACGACGTGCACGGACCCCGCAGGCCGAAGGTCTTCGCGGTCCAGGCGGCGCGTAATTGAGGAAAACTGAATCATAGAAGCAGGAATCTTCCGGGAACGGGTCAACCGGGTGGGCACCCCGGTCACTCAGTTTCTCGTACGCGTCCTGAAACTCGGGGGTGCCGCCGATGGCGGAGGAGAAGACGACGCCAGCCCGTTCGTAATCGACGTCACCAGATCGGTGCCCGTTCTCGCTTACCGCCTGAAGGTTTACCGGATGAAGGTTTACCGGCTGAAGGCCGGAGTCACGGGCCGCCATCCCGCCCACGGTGACACCGAATTGCGCGAACCTGCTGAGCCGGGAAAGCGAGGCCGCCTCGGCCGGATCGTGATGATCCCCTACGTCCCAGCGGCCGACCCTGGAAACGACTCGGCTGCGGACACCGATCGCCTCCATCTCCGGCTCATAGGATAGGAACCCGGTCCCGGCCGTATTGTTACGCCAGAATTCTTCCTTTCCTACTCCGCTAGGCGCAATGATGCCAATTCCCGTTATCATGACACGGTTCATGAAACGGCCCTCCGTTCCGGAACGGGCAGCCTGTCCTGTACGGCCGGCATCCCGGCGGCCCCCGGGGGGCTTACCGGGGATCCCGCGAGGCGCTGACGGCGGATGGCAGCCGTCAGCCGGGTGAGCGACCGGCCCGGCCCGACCTGCTCGATGTGGTCGACGCCGGAGTCCATGAGATATCCGATGCCCTCGTACCAGCGGACGCAGCCGGTCAGCTGGGCCACCAGGAGGGCTTGTACCGTGTGGTCATAGGGTTCGGCGGTGACGTTGGAAATCACCGGGATCCCGGGCGGGCACAGCCGGAGGCGGCCCAGGAACTCCGCGAGGTCCTCGGCGGCCGGCGCCATGTAGCGGGAATGGAAGGCGCCGCTGACCGGCAGCAGGACGAAGTCGCCGGCCCCGGCGCGGAGGAAGGGCTCGCGGCTGCCCTCGACTTGTCCACGCGGCCCGGACACCACGATCTGGGTGAGCGAATTGACGTTGGCCAGCTCAACTTCTGGGGCGCTCTCGGCGAGCACGGCGCGGACCTCGCTGGCGCCGAGGCCGAGGACGGCGGCCATGGCGCCACCGCCGCAGCGTGCCATGGCCTGCCCCCGGTGGGCGACCAACCGGAGCCCGGTGCGGAAATCGAAGACGCCCGCGGCGTACAGGGCATTGAACTCGCCCAGGCTGTGCCCGGCCAGATAATCGGGGCGCGCCGGTGCCGTGGCGAGTTTGTGCAGGTAGCTCAGGGCATTGACGACGAAAAGCGCGGGTTGAGTGAACCGTGTCTGATCGAGCCTGCCATCGCCGGACCGGCACACGTCAGCGACCGACCAGCCGAGCACCTCATCCGCCGCTGCGACCAGATCTGGGTAGGCGCAGAAAAGCTCCTCCCCCATGCCCGTGCGCTGGGCACCCTGGCCGGGAAAGACCCACGCGGTCGCGGCCGATTCAGTGCGCAATGCAAGTCGTCTCTGCGTACAGCCGCCGGAACGGCTTTAGGGGGGTCGGCATATCAGCCAGGTGCTGGAATCTCAAGGCCTAATCCTGCCCTCTGCTCAGCAATGTCGTTCCATAACGCAGCCATGACTTCCTAACGGCTGCAGCTCGATCACCGGGATGTCTATGCGCCGTACCGAAGCCTAATTAGCGAATACCCGGGGTCCAATAGGCGGAGCGGCTAAAGGAACTTCTACCGCGCTTGCGGCCTGGACCACGGCGCCACGTAGGTGCGGCGGGCGGTGGGGGCGGTGTCGGGCGGTGTGCGGGGCGGCTGCGGCTAGAGGTCCAGCTCGTAGTGGTCGTAGACGACGCCGGCCGCCCCGAAGGATGCCTTGAAGTCGTAAAGGTCCTCGTCCAGGGTCTGCCCCTGGTCCAGCGTGCAGGTCCCGAAGTCGAAGTACCGGCTGCCGCGTTGCCTGCCGAGCGCGATGGCATGCTCCATGGTCAGGTCGGTGGCGCAGGCGGCCCGGCCATCGTCTGTCGTCGCGGTGTACTGCATGTGCAGGACAGGACCGGCCGCGAACAGCACGACCCCGCCGACCGGCTCCTCTCCGACCTTCGCGGCGATCAGCAGGATCTCCTCCGGGAAGCGGTCATGAAGCAGCCGGATCTCGGCGAGCGAATGCACCGGAGCCGCACCGTGCCGACGGTTCAGGTTCAGCTCGAGGATGCGCCAGAAGGCCGCGATCTGATTCCAGTCCTGCTCCGTGCGTACGCCGACCGCTTCGGCCCGCCGTCGCGAGCGGGCGCGCCGCTGCTGAACCGGCCCGCGGTTGGCCAGGTCGATGGCCGCGGCCAGGTCGGATCGGTAACGGCGGGCGCCGAGCCGGAAAAGCACATAGAGGTCATCTTGGGCAGGCGCCGAATGGTAGATGGCCGGGACCGCCTTGTAGCGCAGCCTGCGGTAACCGAGGGCGCGGTAGTGGGCGGCGACTCCCTCCAGAACGCCGATCATCGACGCTCCGCGGACCGAGCCGTCATGCACCACCCCGCCGTAGGTCAGGCCGGGATGGCTGACCACCACCCCCGGATCAGCGGGATCTTCTGCGGCCGCGAAGACGCCCACGACCCGGGCGCGGCGGTCCTCGATCACCAGCGAGAGGTCACGGAAACGATCAGCGTGATGCGACAGGAACCGCCGGGAATGCAAGAACGTCCCGTTACACGATCTGAAGACGAGGTCGTCCCAGGTCACGTCACATCCGGGCTCGTAGGCCCGCACCGCACGGCCCGAGACTACATCCGCGGTCACGCTGGGCTCCTTCCACCCGCCGACGCTCAGTATCTCTTCGCGGGCACGGGTGGGTCACGCAACTATCAGCAGTATCAGCCTTCCCCCGCACTCAGGGTCTCCAGGTGGCTGCCGAACCGAACTCATAGGATGCGGGCATGACGGTCCGGGTGGTCATCTTCGACTGGGGCGGGACGCTGACCCCATGGCACAACATCGACCTCGGCGAACTGTGGCTCTCGGTATGCGCTCGGCACTATCCGGCGCAGAAAGCCGCCGAGATGGCCAGCGCGATCCGCGCGGCCGAGGTGGAGCTTTGGCAGCTGGGCGAGCAGTCGCAGCAGAGCTCGACGCTTGACCACATTTTCGAGCGGGCCGGGGTCACGCCCTCGGCTGACTTCCTGTCCAGTTACTTCCAGGCCTGGGATCCGCACACGCTCACCGACCCGGATGTGCCCGCGCTGCTGCGTGAGCTGCGGCGGCGGGGCATCAAGGTGGGCGTGCTGTCCAACACGATGTGGCCGCGCCGCGCTCACGAAGAGATCTTCGTCCGGGACGAGGTCTTCGAGCTGATCGACGGCGCCGTGTACAGCAGCGAGATCGAATGGGTCAAACCTCATCCCGGGGCCTTCCGGGCCGCCATGGCCGCCCTCGGTGAGACCGACCCGGTGGCCTGCGTGTTCGTCGGCGACCGGCCGTATGACGACATTCACGGGGCTAAAAGCGCGGGCATGCGCGCAGTCCTCATCGCCAACTCGGACGTACCCAGGTACCACGCTGCCGCACCTGACGCGGTTATCACCCGGCTTGGCGACCTCATCGAGCACATCGACCGCTGGTCCTGAACCACCAAATTTCCCGGGAAAAAACGTTGGCGGATGCCGGGGGACCGACTCATATCACCGGGGGGACAAATGGGGGTATGTCCGGAACGCCGGGAGCTTGCCGTCGAGGGGGGGAGAAGCTCCCGGCGTTCCGTCAGGACCGGCGGCTGAGATCGGCTCCGGCTCAGACCCGGCCGCTACGCCACCGATCCGGTGCGCTTGAGCGTCCGGATGATCGGCGCGGTCTCCACCGACCGCACCCCGGGCAGTGCGGCCAGCGGACCGGTCAGGTACTCGTACAGGTGCTGGCTGTCGCGGAACACGCCGGTCACGACCACGTTGGTCGAACCCGTGGTGGCCGCGGCGAACGGGACTTCCGGATGCCCGGCCAAGGCCCGCCCCACCGCGTCGATTCCGGACGGCTCCACCGTGAGCCAGAAGGTGGCGTGCAGGTTCGCGCCCAGCCGCCGGCTGTCCAGGTCCACCTCGAACAACAGCAGCCCGCAGCGGCGTAGCTCCTCGATCCGGCGGCGCACCGTGGACTCATGCCAGTGGATCGTGGCCGCCAGCGCCGCGTTGCTGATCCGCCCGTCGCGGCCAAGCTCGGCCAGCAGCGGGCCGTCCTCGGGCTGCAGGCCGGCCGCGGGCTGCGGGCCGTCCTCGGGCTGCGGGCCGGCCTCGCAGGCCTCGTCGTGGTCGGATCCGGGTCCGCGGCCGGCCGGCGGCGCCGGCCGGGACAGCCGAGCCAGCTGGACGATCTGCTCAGCGGACAGGGCCTGGCGGACGCCGTGCCAGGCCCAGGGGGTGAAGTTATGCAGGATCGAATGCGCGGAGATCTGCACCACCCGGCGGCTGCCCGGCAGCCCGCGCAGGAACAGCGCATCGTGCTGCTCCGGGGTGCTGGTCTGGACCGTGCAGATGATCTCCGTCCCGCCGGACGCCAGGTTCACCCACTTGGTATCGGGCCTGCGGGCCAGAGCCTCGCCGATCGCATCCGCGCTACCCGGTGTCGTCCGTAGCCGCACGAACCAGTCGACCCAGCCCGCCCGGGGCCCGTTCACCACGCCGAGGACCCGCAGCCCGGCCGACTCGCTGAGCCGATGGTAGCGGCGCGCGGCGGTCTGGTCGGAAATCTGAGTCACCTTGGCGATGGTGCGGAAAGTCGCTCTCGGCTCGATGGTCATGATGTGGACAATCTGCCGGTCGATGACGTCCAAGATGATGTTTTCCACACTTTGAACCTACAGAAAGTCGAGATCCAGCACAATCGACCTCCATCATGGATGCCGTGTCGTCTTTGACGCAGCATGGTGACAGCGCCCGGCCGGGCGCTTGGTCACGGAGGAAAAGTCATGGATAAGAAGTGGTGGACCCTGATCGCGGTGGGCGCCGGGACGTTCATGCTGCTGCTCGACGTCACGATCGTCACCGTGGCTCAGCCCGGCATCCAGGACGGCCTGCGCGCGAGCTTCACTGACGTGCAATGGGTGCTCGATGCCTATGCGCTGACCTTGGCCTCGTTCCTGCTGACCTCTGGTGTGCTCGCCGACAGGTACGGCCGCAAGCGGCTCTTCGGGACCGGGCTGGTCGTCTTCACCCTGGGCTCGCTGCTGTGCGGCCTGGCCCAGGACCCGCTGATGCTCATCGTGTCAAGGAGCGGGCAGGGCATCGGCGGCGCGATCATGTTTGCCACCTCGCTGGCCCTGCTCGGGCACAGTTTCCGCGGCCGGGATCGCGGCGTGGCGTTCGGCGCATGGGGGGCGATCTCCGGGGTGTCCACCGCGCTCGGCCCGGTGCTCGGAGGGGTGATCACCACCGACTGGAGCTGGCGGGGCATTTTCCTGGTCAACGTGCCGATTGGCGTCGTCGCGGTGGCGATAACCGCGTGGCGGGTCGAGGAGTCACGGTCACCGCACCCCACCACGCCGGACTGGGCCGGCTTCGCGCTGCTCACCACCGGACTCGTCAGCGGCGTCTACGGGCTGATCCGGGCGAGCGAGCAGACCTGGTCCGACCCGGGCGTCGTCGCCTGCCTGGCGATCGCGCTGGTAGCCCTGTCCGGATTTATCGTGGCCGAACGGCGCGTCGCGCATCCGATGTTCGACCTGTCGCTGCTGCGGGTGCCGACCTTCGCGGGCGGCTCGATAGCCGCCTTCGCGATGAACGGCTCGCTCTACGCCGTGCTGCTCTACCTGGTCATCTATCTGCAGGACATCCTCGGGTACTCGGCCCAGGACGCGGGCCTGCGGATCGCCATTATCAGCGGCGCCCAGTTCGTCACCGCGACGGCGGCCGGGCGAGCCAGCGAGCGGGTACCTGCCCGCTGGCTCATCGGCCCGGGACTACTGCTCGTCGGCATCGGGCTGGTCATCATGGGCGGCCTGTCCAGTGCCAGCTCCTGGACGCACCTGATCCCCGGCTTCATCGTCGCCGGACTCGGCAGCGGTCTGGTCAATCCGCCGCTGGCCTCGACGGCGATCGGCGTCGTCCCGCCGCACCAGGCCGGCATGGCCTCGGGAGTCAGCGCGACGTTCCGCCAGATCGGCATCGCGACCGGGATCGCCGCGCTCGGCTCGATCTTCACCGCGGCGATGCAGCACAACCTGGCGCACACGCCGGCCGGGGCGGCGTCCGGTCCGCGCATCATCACGCTGATGCGGCAGGGCGAGATCGCCCGGCTGTTCGCGAGCACCCCGCCGGCCGCCCGGGCTCAGCTGGCCACGGCCGTCCGGTCCGCGGCCGCGGCCGGCCTCAACGACCTGCTGTTCGTCACCGGAGCGCTGGCGCTCGCCGGGGCGGCGGGTGCGCTGCTGCTCATCCGGGGCCAGGACTTCGTGCGTGACGGTCGCACCGGCCCGGAGGCGGCCAGGAGCGGTAGTCAGGCGGGCCAGGCGGCGTGAGCGGTGGCCCGCTCGGCCTGAGCGCGCAGGGCCTGGATGGCGCGAGCGGGGTCATCGGCGCCATAGACGGCCGAGCCGGCCACGAACACGTCCGCGCCCGCATCTGCGCACCGCTCGATGGTTTCCTCGCTGACCCCGCCGTCGACCTGGAGCCAGATCGCGGCGTCCTGGCCGCCGACCAGTGAGCGCGCCCGGCGCAGTTTGGGCAGCACCATGTCGAGGAAACTCTGGCCCCCGAAACCCGGCTCCACCGTCATCAGCAGCAGCATGTCGATCTCGGGCAGCAGATCCCGGTACGGTTCCACCGCCGTGCCCGGGTTGACGGCCAGTCCCGCCCGGGCGCCTGCGGCCCGGATCGCACGCAGCGTCCGTACCGGAGCATGCACCGCCTCGGCGTGGATGGTCACGTTCCTGGCGCCGGCCTCGGCGTACTGCGGTGCCCACCGGTCCGGGTCCTCGATCATCAGGTGGCAGTCGATGGGCAGCGTGGCGTGCTTGAGCAGGGCCTCGACGACGGGCAAGCCGAGGGTAAGGTTTGGCACGAAGTGGTTGTCCATGACGTCCACATGCAGCCAGTCGGCGGCTCCGGCCACCGTGGCGGCCTCGTCGGCGAGCCGGGCGAAGTCAGCGGACAAGATGCTCGGCGAGATTTGAACGGCCATAGTAGCCCGAGTGTAGAGTGCCTGGGTGCGCTCCAGCTCCCCCGCCTGGGGGATAACGACTTCGAGGTCAGGCCGGACCAGGGCCGGGCGGCCGGGCGGGAACTGGGTGGCGAAAATGTCGTACCGCGGGGTTACGGTTCGATACTAGGTTCGACTAGGTACCGACCTGGAGGTGCACATGCGTTCAGAACCGTCAAGCGCCCTGCTTGACCGGGTACGCAAGCTGCTGGCGAAGGCCGAGGCCGAGGGGGTGACCCCGCCGGAGGCCGAGGCGCTCACCGCGAAGGCCGCGGAGCTGATGGCCCGCTACGGCATCGACCGGGCCAGGCTGGCCGTGACCCGGCCGGACAGCGACCGGCCGGGCAGCCGGATCATCGACATCGACAACCCGTGGGCGCAGGTCCGGGGCCACCTGCTGGCCGGGCTGGCCGGGGCCATGCGATGCCAGTGCGTGCTGCTGGGCACCACCCGGCCCGGCGCGCGCATCCACATCTTCGGATATGCCTCCGACCTGGAGCGGGTCGACATCCTTTACACCTCGCTGCTGTTGCAGATGGCCCATGGCCTGACCACGACCGTGGTTCCCGTCGGAGTCCGCAGCTCCCGGGCCTGGCGGCGGAGCTGGCTGCTCGGCTTTGTCACGGCCGTCATCACCCGGGTGAGGTCGGCGGAGGACCGCGCGGCCGCGACCGCGGAACAGGAAACTCATTCCGGTCCGAGCACCGCCCTGGTCCTCGCCGACCGGGCCATGGTCATCCGCCGCCAGCTGGAACAGGAGTATCCGGTGACCCGCCGGACCCGCGTCACCTACAGCGGGCGGGGCTACAACGACGGCTACGCGCAGGGGCAGCAGGCCGACATCGGGAACCGCCGGGTCGGATCGGTAAAGTCGCTCAGCCGCGCCTGAGGGCGCCCGGAGGATGACCGCGCCGGAGCGATTACCCGCGTCGGAGCAGAGCGACGAAAATGGCGTCGGTGCCGTGGCGATGAGGCCAGAACTGGGCGAACCGGCGATAGCGCGGATCCTTCGAGCGCCTGGGTTCGGGGCAGCGCAGGTCGGGGATCTCGGCCAGGACGGCCGGAGCGTCCAGCACGGTCACGTCGTCTCGGCCGTCGGTGACGGCGGTGACCACGTCCCGGGTCTCGGCGATATGCGGGGTGCAGGTTACGTAGGCGATCACGCCACCCGGGCGCGCCGAGTCGATAGCGTTGGTGAGCAGCTCGCGCTGCAGGACAGCGAGCTCCTTCACGTCCGCCGGGGTTTTGCGCCATCTGGCTTCCGGGCGGCGGCGCAGCGACCCGAGGCCGGAGCACGGTACGTCGGCCAGCACCCGGTCGAACGTCCCGGCCGCCCAGGGCACCCGGCGGCCGTCGGCGGCCACGACGGCGCTGGTGCGGACGGGGCCGTGACCCCGATCGTGCGCGGCTGGCCCGGCGCGGCGGAGAGCATCAAGGACCCGGCGCGCCCGGTTCGGCCGGACGTCGGAAGCGACCAGGCGCGCCCCGCGGGCGGCGGCCAGGCCGCTCAGCAGCCGCGCCTTGCCGCCCGGCCCCGCGCACAGGTCAAGCCAGAGCTCGTCCGGGCCGGTGATCCCGACGCGGGACAGGGCCAGCACGGCTAGCTGGCTGGCTTCGTCTTGGACGGCGACCTGGCCGGATGCGGTCAACGGGGACGGGTCACCGCCGGCCAGCCGCAAGCCGTACGGCGACCAGCGGGTGGGCTCCGCGAGCTCGCCCGCTGGTCCCGCCGTGATCACCGACCGGTCCGTACCCGGCGTGACCGCGAGCACGACCTCGGGGCGGAGGTTGCCCGCTGCGAGAGCGTCCTCGATCTCCGCGGGCCTCGTGCTGCCATCGAGAGCGTCGCGGAAGGCGTCGACGATCCAGCGGGGATAGCTGTACCGGACGGCCAGGTAGCCGGCCAGGTCCCGCGACCGGTCCGGCGCCACGATCGCGATCCAGGCCTCCAGGTCACGGGTGGACACCCGGCGCAGCACCGCGTTGACAAAACCGGAAGGACGAGGCCCGCATACCTCCTTGGCCAGGTCGACCGAGGTGGCCACGGCGGCGTGGCTGCCGACCCGGGTGGCCAGGAGCTGGTGCACGCCGAGCCTGAGCACGTCACGGACGGACGGATCGAGCTGATCCCGGTCGCTGCACGCGGCCAGGATCGCGTCGTAGGTGCCGCGGCCGCGCAGCGTGCCGTAGGTCAGTTCGGTGGCAAAGGCGGCGTCCCGGCCGGTCAGGCGGCGTTCGGTCAGGACGGAGGGCAGCAGCAGGTTGGCGTAGGCGTCGCGCTCATCGACCGCGCGCAGGACGTCGTAGGCGGCCCGGCGGGCCGGATCCGTCACCGGCCGGCGGGCACCTTGCTGGCCCGGGCGAGACCCGCCCGCGCGCGGCTGCCTGGTCATCTCAGCGTCATCTCAGCCGAACCGCACCGGGCCGCCGGACCGCAGGCCGCGGGCCCAGTCCGAGGCGGCCATGAGGCGCTTGCCTGGCGCTTGCACCTCACCGAGACGCACCGGCCGGGAGCCGGTGCCGACAAGCACCGTGTGCCGGGCGGTGAGCAGTTCGCCGGGGGCAAGGTCGGCTGCCTCCCCCGGGCTGTCCGCGCCAGCGCTGTCGCCTTGGCCGCCAGCTCCGGGGCCAGGGGCGAGGTCGGTGAGCGAGACGGGGCCGAGTTTGATGCGGGCGCCGTCGAGTTCGGTCCAGGCTCCCGGATCGGGCGTACACGCCCGGATCAGCCGGTCGATGACGTGCGCGGGCCGTTTCCAGTCCACCCGCGCGTCGGCCGGAGTAATCTTCGGCGCGAAGCTCACGCCGTCGGCGGGCTGCGGGACGGCGTGCACAGTACCGGCCTCGATCCCGTCGAGCGTGGCCACGAGCAGCTCCGCGCCCGCGCGCGACAGCCGCTCGAGCAGCAGGCCGGTGGTGTCGTCGGGCCGCACCGGCTCGGTCAGCACCCCGTACACCGGGCCCGCGTCAAGCGCGGCCACGATGTCGAACGTGCTCGCGCCGGTCACGTCGTCGCCGTGCAGGATGGCGTGTTGCACCGGGGCTGCCCCGCGCCAGCTGGGCAGCAGGGAAAAGTGCAGGTTAACCCATCCACGCGGCGGGATATCCAGCGCGGCTTGCGGCAGCAGCGCACCGTAGGCGACCACCGGGCAGCAATCCGGGGCGATCTCCCGTAGCCGGGCGAGAAACTGCGGATCCCTGGCCCGGGCCGGGGTAAGCACCTCGAGCCCGGCGGCCAGCGCGCGCTGGGCCACCGGGCTCGGCTCGACCTTGCGGCCGCGGCCGGCCGGGGCATCGGGCCGGGTCACCACCGCGACCATCTCGTGCCGGGAGGCAAGCAGAGCCTCCACCGCCGGGACCGCCGTCTGCGGCGTGCCCGCGAACACGAGCCGCATCAGGCCTCACGCCACCTGGGAGACGCGGAAGGGCCAGAGGCCGATGTGCCACAGCACCCCCTAGAAGGGGCCCCAAGGCACATCGACCCCCTTCGGAGTATCGAGGGAGAGGCGGCCGGACGGGCGTCGCGCATGTCAGAGCGCCTGGCCCAGCGTCTGGTGCGGGGACACCCGTACTTGCGGGATGGGATCGCCCCACCACTCCGCCTCGCGGATCGCCTTCATCGCCGCTTTGCGCTGGACGGGATCCATCCGGTCGATGAACAAGATGCCGTCCAGGTGGTCGGTCTCATGCTGGATGCAGCGGGCCAGCAGTTCGGTGCCCTCGATCGTGACCGGGTCACCGTACATGTTGAAACCCTTGGCGACCACGCCCCACGCCCGGGTTACCGGGTAGGCCAGGCCGGGGAACGACAGGCAGCCCTCGTCGTCCTCGTCGGTGTCCTTCGACAGGTCGAGCGAGGGATTGATCAGGTGTCCAGGCTCGTTGTCGTCCACGTGGTAGGTGAACACCCGCAGGCCCACGCCGATCTGCGGGGCGGCGAGCCCGGCCCCGGGCGCGTCCAGCATGGTCTCGGTCAGGTCCTTCACGAGCCGGCGCAGCTCGGCGTCGAAGTCGCGGACCGGCTCAGCCGGCGTGCGCAGCACTGGGTCACCGAACAGACGGATCGGCTTGACGCTCACAAAAACCCTCCTGGGCAACCGTTGGCTAGCGCCCCTCCTCCCGCGGCGCGGCCACATCCAGTCTAGCCGTCACGCGACCTCGGCCGGGTCGAGCTGGACCCGGACGGCCGCGCCGTCCTTGCGTGCGCTCCTGGTCGCCTGCGCTGCGTGCAGCGCGCGCGCGAGCGCACGGCCATCTCCCCGGCTGATCCTGATCAAGGCCCGTTCCTGCGGTTCCGGACGGCGGCTGGCATCGCGGCCCGCTCCGGGCTCGGCGGGTACCGGCCCCAGTACCTCCGCCTGGGCGGGCAGCCCGACCGAACCGACGAAGTCGGCTACCGCTTCGGAGGCTCCGGTGACCGAGGCCATCCGCACCGCGGGCGGGAAGCCAAGCTCGGCCCGTTCCGCCAGCTCCCGTTCGGAAAAAGTAACCGGATCCCAGCGGACCAGGGCCTGCACCGCCGGAAGTGACGCCTCGGCCAGGACCACCACGGGACCGGCGGGCCGGACCAGGGCGGCGGCATTCAGCCACCGGCGCAGGGCCTCCTCGGCCGCCCGCAGGCTGGGCCGCCCGAGCAGCGCCCAGCCGTCCAGGAGCAGCGCGGCGGCGTAGCCGTCCTGGGCCACCGGTTCAGCTCCGGGCGTGGCGATGACCAGGGCGGGTTCGGCCGGGACGGTGGCGAGCACATGCTGGCCACCGGAGGTGCGCACGGGAACCCCGGGAAAGGCCCGGCCCAGTTCCTCGGCGGTCCTGGCCGCGCCGGTGACCAGCGCGCGGAGCCGGCCTGACCCGCATCGGGAGCAGGTCCAGTTCGCCGCCAGGGCCCCGCACCAACGGCAGCCGGGAACCTCGTTCGAGCCGCCGACCTCGAGCGGACCGCCGCAGTGGGCGCACCTAGCCTGGGCCCGGCACCGGTCGCAGGCGATCGCGGCGAGGTAGCCGCGGCGCGGCACCTGAACCAGGACCGGACCGCCGGGGACGTCGTGGCCCTCGGCCGCCCGGCCGCTGCGAGGGCCACCCGACAGGGCCAGGCGGGCGGTGCGCAGCGCCAGGCTGGGCAGCCGGGCGGTCATCGCCGCCGCGTCCCGGGCCAGCTCGGCCTCGTCGGGGGCCGCCCTGACCTGCGGCGCTATCCGGCGCAGGGTGTCGGGGTGTCCGGTCAGCGGCTTGGCCCACCCGGCCGCGACCAGCTGGGTGAGCTCGGCGGTGCGGGCGAAACCGCCGATCAGGGCGGCCGCGCCGGTCCGGTGGGCGCGCAGGGCGAGCACCTCACGGGCGTTCGGGTACGGGGCATGCGGCTCGGCGTGCAGGTCATCGCCGTCGTCCCAGAGCACCACCAGGCTGAGGTCAGCGACCGGGGCGAACATCGCCGCCCGGGTGCCCGCCACCACCCGGACGAGACCGCGGCGGACCGCGAGCCAGCGGCGGTAACGTTCGGCCGGGCCGAGATCCGCGCTCAGGCTGACATGGCTGACGCCGACGCCGGTCAGTGCGGCGCTGACGCGTTCCAGGTCACGGGCGTCCGGCACCACGATGACCGCGCCGCGCCCGGCGGCCGCGGTGGTCCCGGCGGCGATCGCGATCTCAGCCGGCCACTGCGGGCCTGGCTGAGCCGACCAGGCGGCCCGGACCGGACGGCCGTCGGCCAGCCCGGCCAGGAACGCAGCGCCGGCCGGGTAGCGAACCCACGAACCGGGCTCGGGGCGCCGCGGCCGCTCCGGGTCGGGGCGGGACGGGGTCTCGCGTTCGGCGGTCGCGTGCCGCGGCGGGATGGCCAGCCGGAGCACGTCGGCCAGCGTGCCCGCGTACCTGTCCGCCACCGCCCGGGACAGGTCGAAGATCTCCGGAGTGAGCACGGGTTCGGGTGAGGTCACCCGCTCCAGCCGGGCCAGCCGGCCCTGGTGCTCACTGGTCTGGGTGCGCTCCAGAAGATAGCCGTCGACCAGCTGGCCCGCGAACCTGACCCGCACCCGGCAGCCTGGCGCAGCCGTGTCATCCATGCTGGCCGGCACGAGGTAGTCAAAGGGGCGGTCGAGATGGGCGAGCGAGATGTCCACCGCGACCCGTGCCACGGGCAGCCGTTCGCTGACCGCCTGATCCTTTGACCCCTTCGTCCCCTGTCCCACGATTTCGTCCTACCAGAACCGGCCAGGCAGTTAGGACACCCGGGCGCAGCCGGTGATCAGAAGTCCACGGCGCTGCGGAGCTGGTCCGCCCGGTCGGTCCGCTCCCAGCAGAAATCGGGCTCGGTCCGGCCGAAGTGTCCGTAGGCGGCGGTTTGCGCATAGATGGGGCGCAGCAGGTCCAGCGCGTAGATGATGGCCCTCGGCCGGAGGTCGAAGACCTGGAGCACGGCATCTTGGATCCGCTCCACCGGCACCTTCTCGGTGCCGAAGCACTCGACGAACAGCCCGACCGGCGTCGCCTTGCCGATCGCGTAGGCGACCTGGGCCTCGCATCGATCGGCCAGCCCCGCCGCGACCACGTTCTTGGCCACCCACCGCATCGCGTAGGCCGCGCTGCGGTCGACCTTCGACGGGTCCTTGCCGGAGAAGGCTCCTCCTCCGTGCCTGGACATGCCACCGTAGGTGTCGATGATGATCTTCCGCCCGGTCAGCCCGGCGTCCCCCATCGGGCCGCCGATCTCGAACCTGCCGGTCGGGTTGACCAGCAGCCGGAAACCCTCGCTGTCGATGCCCGCGTCGGCCAGGACCGGGTCGACCACGTAGTCCTTGATGTCCGGGGTGAGCAGTTCCTTGAGGTTGATATCGGGCGCGTGCTGGGTGGAGACGACGACCGTGTCCAGCCGTACCGGGGTGTCCCCGGCGTACTCGATCGTCACCTGGGTCTTGCCGTCCGGGCGCAGGTAGGGCACCTGGCCCGAGCGGCGGACCATGGACAGCTGGCGGGCGAGCTTGTGCGCGAGCATGATCGGCAAGGGCATCAGTTCCGGGGTGTCGCGGCACGCATAGCCGAACATCAGCCCCTGGTCGCCCGCCCCCTGGCGGTCAAGCTCGTCGGTCCCCTCACCCTCGCGGTACTCAAACGCGTCACTGACGCCCTGGGCGATATCAGGTGACTGGCGCGCCGATGGACACCGACACGCCGCACGACGCCCCGTCGAAGCCCTTGGCCGAGGAGTCGTAGCCGATCTCGAGGATCTTCTCCCTGATGATGCCGGGTATGTCGACATAGGTCTGGGTGGTGACCTCGCCGGCTACGTGGACCTGCCCGGTCGTGATCAGGGTTTCCACCGCCACCCGGCTGCCAGGATCGTCCTTGATCATGGCATCCAGGATGACGTCGCTGATCTGGTCGGCCATCTTGTCGGGATGGCCTTCCGTGACCGACTCGGAAGTGAAAGGCGGCGCGCCACGTCGTTTCTCCTCGCTCAGGGGACTGCGGTGAGTTCTCCTCTCAGAGGACTGCGCAGAGTTTACTCGGCCTTGCTGTAGGTCAGCCACGCGGCTCGACTGTGCCTCGCCGTTTGACTGGAGTCAACCGATTACTGGGTTGTTTCGGTCAGCAGAAGTTCCTGGGACCGGACCGCGGTACCCGAGCCTGGCGGCCACCAGGTCCCACACCACGTCGGCGAGGGCTTCCTTGGGTCCGCGCGGGATCTGGGTGACGGTCCTGTCAGCGCCATAGACGACCGCCTCGTTGTCGGTGGTCCCGAAGCCAAGCCCGTTTCCCACCGGGTTGACGACGAGCAGGTCACATCCCTTGCGGGCCAGCTTGGCCTGAGCGGCCGCGGCCGCGGTATCGGTCTCGGCGGCGAACCCGACGAGGACCTGGCGCCCGGATTCGTGCGCGCGGCGGGCGGCCAGCCCGGCCAGGATGTCCGGGATTCTCGGTGAGCGGCAGCGGCCCGGGCGGCTGTCCGTCCTTCTTCAGCTTGGCCGCGTTCCGCGTGGCCGGCCGGTAATCCGCCACCGCAGCGGCCATGACCACCGCGTCGGCCCCCTCCGGCCGCGGCGGCGGTAACGGCGTCTGCATGTCCCGGGCCGAGATCACCCGGACGACCTTGACCCCGGCCGGATCGGGCAGCGCTACGTTGGCCGCGACCACGACCACCTCGGCTCCCCGGGCCACGGCCGTGCGGGCGAGCGCGTAGCCCTGCGTTCCGCTTGACCAGTTGCCGATGAACCTGCACCGGATCGATTTCCTCACGGGTGCCGCCAGCGGACACCACCACGCGCCGGCCCGGCCAGATCCGGCCACGGCGGGTCGACCGGGGCCTGGCGGCCGCGGCGCGCCAGCACCCGGGTCGCGACGGCGAAGATCTCGGCCGGCTCCGGTAGCCGCCCGGCACCGCTGTCCGCGCCGGTCAGCCGGCCGACGGCAGGCTCGAGCACGATAGCCCCGCGATCGCGCAGCAGCGACACGTTCGCCGCGGTCGCGGGATGGTCCCACATCTCGGTGTGCATGGCCGGAGCGTAGATGACCGGGCACCTGGCGGTCAGCACGGTGGCCGTCAGCAGGTCCCCGGCCATCCCGGCGGCGACCCGCGCCATCAGGTCGGCGGTCGCGGGCGCGATCAGGACCAAGTCGGCTGCTCTGCCCGAGCCGGACATGGGGCACCTCGGCCACCGCCGTCCACACGTCGGTAGTGACCGGCTCACCGGACAACGCTGCCCAGGTGGCCTCGCCGACGAACCGGAGCGCGTCGGGGGTGGGAATCACCCGGACGCTATGCCCGGACTCCGTCAGCAGCCTGAGCAGTTCGCACGATTTGTAGGCGGCGATACCTGCGCCGACACCGAGAACGACCCGTCCCGGCATAGACTCATCAGCTCCGGTCAGCCCGGTCAGCCCTCGAGGATCTCGACGCTGAGCAGCCGTTCCTTGATCTCGCTGAAGGGAGATGGACAGCGGCTTCTCCTGGATGCGGGTCTCCACCAGCGGCCCGACGTACTCAAGCAGGCCCTCACCGAGCTGCGCGTAGTAGCCGTTGATCTGCCGTGCGCGCTTCGCGGCCATGATGACGAGCCGGTACTTGCTGTCCACGACTTCGAGTAGCTCGTCGATCGGCGGGTTGATGATGCCGTCGGCGACCTGAGTCCCTGCCACGTTATGCCTTCCGTAGGTCACTGCTCCATCAAGGCTACCAGCTGGTGGCAGACGTCCTTGACCGATGTGTTCACCAGCGTGACATCGAACTCCTCGGCCGCGGCCAGCTCATCCCGGGCCGCCGCCAGCCTGCGGGCCAGGACCTCAGGTGGCTCGGTACCGCGCCCGGTCAGCCTGCGCACCAGTTCCTCCCACGACGGCGGGGCCAGGAACACCAGCCGGGCGTCGGGCGCGGCGCGCCGGACTTGGCGGGCTCCGGCCACGTCTATCTCGAGCAGACAGCAAACGCCGGCTTCGAGCTTTTCGTTAAGCGGCTTACGCGGCGTGCCGTACCGGTTGCCAGCGAACCGCGCCCACTCAAGCAGCGCTCCGCTGGCCACCAGTCGGTCAAACTCGTTGTCATCGACAAAGTGATATTCGCGCCCGTTCACTTCTCCGGGACGCGGCTTCCGCGTCGTCGCCGACACGGAAATCCAGATCTGCGGGTAAGACCTGTTGAGTTCGGCGACGACCGTGCTCTTCCCGACCCCGGAGGGCCCGGAGAGCACGGTCAGCCGCGAATGCACCGGGGTCGCGACCGCGGCACTACCAGGACTCGTTCCCGTCTGCCGCGCGGTTCAGATATCGGCACCGAACTCTTGCTCAAGCGCGGAGCGCTGGTTGGTACCGAGCCCGCGGACTCGACGCGATTCCGCGATACCGAGCCTTTCCATGATCTGCTTTGCCCTGACCTTGCCCACGCCGGGCAGGGACTCAAGGAGAGCCGAGACCTTCATCTTGCCAATCACGTCATCGGTGGTGCCTTCCTTGATGACATCAGACAAGCTGGTGGCTCCGCGCTTGAGGCGGTTCTTCACCTCGGCGCGTTCTTTGCGTGCTCTGGCAGCCTTCTCAAGTGCTGCGGCACGCTCTTCGGGAGTGAGGGGAGGAAGGGCCACTCGGGGTCACCTCGGGTTTCGTCGGAAAAAGGTTTGTCGGGAGGGGAAACTAGCCAATCACGTACCCTTTAGGCAACGCAAACCCCCGTTTACGTCATTACAAATTGAAATATATTACTTACCGTATGCGATTCATTACTTAGAGTTATTATTTGGCTTCCACCGCCGGGCTTGAAGCCTGCTGATGGAGTGCCATCGCGCTCGTCATCGCCACAGGACACCAGCGTATGCCATCGGCGTCCGGCGAGGCTGGCGCCGACTCGGCGCGTCACGGATTCGGCAGGCATGTCCCACTCATCTCACTATGCCACCAGGGTAACTCGAGGGGCAATGAGCGACGTGAGTCTCAACTGTGACGATGGTATTACACCGCCTCGCCACGGCTGCGCGCCTGCTGGCATCATTTCCGGGCCACCGCACTTCGCGAATTTCCTCTACTTTGTAGAATTTAGGAGGTTTTGGGGGGTTCTGGACAAGATTTCGGGTCATTTGAGAGAATTTGGATGACATTGTGGACGATCTGCGCATCCCGGAGCGTTGGTAAGCTTTGCGGGGGCTAGGCTTCCTGACATCATACTCGCTGGGTGAGGCGTAGGTGACCCCAAGTCACCATATGGGACCGCGCGTACGTCAACTTCTTCCGGAACCCTCACCGCCCCCGGCTCTGCTAACTGGTGCCCCGGCAACCAACGTCTGCCCCGGCTGAGCCGGAACGCATCCGGCCTGGCTAGCCCGCGGCCGGCACGAATCCGCACTGGTCAGCAGGAGTCATCTCGTCGCGCTGGCTCGCCGCAGCGAGGCGGCGATCGCCGCCGCGGCCGCACCGGGATCCGGAGCACGGGTGATCGGCCGGCCGATCACCAGCAGGTCGGCTCCCGCCCGCATGGCTTCCTCGGGGGTGGCGACCGCGCCTGGTCATTGACCTCGCTGCCGGCCGGCCGGACGCCGGGCGTGATAAGCGTCACATCCGGGCCCACCTCGGCGCGGACGGCGGAGACCTCGCGCGGCGAGCAGACCAGGCCCTGGGCGCCCGCCGCCACCGACAAGGGTGGCCAGCCGCAGGACGGCATCGGGCGCCGGACCGGCCATGCCGATCCGGCCGAGGTCGTCGTCACTGAGCGAGGTCAAGATCGTGACCGCCGCCACCATCGTGTCCGGGGCCGACGTCGACCGACCGCGCGGACCACGTCGGCACCTCCGGCCGCGTGCACCGTGAGCACGTCAGGCCGCAGTCGCGCGACCGCCCGGGCGGCCCCGGCCACCGTGGCCGGGATGTCGTGCAGCTTCAGGTCCAGGAAGACCGATACCCGGCTGGCACCCCGGACGGTGGCCACCACCTGCGGGCCGTAACGCAGGTAGAGCTCGAGCCCGACCTTGACCGTGCTCACATGCGGAGTCACCAGCGCCGCCCATCGCGCCGCCGTCTCCAGGTCAGGCGCGTCGAGTGCGACCGCCACTGGCGCCAGCTTAGTCACAGCCTGCTCCTCGGTTGATCGTTCAGTCAGCTACATAATGCTTAATCTCATGCTGGCGATTCGTCAGCCTACGCCCGTCCCGCCAGGCCGCGGGGGAACCGGCCATGAGCCTGGCCACGACATCGGCGGCCCGGTCCACGCTCATCGCCGCCAGTTCCTCCTCCAGCTCCCTGAGCACGCGCGAGCACGCCGCAGGGTCGTGCATGATCTCGGTACCTACCGCGACCATCGTGGCGCCCGCCAGCAGCAGCTCAAGCGCGTCCCGGCCGGTACGTACGCCGCCCATCCCGATGATCGGCACGGTCGGGAACGCTTCCCGCACCTGCCAGACGCACCGGACCGCGACCGGCCTGATCGCCGGGCCGGACAGCCCGCCATACGTCCCGGCCAGCGCCGGGCGCATCGTGACCGGATCGATGGCCATGCCCAGCATCGGTTGATCAGCGACAGCCCGTCCGTGCCGGCCGTGACGCAGGCGCCGGCCACCGCCACGAGGTCGGTCACATCCGGCGATAGCTTGGCGAACACGGGGATGTCGTACCTGGCGCGGCCCCGCACCGCCCCGATCACGCTGGCCGCCTGCTGCGGGTCGAAAGCGAACGGCCTGCCCGCGTCCTCGGCATTCGGGACAGGCGAGGTTGACCTCGATGGCGGTGACGCCGGCCGTATCGGACAGCCTGGCCGCCAGCTCGGCGTACTCATGGATGGTCTGGCCCGCGATCGAGACCACCACCCGGGCGCCGCGTGACAGCAGCCAGGGCAGGTCGCGCTGCAGGAACGCGTCGATGCCCGGACCCTGCCAGCCCACCGAGTTGAGCATCCCGCTCGGCGTCTCGGCCAGCCGCGGCGCGGGATTGCCGGTCCGGGGCTCCGTCATGATCGATTTGCTGATCAGCGCACCGAGCCGGGCCACGTCGATGAACTGGGCCAGCTCGCGGCCCGCGCCCGCGCAGCCGGACGCGGTGAGCACCAGGTTGGGCAGCTCGACCTGACCGAGCCGGACCCGCATATCAACCGGCATGAAGATGCCGATCCGGGCTAGCGCCGGCCCAGCCCTGGGGCGCCCAGGGCGTCGAAGGGGATGGTGCCCATGTCGTCCCAGCGGACGAGGTCGCCGCGGAACACCGGGCCGTCCACGCAGGAGCGGACGATCCGGGTGATTCCATCGGTTCCCGTGACCGGCAGCACGCACCCCATGCACACGCCGGTGCCGCAGGCCATCGGCACGTCCACCGAGGCCTGCACCGGGATCGCGTACCTGCTCGCGATCGCCGTCACCTCCCGCAGCACGGGCACCGGCGCGGAGGCGTAGATCACGTCGGTGCGTGCCTCGCGGATGATCTGCTCGAGCTGCGCCGTGACCGTGCCGCGGGCGCCGAACGAACCGTCGGCGGTGGCCACCGCCGCGGAACGCCCGTTCCGCCGGGCGGACAGCGCACCGAACACGCGGTCCGCGCTCTGGCCGCCGAGCAGGTAGTCAATGCTGCAGCCGCGTTCGGCCAGCCGCGCGGCCAGCGCGAACAGCGGCGCGCTACCGTACCCGACGCCGAGCAGCAGGCAGCTGGACGGATCCTTGGGCAGCGGAAACGGCCTGCCCAGGGGACCCACCGTATCGAGGAATCCCGGGCCCGCAGTCCGGCCAGCCAGCGCGTCCCCGGCCCGCTGGCATCGAAGACGATCTCCACCGTGCCGCCGTGATCGGGGCGCACGTCATGCACGGCGAACGCCCGCCGCCCGAGCATAGAGGTCTGCGGGCCGCCGACCGCGATCGTGATGAACTGACCCGGCCGGAACTTGGTCGCGATGGCGGGCGCGACCAGCGTCAGGGCGTGGTAAGCATCGACGCGCCGCACGGTCAGCACGGTACTGCGGATCTGGACGGGCGCCATCTGCCTCATCCCCATAACCCACGAGACGGGCGGCCGAGCAGCGCGGCGTGTTCTTGCAGCGACCGCACCCCCACCTCACCGCGGATAGTGGCCTCGATCCCGTGGACGGCGGCGGCCAGGCCTGCGGCCGTGGTGACACAAGGAATGCCGCGGCGCACCGCGGCGGTGCGGATCTCATAGCCGTCAAGGCGCGGGCCGGACTGCCCCGGGCTGCCGAACGGCGTATTCACGATCAGGTCCACCTCGCCTGCCAGGATCCGCGTGACCACGGTCGGCTCTCCGGTCGGGCCGGGACCGTCGCCGTGCTTTCGCACGATCTTGGCACGAACCCCGTTGCGGCGCAGCACCTCCGCCGTTCCCTCCGTGGCCCAGATCTCGAAGCCCAGGTCGGCCAGGCGTTTAACCGGGAATATCATCGATCGCTTGTCCCGGTTCGCCACCGACACGAACGCCCGTCCCTTGACCGGCAGCGACCCGTAGACCGCGGCCTGGGCTTTCGCGTACGCCGTGCCGAACACCGCGTCGATGCCCATGACCTCGCCGGTCGAGCGCATCTCCGGGCCGAGCACGGTGTCCACGCCCTGTCCGGTCAGGTCGCGGAACCGCCCGAACGGCAGCACCGCTTCCTTCACCGCGACCGGTGCGTCCAGCGGGGCAGGCGGCCGCCGTCGCCCTGCGCCCGCAGCATCCCCTCCGCGCGGAGCGCGGCGATGGTAGAGCCCAGCATGATCCGCGCCGCGGCCTTGGCCAGCGGCACCGCCGTGGCCTTGGAGACGAACGGCACCGTGCGCGAGGCCCTGGGGTTGGCCTCGAGCACGTACAGCACTCCCCCGGCCAGGCGCGTACTGCACGTTCAGCAGCCCGCGCACGCCCACTCCGGCGGCGATCGCCTCGGTGGCCGCGCGGATCTGCTCGATATCGCTGCGCCCGATGGTGATCGGCGGCAGCGCGCAGGCCGAGTCACCGGAGTGGATGCCCGGCCTCCTCGATGTGCTCCATGACGCCGCCGAGGTAGAGCTCGGACCCGTCGTACAGCGCGTCGACGTCGACCTCGATCGCGTCGTCGAGGAACCTGTCGATCAGCACCGGATGGCCCTGGCTGACGTCGGTCGCCCTGGTCACGTACGACCGCAGCGTGGCGTCGTCGTAGACGATCTCCATGCCGCGCCCGCCGAGCACGTACGAGGGCCGCACCAGCACCGGGTAACCGATCTCACGGGCGATCTCGACCGCTTCCGCGGCCGACGTGGCGATCCCGTACCGCGGCGCGGTCAGCCCGGCTTCTTCCAGCACGCGGGCGAACGCGGCGCGGTCCTCGGCCAGGTGGATCGCCTCCGGTGAGGTGCCCACCACCGGAACGCCTGGCGGCCTCAAGGGCCCGGGCCAGCCCGAGCGGCGTCTGCCCGCCCAGCTGCACGATGACGCCCGCCACCGGGCCGGTCGCCTGCTCCGCGCGGACGACTTCGAGCACGTCCTCCAGCGTCAGCGGCTCGAAGTACAGCCGGCCCGACGTGTCGTAGTCGGTGGAGACCGTCTCCGGGTTGCAGTTCACCATGACGGTCTCGTAGCCCGCGTCGGTGAGCGCGAACGAGGCATGCACGCAGGCGTAGTCGAATTCGATGCCCTGGCCGATGCGGTTCGGACCGCTGCCCAGGATGATCACCTTGGGCGTGGTGCCTTCCGGCACCTCGTTCCCGTCGTCGTAGGTCGAGTACAGGTACGGGGTGCGGGCCGCGAACTCCGCGGCGCAGGTGTCCACCGCGTGGTACACCGGCCGCACGCCGAGTCCCCAGCGGATCTCGCGGACCACGGCCTCCAGGCTCTCGCGCAGCTCGGCGATCTGCACGTCGGAGAACCCGTTCTGCTTGGCCAGCTGCAACGTCTGCGCGTCAAGCGCGGGGGCCGCGGCGATCTGCTCCGCCACCTGCTCGATGTGCTGGATCTGCTCGACGAACCAGGGATCGATGCCGGTCGCCAGGACCACGTCGGCGGAGCTGGCGCCCGGCCCGCAGGGCCTGGTGGATGGTGGCGAGCCGGCCGTCGTGCGGCGTCTCGGCCGCACGCAGCAAGCTCGCCCGGTCTCCGGGCGGATTTTTCCAGCCGAACGATCCGTGGTTACTCTCCAGGGAACGGAGCGCCTTTTGCAGGGCCTCGGCGAAAGTTGCGGCCGATAGCCATCGCCTCTCCCACGCTCTTCATGTGGGTGGTGAGCGCGGGATCGGCCCCGGGGAACTTCTCGAACGCGAACCGCGGCACCTTGACCACGACGTAGTCCAGGGCGGGCTCGAAGCAGGCCGGGGTCTGGCCGGTGATGTCGTTGCCGAATCTCGTCGAGCGTGTAGCCGATGGCCAGCCGCGCGGCGATCTTGGCGATCGGGAAGCCGGTGGCCTTGGAGGCCAGTGCGGACGAACGCGACACCCGGGGGTTCATCTCGATCACGACCATCCGCCCGGTGGCGGGCTCGACCGCGAACTGGATGTTGCAGCCGCCGGTGTCCACGCCGACCGCGCGCATGATGGCGATCGCGGTATCCCGCATCGCCTGGTACTCGCGGTCGGTCAGCGTCATGGCCGGGGCGACGGTGACCGAGTCCCCGGTATGCACGCCCATCGGGTCGATGTTCTCGATGGAGCACACCACGACCACGTTGTCGGCGCAGTCGCGCATCAGCTCGAGCTCGAATTCCTTCCAGCCGAGGATGCTCTGCTCAAGCAGGACCTCGTGCGTCGGGCTGGCGTCAAGCCCGGCCCCGGCGATGCGCCGCAGCTCGGCCGGCGTCCCTGGCGATGCCGGACCCGGCGCCGCCGAGGGTGAACGAGGGCCGCACCACCACCGGGTAACCGAGACCGCCGGCCGGGCCGCCCGGCGCGGTGCCGGTGACGACCGCCATGCATTCGTCGATGTCGTGGCAGACGCGGCTGGTCGGGACCTCCGCGCCGAGCCCGGTCACGATCTCCTTGAACCGCTCGCGGTCCTCGCCCGCCCTGATCGCGTCGATGTTCGCGCCGATCAGCTCGACGTTGTAGCGGCGCAGGACCCCAGAATCGTGCAGGGCGACGGCCGCGTTCAGCGCGGTCTGGCCGCCCAGCGTGGGGAGCACCGCGTCGGGACGCTCGATCGCGATGACCTTCTCCAGCGTCTCGGCCGTGATCGGCTCGACGTAGGTCGCGTCCGCGAACTCGGGGTCGGTCATGATCGTCGCCGGGTTGGAGTTGACCAGGCTGACCCGGATGCCCTCGGCCTTCAGCACCCGGCAGGCCTGGGTGCCCGAGTAGTCGAACTCGCAGCCTTGCCCGATGACGATCGGTCCGGACCCGATCACCAGCACTGATGTCAGGTCCTCACGCCGTGGCACGATGAGCCCCCAAGGTTCGGTCCGGGTTGGGTGGCTGGAGAGCCGGCGGTCGTTCGGCAGGTTTGGTCGTCACAGCCGCCAGAACTGACGGAAAAGCTTGGAGCCCGCTCACCGCGAGCGCTCAAGTGAGGCGCAGAAGTGATCGAAGTGGTCGGCGGCGTCGTGCGGGCCGGGAGCGGCTTCTGGGTGATACTGCACGCTGAAAACCGGGCGGTCGACCAGCCGCAGGCCTTCCACCACGCCGTCGTTGAGGTTGACGTGGCTGATCACCGCGGGACCGTAGGGCGTATCAAAGGGCCGCTGCGCCTGGGGTGGTACGTGTGACCAGGTAGATGCGCCGTCCAGGGCCGGGCTGGGCTGGGCTTGTCCCGGGAGCGCGGCGGCGAAGCCGTGGTTGTGGCTGGTGATGTAGACACGCCGGGTGGCTAGGTCCATCACCGGCTGGTTCACCCCCCGGTGACCGTACCGGAGCTTGTAGGTCGTCAGGCCCAGGGCCAGGGCGAGGATCTGGCTGCCCAGGCAGATGCCGAACACGGGCAGGCCGGCGTCGAGCACCCCGCGCATCGCCGCCACCGCGTACCCGGCCGCGGCTGGGTCACCCGGGCCGTTGCTGAAGAACACGCCGTCCGGTGCGGCGGCGAGGATCTCCTCGGCGCTGGCGGTGGCGGGCACGACCGTCACCTCACAGCCCCTGGCCGCGAGGGCACGCGGCGTGGAGGCCTTGATACCCAGGTCGACCGCGACCACACGAGACTTGACCTGGCCCGATGGGCGGATGGTGTACGGCTCGGAGGTGCTGACCACCCGAGCCAGGTCGGCTCCGGTCATCCCGGGGCTGGCCAGCACGCGCTCGAGTAGTTTCTCTGCATCGGTCTCGACGGTGCTGATCGCCGCCCGCATGGCGCCGTGCTCGCGCACCCGCATGGTCAGCAGCCTGGTCCCCCGGACCGCGATGGCCGGGATGCCCTCGGCGCGGAGATAATCGTCGAGCTGGCCGGTCGCCCGCCAGCTGGACGCGATCCTGGACGGCTCGCGGACCACGTAGCCGCTCACCCATACCTGGCTAGACTCGGGATCGGTGTCGTTGACACCGGTGTTACCGATGTGCGGTGCGGTCATCGCGACGATCTGGCGGCAGTACGAGGGATCGGTCAGCGTCTCCTGGTACCCGGTCATGCCGGTGTTGAAGACCATCTCCCCGAACCTCTCACCGGACGCGCCGAACGCCGTCCCGTGCAGCGTGGTGCCATCCTCAAGGACGAGCAGGGCGGTACTCATGGTCAGGCCAGCTTTCCGTCGAGCACGGTGGGAGTGCCGCGCAGGAAGGTGGCCACCACCCGCCCGGGCAGTTCCATCCCGGCGAACGGCGTATTGCGGCTCTTGGACACGCCGGGGACGACGGCCTCGGCGGGCGCCGCCGGGTCATACAGGGTGAGGTTGGCGGGGGCGCCGGCCGCGAGCGGGATGCCGTGCCCGGCCAGCCGCCCGATCCTGGCCGGCCGGACGGACATCCGGTCGGCGACCTGCGGCCAGTCGAGCAGTCCGGTGTCCACCATCGTCTGCTGGACCACCCGGAGCGCGGTCTCGAGCCCGGTCATGCCAAACGCCGCCTGCGACCACTCAGTTTCCTTGGCCTCCACCGGATGCGGGGCGTGGTCGGTGGCCACGCAGTCGATGGTGCCGTCGGCGAGCGCGCGCCTGAGCTCGGCCACGTCGGCCGCGGTGCGCAGCGGCGGGTTGACCTTGAACACGGGGTCGTAGCCCGCGGCGAGCTCGTCGGTCAGCATCAGGTGGTGCGGCGTTACCTCGGCCGTGACCAGCCATCCCTTGGACTTCGCCCAGCGGATGATCTCCACAGACCCGGCGGTGGACACATGGCAGATGTGCAGCGACGAACCCACGTGGGCCGCCAGCAGGCAGTCTCGCGCGATGATGGCCTCCTCGGCCACGGCGGGCCAGCCGGCCAGGCCCAGGTTCGCGGACATCTCACCCTCGTTGAGCTGTGCCCCCTCGGTGAGCCTCGGCTCCTGCGCGTGCTGGGCGATCACGCCGTCGAACGCCTTGACGTACTCCAGCGCCCGGCGCATCAGCAGCGGGTCGGCCACGCACCGGCCGTCATCGGAGAACACCCGGACCCGCGCGGCCGAATCCGCCATCGTGCCGAGCTCGGCCAGCCGGACGCCGCCCAGCCCCACGGTGACCGCGCCCACCGGCTGGACATCGCAATGGCCTGCGGCGCGGCCAAGCCGCCAGACCTGCTCCACCACCCCGGCGGTATCGGCGACGGGTTCGGTGTTGGCCATGGCGTGCACGGCCGTGTAACCGCCGAGGGCGGCCGCCGCCGTGCCGGTCTCGACCGTTTCCGCGTCTTCCCGGCCCGGCTCGCGCAGGTGCGTGTGCAGGTCGACGAGGCCGGGCAGGGCGATCAGGCCGTCGGCGTCGAGCACCCGGACACCCGAGTGGTTCAGCCCGGTCTCGACGGCCGCGATCGATCCGCCGCTGAGCAGGATGTCGGCGGTCCCGTTCGCCCGGCCGCCATCTCCCGCTACCGTGACGCCCCTGATCAGCCATCTGTCCGGCTCCGCGGGCCGGCCGTCCATCCCGGGTCCGCCGGCGCTCACGGGTCCGCTGCCACTCACGGGGCCACCGCCGGGAATTCCGTGCCGCCGAGCAGCAAGTACAGGACCGCCATCCGCGTGGTCACCCCGTTCGCCACCTGTTCCACGATCGTCGAGCGGGCCGAGTCGGCCACGTCGGCGGCAATTTCCACGCCCCGGTTCATCGGCCCCGGATGCATGACGATGGCGTGGTCGGGCAGCCGTGACATCCGCGCGGCGTCGAGCCCGTACCTGCGGCTGTACTCGCGCACGCTCGGGAAGTACGCCGCGGTCATCCGCTCCTGCTGGACCCGGAGCATCATCACGACATCAGTCTTGGGCAGCTCGCTGTCCAGGTCATAGCTCACTTCACAGGGCCAGCTGCCGACCGCGAGCGGCAGCAGCGTGGGCGGAGCGGCCAGGGTCACTTCGGCACCCAGGGTGCTCAGCAGGAGCACGTTGGACCGGGCTACCCGGCTGTGCAGGATGTCTCCGACGATGGTGACCCGGACTCCGTCGAGCGCGGCGCCCCGGGTGCTGGCCGGGGAGGGCGCCTTGAGCCTGCGCCGGATGGTGAACGCGTCGAGCAGGGCCTGGGTGGGATGCTCGTGGGTGCCGTCCCCGGCGTTCAGGACGCTGCCCTGGACCCAGCGCGCGAGCTGATGCGCCGCACCGGATGCGCTGTGCCTGATCACCACCGCGTCCGCTCCCATGGCCTCCAGCGTCAGCGCGGTGTCCTTCAGGCTCTCGCCCTTGGCCACGCTGGACCCTTTGGCGGAGAAGTTGATGACGTCGGCGGACAGCCGTTTGGCCGCGGCCTCGAACGAGATCCTGGTCCGGGTCGAGTCCTCGTAGAAGAGGTTGACCACGGTGCGGCCGCGCAGCGTGGGCAGCTTCTTGATCGGGCGGTCGGCCAGCTGGGCCAGCTCCTCCGCGGTGTCGAGGATCAGCAGCGCGTCGGCCCGGCTCAGGTCGGCGGCCGAGATCAGGTGCCGTTTCACGACTGCCTCCCGTCGTCGCCGACTATCACGGCGTCTTGATCATCGACCTCGGTCAGCAGGACGTGGACGAACTCGCGCTGCGAGGTCGGCAGGTTCTTGCCCACGTAATCGGCGCGGATCGGGAGCTCGCGATGACCACGGTCCACCAGCACCGCCAGCTGCACGGCCCGGGGTCTGCCCAGGTCGTTCAGCGCATCGAGCGCGGCTCGCACCGTCCGGCCGGAGTAAAGCACGTCGTCGACGAGGACGACGGTCCTGCCGTCCACTCCGTCAGCGGGAAGCTCGGTCCGGCCGAGCGCGCGAGCCGGGTGAAGCCGCAGATCGTCGCGGTGCATGGTGACGTCAAGCGAGCCGCACGGGACCTCTAGGCCCTCGAATTCCCCGATCAGGGCCGCGAGCCGGCGCGCGAGCGGAACCCCGCGAGTCGGAATGCCAAGCAGGATGACCTGATCACCGCCGTGCGTCCGCTCCAGGATCTCGTGCGCGATCCGGCTGAGCGCCCGCCTGATCTCCTCGGCATCGAGGACTGCGAGCCCATCACGCCCCGCGACCGGACTGCTGGCTGCGCACATGTGACGGACCTCCTTCCCCGCCTCTCCGGACGGTCCTTAAAGGATGTCTATGTGAGACGATCATACGGGGAGTCACCATCAGGCCGAGCGGCTTCGCTTCAGCCGTGGTCTTATGTGATTTAGCTCACACCCGATGGGCGTTATCGGAACGTGACGATAGCCCGTTCCGTCCCGCCGATAAGCCTGCAGCGACGGGAAACCTAGTCAGAGCCGGGTTCTGGCCGGCCGGCGGAGGGTACATAGTGAAGTGCGAGGGCTAGTCGGTTACAGGATGAGTTGAGCCAGTTTTTGCCATTCGGCTTGACCTTATAGCGCGCGCCGCCTACCGTCACTGAGCGTAACCGTTACCGTAAGCGACGACTGGCCGGGGAACCGAGGAACAATGCCATCTGAGTACGCCAAGACACTGGGCGCGCGGCTGCGCGCCATCCGCACACAGCAGGGCCTCTCGCTGCACGGAGTTGAAGAAAAGTCTCGCGGCCGCTGGAAGGCCGTTGTCGTGGGCTCATACGAGCGCGGCGACCGGTCGGTAACGGTCCAGAAGCTCGCCGAACTCGCCGAGTTCTACGGGGTGCCGGTGTCCGAGCTGCTACCCGGCGATGCTGCCCCGTCGCCGCTGGTGCCGTCGCCCAAGCTCGTCATCGACCTAGAGCGCATGGGCCAGTTGCCCAAGGACAAGGTCGGCCCGCTGGCCCGTTACGTTGCGACCATCCAGAGCCAGCGCGGCGACTACAACGGCCGCGTCCTGTCGGTGCGGCACGAGGACCTCCGCTCCCTGGCGGTCATCTACGACAAGTCCCCGTCTGACCTGACCGAGGAGCTCATCAGCTGGGGCGTGCTCGACGCGGATGCGCGCGGCGCGATGGATGGTTTCTGAGCCGCTAACCGGCCGGCCGAAGCGGGAGCGGAGACTGCACCTCGACACCGAGCGCCGTCTCTGCCAACGACAGGAAGGTCTCCGCATCCCGCAGCAGGTCATCAGCCTCTCGCGCCGACGCCGCACGAGGTAGCCCCGCTTCAGCGGCCGCGCGCTTGCCAGCTCCGGCCGCGAAGTAGGCGGCCCACTCGGTGAGCGCCGGCTCGACCTGGGGCAGCAGCTCCCAGACGCTGTGCGGCTTCCTGCGCCTCGAGGTGGGTTCACCGCGAGCGGCCACCACCGCGGCCGCCGCCCGCAGCGCCGCCAGGTGGGCGGTGACGTACCGGGCGCCCGGCGCCGACTCGTCGGCTGCCTCGGCTAGGCCGCGCCGCGCGCTCTGGAGCATGCTGAGCACCGTCGGCGCCACCCCCGAAGGCCCCGGAGCTGCGGGAGTCCGCGAGCTGAAGCCACCTCGGCCCGGCCGCATCTCCACTGCGTTCACCATCGCTCTTCATCTCCTTCTCTCACCTGGCCAGGCGGGGCGCTCTCCGCTATCCCACCCGGCAGGCGTTGACACATCTATTCGAACCTAAATTCGCTCAGATGTCCAGCTGTCTTCGATGTCTGTTCGAAGATAACGCTGGGGTCTGACATTTTCGGCCGCTCGCAGCATCCCCTCGTGCTCCTGACCGGTCCTGAAAACTCCCCGCCCGATGCGTCCCGGTCCTGGGCTACTCCGGGGTCCTGGGCTGCTCCGGGGTCCTGGGCTACTCCGGGTCCTCGGCCACCCCGCGGTTCTGGGCCACCCCGGGCCGGACACTCTTCCGCTTAGGGCCCGCGCTTCGCCCGCCAGCCCTCGGGGTCGGCGGCTGCAGGATGACGGGACGAGATGGGCTTTCGGGGCCGAGAGCCCCAGTCCTCATGACAGTCCCAGCCCGCGCGTCCAGCCTCACCCGGCAATGCCAGCCCGCGGGCCTCTCAGGCCCCTCGCTCCCGGTCGCCCCGGCCGGGCCTTGGCCGGCGCGAAGTCCCACCGTGCCAGCCCGCGGCACAACGGACCACCGTGCCGCCAAGCCCAGGAACACACCAGCACGAGCCGTACCGCCAGCCACACGCACCACCCTCGTGGCCGGGACTGCGTGCATGGCGGGCAGCCCGGCGGCGGGAGACGGCCGCACCTCAGCCCGGCCGCACCTCAGGCCGGCCGCACCTCAGGACGCGCGGCACCTTGAGCCGACCCGCAGGGGGGCGGATACGGAGCATGACATGGATCGGACGTCCGGGGAATCTCACGACATCTGACCCGCCGCATGGCCTGGCGGGTTCGCGCATTCTCGCTGCCCTCGGGGGCGGCCAGCGGCCAGTGGGTACCGGCTGGCGGCTGTGCGGGGAGCCTGGGAGCCGACCGTGACGGGCCTATTGAGGGCAGTCGACCGATAGGCGCTATTTGCGCGCGACGCGACTGTTTGTGCGAAGGGCTAGCTTGGCCCTGTATTTTATTCGCGTGCCATCCCTACCCGCCACTGATGACGGGAGCGCGAAACCACTCGCCGAGGACTTGAGCACAAGCTTCGGCGACCAGGACATCGAGGGGGATGCTAGCGCCGAGTCTGTTGCGACCGAGACCGGCGTGTTGCCTGACGCTACCGACGCTACCGCTGAGCCGCGCGTGAGCGCTGCTAACGGTGAGCCGCGTGCCGCCGCGCCGGACGCCGAACCGGCTCAAGCCGAGGCTGACGCTGACGGGCGCCCCGCCAAGGCCGGCGCGCGCCCCGCCAAGGCTGGCACAGGCGCCGCCAGGGCCGACAGTGCGCCGCGTCCGGGCGAATCAGGACGGTGGTTCCGTCCGGCAAGGGCCGACTCGCTGCTTCCGGGCCTGGCCGGACTGCCTGAGCTGGCCAAGGCACCCGTGGTCCCGGGCGGAACAAAGTCAGGCACCAACGCCCCGGACCAGCCGGGGCCGGATGCCCAGGACCAGCCGGGGCCGGATGCCCAGGACCAGCCGGGGCCGGACGCCCAGGACCGACCAGAGCCTGGTGCCACCGACTCTGAGCACCCCGGGCCCGGGGCCCAGGGTGTGGACGCTGCTTCAGCGAAGAAAGCCGGCCGGCCTGAGGCGAGCGCAGCGTCGAAAGCCGGTGAGACAACCACCCCGCCACGGGAGGCCACTCCGGCGGCTGCTCAGCCTGGCCCGTCCAGCCCGCCGGTCAAGCCAGCCCAGGAGGGGTCCGGGTCGCGTTCGCACAGTACGAGCGGACCGGCCTGGACGGGCGCGCCTGGCCCGGCCAGCTCGGCCGCACCCGGCCCCTGGCCAACCGGGCACCCCGGCCTGGCAGGTCGAGGAATCAGCCAGGACCCCGGCACCAGCCCGGATCCCGGCACCACCAAGAGACCCGGCATCAGCAAGGGACCCGGCACCAGCAAGGGGCCTGGCTCCGGATCCGCGACGGTCAGCGCCGGTGCCTGGAACGGCGCCCAGAGAGCCGGCGCCCGAGAGCCGGCACCCGGCACGCCGACGCCTGGAACGGCGCCTGGAGAGCCGGCGCCCGGAACGCCGCCGCCTGGGGAGCCGGGGACGACGGCGACGGAGGGCGGAACGCCCGACAAGCCGGAGGTCGCGGCCAAGAGGCGGATTCGCCGGCGTGTCGTGCTGCGGGCGAGCCTGATCGGCGGGGCCGGGGTGGCCGTGCTGCCACTGGTCGCGGTGGCCGGGGGCATAACGCGGAAGGACGCGGAGCAGCCGGCCAGCTTCACCTACTCGATGAATACGAACTGGCGGTTCGGCGGCCAGTACACCTCGGGCTCGGAGAGCAGCTTCTACGACGACAGCAACTTCGCGCCCGTCACGCTTCCGCATTCGGTCACCGGCTTGTCCTGGCAGAACTGGGACTCCAGCCGCTGGCAGCAGGTGTGGATCTACCGGCGGCACTTCAACGGCACGCAGCTGCTCGGCGCGCATCCGGCCGGCAGCCGGATCTTTGTCGATTTCGACGGCGTCATGGTCAACGCCTCTGTCGTCCTGAACGATCAGGTCGTGGGCACCCACCAGGGCGGATATCTGCCCTGGTCGGCCGAGCTCACCGGCAAGATCACGGCCGGCGACAACCTGCTCGCGGTCATCGTGGATGCGCGCTGCCTGGCGGTACCGCCGGTTGGCGTGGGGGGCGGCCCGGGCAGCATCGACTTCTTCCAGCCTGGCGGGATCTATCGCGACGTCAACCTCCGGGTGGTCCCGCCGGCGTTCCTCTCCGACCTGTTCGCCCGGCCCGCCGACGTACTCAGCTCGCAGCCACGCGTCGACGTCGAGTGCTCCATCGACTCGGCCGTGGCGCCGCACGCCGACGGAACCCTGCTCGTCGAGCTGTTTGACGGACCCGCGCAGATCGCCTCCCAGTCGGCGGCAGTGAAGGTCACCTCCCCGGGGGCCAGCACCACGAAGCTGAGCCTTACCGGTCTGGGGCCGATCGGCCTGTGGTCGCCCGACAGCCCCAAGCTGTACAAGGTGCAGGCCACACTCAGCTTTCCCGGCCACGGCAGTCACATCCTGACCAGGCAGATCGGGTTCCGCGACGCTTCTTTCCGGCCGGACGGCTTCTACCTCAACGGCGGCCGGTTCCAGCTTTTCGGCCTGGACAGGCACCAGCTCTACCCGTACGCCGGCATGGCCATGCCGGCCCGGGTCCAGCGCAAGGACGTCGAGATCCTCAAGAACGATTTCAACTGCAATATGGTGCGCTGCTCGCACTATCCGCAGTCGCCGCATTTCCTCGACGCCTGCGACGAGCTCGGGCTGCTGGTCTGGGAGGAAGCACCGGGCTGGCACAACGTGAGCACCAGCCCCGCCTGGCAGGATCTGGTCGTGCAGAACGTGCGCGACATGGTGATCAGGGACCGGAGCCGGCCGTCGGTGGTCATCTGGGGTACCCGGCTCAACGAGACGCTCGGCTTCCCCGGGCTATGGGCCGCGACCCGGCGGGCCGCGGCTGAACTCGACGGATCGCGGCCGAGTTCTGGTGCGATGGCGGCCCACGCCGATGCGACCTGGGACGAAGATGTCTTTGCCTACAACGACTACGGCATCACGTCAAAGACCGGTGACATCGCGCTCAAACCGCCGCTCCCGGCCCTGCCCTACCTGGTCACCGAGGCCGTCGGCGTGGAGGACGCGAGACCGTCCCACTTCGCCTGGACGGACACGCCGGCTCAGCTCGCCAGGCAGGCGGCCCTGCACGGTCAAGCGCACAGCCAGGCCCGCTCCAACCCCAGGTATTCGGGGCTGCTGGCCTGGGCCGGGTTCGACTACGCCTCGGTCCTCAGCCAGGATCCTGACAACATCAAGTGGGCCGGGGTGGCCGACGGTTTCCGGGTGCCCAAGCCCGGCGCCGCCATCTACCAGTCCCAGGGCGACCCCGCCGTCCGCCCGGTCATCATCCCGGTGTTCTTCTGGGAGCCCGGCGGCGCCGTCCCGGCTCCCGGCCCGGCCGCGATGGTAGCCAGCAACTGCGAGCAGCTCGAGGTTTTCCTCAACGGCATTCACCTCACCACCGCGCTGCCCGCCTTGGACTCGCCGCAGTACAGCGGGCTGGCCCACCCGCCCTTCCTGATCCACCTGCCACCGCTCAGCCCGGACGTCAGGCCGGAACTGCTCATCCTGGGCTACGTCGGCGGCCAGCAGGTCACCTACGTGCGCATGTCATCGGACCCGGCCAGCGACGCCCTCGGGCTGACGGTGGACGACATGACGATCTCCGCCGACGGTTCTGATGCGACCAGGGCCGTCTTCCGGGCCATCGACGCCCACGGTAACCAGCGCCGGTACGGTGGCGGCCAGGTCACCTTGACCCTGGCGGGTCCGGCGACGCTGGTCGGCGATAATCCGTTCGCGTTCGGCGAGTACGGCGGGCTGGGGGCGGTGTGGATCCGCTCGGTGGCCGGCCAGCCGGGCACCATCACGCTGACCGCGAGCCATCCGCTGCTTGGCCAGGCCGAGGTCGAGGTCAGGTCCGGGCAGGCCAGCGGCGTCAATCAGCTGACCTGACCGGGCGCCGGGCCCGGCGGGCGTGACGCGGGCGCTGGCCGGATCACCACAGCTCGTTCAGGAGCATGATTTTCTTCTCTTAAGCTTGCGAGAATGCGGCGTTCGCTTTCAGTATCGGAGTTCGGCCCCGGCGAGTTCGCCGCGCAGCTCGACCAGCTGATCTCGGTCTACGCGGCGGCGATGCGGCCCCCCGGCGAGCTGCTGGCCGGCCGTAAGTCGATCATGGCCAGGCACGCAGTCAACCCCGGGTTCCGCGCGCTCACCGTCACCGACGACGGGTCGGGCGAGCCGGTCGGCTTTGGCTATGGCTTTCACGGGATGCACGGTCAGTGGTGGCACGATACGGTCCGGCACGCGCTGTCGGCCACCCGCGGCATGGTCGCCGCCGCGGACTGGCTGGACGACTCGTTCGAGGTGGCCGAGTTGCACGTGGCCCCGACGCACCAAGGTCAGGGCACCGGCGCCGACCTTCTGCTCAGGCTGACCTCCGGGCGGCCGGAGCGGACCGCGCTGCTGTCGACGCGGGACGCTGACACGCCGGCCCGGCGGCTCTACCGGGGCACCGGCTTCGTCGACCTGCTGACCGGGTTCCACTTCTTCCCCAGCGGCGAGCCGCCTTACGCGGTGATGGGCGCCGAGCTTCCGCTGCGCACCCGCTCCCCCGAACCCCGCTCCCCCAGCCCCAGCCGCTGATAGATCTCCCGGGTCGCCCGGGACCAGTTGAGCGTGTAGAAGTGCAGCCCGGGCACGCCTTCGGCGAGCAGCCGCTCGCACATGCCCGCGGCGTAGTCCACGCCGATCTCCCGGACCGCGGCCCGGTCGTCCGCCACCGCCTGCAGCCGGTCCCACAGCTGCGTCGGCACCCGGCAGCCGCCGAGCTCGAGCGCCCGCTCGATGATCCGCAGGCTGGTGACGGGCATGATGCCGGGGATGATCGGCACGTCGCCGCCCTGGGCGGTAACCCGGTCCCGCATGCGCAGGTAATCCTCCGGGTAGAAGAACATGTTGGTGATCGCGAAGTCCGCGCCCGCCCGGCATTTGGCCAGGAAGAAACGCACGTCCGTCTCCGGGTCGGGCGACCGGGGGTGCTTTTCCGGGAACGCGGCCACCCCGACGCAGAAGTCACCGGCGGTGCGTACCAGCCGGACCAGTTCCGCCGCGTAGGTGAGTCCGTCCGGGTGGGAGGACCAGTCAGCGTTCGGGTCGCCGGGCGGATCGCCGCGCAAGGCGAGCACGTTGCGCACCCCGACCGCCGCGTACGCCCCGACGACCTGCCTGAGCTCGGCCACCGAATGATCCACCGCGGTGAGGTGCCCGACCGGAGTCAGCGTGGTTTCCTCGGCGATCCGGCCGGTGACCCGGACCGTCCGGTCCCTGGTCGACCCGCCGGCCCCGTAGGTCACCGAGACGAACGTCGGTCGCAACGGCTCAAGCTGCCGGATCGCCCGCCACAGCTGCTGCTCCTCGGTCTGGGTTTTGGGCGGCATGAACTCGAAGGAGAACGACTGGCGCCCGGAGGCGAGCAGCTCCCGGATGAGCGGGGAGTGCGGCCCGACGTTACGTTTGGCGTCCGTCAGGGTGGCTGGGCGCGGGCGCGGCGGACTTGGCGGCATGCCGTCAAGCCTAGCCGCTGGCGACCAGGACGGTTGCTCGCGAATAGCCGGGCCGGCTAGAACGCCAGAGCCTGCGCCCGCCGGTTGACTTCGGTCGACCGGTGCCTGGCGATCGCCTCGATCGGCGTGCCTGGCAGCGTCTCGTCCGCGGTGAACAGCCAGCGAAGCGCGTCTGGCTCGTCAAATCCGCAGTCGAAGAGCAGGGTCAGCGTGCCGCACAGGCCCTTGACGACTTGATTGCCGTCAAGGAAGGCGGCCGGGACCGCTTGCGTCCCTTCGGGGCGCTTCACGGCGAGGAGTTTGCGATCACGGAGCAGTTGCTTGACCCGCCCGATAGGGATGCCGAGCTGGTCGGCTACGTCGGGGAGGGTCAGCCATTCGCCGACTTGAGCGTCGGTCGCGGGGTCAATCTGGGCCACGAGTCAAATGTCCCACGTCCAGGGTGTTTCCAAACACTCGGGTTTTTCCCGCCGTCGCCCGGCCGGCCCGGACGCCGGAGGCTCACGCGGCCGCAGCGGCTTTGACCGGGATGGCGGGGTCGGCGAGGCGGCCGACATCCACCGGACCGCCGGAGGCGATGAGGCGACGGCCCTGCAGCAGATCCCTGGGGCGGTCCACGGTCAGCAGGGCGATCAGCCGGCCGCCCGTCAGCCAGCATGCCGTCCAGTCGGACGTGGCCGGGTCACCGCGCCAGAGGAAGTCCTCCGCGTCGCCGTGGTAGCCCGCGTACTGCACCATGCGGCCGAACTGCTCGGACCAGAAATAGGGCACCGGGTCATAGACCTCGTCGCCGCCGAGGACGTTGGCCGCCACCACCTCGGGTGCGTGCAGGGCCACGTCCCAGTGCTCGAACCGCAGCCGCCGGCCAAAGCGCCGCGACTCGAAGGCGGCGCAGTCCCCTACCGCGTAGACGCCGGGCTGGGAGGCGCGCAGCCCGGCGTCGACGGCCACGCCGTTCTGCAGCCGCAGGCCGGAGTCCGCCAGCCACCGGGTGGCCGGACGTACCCCGACCGCGGTGACGATCTCGTCCGCGGCGATCCAGTCGCCCCCGGCCAGCGCGAGCCCGTCCGGCTGAACGGATTCCACCGCGGCCGCCACCCGCAGGTCGACGCCGGCGCCGGCGTACCAGCCGACGGTCTGCGCCCCCACCGCGACCCCCACCGCCGAGAACAGCGGCGCGGGTCCCGCCTCCACCACCGTGACCTGACCGCCCCGGGCGGCCGCCGCGGTGGCCAGCTCCGCGCCGATCCAGCCGGCTCCCACGATGGCCAGCCGCAGCCCGGGCCGGAGCAGGTCCCGCAGCGCCAGCGCGTCGTCGTAGCTGCGCAGGAACCGCTGCCGCCCCGGTCCGGGCAGCGCCACAGGGAACGCTCCGGTGGCTAGCACCAGGTGATCGAAGGGATACTGCGCCCGGTCGGTGACCAGGGTCGTCCCGGCCAGGCGCACCGCCTCCTCGCCGGGGCGGAAGTCCACGTCCAGAGCGTCGAAGTCGGCGTCGAGCGACGGGTCGAGATCGCTTTCTGTCAGAACCTTCTTCGACAGCGGGGGGCGGTCGTACGGCGGCCGCGGTTCGGCGCCGATCATGGTGATCCGGCCGGCCAGGCCGCGCGTTCGCAGTTGCTCGACCGTACGCAAGCCGGCCAGGCCCGCACCGGCCACCACCACTCGTCCGCTTTCTGTCACAGTGCACCTCGATTAACAGCGCCAGCTGGGCAAAACGATCGTAAAATCGGTCGCGATGGACGATACCCTGGCCGATCCGCTCACCGGGCGCCTGCTTGACGGGCGTTACGCCGTGACGGCACGCCTCGCGCACGGCGGGATGGCCACCGTCTACCTGGCCATGGACACCAGGCTGGACCGCGAGGTGGCCCTCAAGGTCATGCACGCCGAGCTGGCCAGGGACGACGACTTCGTCCGCAGGTTCATCGGCGAGGCTAAGTCGGTCGCGCGGTTGTCCCACCAGAACGTGGTCGCGGTCTTCGACCAAGGTGCCGACGGCCCGTGGCTCTACCTGGCGATGGAGTACGTACCGGGACGCACGCTCAAGGAGATGCTGCAGGACCAGGGGCAGCTGCCGCCCGCGGTCGCGCTCGACATCATGACCGGCGTGCTCGGCGGCCTGGCCGCCGCGCACGCGTCCGGCATCGTGCATCGCGACGTCAAGCCGGAGAACGTGCTGCTGACCGCGGACGGCCGGATCAAGGTGGCGGACTTCGGCCTGGCCCGGGCGCTCACCGCGGCCGGCCACACCCGGACCGGCTTGCTCATCGGGACGGTCGCCTATGTGCCGCCCGAGCAGGTGACCGGAGCCAGCACCGGCCCGCGCGGGGATGTGTACTCGGCGGGCGTGATGCTCTTCCAGATGCTCACCGGCCGCCTGCCGTTTACCGGCGACACCCCGCTGTCGGTGGCCTATCAGCATGTCAACAACGATGTGCCCGCGCCCTCGACGCTGACGCCCGGCCTGCCGGCCGCGGTCGACCAGCTCGTGCTCACGGCCACCAGCCGGGACCCGGCGCTTCGCCCGGCCGACGCCGGAGAGTTCCTGCGCGCGACGCGCGGGGTCAGGGAGGGGCTGCGCGAGTCAGGCGGACTCACCGGCATGATCGGGGCCGGCCTGCAAGGCCTGGACGAGGCGCCGTGGCTCGACCTATCCAGCCCGGCGGCCACCGACGGATGGTGGGCGCGCAGCGGGGCCAAGCCGCCTGCTAGCGGGCACGGCAGCGGGACCGGCAGCGGGTCCTATGACACCGCCCGGTTCGCGGGCGGCCGCGAGGACGCCGGTTCCCACACGCTGGTCGTGCAGCGCGAAGACGGCGGCCGGCACCAGAGCCACCGCCCCGAACCGCTCCTGCAGCGCTGGCTGTTCAGCCCCAGGCTCCTGGTCATCGTGCTGGTCGTCGCGCTCGGGGCGGGGCTCGGCCTGGGTGGCTGGTGGCTGACCAGCGGGCGCTACACGCAGGTGCCCGTGGTGACCGGCGACTCGGTGACGGTCGCCACCGCGGCCCTGACCGCAGACGGCTTCACCGTCAAGCACAACACCCAGGTGCCGAGCAACACCGTGAAGAAGGGCCAAGTGCTTGGCACCAACCCGGCGGGCCGGGTGTCGAAAGGCACGGCCATCGCGCTTGTCATCTCCAGCGGGCCCTTCACCTCCGTGGTCCCCAACGTGGCCCACGAGCAGCCGGCCCAAGCCAAGGCGGCGCTGCAGCGGGTGCACCTGGTCAGCAACACCCAGCAGGTCGGTTCCAGCTTCCCCGTTGGGTCAGTGGTCGGCACGAATCCGGCCGCGGGAACCACTTGGCCGCAGACCACGCCGGTCACCATCCTGATCTCCGCGGGTCCGCCGCTGCCCAACTTCGTAGGGCAGAACATCCAGGCGGCCCAGCAGTGGGCCAGCCAGCACGGCGTGACCGTGAATCAGCAACCGGACAACAACAGCCAGCAGCAGGCCGGCACCATTACCGGGCAGCAGCCCGACAAGGGCGCGACCGTCAAGCCGGGCGGGACCATCACCGTCAACGTGTCCACCGGCCCGCAGACCGTCAACGTGCCGAGCCCGATCGGGATGTCGGTGGGCGCGGCCACCCGCGCCCTCAGGCAAGCCGGTTTCCAGGTCCAGGTGAACAGGTACGGGCCGTTTGACAAGGTGTTCGACTTTAGCCCGGTCGGCCAGGCACCGCGCGGCAGCACCATTACCCTCGACGTCGGGTTCTGACCTGCCCGGGCCTACGGCCCCGGCGCCACGGGCATGCGCTAAGCTCTCGGTCATGCGTCAGCAGTTTTGGTTTTGGTTTGGCTACCGGCCCGGGCTAGGGACGGTCGCCCGCCAGAGCGTGCACTGACGGAAGCGACCTGACCAAAGCCCCGGGCGATAAAGCCCGGGGCTTTCTTTATGTGTGAGAACCAATGGAGGCGGACAACATGGTCGTGGTGATGACGGCGGAGGCCGGAGAGACCGAAGTCGACGGCGTCGTCGACCGGGTGCGCGCGGCGGGCGGCGACGCGTTCGTGAGCCGGGGCATGTCCCGGACGATCGTCGGCCTGGTCGGTGACGTCGATCACCTCGACACGCTGAACCTGCGCGGTATGCCGGGCGTCAGCGACGTGATGCGGATCTCCGCGCCGTACAAGCTGGTGAGCCGGGAACACCACCGGGACCGTTCGGTGATCAGGGTGGGCGGGGTGCCGATCGGACCGGACACGCTGACCGTCATCGCCGGCCCGTGCGCCGTGGAGACGGCCGAGCAGACGCTGGCCGCCGCGCTGATGGCCAGGGCGGCCGGCGCGTCGCTGCTGCGCGGTGGCGCGTACAAGCCGCGCAGCTCGCCGTACGCCTTCCAGGGCCTGGGCGAGGCCGGCCTGAAGATCCTGGCTGACGTGCGGTCCGAGACGGGCCTGCCGATCGTGACCGAGGTCGTCGACCCGGCGGACGTGAACCTGGTCGCCAGCTACGCGGACATGCTGCAGGTCGGCACCCGCAACATGCAGAATTTCCCGCTGCTGCAAGCGGTCGGCGGGGTCGGCAAGCCGGTCATGCTCAAGCGCGGCATGAACGCCACCATCGAGGAATGGCTGATGGCCGCCGAGTACATCGCCCAGCGCGGCAACCTCGACATCGTGCTGTGCGAGCGCGGCATCCGCACCTTCGAGACGGCCACCAGGAACACCCTGGACATCAGCGCGGTGCCGGTGGCCCAGCGGCTGTCCCACCTGCCCGTGATCGTGGACCCGTCGCATTCGGGCGGTCGCCGCGACCTGGTCGTGCCGCTGTCCCGGGCCGCGATCGCGGTCGGCGCCGACGGCATCATCGTGGACGTCCACCCGAGCCCGGAAACCGCGCTGTGCGACGGCCCGCAGGCACTGGTCGACTCCGACCTCCGCGAGCTGGCCAGCGTGGCCGCCCACCTGTCCCCCCTGGTCGGACGCACCCTCACCCCCGCCCCACCCATTCCCCGCAGGCCCGTGCTCACCTAGGGAGGGGCCTGACGGGGGGCAGGAACGAGCGGCCGTTCGGAATTAAGGGTCTGGCAGGCGGTATTGCTGGGCGTTCCTGGCTAGCCCGGCGGCGAGCTCGTCGGCGTCGAGACGGCCTTCGATGCGGTGCAGGTCGTCGAGGCGGGCGCGGACCTCCACCCGGCGCGGGGTCAGCAGCGTGCAGCAGTCCTGGTCAGGGAGCTCGGAGATGGCCAGGGTACCGATGCGGCGGGCCTCGGCCATGATCTCGCTTTTGTCCCAGCCGATCAGCGGGCGCAGGACCGGGAGCCGCACGGCATCGTCCAGCGCGGTGATGTTGGCGAGCGTCTGGCTGCTCACCTGGCCGAGTGAGTCGCCGGTGATCAGCGCGGTCGCGCTGAGCCTGCGGGCGAGCGCCTCGCCGGTCTTCAGCATCAGCCGCCGCTGCGCCACGATCAGCAGCCGGTCCGCGCCGGAGCTGGCCAGCGCCTGCTGCGCCTGGCCGAACGGCACCACGAAGAGCCGGGACCCGCCCTGGAACCTGTCCAGCCCGCGCATGAGCGCGTAGGCCTTGTAGATCGATTCCGGGCCGGTCAGCGGCATGCCGGAGAAATGCAGGAAGAAGCAGCGCAGCCCGCGGCGCATCATCCGGTAGGCGGCCACCGGCGAGTCGATACCGCCTGACATGAGTACCACGCCACGCCCGCTCATCCCCACCGGCAGCCCGCCCGCGGCGGTAACGCCCTCGGTGAACACGAATATCTCGTCGGCGTCCACCTCGATGAAAATCTCGGTGCCGGGATGGGACAAGTCGACGCCGAGGCCGTGCGCCTCGGCGACACGAGCGCCGACCAGCACGCTCAGCTCCGCCGACGTCAGGGCGAAACGCTTGTCCCGGCGGCGCGCCCGGACCGCGAAGGTGCCGGTCCTGCCGTGGGTCAGCGCGATCGCGGCGACGGTGACCGCCTCCGGCGTCTTGACCACCCGGAGCGGCTGGCAGACCCGGGCGATGCCGGGTACATCCCGGACCCGTCCGGCGATCGCGGCGGCGGCTTGCGTCCAGCCGGGCTCACCGCGCTGTTCACCGTCGGCGACGCGCAGCAGGATGACCCCTTCGCGCTGACGCAGTTCGACCGGCACGCCGAGGTCGCGGACCGCGGCGCGGATGTTGTCCTGCAGGATGCGCTCGAACTGATGCCGGTTTCGCCCTTTGAGCACGATCTCACCCAGTTTGAGCAACACGCATGGCTCGCCGGGGGGCTGCGACACCCCACCAGTGTGCCAGCTTGCTAGGGCCAGCCGGAGGCGTGAAGCGGGGGCCAGCCCCAGTGTTTTCCGCCTGCCCGGCCGATAGCTTGGCACACATGAGCATCAAGGACGAAGTCCTCGCCTCGGCGGAGGCGCACCGCGATCTTGGCCCGGGTTACGACACGGCCGTGGCCGAGGGCCTCGTCGAGCGCATCGGCGAGGAAATCGACAAGCGGGTGGACGCCCGGTTGTCCGGCCAGCGGGGGAACCAGCCGTCACGCTGGGATACCTGGGCCCGCCGCGAGCCGGTACCCGGCCGGATCGGTTTCGGGGCCGTGGTGCTGGCCATGGGCTCGATGGGGATGGCCATCGGGGCCACCGCGGTGGTGCTGCACCCCGGCGATTCGGCCGGCCAGCTCAGCGGCGGCACGGCCGTCATGATCATGTTGATCTGGATCGTGATCGGGGCCATCAACGTCGCCTACGCCCGCCACAGGTAGAGATATTTGTGGCCATCGGCAGCAGGTTGTAACGTGCGCTCATGAGCAGCGACCACGAGGCGGAGATCCGCGCCTCCGTGGCCGCGCACCAGGATCTGGGTTCCGGTTACGACGACGCTGTGGCCGAAGGCCTGGTCGAGCGTATCGGCGCGGAGATCGACAAGCGGATAGACGCCCGGCTCGGCCCGGCCCCGGCGCCGCCCGGGGCCGGTCCGGGTTACCAGGGGCATCAGCCCCCGGCCGGGTATCAGGGGTACCAGGGATACCTGGGGCCGATGCTGCCGCCCGGGTACCAGCTGGGGCCGCCGCCGGTGCGGCCGCCCGCCGTCGGGCAGCACCACGTGGCCACCACGGTCACCGCCCTCGGGTCGATAGCCCTCGGCGTCGGCGCCACCTCGATCGTGACGGGGGACGGCCACGGCAACCCGGCCGCGCAAGCCTTCATGGTCCTGCTCATCTGGGCTGCCATCGCGGTCGTCAACATCGTCTACGCCCGGCGGCGCTGAGGTACGCGACGATGTTCCAACGGTACACAGATCTCGCCCGCCGGGTCGTCGTGCTGTCACAGGAAGATGCCAGGCCGGATCGAGCGGCGGCTCGGTGAGCCTGATCCGGGGCCCAGGGTTTCGTTAGTCGCGGCCCGGCTCGCCCGGCAGGACGCCGCACAGCAGCCGGTTGTCACCGCGTTGCCAGAGCGTGCCGACCTCGGCGAAGCCGGCCGCCTTGAGCGCCTCCACATGGGTGGCGAGCTGGGTCGACGAGGTGTCGTGGTGACCGGAGTCGACATGACGGCGTTTGCGTTCCGCGACGTGCCCGGCCAGGGCCGGGTCGGCGGCGGCCGCTGCCCACCAGCCGGACCAGCTCTCGGCGTGGCCGCCGGGGAATCGGCGCAGGTCCTCGCGCTGGCGCAGCGCCACGTCGAGACGGTCCAGGGTCGGCGATTCCTTCGGATCGAGGCGGAAGTGGTCGCCGTCAAGCAGCAGGCCGCCGGGTCGGAGCACGGTGCTGAGCTCGGCGTACACGGCACGCAGATCCTGCTCGGGCAGCCAGTGCAGCGCGGTGGTGCTCACCGCGGCGTCGGCGGCCCGGGGCAGCCCGAGCCGCGCCGACCAGCCGGGCGCGCGCATGTCCAGGTCGACGAACCGCAGTCCGGGCACGCCGGAGTAGGCCGCCTGGCCCAGCGTCAGCGACACCGGGTCGGCGTCGATGCCGATCACCGTGGCGCGCGGCAGCCGGGCGAGCAGCCGCACAGCCAGGGAGCCCGGGCCGCAGCCGATGTCGAGTACCAGCGGGTCCGGCCGCCCGGCCCCCGCTTCGACGGCGTCGATCAGCGCGGTGAACCTGTCCTCACGGTCCGGCAGCGTTTCCTCCTGCTGGAAGTCCCAGCGCTCGATCCAGTCTCGGGCGGTGTCGCGGTCAAGTTCTGGCACGCGTGGCCTCCTCATGGCGGCTCGGTTCGCTCTGATCGGCTTGGCCAGGTGGCCGCGAAGCTGGCTTTTGCGTTACTGGCTGAGCTTCGTTTGATAGTCACCAACATAGGGGTGGAGGTGGTGTCTTCGAGGCTGGTCAGCACGGACGCCGTGGACGATGGCGGCTGAACAGTCGCCGGGTGCACATTAGGGGCAGGGTCTAAGTCGCCGGGGTTCGGCTTAACGTCGGGAGGGATCGCCATGTTCGAGCGATTCACTAACCAGTCGCGGTACGCCATCGTGGCCGCCCGGGAAGAGGCCAGGAGCCGGACCACAGCCCATCGGCTCCGAGCACCTGCTGCTCGGCCTGCTGCGCGGCGACCGGGGCACCGCCGAGCGGTGCTGGCCGCGGCCGGCGTCACCCTGGAGGCGGCCAGGCACGACGTGGACCCCCGGGACGGCCGGGGCGAACAGCCGCCGTCCGGGCATATCCCGTTCACCCGGTCGGCCAAGGAGTGCCTGGAACTCTCGCTGCGCGAGGCCTTGCAACTGGGCCACCGCTACATCGGCAGCGGGCATCTGCTGCTCGGGCTGATCAGCCAGCACACCCCGCGGTCACCGGCATCCTTGGTCCGAGCTGGACCGGCTCCGGGCGCGAGTACTCGGCGGCGAGCTGGCCGACCACCCGGAAGATCAGACGACTCTTCCCGTGCGCCGCGACCGCGATCCCCGTAGCCTGCGGTCGGTCACGCTGCGGTGGCACTCGACGATCCCGGCCCTGCTCGACCGGATCGAGGAGCGGCTGACCGCGATCGAGCGCACCTGGGCCTCGCTGGCCGGGCCACAGACCCAGGGGCACGGGGGGCCAGGAAAATGTCGTACCCCCCTCGTAAGGTGGCGGGCATGAACCCATCACGATGGCGCCGCGCCGACTCCCCAGAAGAACGGTGCCGGTGCGCGGAGTGCGCGGCGCTTGACGAGGAGCCCGACCTCGACCCGGAAGCCTGCATGACCGCGGTCGCCGACGACATCCAGGCCGTGGGCTGGTCGGTATCCGCCGTGCTCGGCGACGAGATCGCGCCTCCCTGGGCGTACACGGTGGGCTTGTGGCTCAGCCATCAGGGTCCGGAGCTGGCCATCTACGGCCTGCCCGTCGAGCACATGACGGTCATCTTGAACTCCATCGCTGATCGCGTCGCGAGCGGCCGCACGATCGCCGCCGGTGATCAGATCGACGGAATCTGCCCGTGCTCGCTCACGGTCCGCCCCGTCCACGCGAGCTGGCGGATGACTCACATGTTCGCGGTCTCTGACCGGTATTACGGTTACATCAGGCCGCCCTGCCTCCAGGTGGTCTGGCCCGACCGCCGGGATCGCTATCCGGGCGAGGCGGGTTTCCAGCTCAGGTACGAGGGCAGGCAGCCGATGCTGTGGCTGCCTCGCGACGATAACCCTCCGGGCGCGTGGACCCGGATCGACCAGCTCGGCTGACCCTCGGTCAGCTGGGAAAACAATTTGCTCCGACCCGGCGCGGTGGTTAGCGTCGAAGAGCCGGGGTGCTGACCAGAGGAGGCCACGCGCCGACTGGAAAGGACCGAGCGATGTCACGGGGTGGACTGCTGCGCCGTTTTCCCGTACTCGCGGTCCGGGACTTCCGGCTTCTGCTCGCCGACCGGCTGATCGCGCCGGCCTTCGGTGGGATTCTCCATCGTCGGTGTCTCCTTCGCGGTCCTGAGGGTTACCCACTCCCCCGCCGACTTGTCCTACGTGCTCGCCGCTCAGATCGCGCCGGCGCTGGTGTTCGCGCTCATCGGCGGCGTCGCGGCCGACAGGTTCCGGCCGCAGCGGGTCATCGTGGCGGCCAACCTGCTGATGGCGCTGGGCGAAGGCACCTTTGGCATCCTGGTGCTGAGCGGTCATTCGCCGCTGTGGGCGATGATCGGGCTCGAGGCCATCACCGGGACCGGGATCGCCGTCTTCTATCCGGCCTCCCAGGCCCTGCTCCCCCGTCTGGTCCCCCGCGGCATGCTGCAGGAAGCGAGCGCCATCAGCCGGCTGGCGATGAACACCGGGCAGATGTCGGGCGCGGCCGTGGCCGGCCTGCTGGTCGCGGCGGCCGGGCCAGGCTGGGCGCTGGTGCTCTGCGGTGTCGGCATGGTCGCCACCGTTCCGCTGCTGCTGGCTATCACCGGCTCACGGCCCGGACCGCGGGATGCCGGGTCCGAGGGTGAGCCGGCCCAGACCCCGGCCCCGAGCATGCTCGCCGAACTGCGCGAGGGCTGGTCGGAGTTCCGTTCGCATACCTGGCTGTGGGTGATCGTCGCTCAGTTCGGCGTGGTGATGATGGCCTGGTACGGGGCTTTCTCCGTGCTCGGCCCGGTGGTGGCGCAGCAGCGCCTGGGCGGCCCGGCCGCCTGGGGCGCGATTACCGCGGCGGACGCGTTCGGCCTGATCGCGGGAGGGATCATATCGCTGCGGCTCACACCGCGCCGCCCCATGCTGTTCGTGGTGCTCACCGGGGGCGCGGTCGCCATCTCCCCGCTCTCGCTGGCGATGGTCCTGCCGCTGGCGGCAGTGTGCGTCGCGTCCTTCGGGCTCGGCGTTGTCGTCGAGGTCATGATGGTGCAGTGGACCGTGACCATGGCGCGGAACATCCCGTCGGACAAGCTGGCCCGCGTCTCGTCTTACGACGTTCTCGGCACGGTCGTCGCGATGCCGGCCGGAGCCCTGATCGCCGGCCCGCTGGGGAGCGCCATCACGGTTTCCCGGGCGCAGTACGCGGCCGCGGCGCTGATCGTGGCGGCGTCCGCGCTGGCCCTGATCCCGCGTGACATCCGCCGCATCAGGAACGACCCGCCCGAGCCCGAGGTGCTCGAGGACCCGGCCGCCGGCGACGGGCCGGCCGACCGGAACGGCGGGGACCCCAGGACCCCCGTGGGCCCCCATGACACCCCGCCGGTCCGGAAAGCCGGGCTCAGACGTTCCGCTGATACGAGCGGAACGTCAGCACCGACACGGCCACGCACACCACCGCCAGCACCAGCAGGGCGCCGCAGCGCACCCCGATCGCGCTCCAGTCAGGTGCGGCAGAAACTGCGGAACGGCCGATCTGAACCGCCCAGTTGAGCGGGTTACGCGACGCGATGGCCTGCATCCAGCCCGGCATCAGCCGGGTCTGCATGAAGGCCGAGGACAGGAACATCAGCGGGAGCATGAAAAACGTGTAGACGCCGATGATCGCTTCACGGGAGCGGAGCGTCATGCCGACCGCGTTGGACAGCGCACCGAACACCACGCCGACCACGACCGACGCCGCGACCAAGACCGCCACTCCGGCAGCCCCGCCGTGATAGCGCGCGCCCGCCGCCAGCCCGAGGCCGACGATGATCAGCGACTGCACGGCGGTACTGACCGCCTGTTCCGCCACGGTGGCGTTCATGATCCCGATCCGGCTGGCCGGAGAGACCAGGAACCTGTTCAGCGTGCCGCGCTCGATCTCCTCGATCATCGCCATGCCCGCCCACATGTTGTTCGACATCGCGTTCATCGCGATCAGGCCCGGCACCAGGTAGTCCATGTAGCTGCCGGCGAAGGCGAAGCCCGGGATATCGATGACCCTGCGGAACAGCTGACCAAACAAGAACAGCCAGATCACCGGCTGGACGACGCTGATCGTCAGCACCCATGGCTGCCTGACCAGGGCGTGCAGCTTCCGGCCGGTCAGGTACCAGGTGTGCGTCAGGGCCACGCCAAACGGCACGCGACCGGGCTGCGCCAGCCGAACCGGGGCGGTGTTGAGGTACGTGGTCGCCATTACTTGCTCGCCTCCGCTAGTTCCCGGTCGTTCACTGCGCCACGGGTTTCCGACTCGCTGTAGCGGCGCCCGGTGTGCCGCAGGTACACGTCATCCAGCGAGGGCCTGGCCACCGCCACAGAAGCCGCCGGGATCCCGGCCCGCTGCCAGCGCGGCCAGCACCACCGGGACGGCGGCGGCCCCGTCGTCACTGCGCGCGGACACGTCCCGGCCCGCGATCACCACCTCCCGCACCTGCGGCAGGTGAGCCAGCACGCCCCGGACCGCGGCGCTGTCGGCGCCGCCGGGGAGTTCCACGTGCACCACATCGCCGCGCAGCGCGCCCTTGAGCCCGTCGGGCGTTCCCGAGACGACGACCCGGCCGCGGTCCACGATCGCGAGCCGGCTCGGCCAGCCGGTCGGCCTCTTCCAGGTAGTGCGTGGTCAGCAGCACGGTCAGCCCCTCATGGGTGGCCAGCCGCGCTATCTCCTGCCACATCGCGGTCCTGGACTCCGGGTCCAGGCCGGTGGTCGGCTCGTCCAGGAACAGCACCGCGGGGCGGTGGATGAGCCCTAGCGCCACGTCCAGCCGGCGCTGCATGCCGCCGGAGTACGTCTTGACCAGCCGGCCCGCCGCCTCGGTCAGGTCGAAGTGCGTGAGCAGTTCGTCCGCGCGAGCCCGGGCGGCCCGGTCGCGCAACCCGTACAGCCGGGCCTGCAGCAGCAGGTTCTCCCGGCCGGTGGCGGTCGGGTCGGCACCGGAGCGCTGGGCCACCACCCCGATGAGCTGGCGTACCTGCCCTGGCCGGGCGAGCACGTCGATGCCCTCGACGCAGGCCGTGCCCTCGTCCGGGCGGGCCAGCGAGGTGAGGATCTTGACGGCGGTGGTCTTGCCTGCTCCGTTTGGGCCGAGCAGGCCGTAGATGATGCCCCGCGGGACGCTGAGGTCCAGGCCGTCCAGGGCCCGGATGCCGTGCTTGGCGCCGCGGACGGCGTAGGTCTTGACAATCTGATGCGCCTCGACGGCACAGTCGGTCGAACTCACTGATGACTCCTCTGGGCGTGTCGGCCCGGGGCGCGAAACCCCGGAACTCCGGTCATGGATCGGTGCGATCCAGCCCGCGAGGAGAACCCGTTATTCTTGTCGGTGGGACCTCGGGTTCCGCTACTCGCGGGATCGATGTGAGGTTGACGGCCCCGGCCCATGGTGTTGCCGCACCAGGCCGGGGTCGTCGTGCGTTAGGTGGCCGTGCTGTCCTCCCCTTCCTGCTCCAGCAGCGCGATGATGTGATCAGGCAGCTGCCCGGTCTGGTGAAACTGGCGCCACCCGTCCAGGTCGGGGAACGTGTTGCCGGTCAACTCGGCCAGCAGCCCGCGCACCCAGTCCGCCTCGGCCCGGCGCAGGGCCTGGTGGAACTCCGACTCGATCGTGAAGAGCCTGGGGATCTGGGTCTGCACCACCGTCAGCTCGGCCTCCTGGGTCGCGTTGGCCTTCTCGAGCGCGTCAAGCCGCTGCCGCAGCAAGGTCACCAGCTCGTCGGGCGGCAAGATGGCGCACTCGCCCAGCGCCGCCTCGAACTTGCTGTACTCCCGGTCCGGGACGCTGAGCAGCTCGCGCAACCAGTCCATCAGCTCGGCCCGGCCCGCCTCGGTGATCTGGTAGGTGGTGCGTTCCGGCTGCCTGCCATCCCGGACGACCTCCACGGCCTCGATGAAACCGTACTTCTCCAGGTTCTGCACGATGGTGTAGAGCGAGCCCCAGTTGATCTTGATGGCGTTGTCCTTGCCCCGGGTGCGCAGCGCCGACGCCATCTCATACGGGTACATCGGCCGTTGCATCAGCAAGTTGAGCAACGACAGCGCGAGCAGATTGCCGACCTTCCGCCGCCTGGCCATCCCGATCTCACCTCGTCCCCGAATCCTCGTCCCCGAATCCTCGTCACCGATGGTTCGTTCCCAAGTACTCGTAACCGAGTATAGGCACAGAGCTTCGCTGCCCGCAATCCTGTTTCCTTAAAGATCTTCGGCCCGAACGAACCGTGGTGCGCACCCGCCCCACCCGCTCGCCCCGCCGCCCAGGTGGCGGGCTAGCCGAAGAAGATTTCGGCTTCGGCGTAGCGCTGGGGCGGGACCAGCTTGAGCTGGCTGGTGGCCTCGGCTAGCGGCACGCGGACGATATCGGTACCGCGCAGCGCCACCATCACGCCGAACGCCTCGTCGTGCACGGCTTGAACCGCGTGCACGCCGAACCTGGTCGCGAGCACCCGGTCGAAGGCCGTCGGCGTGCCGCCGCGCTGGACGTGGCCGAGCACCGTGCAGCGGGCTTCCTTGCCGGTTCGCTTCTCGATCTCCTCGGCCAGCAGCTGGCCCACCCCGCCCAGCCGCACGTGGCCGAACGAGTCGAGCTGCTCGTGGGTGGTCGCGAGGTCCTCGCTCATCGGGTGAGCGCCCTCGGCGACGACCACGATCGGCGCATACCTGGTCTGGAACCGGTGCTGCACATAGGCGCAGACGCGTTCGATATCGAACGGCCGCTCCGGGATGAGGATCACATTCGCGCCGCCCGCCAGGCCCGCATGCAGCGCGATCCAGCCCGCATGCCTGCCCATCACCTCGACGATGAGTGCCCGGTGATGACTTTCCGCCGTCGTGTGCAGCCGGTCGATCGCCTCCATGGCGATGTTCACGGCGGTGTCGAAGCCAAAGGTGTAATCGGTGGCGCCAAGGTCGTTGTCGATCGTCTTCGGCACCCCGACGACAGGGACACCCTGCTCGCCGAGCCGGGTGGCCACGCCGAGCGTATCCTCGCCGCCGATCACGATCAGCGCGTCCACGCCCAGGCCCGCCAGGTTGTCCTTGATCCGCTCAATGCCGTTCCGGCCGCCGCCGCTCTTCAGCGGGTTGGTGCGGGACGATCCGAGGATGGTGCCACCGCGCGGCAAGATGCCCCGCACCGCTTGCACATCCAAGGGCACGGTGTCGCCTTCGAGCGGCCCGCGCCAGCCGTCCCGGAACCCGACGAACTCCAGGCCGAACTCCTGCACGCCCTTGCGGACCACAGCACGGATAACAGCATTCAGGCCGGGGCAGTCGCCGCCACCGGTAAGGACTCCGACTCGCATGGCCCCCACCTTAGTGGGCGGGAGCCCTTCCCGGATCACAGTGACGTGAGCCGGGGGAACTCGCGGGCCGGCCGAGCCCGGCCTAAACCCTCAAACGAGTCCATTACCCCCGCGCTCGGCCGCGCCCGGATCGTCGCCCGCCCCGTCGCCCGCCTCGTCCCCGGCCAGCTCGGCCTTGGCGCGGCGGGCGTCTTTGTCGATATATTCCTGCCCGGAAAGCAGGGCGATCGCCTGCATGATCTCGTCGGTGATGGTCCGCAGCAGCGGACCGTCCGCCTGCTGGCCGTGGTAGCGGGAGAAATCGAGCGGCGCACCGAACCGGACGGCCGGCCGGACCCGCATGTTCGGCCAGAGCGTGCCCGGCGGCTGGAGCTGGAAGGTGTTGATCATGGCGCACGGGACCACCGGGGCGCCGGACTCGACGGCCAGCCGGGCCACACCGGTTTTGCCCCGGTACAGGCGGCCATCCGGGCTCCGGGTGCCTTCGGGGTAGATGCCAAGCACGTGACCCTCGGCCAGCACGCGCAGGCCGGTCTTGATCGCCTGCTCGCTCGCCACTCCCCCACCCCGGTCCACCGGAATCTGGCCGACGCCCGTGAAAAAGGCCTTGCTGAGCAGTCCCTTGATCCCGCGCCCGGTAAAGTACTCCGACTTGGCCAGGAAGATCACTTTCCGGGGCACAGGCAACGGCCCGAAGAAGTGATCAGAGAACGACAGGTGGTTGCTCGCGAGAATGACCGGACCACGCCTGGGCACGTTCTCGACCCCCCAGACGCGCGGCCGGAAGACGACCTTCAGCGTCATCCCCAGCGTCATCTTCGTCAGCCAGTAAAGCACGCTCACATCGTGCCACGTCGCGCCGGTGAACAGGGCTGGATGGCGGACGGGGGCGCTTCATGCGACGATACCGGCATGTCATCAGTGCTTCCAGGCGCCGTGCGGCCGGGTGCGGAGCCGTTCGAGGCCGAGGGCGGCCCCGTCGGCGTGCTGCTGTGCCACGGCTTCACCGGCAGCCCGCAGTCGCTGCGGGCGTGGGCGGAATACCTGGCCAGCCAGGGCCTGTCCGTCAGCTTGCCCCGGCTGCCCGGGCACGGCACCAGCTGGCGGGACATGGCGCGCACTGGTGGCCAGGACTGGTATTCGGAGGTGGACGCCGCGTTCGGCGCGCTGGCCGGCCGGTGTGAGCAGGTCTTCGTCTTCGGGCTGTCCATGGGCGGCTGCCTCGCGCTGCGGCTAGCCGAAGTACACGGCCGCAAGGTACGCGGCCTGGTGCTCGTCAATCCGTCGCTGGCCCCGGACACCAGGCTGTTCCTGCTCGCCCCGGTACTCAAGTACGTCCTGCGCTCGGTGCCCGGCGTCGCCAGCGACATCAAGAAGCCGGACACCGATGAGCTCGGCTACGACCGGGTGCCGATCCGGGCCGCGGCGACGCTGCCCAAGCTGTGGGGGCTCACTACCAGCCACCTCCGGGACGTCACCCAGCCGGTGCTGGTCTACCGAAGCACCGTGGACCACGTCGTGGGTCCCGCCAGTATGCGGGTGCTGCTGGCCGGCCTGGCTGATAGCCAGGTCACGGTGCGCGAATGTCCCGATAGCTATCACGTGGCGACGCTGGACAACGACGCCCAGGCTATCTTTGAGGGCAGCCTGAAGTTCGTCAGCGACCACGCCTCCTAGCGCAAACCCGGTTGACACGGAGCTATTTAGCTCGTGTAGACGAGTTTTAGCCCGGCGTCTAGATTGGAGCCATGGAACCGCCCGCTCCATCACCGGACATGGTCACGGCCTCACGGCGGCACCTGACCGAGCGCTTCGCGGCCGGGGTGGACCGCTTGCTGTGGGACACCGAGAAGCGCTTCGTCCCCGATCTGGATGCGATCAAATCCGTGATCGGCGCCGCGTCAGCCGGGCGGGCGGAGGCGCTCGACATCGGGGCCGCCCTGGTCTTGCTGCAGGCGGCCAGGCTCGAGGTCGACCGGCTCGAATATGAGGTCTTCGAGAGCGCGCACGCGATGGGGATGGGCGACGAGGCGGTGGCCGCTGTCCTTGACCTCCCTGACGCCGCCGCGGCCAGCAAGCGGCGGCGGTGGCTGAAGTCACGGCGGGCGCTGCCCTACGCAGACATCGGCTTGCCGGGGCGACCCGGTCCGGACGGTTCCGCCGAGGCCGCCAAACGCGCCGGGCGGCGGGCCAGCCAGGCGGCGGGCCGCGCCGCCGAGGCGGCGCAGCGACGCCAGGAGCTCAGTCAGCCGGACGGCGAGCACACCTCGCGGCTGCACGCCGAGCGGGCGGCCGCTAACGCCGGCGAGGCCCGCGTGCTGGCCACGGAAGCGGCCGAACGCGTGGTGCTTGGCTTGCTGCGTGCGGCGACTGGGCTGGACCGGTGCGCAGCCGGCTGTGAGGATCTGGCGAGCACCGATACCGCCCGCCGCCCCGAGCTCAGGCGCAGGGCAGATGAATACCACCAGGCGGCGGTCACCTACCGTGAGATGGCCGCCCAGTATCGGGGGGAACCTGGTCGACCTGGTCGATGACCAGGATGAGCCCGCTGGCACTGCCTTCTTCGGTGCGCAGCGGGGACGCCACCACCCGCAAGTCCACGGCCTTACCCCGGCGGTTCACCGCACCCACGTCGCTGGCCGACGGGCGGCCGCGGCTCAGTACCTGCTGCAGCCAAGGGCCGAAGTCGGCGGCCGGCAGGCCGATATCGAGGGCCAGGAATTCCCTGGACTGAGCCTCGTCGGGGCGCAGCCCCCAAAGCTCCACCGCGCCCGGACTCCAGACCCGGACCCGTAGGTCCTGGGTCAGCACGATCACGGCGCTGCCCAGGCTGCGCAGGACACAGCCGAGGAAATCGTTGACGTGATTGAGCTCTTCGGTCCGTCCCCTGAGCTCATCGTTGATCACTTGCAGCTCATCGTTGGTGGACTGGAGCTCCTCGTTCATCGTCTCCAGTTCCTCGTTGGTGGACTGGAGCTCCTCGTTCGTGGTCTCCAGTTCCTCGTTGGTGGACTGGAGCTCCTCGTTCGTGGTCTCCAGTTCCTCGTTCAGCGACTGCAGCTCCTCATAGGCGCGCTCAAGCTCGGTGTGGGCGTGTGCCAGCTCGTCTCTGACCCGGCGGTAACGGGTTACATCGACGAAGCTGATGCCCACGCCGATCAGTTCACCAGGCGTGCCGAACAGCGGGACGAGCGAAATGTCGTAGTAGCCGGCTCCACGTTTCCCGGCCTGAGCCATTCGACGTCGCGCAGGTCCAGGGCCCGCAGCTCGGTCCTGACCTGGTCGATGCGCGAGCTGAGCTCGGCGGGCCGGAACGACACCTCGAGTTCGGAGAACGGGCGGCCCAGGTCACGCGAACGCAGGTTGAACAGTGTCTCCGCCGCGGCGTTGGCCACTTTGAGCTGTCCGGCCAGATCCACCGCGAGCTGCACGATCGGTCCCGAGGACAGGGTCGCGCCGCTCAGCTGATTCCAGCTAGCCTCCTGGCCCGCCGCCTCGGGCTGGCCGCCGTGCGGACCTGGAGAGATCATTAGCGTCGGCGAGACCTTGCGGAACAGCCGTTTGCGCAGGTCGACCGGTTCGAAGTGGTCCGTGTGGTTGAGCAGCATCTCGGCTTTGCCGAGGAACAGGTAACCCGGATAGGTCAGCGCGAAATGAAAGCGCCTGATCACGCTGGCCTGCGTCTCGGCGTTGAAGTACATCAGCGTGTTCCGTGCCACCAGCAGATCCACCCGGGAGATCGGCGCGTCCCGGGTCAGGTCGTTGCGGCCAAAGATGACCTGGCGCCGGAGGTCACGCCGGAAAGTGTGCTTCGTTCCGGCCGACTCGAAGTAGACGTTCCTGAGCTTTTCCGGCACGTCGGACAGCGCGCCCGCCTCGTAGGCCCCGGCCCGCGCCTGCTGCAGGGCGTTCTCGTCGAGGTCGGTGGCGTAGATCTTCACCCGCTCGCGGAACTGGTCGTGTCCCAGCGCCTCGGCGAAGACGATGGCGAGGGTGTAGGCCTCCTCGCCGGTGGCGCAGCCCGCGCTCCACACCCGGATCGGCGCCTTGGGGTTTTTGGCGGCCAGCAGTTCGGGCAGTACCTGCTCCTGCAGGGCCAGCCAGCCGAGCGGATCACGGAAGAAACTGGTCACGTTGATGAGCAGGCTGTCGAAGAGATGTCCGTACTCCTCGGGCTCCATCTCCAGGTAATCCTTGTACTCGGCGAAGGCGGCCAGGTTAAGCAGGGCCATCCGGCGGTGGATCCGCCGCTGCAAGGTCGACCGTTTATAGCCGGAAAAATCCGATCCCCTGGTCTCCTTCATCATCGCGATGAGCTCGTCGAAGTCACGCTCTAGGTCCATTGCACCCACAGCCGGAGCGTACGCCCTTCGGTCATCCCGTGCCGGGCGCATCGCAGACGGGTTCCTCTGGGCCTGCCGCCGGCTGGGTCTCACGGCCAATTCCGTTGGTCGCGTTGCGGATCACATCGGCGGCCAGCCGCGCCTCCTTGGAGGCGTCCCGGAACCGGGCCGCGGTCAGGTCATGACCCCGCTGGCGCGCCGCTTCCGCCAGGCCTTCTGTGAGCCTGCCCCGTTCATCCAGGCTCCTGATCGCCAGCCACAGGGCCCGCTCGACCGCGTCGGTCTGCTCTTCAAGCAGGGCTTGCGGCGACCACCGGTGGCCGGCCGTGCAGTCGTAGCTGGTCACCGTCCTGTCCTTCACGTGGTACAGCGGGCCGCCGCAGTCAGGGCAGGTCAGATCGCCGTATTCACGGGTCAGGGCCGACCGGAGCGGGTCACCGGCCAGCAGGCTCCGGATCTCGGCTTCGAGCTCGGGCGCTGGTCCGCCCGTCGCCGCTCCAGCGTGCTCGCCGACCAGTCGTACGACCGCGGCCGCCAGACCGGAGGCTAGGCAGACCTCCGCGTGCTCGGTGGTGGCCAGGGCGCTGCGGGGCATGCTGTCGTAGCTGGCCTCCGCCGGGTCCTGGACGACCACGCGTCCGCCGTGTCGCTCCACCGTGGCGGCCCCCAGGGCGGCGTCATCGAGCGTCCCGCTGAGCACCACGGCGATCGTGCGCGGGCCGCGCATCAGCGCGGCGCTGCGGAAAAGCGGATCGGCCGCGGGACGGACGCCGTTCTGCCGCGGTCCGCGCAAGGTACGCACGGTGTCGTTGTGGACCACAAGGTGCCGGTCCGGCGGGGCTACGTACACCCGGGACGGCATCAGCCGCTGACCGTCCACCGCCGCGGCGGCGGGCAGCGCGCCGACCCGGTTCAGGATCTGCGGCAACGTACGGCCCCCGCTGGCCGGAATATGCAGCACCACGAGCACCGCCGCGGGCAAGTCGGCCGGAAGGCCGGCCAGCAGGGTCCGCAGCGGCTCGAGTCCGCCCGCCGAGGCCGCCACCACCACGAGGTCCCGGCCCGGCCCGGTCGTCATGACGGCCAGGCCTGCGGGCGGCCACCCAGCGTCCCGGTCGTTTCCTCGCCGCGTGTGCCCACGTATCCCTTTATCCACCCGGTGAGGGGGCTGGGGCAAGATATCGTGGACCCAGGGCCTCAAACGCAGCGGTGGTGACGTGCCGGACTGGGATAACACGGACAGCAGAGAGCGCGACGAGGACGCAGCATGGCGTGACTTGGTCGCTCGGTTCGACGCGCCTCCGATCACCGAGCAGCCAGCGCCCTGGCCGGCCCGTGAAGACGTGCCCGCATCTCCCGCCCAGAAGCCGCTAGGGCCCCAGGAAGCCCTTCGAGGCAGAGGGAAGCCGCGAGGACAGGAGTGACGAGGGTCCGGGCGGGTCCTGGAGGTTCTGGGGATTCTGGGGGTTCTGGGGATCGGGCAGCTCAGGGGATACGAGGGTTCGACGATGAGGGGATCCGGAGCGCGCTTAATCCGGACGCGCTGAGCGGGGTACGCGAACCGGACGTGATCCAGGCCGCACGGCGCCGGCGGCGGCCGCCTCCGGCGCACAGTGTCCGGCCGCGGCACGCGCCCGCCGATCCGGCTCCGGCGGACGACGAGCATTTCGTCCCGCCGGCTCCGCCGCCGTTGCCGAAGCTTGACTCCGTCACCAAGGGGGCCTGGACCGCGCTGTTCGGCGGGCCGGGTTACCTGGTGGTGGCCACCGTGGCGGGCTGGTCGGTCTCTGGAGTCGCGGCGTTCTGCGCGGTGGCCGCGTTCGTGACCGGGTTCGCCCTGCTCGTACTCCGGATGAACGAACCAGGTCCCGGTGGCCCCGACGACGGCGACGACGGCGCTGTGGTCTGAAGCATCTCGGCCCGGGCTAGGTCGGCGGCCCCGACGATGCCCGCGTCCTCGCCGAGCTGGGCCACCTTGATCTCCGCGAACGGCCGGTAACCGCGCCCGGTCAGTGCGCGTTCGAAGAAGACCCGGGCGGGGTCGAGCAGCAGGTCACCTGCCTCCGATACGCCGCCGCCGATCACGAAGCAGGCGGGATCAAGGATCGCGGCCAGATCCGCCAGCCCCTGGCCGAGCCAGCCGCCCACGATCTGGAAACAGCGGAGCGCGGCCGGGTCACCCTCGACGGCGGCCTGGGTGATCTCCGGGCCGGAAATGCCCTCGGCCCGCCCTCCGCCCAGCTGCAGCAGCCTCATAGCGCCCTCCGGTGTCCGCCGCGCGAACTCGCGCGCCTCGGCCACCAGGGCGTTGCCGCTGCAGTACTGCTCCCAGCAGCCTCGGTTCCCGCAACCGCACAAGCGGCCGTCGGGGACCACGCGGATGTGCCCGGGCTCTCCCGCGATGCCCCACCGGCCGCGGTAGAGCTCACCGCCGATGATGATGCTCGCGCCGATACCCGTCCCCAGCGCCACCAGCATGAGGTCGCGGTAACCACGGGCGGCACCAAACCGGGCCTCGGCCCAGGCCGAGGCGTTCGCGTCGTTCTCCACCAGCACGTCGCGGCCGAGCCGCTCCTCGACGCGCTGCTTGAGCGGCTCATCACGCCAGGCCAGGTTGGGCGCGAACAGCATGGTGGCCCGGGCGCTGTCGACGAATCCCGCCGCCCCGAGTCCGATGGCGCCGACCTGGTGCCCGGCCAGCAGTTCGGTCACCACGTCCGCGATGGTCTGCTCGGTCCGCGCCGGACTGGCCGCCGGAGTCGACCTCTTCAGCTTGGCCAGGATCTGGCCGTCTTCATCGACTACCCCTGCCGCGACCTTCGTGCCACCGACGTCAACGCCGATGGCGAGCGTCATGGAGCGGTATTCCCGCGATCCGGGCCCGAAGGCCCCGGAGGCGGCGGAACGGGTGCCTGGGGCGGTGGTACCACGGTCCGTTCGGCCGAACGGTTTTGATCCTGGGTTTTCATGGCCTGCTCGAAGACGGAGAAGGCATCGGTGACCACCGACGCGAGCACCCCGCCCGCATCCGCCAGGCGGGCGCCGAGGCTAGGACCGCCCAGGCGCGCCGCCCGGGCGGCCTGGCAGACGGGGCACCACTGGCACTCCAGCGGTTCGTTGGGCGGCAGCTCGTTCGTCGCCGTATCCCACACGTCACCCTTGTCACGCCGTTCCTGGCCCATCGTCTTCTTGACCTGGTCCGCGACCTGGTTGGCCATGCTGCGCGCGCCCGCCTTCATCAGCCAGCGCTGGAAGTCGGCGACGGGGTCGCTACCGCGGCCCGACTGGCTCCGGCCGCCTGCGGCGTTGCCGCCAGGCTGGCCGTACCCGGGACGGCTGCTACCCGGCTGGCTGCTTCCGGCTGGGGACCGGCCTGGGCGTGCCGCTGCTGGCACGGGCTGCGCTGGCACTGGGCTGGCTGGCACTGCTATCTGGGGCTGACCGCTGCCGGAAGAGTTGCTGCTTCCTGGCTGGTCTTCACCTCGGGGTTCCGACACCTAACGCCTCCTAGCTTGATCGTACCCGCTACCACTGCAGGACAAAGGGGGCGCCGGTGGCGCGGAAATGTCCCACGTTCAGGCATTCCGTGGTCCCGATCCTGGTCCTGCGGGCCAGGGGCTGGTGGACGTGCCCGAAGATCGAGTACCTCGGTTGCATGGTCTTAATCGCCTCGAGCAGAGCCACGCTGCCCTTTTCCAGGCGCCTGGCCACGGTGTCGTAGAGAAGCTCGGGAACGGCGGGCGGAATATGGGTGCACAGGACATCCACCTCGCCCACCGCCTCGATCTTCGCCCGGAACTCGTCCTCACTCATCTCGTACGGCGTGCGGTAGACCGAGGTCAGACCGCCGCCGACGAAACCGAACTTCCATCCGCCGAGTTCCACCGTGCCGCCGTCCAGCACATGATGTCCAGGCTTCAAGTACCGCTCCCACATTCTAGGGACATCGACGTTGCCGTAGGTCAGGTAGGCGGGTTCCGGGAGCGCGGCGAACATCGCGGCGTACTGCCTGGCCATGGCGGCCTCGAAAAGAGCAGCTTCGGCTTTCGGTCCGGGACGCGACCAGGCGGCCGGAAAACTCCCTCGCCTCGTCGAACTTCTTCGCGGTGCGCAGGGCCACGTACTGACTGGCCGCCTGCTCGCCGAACAGGTCGGCGAAGATGCCCTGCCGATGGTCGGCGTAGTCCAGGAACAAGAGCATGTCACCCAGGCAGATCAGCGCGTCGGCACCGTCCGCCGCGCCGGTCAGCGCCTCGGCGCGCCCGTGCACGTCGCTCACCACGTGAACTCGCATATCACCACCGTAGGCGGCTCCGGCGGCAAGATCGTCACCGGGGATTTGACCCGCCGCCACCCTAAGCTGGTACGGCCTAAGCTTGAATGGCCAAATAGCTACATCACTGGAGATGCCGTGCGTGAATTCAGCATTCCGGCCCTGGCGGAGATCCCCGCCAGCGCGAACCTCGCCGATGCCGTCTTCCGCCGGGCCGCGGAGCAGCCGCAGGCGACCGTGATACTACGCCGCCCGGCGGCGCCCGCCGGGTCGTACCAGAGCTGGCAGGACGTGACCGCGGCCCAGTTCAAGGACGAGGTCGTGGCGGTGGCGAAGGGCCTGGTCGCGATGGGGATCGAAGCCGGGGACCGGGTCGCTCTGATGTCGCACACGCGGTACGAGTGGACGCTGATCGACTACGCCATCTGGGTCGCCGGCGCGCGTGACCGTGCCGGTCTACGAGACCTCCTCCGCCGAGCAGGCCGAATGGATCCTGGCCAACTCGGGCGCGCGGGCTTGCTTCGTCGAGTCGGCCGCCTACGAGCAGATCATCGGCCGCCTCCGTGACCAGGTGCCGGCGCTGGAGCACATATGGCGGATCGAGGCGAGGCGGCGCCGAGTCGCTGGCGTCGCTGACCGAGGGCGGGACCTCCGTCAGCGACGAGATCATCGCCGAGCGGGCCACCATGGCCAAGGCATCCGACGTCGCCACGGTCATCTACACCTCGGGCACCACCGGGCGGCCCAAGGGCTGCGAGCTGACCCACGAGAACCTGCTCGCCGACGTACGCAACGCGTTCCTCGGCCCGCTGGCCGTCGTGGCGGGCGCGGCAGAACCCGGGCACGCTGCTGTTCCTGCCGCTCGCGCACGTCTTCGCCCGGGTCATCGAGGTGGGCTGCATCGAGGGCGGGATCGTGCTCGGGCACTGCGGGGACATCGACGCGCTGCTGCCCGCGCTCGCCTCGTTCCAGCCCACGTTCATCCTCGCGGTGCCGCGGGTATTCGAGAAGGTCTATAACGGCGCCGAGCAGCGGGCGGCGAGCGAAAAGAAGGGCGCGATATTCGGCCGTGCGGCCCGGGTCGCGATCGCCTACAGCCGGGCGCTCGACACGCCCGGCGGGCCGGCGCTGGCCGTCCGCACCCAGCACGCGCGTGCTGGACCGGCTGGTCTACAGCAAGTTGCGGGCAGCCCTGGGCGGCCGGGCGGCAATACGCCGTCTCCGGCGGGGCCGCGCTCAGCGAGCGGCTATGCCACTTCTTCCGCGGCGTCGGCGTCACCGTACTTCAGGGGTACGGCCTGACCGAGACGACCGCCGCGGCCACCGTCAACCGGCCGGACCGGAACAAGATCGGCACTGTCGGCCAGCCACTGCCAGGCGTCGCGGTCAAGATCGCCGACGACGGCGAGATCTTGATCAGCGGGGCGAACGTCTTCCGCGGCTACTGGCACAACGAGGAGGCCACCAAGGAGACCTTCGCGGCCGGCGGCTGGTTCGCCACCGGCGACGTCGGCGAACTCGACGACGAGGGATTCCTGACCATCACGGGGCGGAAGAAGGAGATGATCGTCACCGCAGGCGGCAAGAACGTGGCCCCCGCGGTGCTCGAGGACCGGCTCCGCAGCCACGCCCTGGTCAGCCAGGTCATGGTGGTCGGGGACGGCAGGCCTTACATTGCCGCGCTGGTCACCCTGGACGCCGAGGCACTCGGGCCGTGGGCCGGGCGGCACGGCAAGCCGGCCGACGCGACGAGTCGAGACGCTACGCGAGGACCCGGACGTCATCGCCGCGGTGCAGGAAGCCGTGGACGATGCCAACAAGGCGGTGTCGCGGGCGGAGTCGATCAGGAAATTCCGTATTCTCTCCGGCGACTTCAGCCAGCAAGACGGGCAGCTCACGGTCAAGCTCGGCATCCGCAGGAGCGTGCTGATGAAAGACTTCGCGGCCGACATCGAGGCCCTGTACTCCTGAGGGTCTTCGAGGCCGGCCGCGGCGGTGCTCCGTACCGTCCGGGCGCTGGGTCCGGGCTGGTCACTTACCGGTCGGGTTGGTGAGGATCTCGTCCATCCGGTGCTGGGCGCGGCGGATGTCGGCGAGCATGCCGGCGGTGCGCCGGACCACCTTGGTGATGAGGCTGGTGTGCTGGGTCATGATGTGCTCTTCTCTATTCGTTAACTGCTAGCTGCTGGTGTCTAGCTCGTTGCTCTGGCGCGGGGCGCGCGGCGCCGGCCGCGTGCCTGCTGGCGGGGGCGGGATGACGCGCGGCGTCGGCTCGCCTGGCCGCCGTTGCCTGCGGCGTGATTCCCTGAGTGATCCCAGGTCAGGCTTTGCGCCATGTTCGGGTTCATCGGTCCTCCTCGAATGTGCGGCCCTCTCGGCCGCTCACTATTGAGTCTCGCCGTAAGACCCCGGTGACCGCATCGGAGGAAATCCCTATTTCGCCTGCTGAGGGGGGCCTTAGACGCTACTAAGGGGGTCTTAGGAGGGGACGGGGAGGCTAGACCCGCGGCTAGGGGCCGGGTGGCCGGCCAGGATCGCGGCGAGCCGGGCGGCGGGGAGTTCCTCGCGCCATTCCCGGTCGACCCAGGCCAGGCCCTTGTCGCCCATCGCCTTGGCCCGGGCGGGATCCGGAGCAGTTCGACGATCCGCGCCGCGGTCCCGGGCACGTCGTGGACCACGTAGCCCGACTCGCCGTCCCAGATGGCGTCCGGGGCTCCGCCCGAGTCGCCGCCGATCACCGGCAGCCCGGTGGCCGAGGCCTCGAGGTAGACGATGCCGAGACCCTCGACGTCCAGGCCGCGCGCGCCGGGTCCGGCACGGCATCGCGAACACGTCCGCCGCGTCGTAGTAGCCGGGGAGCTCGGGCCAGGGCACGGGGCCGGTGAAGATGACGTCGCCGCTGACCCCCAGGCGCTGGGCCAGTCGCTTCAGCGCAGGCGCGTAGGGGCCGTCGCCGACCAGCAGCAGAACCGCGCCGCTGACCTGCGCGCGGACCGCGGGCCAGGCCTTGATCAAGGTGTCCTGGCCTTTGCGCGGCACCATCCGGGACACGCAGGCGACCACCGGCCGGCCGGTCAGGCCCAGCCGCTCGCGGACCGCGGCACCGCCCGCGCCGGGGCGGAAGAACGCCACGTCGACGCCGGGCGCCAGCCGGACCATCCGGCTGGCTGCCGCCGGGGACAGCGCGCGGGCCAGCCGCATCCGGGAGTATTCGCCCAGGTAGGTCACCACGTCCACCTCGTCGCCGATGCGGCGGAGCAGGGCGCGGGCGCCCGGCAACGCGGCCCAGCCCGCCTCGTGCCCGTGGGTCAGCGCCACCGCCCGGCTGACCCCGGCCTTGCGCAGCGCCGGGGTGATAGGCCGAGCGGGGCGGCCGCGCCGAACAGGACCGCGTCGCAGTCGTGCTCGCGGGCGATCGCCACCGCGCGGCGGGACACGCTCGGCACGGGCAGCATGAGCGAGGTCGGGTGGCGGATGACCGGGAAGGGCTGCCGCGCGTCGAACTCCGCCGCGCCCTTCCAGGCGGGCGCGTAGACGGTTACCGTGCCCGCGGGCAGCCGGGTGGCTAGCGCGTGCACGAACGACTGGATGCCGCCCTGGCGGGGCGGGAAGTCGTTGGTGACGATCAGCGTCCGGCGCACCGCATGAGCTTACTAGGGGCGACGGGGCCTACCGGGCGACGACCCCGTCGAGTGTTGTCGGCGTACCAGGCCGTGCTCATGGGAATCCTCTCCACGTCCAGCCCGGTTTGCGGAGCGTCGATGATGTAGCCGTCACCGACGTACATGGCCACGTGACCCTCGCCGTCGTAGAGGATCAGGTCACCGGGCTCGAGCGCGGACAGCGACACATGCGGCAGCTCGGCCCAGTCCTCGTAGGTGTCGCGCGGTATCGGCACCCCGGCGGACGCCCACGCCGCCTGCACCAGGCCGGAGCAGTCGAATCCGTCGTGGCACGGACCGGTGGCACCGTAGACGTAAGGGCAGCCGAGCTGGGCGTAGACGAACGCTACGGCCTTGCCCGCCTGGGAGGTCGGCCGGGACCGGGCGCAGGATCCGGCGCGGGTGCGGAGCTGCCGTTGCCGCCGACCGACTTGCTCACCACCACCTGCTGCTGCTCCGGGGTGGTCAGGCTGGCCAGCGTGGCCTTCTCGGTGGTGATGAGCGTGCCCAGGGAGTTCTTGTGCGCGGCCGAGCTGGCTCTTCAGCGCCGCGACCCCGCTCTCGGTCCGCTGCATCTCCTGCTCCACGCCGGTGAGCTGGCTGGCCGCGGTGAGCAGCTGCCGGGTCTGCGGCGTTCCGGCTGCCGGACAGCTCGAGCAGAAGCGAGCCCTGCTGCAAGACGACCGAGGGATTACCCGAGGTGAGCACGCCCGCGACCGAGGTCGCCCCGGTGTCCTCGAACGCCGCGGCGGCGTTCTGGGCCACGTTCGCCTGAGCCGCCTGGAACTGCGGCGTTGGCGTTCTTAGGTGCACCTGCACCTGGGCAGCTTGGACTGGGCGGCGGAAAGCTGCTGGCCGGCCTGGTCGAGCTGCTCGCTGACCTTGTCGAACTGCGACGTCAGCTGGTTGACCTTGGCCTGAACCTGGCCCACGGTCGGCTGTGGAGCAGCGCCAGCACTGGTGGCGAAGACCGCGAGCCCGCCGACCGCAACTAGCCCCGTCGCGATCGCGACGCCGCGGCGGAAACGGGACGTTAGGCCCCATGGCCGCGTATCCACGTACCTACCACGCTCCTTTGTCGTCCGCTCACCTGCGTGTTCGCCTAGGTTCCCGGACCGGATGACCAGGCCAGGCGGCTTCGGCCAGCGTAGTGAAGGGAATTGGGCGATACAACCGATTCGCCTAATTCCAACTAGTTCATTACGATGCCTCGATTTACTCGCAGGGACGAGTTAGTTACGCTACCATCACGACGCTTTGCTGTCCGGGAAGGCCCAGTTCCGGGCCCCTGGCCGGAGCGTAGAGCCCGGCAGCGCAAGCCGGAGCGGCGGGCATCAGGCCCGCGTGGCCGCCAGGACGCCGAGCGCCCGCATTTCGGCGTCGTCCAGATAACCCGGTGACGGCGCGGGATGACCTCTGGCACGCCGGCGGAATAAGGACGGAAACCACGCAATCCTGGCAGCGGGACCCGCGCATCGCGCATCGGCCGCAATCAATTTTCATCAGGTCTCTCCGTGCATCGGTGAATGGACGGCCACACGTTAACGAGGGGGGCTGACATTTCCGCGGACCGGGGCGCTGGGGGGCGGGCGGGGCGCGGGGACGCGGCGGCGACGGGGCGACCGGGGCCAGGGGCGAAAATGTCAGTGGGCGGATTTACCTTGGTGAGCGTGATCAGTCCGGCACCAGTGAGCGTGATCAGCGGCGCACGCCGACCCCGCGCGGCCGTGACGCCGGCGTCCCGCTGGCCGAGATTGAGTTCGCCGTCGTCGACCTGGAGACCACAGGCTGGTCGCCGGCGGTAGCGGCGATCACCGAGATCGGGGCGGTGCGGGTCCGCGGCGGCCGGCGGCAGGGCGAGTTCGCCTCGCTGGTCAACCCGGGCGTGCCGGTCCCGCCAGGCATCGAGGAGCTGACCGGAATCAGCGACCGGCTGCTGGCCGCGGCCCCGCGGCTCGGGCGCGGTGCTGCCCGGGCTGCTCGACTTCGCCCGGGGCTGCGTGCTCGTCGCGCACAACGCGCCGTTCGATCTCGGCTTCCTGACTCGCCGGGTGCGACGGCTGCGGGCTGGCCTGGCCGGGCTTCCCGTGCTTGACACGGTCATGCTGGCCCGGCGGGTGATGGATCCGGACGAGATCCCGGACTGCAAGCTGGGCACGCTGGCCGGGTTCTTCGGCGCCCGCACGGCGCCGTGCCATCGCGCGCTGGCCGACGCGCGGGCCACCGCCGACGTGCTCGGCTGGCTGATCAGGCGGCTGGCGCACCGTGGCGTGCGGACCCTCGGCGAGCTCAGCGTGTGGCCCGACGTAGTAGCGTAAGCGCTCACCTGAGCGGGGCCCGGCAAGCTGGCCCCGGCAGCTGGCGCGGAAACGAGCCGGCGGACACATCCTGGGAGGCATCCAGTGGTCACCGCGATCGTCCTGGTGCGGGCAGAGATCCAGCGCATTCCCGAGGTCGCCGAGATGATCGCCCAGATCCCCGAGGTCAGCGAGGTGTACTCGGTGACCGGCGAGTTCGACATGGTGGCCATGGTCCGGGTCCGGGCGCACGAGGAACTCGCCGACGTCATCCCCGGCCGGCTGAACAAGGTCCCCGGCGTGACCCACACCGAGACCCACATCGCGTTCCGCACCTACAGCAGGCACGACCTGGAGGCCGCGTTCTCCCTCGGCCTGAACCCCTGACCGCAGACCGCGCTGACGTTAGAGGCCAGGCGGCGGCTGACGGCTATCCAGCGGTCGAGCAGGGCGCGGGCGGCAGCCGGAGTCCACGGCCTCGGCGGCGCGGGCGAAGCCGTCGGCCAGGGCCGGGGTGACCGCGTCCGGGCCCGGCACGCCGGCCGCGGCGGCCAGCGCGGCGGCCGCGTTGAGCAGCACGATGTCACGCACCGGACCTGCTCGCCGGCCAGCACCGCGCGGACGACCGCGGCGTTGTGCCCGGCGTCGCCGCCGCGCAGGTCGGCCAGCGACGCCTGCGGCAGCCCGAGCGAGGACGGGGTAGAACTCCGTCCTGGCCACCTCGCCGTCGTGCACGACCCACAGCGAGGACGGCCCGGTCGTGGTCAGCTCGTCGAGCCCGTCCTCGCCGCGGAACACCAGCGCCGAGCAGCCGCGCCCGGCCAGCACGCCGGCGATGATCTCGCCCATCCGCGGATCCGCCACCCCGACCGCCTGGGCCGAGGGCCGGGCCGGGTTGGCCACCGGCCCGAGGAAGTTGAACACGGTCGGCACGCCGAGCTCGCTGCGGGTCGGGCCCGCGTGCCGCAGCGCCGGGTGATACAGCGGCGCGAACAAGAACGCCACGCCGACCTCGGCCGCCAGTTCGGCGGTCGCCGACGGCGGCAGGTTGATCACCACGCCAAGCGCTTCCAGGACGTCCGCCGCCCCGCACGCCGATGACGCGGCCCGGTTGCCGTGCTTGACCATCCGCACCCCGGCCGCGGCGGCCACGATCGTGCCCATGGTCGAGATGTTGACCGTGTGCGCCCCGTCCCCCCCGGTGCCGACCAGGTCGGTGACCGGGCCGGGCAGGCGGATCGGCGTCGCGTGAGCGAGCATCGACCGGGCCAGCCCGGTCATCTCCGCCACCGACGTGCCCTTGATCCGCAGCGCGATCCCGAAGCCCGCGATCTGGGAGGGCGTCGCCGCGCCTTCCATGATCTCGTTCATGGCCCACTCGCTCTCATCGGTGGTGAGCGAGTCACCGCGGATCAGCGCACCGAGCAGCGCGGGCCAGGTTGTGCGGGCATCCACGGCGAGCCCCCAGGGGTATACGGAGTTGAACCAGGGATCGTTCGGAAAAAAGGGTGAGAGTGTGAGCCGCGGCGAGATCTAGCTGGTGACCGCGGGACGCTGGCGCATCAGCCCGGCCAGCTCGTGAGCCAGCGCGATCGGGTCGATGGGATGGCTCACCACCGCGTCGGCTCGTGACCAGGTGGCCAGCCAGCCGTCGTCGGGCCTGCCGATGATCAGCAGCACCGGCGGGCAGTCGTAGATCTCGTCCTTGGCCTGACGGCAGACGCCCATCCCGCCGGCCGGCTGCGCCTCCCCGTCCAGCACCATCACGTCGGCGCCGCGCGCGTCGAGCAGCCGGAACAGCGCAGGCTGGGTGGCGACCTCGATGACCTCGGCGTCCGGCACGTCCATCGCGGGACGACGCCCGATGGCGAGCCTCACCTGGGCCCGGACATCGGCGTCATGGCTGTACACAACGACCTTCATAACACTGGATGGTACCGATACGGTGACCAACGCGGGGGGTCGCGTGGCGATCGCCTACAGGTTGTCGTAATAATTGCTTCGTGGCGACAGCAACCGTGGAGACGGCCCCCCGCACGCCGGCCAGCAGACCCAACCTGGTCAGCGTGGGCACCATCATCTGGCTGTCCTCCGAGCTGATGTTTTTCGCGGCCTTGTTCGCGATGTACTTCACCATCAGATCGGTGGACAAGGGTGCGGGACTGGCCTGGCCAGGAGCACACCTGGATATCGCGCTCGGGTCGGTGAACACCACCGTCCTGCTGCTATCCAGCGTGACCTGCCAGATGGGCGTGTTCGCGGTCGAGCGCGGTCAGATCAAGCGGACGAAATCGGTGCTGCACCCGATGAGCTGGGGGCTGCGCGAGTGGTACGTGCTCTCCTTCCTGATGGGCCTGTACTTCGTCCTCGGCCAGGGCTACGAGTACCTGAGCCTGGTCAAGGACGAGCACCTCACGCTCGCCTCGAGCAACTACGGCTCGGTGTTCTACCTGACCACCGGGTTCCACGGGCTGCACGTCACGGGCGGCCTGATCGCGTTCATCTTCCTTCTCGGACGCACTTACGCCGCGAAGACCTTTACCCACGAGCAGCAGGTCAGCGCGATCGTCGTGTCGTATTACTGGCACTTCGTCGACGTCGTGTGGATCGGCCTGTTCACCACCATCTACCTCATCCATTAGTCAGGGGACGCGAGAGTGAGCTGGTTTAACGCCCGGCGCAGGCGCCCGGTCGCCGGCTACACGGCCCTGCTGCTCGGGCTGGTCGTGGCCGGCCTGCTCTACGGAGCCTTCAGCCACAGCGGCGGTACCGCGCAGGCGTCGGCGCCGCCCGCGTCGCAGTCGGACATCAGCGCGGGCCAGAACCTGTTCGAGTCGAACTGCTCGAGCTGCCACGGCCTGGAAGCGCAGGGCCAGTCGGAGGGCCCGAGCCTGATCGGCGCGGGCGCGGCCGCCGTCGACTTCCAGATGTCCACCGGCCGCATGCCGGCCAAGGAGGCCGGAGCGGAGAACGACCGCAAGCCGCCGGAGTTCACCGCGCAGCAGATCTACCAGATCGCCGACTACATCGCCTCCCTCGGCGGCGGGCCCGCGATCCCCGACTGCCCAGCAGGTGTCCACGTCCGGTGCGGACACCACGCTCGGGGAGCAGCTGTTCAGCACCAACTGCGCCCAGTGCCACGGCTTCGCCGGGGCCGGCGGGGCACTCACCTACGGCAAGAACGCGCCGCCGCTGACCGAGTCGACCCCGACGCAGATCTACGAGGCGATGCTGACCGGGCCCGAGGCGATGCCGGTGTTCTCCGACGGCTCGATCACCCCGTCAGCCAAGCGCGACATCATCGCCTACATCACGCAGACCCGGGTCGAGCCCAACCCCGGCGGCTTCTCGCTCGGCCGCACCGGTCCCGTGACCGAGGGCCTGGTGATATTCCTGGGCGGGATGGGCTTCCTTGTGATCATCGCCATGTGGATTACGGCCAAGCGGCGTGATCCAAGCACGACGCGGACGGAGTAGTAGTAGTCATGAGCGACATGGAAGAGACCGAGGGCTCCGAGGGCCAGGTGACGCCCCGGCGGCGGGTCATCGGCACTCCCCCGCCAGCGCCGCGCCTGCTCGGGTCGACCGCTGTCGTCGAGGAAAGCGACAGCGAGGCGGGCCGGATCAGCGACGAGAGGGGCACCGGCGAGCATTTCCGTGGCCAGCTGCCTGCCAACCCGGCCGACGAACTGCACGCCAGGCGGGCCGAGAAGGTGGTCGCGGCCTGTTTCATCTTCGCGTTCATCGCCGGCTGCGGTTTCATCGCCGCCTATGTCGGTCTCGGGGTCCACACGGTCGACAAGACCCTCCGCTCCAACCTGGCCCTGGGCACCTCGCTGGGCGTCACGCTCTTCGCCCTCGGGCTCGGCGCCCTGATCTGGGTGCGGCACCTGATGCCGGACGTCGAGGTGGTCGAAGAGCGGCACGAACTGCGTTCGGACGACGTCGACAGGCAGGCCTTCAAGGAGACCTTCGTCCAGGGCTCCGAATACAGCCAGGTCGTCAAGCGCCCGCTGGTCCGCCGCACGCTCCTGCTCGGCACGCTGCCGCTGGTCGCCGCCCCGCTCGTGCTGCTCCGCGATCTGGGCCCGCAGCCGGGCACCTACCTGCGGCACACGGTGTGGAGCCCGGGCCGGCGGCTGCTCGTCTTCGGCACCAACACGCCGATCAGCCCGGCCGAATTCAGCGCGCCGGGGAGCATGATCACGATCGTGCCGGAAGGCTACACCGACAACCCGGACGAACTGACCAAGGCGGGGATCATCCTGATCAAGTTCCGCCCGGGTGAGCTGCAGATCCCGACCAGGACGCAAGGAAGTACGCTAATAGGCACGATGAACTGGACCGTGGACAACATTGTGGCCTACTCCAAGATCTGTACGCATATCGGCTGCCCGGTGGCGCTGTACGAGCAGACCACCCATCACATCTTGTGCCCCTGCCACCAGTCCACGTTTGACGCGGCCACGGGTGCGACCGTGATCTTCGGCCCGGCCGCGCGGCCGCTGCCGCAACTGCCGCTGACCACCGACGCACAGGGCTACCTGGTCGCCAAGAGCGACTTCACCCAGCCCGTCGGACCAAGCTTCTGGGAGCGCGGATGACCACAACAGACAACTTTCAGGTCCCGAAGCCGCTGACGGGTACCGGGGCATGGCTGGACGACAGGTTCCACGGGGCGCGCGGCTTCCGCGTCCTGATGCGCAAGGTCTTCCCTGACCACTGGTCGTTCATGCTCGGCGAGATCGCGTTGTGGTCGTTTGTCATCTTGCTGCTGACCGGGACGTTCCTGTCGCTGTTCTTCGTCCCGTCGATGAACGAAGTGGTTTACCACGGCTCGTACACCAAGCTCAACGGCATCCAGATGAGCGAGGCGTACCAGTCGACGCTGAACATCAGCTTTGACGTGCGGGGCGGTCTGCTGATGCGGCAGATCCACCACTGGGCCGCCGACCTGTTCATGGCCTCGCTCATCATCCACATGCTGCGGGTGTTCTTCACCGGCGCCTACCGCAAGCCGCGCGAGGTCAACTGGCTGATCGGCGTGGTGCTGTTCACGCTGGGGCTGCTCGAGGGACTGTTCGGCTACTCGCTGCCCGACGACCAGCTGTCCGGGGCCGGCCTGCGGATCCTCGAAGGCGTCCTGCAAGGCATCCCCATCGTCGGCACCTACCTGGCGTTCTTCCTGTTCGGCGGGCCGTTCCCTGGGCATGACATCGTGCCGAGGCTGTACATCCTGCACGTGCTGCTGATTCCGGGCATCCTGCTCGGGCTGATCACCGCGCACTTGTTCATCATGTTCCACCAGAAGCACACGCAGATGCCGGCCAAGGGGAACACCGAGAAGAACGTCGTCGGAGCGCCGTTCTTCCCGTACTTCCTGGCCAAGGGCGGCGCGTGGTTCTTCTTCATCTTCAGCGCGACGGTCCTGCTCTCGACCTTCGCCGAGATCAACCCGGTGTGGCTGTACGGTCCCTACACGCCGCTGGCGATCTCGTCGGCGTCGCAACCCGACTTCTACATGGGCTTGCTGGAAGGCTCGCTGCGCATCATGCCCTCGTGGGAGATCAGCGGTTTCGGGCACACGCTGACGCTGAGCGTGCTGATACCGGCCTTGCTCCCGCTGGGCCTGGTGCTCGGCGGGGCGGCCCTCTGGCCGTTCTTCGAGCAATGGGCGACCGGGGACAAGGCGTACCACAACATCAACGACCGGCCGCGGAACGCTGCGGTCCGCACCGCGACCGGCGTGGCCGTAATGACGTTCTACGGCGTCATGTGGGCCGAGGGCGCCAACGACGTCATCGCCGACAAGCTGCAGATACCGCTGTACACGATCACCTGGATCGCCCGGGTCCTGGTCTTCGTCGGGCCGGCCATCGCCTTCTTCGCCACCAAACGCATCTGCCTGGGTCTGCAGCGCAAGGACAAGCAGATGCTGCTGCACGGCTACGAGTCTGGCATCATCAGGCAGCTGCCCAACGGCGAGTTCATCGAGGTCCACAAGCCGCTGTCTGAGGACGCCCGGGCGGTGCTCGGGTCCAAGACGCTGCCCGCGCTGTTGCCGGCGGCAGGCTCCGAGGACCCGAACGGCATCCCCGCACCTAGTGGCCGCGGCGTTCTCGGCAAGGCCAGGGCGAGGGCCAACCGTGCGTTCGCCGAGACCATCGTGGTTGAGACCAACGGCCATGGCGAAGGGCACGGGCAGTTGGAGAACGGCCACGGGCACGAGGTCGAGGCGGGCGATGAGAACGCCTTGGTCGGATCGGCTCCCGCCCGGCAGGCTCCCCCCGGCTGCTGACGGCTCCGACGGCAGCCTGGAAGATCCTGCCGGGCTCTGCTAGCCCTAGGCTCCTTAGGCGGGGTCGCCCTTGAGGGTGAAGGACGACAGCAGGTTGACCGCCACGGCCAGCGCCACCACGGTCACGATGGCTCCCATCACCACCGAGGTGGCCACGCTCAGACCCGCGTCCAGGCCGGGGTCGTTCGCGATCCCGTTGGCGATACCAAGGCCGTAGTGGCTGACCGACAGCAGCCGGGCCCCGCTGACAAAGTTGGCCAGCAGGGTCTCCCAGATCAGCACGTACAGCAGGCCGACGGCGATGGCCCGGGTCGTCGCCACCGAGACCATCACGAAGATCGCGTTGTAGATAAGCGAGCAGACCAGCGCCCCGACGAACAAGCCGAGCGCGAACCGGCCCCCGTTGATCGCGGCCCCCTGGGTCATGAGGATCGTGCCCGGACCGTCCTGAACCTGCACCGGGGGGGCGTTCCCGCCACCTGAGATCAAAGCGGCGATGAGCTCGGGGACCGCTGCGAAGATCACCGTCAGCCCGGTCGCGACGGCAAATTTCGTCATGATCACGGACGACCTGCGGACCGGTGTGGCCAGCAGGTGGATGATGCTGCCGTCGTCGATCTCGGCGCCGAGCACGCTGGTGCCGATGATCAGGGCGGTAAGCGGCAGCAGCACAGAGAAACCGAACGTGCCGAGCACGTGCGACGGCCAGGGTCTCGACGGCGGCCGCGAGACCTTGAGCGCGACCGTGAACAAGATCAGGATCAGGGCCGGAAGCGCGAACAGCAGCGCACGCTTACGGCCCAGGGTGGCGCGGAGCGTGACCCCGGCTACCGTCGGGTTGAACAAGCCAGACATGTCATGCGCTCCTCAGCTGGAGGCTTCGTTGGAGACCAGGTAAGCAAAGACGCTTTCCAGGGATTCGTCGGTCGGCAGCACCTCGCGCAACCGGATGTCGCGCTCGCGGGCCAGCACCGCGATGTCACGGCAGAACGCGCCGTAGTCCGAGGTGCGCACCTGCAGGCCGTGGCTGGTCAGTTCCACGGCCGTCACAGCCGGGCGGCCGATCAGCGTGCCGCCGAGCAGCCGGTCGTCGGAGGAGCGCACGGTGAACACGTGCGGCCTGCTCGTCATCAGCCGCCTGATCTCGCGGAAATCGCCGGAGGCGGCCAGACGGCCGGCCACCACCACCTGGATGGTGCCGGACAGCCGCTCGACTTCCTCCAGGATGTGCGAGCTGAACAGGATCGTCCGGCCCTCGCTGCCAAGCTTGTCGAGCAGGTCCATCATGTGCAGGCGCTGGCGCGGGTCCATCCCGTTGAACGGCTCGTCGAGCAGCAGGACCGCCGGGTCGTGCACCAGCGCCGCCGCCACCTTGATCCGCTGGCGCATGCCCTTGGAGTAGGTGGCGATCTTGCGGTCGGCCGCGTCGGCCATGTCGAGCATGTCGATCGCCCGCCCCGTCGCGGCCCCGGCATCCGGGAGTTCGTGCAGCCTGGCGGTGGCCATGACGAACTGCCTGCCGGTCAGGAACGAATACACGGAATCCCGTTCCGGGACCAGGCCGACGACGCGGTAGATAGCCGCGTTTCGCCAGCTCGGGTGGTTAGCGACGGTGAGCTCACCGCGGGACGGCGGCAGGAAGCCGGCCATCATGTGCAGCAGGGTCGACTTGCCGGCGCCGTTGGGTCCGAGCAGGCCGGTCACGCCCGGCCCGATGGACATGGTGATGTCGTTGACCGCCACCACGTTGCCGTACCAGCGGGAGACGTTGCGCAATTCGATGCTCATGACTGGCTCACCTTCCGGTACCTCGCGGCCAGGCCCCCGAGGCAGGCCGCGAGCACGATCACCGCGAGGATCCCGTAAAGCGGGCCGAAATGGCCGGGATCGGCGTTGGTCCCCGGTGAGGTGCCGCCGAGCCAGATCCGCACCCCGTCGAGGATGGTGAACGGGCTGAACAGCCCGGCGATCCGCGCCCCGGTGGAGGTGGCGGAGGTCCCCCCTTCTGCCTGGATCAGCAGCAGGGACAGGAAGAACGTCAGTATGCAGGTGATCGCGACGATCCCGGTGGAGTACGCGCGCCGCCCGGTCAGGGACGCCAGGACCAGGCCGATCGCCGCCATCAGCACGGCCCACATCAGGCCCACGCCGAGGCCGGGGATCAGCGCCCTGGTCTCGTCCCAGACGACGTGGCCGCCCTTGGCCGAGGCGATCGTGCCGACATACAAGATGACCAGCGGTACCTCGATCAGGACCAGAAGCGCCGCGGTGAGCGCGAGGTACTTGGCCAGCGGGTAATCCCCGCGCCGCAGCGGCCGGCAGAAATACAGCGGCAGGACGCGGTTGCGCAGGTCACGGGAGACCAGCTCCGGCGCCTGGGCGGCGATGAAGATCGTGACCACGGCGACCCGCATGCCCGGCACGTAGACGTCGTAACCGAAGAGCCGCGCGTTGCCGCGGGCCACCGCGAACGCGTTCACCAGGGCCGGCAAGCACATGGCGATCAGCGCGAGCACCGGGATGATCTTGCCCTTGGCGCCCCGGCCGATGCCAAACGAGGACCGGAAGCTGTGCCAGGTCAGCGCCCTGACAATCTGCCCGCGGCCCAGCCTAGGGCCATCGTAGCCGCGGTAGCCGAGGTCGTGGATGACGCTGGCCTGCCCCGCGGGGGCTGGTGCGGCGGGGGCCTGATCAGGCATGAGGTACCCCTTCTTCGTCGCGGAACAGCTCCTCCACCTGATGCCGCCGTTGCTCAAGCCGGCACAACGGCAAGGCGAGACTCGCCACGCAGTCGCGCACGACGTCGTACGTATCGTCACCGCCGATCGGAACCAGCAACGTCCTGGCCTGGACGGTGGACGTCAGGCCGTGCCCGGCCAGCTCCGCCTGCAGCTGAGCCAGGCCCTCCTCGACCTCGACCGCGAGGACCTGGCTCATCTGGGTGAAGCTGGTGATCGTGTCGGCGCGCAGCAGCCGCCCGGCCTCGATGGCGACCAGGTGATCACAGATACGCTCGATTTCACCGAGCAGGTGGGAGGCCACCACGATCGAGATGCCGAACTCCACCCCGATCCTGGCGATCAGCTCGAGCATCGCGGTGCGGCAGGCCGGGTCAAGCCCGTTGGTCGGCTCGTCGAGCAGCAGCAGCTTGGGTGCGCCGACCAGCGCCTGGGCCAGCTTCACCCGCTGTTTCATGCCGGTCGAATAGGTGCCGATCTGGCGGTACCGCTCCTCGTGCAGCCCGACGTGACGCAACGACTCGGCCGCGCGTTCCTTGGCCACCGTGGGCGGCAAGCCCGACATCCGGCCCAGGTGGGTCACGAACTCGGTGGCGGTGACATCGGACGGCAGGCAGTCATGTTCCGGCATGTAGCCCAGCAGCGTCCTGATCGCCTCGCCGTCGGTCTTGCAGTCGTGGCCGAGCACCTTGGCCTGGCCTTTGGTGGGCGGCAGGAGGCCGAGCAATATCTTGATCAGCGTGGATTTACCCGCGCCGTTGGCGCCGACGAGGCCGGTGACGCCGGGCGCGACGTCGACGGACAGACCATCGAGCGCGGTCACCGGCCCCGGGTATACCTTGGTCAGCCCCCGGGTCTCGATGACGGCGCCCGCCTCGGTCTGCGGGGCTTGGATGGATGGCATGGTCCCTAACCTCTCAGCACGCGGCCGGTACGTCATCACCCGCCAGAGTGAAGTGCAGGCCGGCCGGATCTGGCTCCGGGCCGGTGGCCTACGCCTGCAGGATGACGCCCTGAGCCGCGAAGGCGGTTACGGTAGGATCGTGCGCACCATCTCGGACGTTCCGGCCGCGCGTCAGCGGCCGCCGCTGACGATGCGGCTCAGTCCCCGGCACTGGACCGCACTGGACTACGTAGTCGGCGCCCTCTTCGGCGTGATCCTGTTCACCTCGATCAGGCGAAGCGTCGCGCTGGCCGTGGGGGGTCCGGACGGCGGGCTGCCCTATCGTCCGCTCGCGCTGGCCTGGCCGCTCGCTGTGTTCCTGGTGTTCATGGCGGTCATGGCGGTGGCGCTGCGGCGCCGCCAGCCCGCCCTCATGCTCGGCGTGCTGCTGGCAGGTTCGCTGGTCGTCACCCTGCTGACCGGACCGGACAACGGCGGCCTGACCTACTTCTTGCCGGTGGCCTACGTGCTCTACCTGGTCGCGGCGACGTACGAGCGCAGGCGGGCCGCGGTGCGGGTGCTGGCCGCCGTCTTCGCCACCCTGGTGGCCGACGCGACGATCATGTCCCTGACCGGCGGCGGATACTTCTTGCACGGCGGGCTGGTGTCCGTCGCGCTGTGCGTGATCATCGCCTGGTTCACCGGCTATATCGTCCGGCAGCGGCGTCAGTACGCGGTCCGGCTGCAAGACGAGGCGGCGAGCAAGGCGGTCACGGAGGAGCGACTGCGCATCGCCAGGGAACTGCACGACGTGGTGGCTCACAGCATGAGCGTCATCGCCGTCCAGGCAGGCTACGGGCAGTACGTCATCGACAGCCAGCCCGCTGATGCGCGCGACGCCCTCGGCGCCATCCAGGCGACCAGCCGGGAGGCCCTGGACGAGATGCGCCGGATGCTCGGAGCCTTGCGTCAGGCCGACCAGGCCAGCCGGCCTGGCCCGGCTGAGGCGACCGGACCGGACGGGTCCGAGGGTCCGGACGGGCCGGATGCCCCCGGCGGGACGGCCGCGGCGTCCCGGCGGCCCGGTCACCGGGCCGGGGACGCCGAGCCCGCACCGCTGTTCCCCGCCCCGGGACTAGCCGACCTGGACCGGCTGCTTTCGCGCACCGCGAGCGCGGGGGTCCAGGTGGACATGACATGCTGCGGGCAGCCCAGAGAGCTACCCGCGAGCATCGACCTGTCCGCCTACCGGATCGTGCAGGAAGCCCTGACGAACGTGGTCAAGCACGCACAGACGAGTTCGTGCCGGGTACTCATCGGCTACGGCCGTGACGAGCTGGTCCTGGAGGTCACAGACAACGGCGCCGGCGTGCCGGCCATGGCTGGCGCCGGCCGCCCGGCGATGGCCATGGCCGGATCGGCCAGCCCGGGTCCCGACGGAGCCGGTGCGGCTGGCCTGTCCTCGGCCGGTCACGGGCTAGCCCTGGGCAGCCATGGGCTAGCCCTGGGAGGCCATGGGCTGCCCTCGGGCGGTCACGGCATCATCGGCATGCGCGAGCGGGTGATGCTGCTCGGCGGCGAGTTCAGCGCCGGGCCACGCCCCGGCTACGGCTTCCAGGTGGTCGCGCACATCCCCTTGACCACGGCCAGTTCCTGATGGTGCAGCCCGTACCGGAAACCGGCCGGGCCGAGGCGGGCGCGCTGCGGGTGGTGGTCGCCGACGATCAGGCCCTGGTCCGGGTGGGATTCTGCGGGATCATCGCCGCGACACCAGGCTTCGTCGTGGTGGGTGAGGCAGGCAACGGCGCGGAGGCGGTGGAAGCGGCGCGGCGCGCCAAGCCCGATGTCATCCTGATGGACGTGCGGATGCCCGTGATGGACGGCATCGAGGCCACCCGGCGGATCACCGAGAGCACCGACGTACGCGCGCTCATCCTGACCACCTTTGACCTCGACGAGTATGTCTTCGCCGCGCTGCGGGCCGGGGCCAGCGGTTTCTTGCTGAAAGACACCGTGCCCGCCGAGTTGCTCACCGCCATCCGGGTGGTGGCCGCGGGCGACGCGCTGCTCGCGCCAAGCGTCACCCGCCGCCTGATCGGCGAGTTCGCCAGGACCCGCGGCACCGGCTCCCAGGTGGGGGCCCAGGGCACCGTCCGGTCCGGCACGGCCGGCCGCGACGGCGGCGGCGACGGCGGCGGCGGCGGCGGCGGTCAGCCCGGCGGCGGCAAGCTGCTGCGAGGGCTCACGGATCGCGAGCTGGAGGTCCTCACCATGGTCGCCCGCGGCTTGTCCAATGCCGAAATTGCCGAGGAGCTAACGATCAGCCCGGCCACGGCCAAGACGCACGTGGCTCACCTGCTGACCAAGCTCGACGCCCGGGACCGGATCCAGCTGGTCATCATCGCCTACCAGTCCGGGTTGGCCAGGTGTTAGTGGGAGAAGTGGCCGCGGTAGTACTCGAAGACGAAACCGATCGAGGCGAACACCGTGAACAGCATCCCGATCAGGAACAGCCACCAGCCGATCGCCAGTCCCGCCGCCGTCACCGCGGCGGCCGCGCCGACCCACAGCGGCCACCAGCTGTGCGGGCTGAAGAAACCGATCTCGCCGGTGCCCTGAGCGATCTCGGCCTGATGGTCGTCTTCCGGCCGCACGGGCAGCCGGCGACCGGTGAACAGCACGTAGAACCCGGTGAGCACCGCGAGCCCGACGGCGAGCGCGAGCGCGGTCGTCCCGGTCGGGTCCTTCGACAGATACCAGTAGACCACGTCCGAGCCACCGAAAAAGATCCCGCAGCCGAGGAATAGCCAGCCTTCGACCTTCATGGCAAACTCCTACTTCCGCGCATTCGGCAGGGCCGGGATCTCTTGCTCAATTCCATGTGATTCGCGGCCCCACTTGATGTGCGGGTAGTGCGCCTCGAAGGCGGGCCGTTCAGACCTGATCCGCGGAACCCGGTAGAAATTGTGTCGTGGCGGCGGGCACGATGTGGCCCATTCGAGCGAGCTGGCGAAACCCCACGGGTCTTCTTCGGTCACCTTCTCACCGTAGCGCCACGTGATGTAGACGTTCCAGAAGAACATGAGCACGGACAAGGCGAGCAGCCACGACCCGACGGTCGAGATGACATTGAGCGTAGTCACGTTTCCGGGCAGGTCAGGGTAGTTGGCGATCCGCCGGGGCATGCCTTCGACGCCCATCCAGTGCTGGACCAGGAACGTCATGTTGAAGCCGATGAACATAACCCAGAACTGGACCTTGCCAATTCGGCTGTTCAGCATCTTGCCGGTCATCTTCGGCCACCAGAAGTAAAAGCCGGCGAACATCTCGAACAGCACCGTGCCGGCTAGCACATAGTGAAAGTGCGCGACCACGAAGTAGGAGTCGGACACCGCGAAGTCAAGCGGCGGAGAAGCCAGGATAATGCCGGTGATACCGCCGAAAAGGAACGTGATCAAGAAGCCGACGGTATAGAGCATCGGCGGCTCAAAGGTGAGCTGGCCTTTCCACATCGTGCCGATCCAGTTGAAGAACTTCACCCCGGTGGGCACCGCGATCAGGAACGTCATGAACGAGAAGAACGGCAACAGCACGGCGCCGGTGGTGAACATGTGATGCGCCCACACGGTCATCGACAGGCCCGCGATCGAGATCGTCGCGGCGATCAGCGTCTTGTAGCCGAACAGCGGCTTGTGGCTGAACACCGGGATGATCTCGGTGGCGATGCCGAAGAACGGCAGGGCCAGGATGTAGACCTCGGGATGGCCGAAGAACCAGAACAGGTTCTGCCACAAGATGGCGCCGCCACTGGCGGCGTCGAAGACGTGCGCGCCGAGCCTGCGGTCGATCTCGAGCACGAGCAGCGCCGCAGCCAGCACCGGGAACGCCATCAGGACCAGCATCGAGGTCAGCAGCGCGTTCCAGGTGAACATCGGCATCCGGAACATTGTCATGCCCGGCGCGCGCATGCAGAAGATCGTGGTGACGAAGTTGACCCCGCCGAGGATGGTGCCGAAACCGGACAGCACCAGGCCCATGATCCACATGTCGGCGCCGATGCCCGGCGAGTAAAGCGCACTGGTCAGCGGGGAGTATGCGTACCAGCCGAACGAGGCCGACCCGCCGGGGCTGAGGAAGCTGGCGAGCAGGATTAGGCCACCAAAGGTGAACAGGTAGTAGCTCAGCAAGTTGAGCCGCGGGAACGCCACGTCCGGGGCGCCGATCTGCAACGGCACGAGTTCGTTCGCGAACCCGACGAAGAGCGGGGTGGCGAACAGCAGCAGCATCAGCGTCCCGTGCATCGTGAACAGTTCGTTGTACTGCTGGTCGGACACGATGTGCTCGTCCGGCCCGATGAGCTGGATCCGCATGATCAGCGCCATGACCCCGGCGCAGAGGAAGAAGAAGAACGAGGTGATCAGGTACATATGCCCGATGATCTTGTGATCGGTCGAGGACAGCCAGTCCGCGAGGATCGACCCCTTGCGTGCTGTCTTGGGCGTCTCGTACCCGACGAGGGCCGACTGCTCGATCGTGCTCACTGCGTTCCCTCCCGGACGGCGCTCACTGGGTGCTCCCGGATGAACTCTGTGCTGCCTGCTGGGTGGCCATGTACGCCTGGAATTGCTGCGGTGTCACGACCTTCAGGGTAAACAACATCCGGCTGTGGTAGAGGCCGCACAGCTCACTGCAGTGCCCGATATACGTCCCTGTCTGCGTGGCGGTGACCGTGAAGTGGTTGGGGTGGCCGGGGATAACATCGCGCTTGAACAGGAACTCGGGCACCCAGAACGCGTGGATGACGTCACTTGAGGTTAGATTGAACTGAACCGTTTCCCCGGTCGGGATCTCCAGCACCGGCAGCGGCCCGTTGCCCCACATGTTGCCGCGATCGGTCACGCCGTACTGGGGATAGCTGAACGCCCAGCTCCACTGGAACCCGAGCACGTCCACCTGCACGGCGGGCTTGGCCGGCAGCTTGTCGATGTAGTTCTCGTCCTTGGCGGTGAAGTAGAACAACACCGCGATCAGCACGAACGGCACCGCCGTGTACATGATCTCGATCGGCATGTTGTAGCGCGCCTGCTCGGGCAGGCGGCTGCCGCGCTTGCGGTGGAAGATCACCGCCCACAGGATCATCCCCCAGACCAGCGCGCCGACGAGCAGGCCCGCGATCCAGGAGCCCTGCCACAGGCTGAGGACGACCTTGCCCTGGTCGGTGATCGGGTTGGGAAACCCGAGCCGGGTGAACGTGTCGTTCGTGCAGCCAGTAAGACCTAGGATTGCGAAAGTCAGCGCAACCGTCATTCCCGCCGCGCGCGCGAAACGCGGTCGACGGGGCGCGGGGGTGTCACCAGGGGCACCGGGTCGGAGCCCTTCCGGGTCCTGTTCGGCGGTGTCGGTCGTCAAGGCGAGGGCCTTCCTCGGTTCTGCTACAACGTGTCGTGCAAACAGTATCGCGCACCACCCCGGAGCCTTCTACGACCCCACATGTTTGTGTCATCTTGGCGCCGGGCGCGCGTGGCCAGACCGGTGGCGGGCATGATGGGAACAGGAGGTGCGCATGACCGGACGCCGCAGGAGCTTGTTCGGACGCGGTTCCGCGCCTACCCTCCAGGCCGAACGGGCCGTGGTGTCACCGCCGGTCCCGGCGATAGCGCTGACGATCGACGCCCTGGGCCGCAAGTGCCCCATCCCCATCATCATGCTGGCCGAGCAGATCAGGGACGTCCCGCTCGGCGCGGTGGTGGCGGTCCTGGCCGACGACCCGGCGGCCTACACCGACATACCGTCCTGGTGCGCCATGAAGGCCCAGGAGTTCGTCGGTTCCGCCGACCTGCCGCGCGGCTGGGCGCTGTACATCCGCCGCAGGCTGTAGCCCCTATAGCGCTAGTTGGCCTTGAACCGGTCGGTGAAGCGGGGATCGTCCTCCCACCACGGCTTGAGGGCCTCGTTCGCGGCACCCTCGGCTTGCTTGAGTTCGGCTGGCTTGAGCTGGGCTTGCTCGGCATCCAGGTCGGCATCGATCCTGGCCGCGTCGGATTCGTCCTCGCGCATCATCTGAATCAGCTGCGCGGCCAGGAACGGCAGGCCGACCAGATCGCCGAGGACCCAGAGCACTCCCCCGGCGAGGACCTCGTCGGTGGCTAGCGTGGGCCCCCAGGGCCGGGCCAGGGCGTGGTAGTAGGCCGCACCGATCAGGTTCTGGTTGGCGATGACGGCGATCCCGAGGAACGCGTCGCCGATCACTTCCGCGCCGGTGATCCACATGGAGACCGCATAGGAGTACTTCTTCGGGACCGGGTCCACCCGCAGCAGGGTCCAGAAAAACACGAACCCGGGCGTCATCAGCGCCAGGTAAGTCAGTTCCCGCACCGCGGCGCTATCGAACACCGCCGTGTACCACGACGTGAAGTACATGACGAACGGCACGGCCACCAGCGCGAACGTGGTGATGGCGGGGAAGGTGAGGAGCCGGGCCGGGCGGGATCCAATGACTGCCTGGATACGGCGGCCCGCGCCAGGGAACACCGCGATGGCCAGGGAGATCGGACGCCCGAGGGCGAGAAACAGCGGGACCACCAGGACAAGCAGCACGGTCTGCACCGCCCGCGCGTACATCAGGACCGGCTGGTAGACCCCGGCCCAGGACATCGTCGCGATGACCAGGAAGCCCAGGCCAAGGCCGAGGAACCAGATCCGCCGCGCCAGCGGCCAGTCCTGACGGCCGCGCACCCCGGCCAGGTAGCCGCCGCCCAGGATGACGACCAGCACCGTCATCCACGGGTCGAACGTCCACTCGGTGAACGCCCTCGTCAGCGTCAGCGCAGGCGGCCCGTGGTACCCGGCCGCCAGGGCCAGGCCGCCGGACGCAAGTGCGGTTCCCATGCCGCCACGCTACCGCCGCGGTCCGCGCGGCCGGTCACCCCGCTGGGTCAGGCCGAGCCGCCGGAGCCGGCCTGGACGGGGCCGATATTCATGATCGAGACGGGCTTGGAGCAGCCGGTGGTCCCGGTGCTTGAGAGGTAGACCGGGGCGGTCTGGTTCGGCGGGTAGACCTTCAATTCGGTGGCCTTGGTGGGTCCGCAGGTGGCGGGGGGATAGTTCAGCGCGTCGACGATCTGCAGCAGGGCGTTCGCGGTCGCACCGGGGGCCAGCCTGATCTGCTTGGCCGAGCCCGCGGTCCGCTTGGCGGCCAGGCCGATCTGCGTGTAGGGCGCCCCGGCGACCAGCGAGACGCCGGGGTAGCCGTAGAGCGTGCAGGCGGTGGTCGAGATGTTGGTGAAGTCGATGACCTCGTACACGCCGCCGGCGTAACCCTGCGCAAGCCCCTGCTTGACGCGCAGCGAACTGGTCGCGCACGGCGCGGGCCCGGCTACGGCCGGGGAGGACGACGAGGTAACAACGGGCGTGCTGCCGCTGCTCGAAGAGGGCCCGGTGACCGGAGCGGTCGAGCCGGCCGCGGTCGAGCCGGATGTGGCGGGCTGACTGCTCGAGGACGACGACGAGCAGCCGGCCACCATCGCCAGGCCGGCCAGGGCCACGGCCGCGAAGGCCAGACGCCCGGTGGCGGATGAGACGGGACGGGGAAATGTTGCGCGTGGGGACACAGCGTGCCCTTCGGATGGGGCGCCTATGGCGCCGTTCGGCCATTATGACGACGTTGCGATCACGGCGCTGCGCGGCCCATGGCGGCCAGCTGGCGGCCATTCCTGCGGGCGGTTACGCGTACGCCGGCCGCGGGTTACGCGGGCGGCGACGGGGCCGCGGGTGAGGTCAGCAGGTTGCTGGTCTGCGTTACAGGTGCGGTCACCCACGTGTGGGTGAGGTAGCCGTAGTAGCGCGGGCGGGTGCCGGTGAGGATGAGCGTCAGCTTGGCGTAACTGCGCTCACCGGGATGGTTCTTCACCGCGGTGCTGCCCCACAGGACGACCACCGCGGGGTAAGCGTGGAAATGCCCGGCCGCGCAGTAGGGGGTGCAGTCATTTTCCTCGAGCGTGCCGGCGGCGCTGGCCAGGCCGGGCGCCCAGCTGGTCCAGGAGAGCTTGCTGATGACGACGTTACCGTCGGCGCAGGTGAGGATGAAGGTCTTGGGCTTGACCAGCGGGGCCGGCTGACCGGGACAGTCAAAGACGACCGTCCTGGCCGGGGCCGGGTGCGCGGGGGTGGCGGGGGTCGCGGGGGTGGCGCGGGCCGACTCGGTCAGGCCAAAGACCAATCCGGCGATCAGGAACATCGAGGCCACTGCGGCCAGCGCCACGACAAACGAGGGGCGCAGGCGGGTGAGTTTCATGGGGTGACCTCCGGAAGCCGACTTTAACTCATGAGACGACATCCGGGGGTTGCTGGTTGCCTTCGGGTTATCACGCTTAGGTAGCGGAGCTCTTTCAGGCGGTCAGGTGGGCGGCGACGTCGGCGGCCGCGCTTTCGCCGTAGGCGACCGCGAAACGGTCGGCCAGCGGACCGGGCTTGATGTCGTACTCCTGCGGTCCGGTGGTCTCCAGCGCGTGGACCGCCAGCAGGTTGCCGAGCTGAGCGGAACGCTCGAGCGATAGCCCCCAGGCCACCGCGGCGAGAAAGCCGGAGCGGAACGCGTCACCGGAGCCGGTCGGGTCCACAGGTTGCGCGTCGGGGATCGCGGAAACCAGGATCGGCGGCTGGCCTGCCTGCTCGATCCTGGCACCGTCGGCGCCAAGCGTGGTGATACGGACCTTTACCCGGGTCAGCATCTCCGTCCGTGCCCCAGCCGGATTTGCGCTCGATCAGCGCTTCCTCGTACTCGTTGCCAAACAGGTAATCGGCGCCGTCGACCATGGCGCGAACCTGCTCGTCCCCGAGGAACCTGGCCAGCTGCTGGGACGGATCAGCGGCAAACGGCAGGCCAGCCCGCCGGCACTGCTCGGATTGCGACACCATCGCGCCGGGATCTCCGGCCCCGATCAGGACCAGGTCGGCCCCGCCGTGCCCGGCCACCACCACAGCGACGTCGGTTTCCCCGTCCTCGCTCATCGCGCCCGGGTAGAACGAGCCGATCTGGTTTCCCTCGGTGTCGGTGGTGCAGACGAAACGAGCGGTGTGGTGCACCAGCGACTGGCGGACCGCCGCGGTGCTCACCCCGTGGTCCTCCAGCCAGCGCCGGTAGTCCTCGAAGTCGGCTCCGACCGTGCCGACAAGCAACGGGCTCAGCCCGAGCAGGCCGAGCCCGAAGGCGATGTTGGCCGCCACCCCGCCCCGTCGGATGGCCAGGTCGTCGACGAGAAACGACAACGAGACCTTATCCAGCTTGTCGGCGATGAGCTGATCGGTGAACTTGCCGGGAAACGTCATCAGGTGGTCGGTCGCGATGGAACCTGTGACCGCTATGCGCACGGTGGCTACCCCGGCTCGGTGTCAGTGGGACTCGGCGTCAGTGGAAGGAATCGCCGCAGGCGCAAGAACCCGTTGCGTTCGGGTTGTCGATGGTGAATCCCTGCTTCTCGATCGTGTCCACGAAGTCGATGGTCGCGCCCATCAGGTACGGCGCGCTCATCTTGTCGGTCACGACCTGGACCTCGCCGAAATGGCTGACGATATCGCCGTCGATGTCCCGCTCGTCAAAGTAGAGCTGGTACTTCAGCCCGGAGCAACCGCCCGGCTGCACCGCGATACGCAGCCGCAGGTCGGTCCGACCCTCCTGGGCGAGCAGGGTGCTTACCTTCGTGGCTGCGCCGTCGGTCAGGACAATCCTCTGGGTGGCCTCTTGCCCCTGAGCGGCCTCTTGCTGAACAGTCACCTTTGGCTCCCGCCTTAACTCGTATGTGCGGCGTGGGGGGTTTGCTCCCACGTGCACTCCCAACGATATTCGGTGCGGCCGCATTCCAGCTACCCCGGATGGATCTAAAGACCGGGGGCGCCCCAGACGGGGAACCAGCGGGCCAGGTCCGGCTCAAACTTCAGGTCGCTGCCGATCACGCCTTTGACCTGCAGCTCAAGCGCGTTGTCGCGGCGCTCCCCGGACAGCGGCGCGAACGGGTAGAACGTGCCGCGCTTGTACAGGTAGATCAGGCCGAGCCTGCGTTCTGAATCGTCTTTGAAGGCGACCAGGGTGCAGAGCAGCTGCGGGCCGAAGCCGTTGTCCACCAGCGAGGAGTTGACCGCGTGCAGGTCGGTGACCAGCGCCTCGAGTTCGTCGGACATGCGCGAGCTGACCAGCCAGTTGAACCCGTAGGAGTCCCGGGAAACCTCGACCGGCAGGCCGCCCTCCTTACCCGAGCTGACGTCGAGCAGCTCGGTCACGTCCTTCTGCACGTCGGAGAATGACCGGCCCTCGACCGGGCGAAAGCACACCGAGCCGGAACCGGTGGGTTTGAAACCGGCTCCGGCGTCGAGCGTGATCGCTGCCGACGGCAGTGCGAACAGGTCGTCCAGTTTGGGCTGGACCGGCTTGGTCCGGCCAAGCAGCGTGTCGAGAAAGCCCACCGGCGCTTACCCCGCGGTCCGGCCGAGCTGCTGCTGGACCTTGTCCAGCTCGGCTAGCCTGCGCTCCAGGCTCGGGTGAGTGGAGAAGATGCTGGCCAGGCTGCCCTTGGGGGACAGGTGCATGGCCGGCGCGAAGAAGAACGCGTTCATCGGCTGTGCGGTGCGCAGGTCGTTGTTCGGGATCCTGGACATCTGCCCGCTGACCTTGACCAGCGCGCTCTTCAGCGCGCTGGGCTGGCCGGTAAGCAGCGCGCCGCTGCGGTCCGCGGACAGCTCGCGGTACCGCGACAGCATGCGGATCAGCAGGAAGCTGACCGCGTAGACGACGATGCTCACCGCCATCAGCGCGAACATGATGATCGCGGTGTTCTGGTTGTTACCGCGGCCGCGGCCGCCGCCGCCGAACAGCTCTCCGTAGAAGGCGACCCTGATGAGCAGCGCGGCGATGATGGCCAGGAACGACGCAGCGGTCATGACCTGGACGTCCTTGTGAGCCACGTGTGACATCTCGTGCGCGATGACGCCCTCGAGCTCCTCGGGAGTCAGCCTGCGCATCAGGTCGGTGGTCACGCAGAGCACCGCGTGATCGGCGTTGCGCCCGGTCGCGAAGGCGTTCGGCATATTCGAGTTGGCGATGGCCACCCGGGGCTTTGGCATGTCCGCGAGCGCGCAGAGCCGGTCCACGATGCCGTGCAGCTCAGGTGCCTCTTGCGGGGTGACCTCGCGGGCCCCGGCCGTGGCCAGCGCGATCTTGTCTGAGTAGAACAGCGACCCGATGGCGAAACCGCCACCCAGGACCACCGCGAACAGCACGATCGCGGCACTCGAGGCGTGATACGCGGTCCCGATGCCAATGATCGCGGCCACGAACGCGACGAACACCAGCCCGAGCAGGAACATGGTCGCGGTCATCCGGACCGTCAGCCCCCGGTCGGGCGCATACCTGGTACGCGCCGCCATGGCGCCACCTCCGTTCGGCTCGGGCGGGTGTGTGCCCGCCCGGAGCCAGCTGCATTATGTAGCTGGAATCTACCTGTAGAACGCTAAATCCCAGCCGAACATTACCCGCAAGTAAGCTCCGTACTTCAGCCCGGAATGAGGCCTTCGTCGGTGAGCAGCTTGCGGACCTCGTCCATGCTCGAGTCCTGGTGAGGAAGGATCAGGTCCGACGCTTCCAGCGTATCCGGGGGCAGCGGTGAACCCTGCGCGCGCACCTGGGCCAGCAGCCCGGTCAGCGCGGCCCTGAAGGCCGCCTCGTCGTTGTGCTCGACGGCGGTCTCAAGTGAGCTGTCCAGGTGATTGAGCTCGGTGGTGGCGCTGTCGTCGACTCTGAACTGGCCCTCACCGAGAATTCTGACGATCACAAACCCTCACCGTCCTGAGGTGGTTCGTTCGCGCTGGGCAGATCCGAGGCGGGCAGCCCGGCGGGCTGAGCGGAGGGCGGGGCGTACTGGGTCTGGCTCGGCTGGGGCCTGGCCGCCGTGGGCCGCCTGGCTATCGCCGTTGGCGCCGCCCGCGGAACCCTCGAGCTGCTTCGGCGCGCTGGCCGCGATCTCACCCCGGAGCCTGCGCAGATCGTTCTCGACATCGCTGCTCGCGCTCATCTGGTCAAGCTCGAACTGGATGTCGTCCCGCTTGCCGCCCACGTCGTCGAGCGCACCCGAAGCCATGAGCTCGTCGATCGCGCCGGCCCTGGCCTGCATCTGGGCGGTCTTGTCCTCGGCACGCTGGATCGCCATGCCGACGTCGCCCATCTCTTCCGAGATGCCGGAGAACGCCTCGTTGATCCGCGTCTGCGCCTCGGCCGCGGTGTAGGTGGCCTTGATGGTCTCCTTCCTGGTGCGGAAGGCGTCCACCTTGGCCTGCAGCCGCTGCGAGGCGACCGTCAGCTTCTCCTCCTCGGCCTGCAGCTGGGCGTACTGCGCCTGCAAATCGTTCAGCTGGCCCTGCGCGGAGGACTTGCGCGTGAGCGCATCACGGGCGAGGTCCTCGCGGCCCAGCCCGAGGGCCTTGCGGGCCTGGTCGTCAAGCTTGTTCGCCTGCTGCTGCAGCTGGTTCATCTGCAACTCAACGCGCTTGCGCGAGGTGGCGACGTCAGCGACCCCGCGGCGGACCTTCGTCAGCAACTCCAGCTGCCGCTGGTAAGAATAGTCAAGGGTCTCACGAGGGTCTTCCATCTTGTCCAAGGCCTTGTTGGCCTTGGCCTTGAAGACAAGTGAGACTCGCTTCATCACGCCCATACGCGCGGCCGTCCCCTTCATTAACTTCTTCTGGCCGCCACCAGGCCGCGCGACCGGGCCGATGAGGCCGGCACCCGGCTAGACGGCGGACGAGCCCGTGCGACTAGTCGCATTCCACCCTACGCGGTCACCCGCATGCGAGCTACCAAGTCCCCCGCGGGGCGCAATACCACTATTTCGCCTCCAGCTGAGGGCCTGCGCTTCGTCCCTGCGGGGTGCGCGGCACGTACCATTTCATGCTGGGCTCTAAGCTATGCCCGTGTTCCGACGCAATAGCGCCGGGGCGACGGACGGCACAGCCCAGGATTCCCCGGGCGCGCGGAGCCCGGACGCACCGGCCGACACCAGACCCGCCCGCTCCCCCGCCGAGGCGGCTAAGGGGCGGCCCACGCCGAAGCGAAGCGAGGCCGAGGCCAAGCGGCGCAAGCCGATCACTGCCTCCTCACGCGCGTCCGCCGCGCCGCGCACCCCGCAGGACAAGGCCAAGGCCCGGGCCAGCCGGTCCACCAAGTACGAGGCGATGAAACGCGGCGAGGCGTGGGCGCTCAATCCGCGTGACCGCGGCCCGGTCCGCGCCCTGACCCGCGACTTCATTGACTCCAAGCGCAGGATCAGCGAGTACTACATGTACATACTGCTGGTCCTGGTGGTCGCCGTGTTCCTGCGGAACACCACGGCGCAGACGATCATCTCGCCGCTGGTCCTGGTGCTCGTCGTGGTCATCCTGGCCGACGCCTGGCTGATCCGCCGCAGCCTCACCAGGCTCATGGCGGAACGGCTGCCCGGTGAGTCCGCCCGGGGGCTGACCCTGTACGCGGTGATGCGAGCGATGCAGATACGGCGGTTCCGGATGCCCGCCCCGCGGGTGCGGCCGGGCGAGAAGTTCTGACGAAGCCTCATCCGAGCTAACCCTTATCCGAGCAGCGGGGGATCATGGAATACCGGCATCTAGGCCGCAGTGGCCTGGTCATCAGCGAGATCGCCTACGGCAACTGGATCACGCACGGTTCGCAGGTTGAGGAGCAGGCCGCGGCTGAGTGCGTCCGGGCCGCGCTGGACGAGGGCATCACCACCTTCGACACCGCCGACGTCTACGCCGCCGGGCGGGCTGAGGAGGTCCTCGGCCGGGCGCTGCACGGGGTGCGCCGTTCCTCGGTGGAGATCTTCACCAAGGTGTACTGGCCGATGGGCGACGGCCGGAACGATCGCGGCCTGTCCCGCAAGCACATCACCGAATCGGTCGACGCCTCGCTGCGCAGGCTGCAGACGGACTACGTGGACCTGTACCAGGCGCACAGGTATGACTCGAGACGCCGATCGAAGAGACCATGCGGGCCTTCGATGACCTGGTCCGGGCGGGCAAGGTCCTGTACATCGGCGTGTCCGAGTGGCGCGCGGATCAGATCGCCGCCGCGCTCAAGGTCGCCGACGAGCTCGGCCTGGACCGGATCGTGTCGAATCAGCCGCAGTACAGCATGCTGTGGCGGGTTATCGAGGCCGAGGTCGTCCCGCTGTGCCGCGCCGAGGGCCTCGGGCAGATCGTCTTCTCGCCGATCGCGCAGGGCGTGCTGACCGGCAAGTACGCACCGGGGGCCGCGCCTCCGGCCGACTCGCGGGCGGCCGATCCGTCAGGTTCGAACTTCATCAAGCGGCTGCTCACCGACGAGACCCTGCACGCGGTGCAGCGGCTCAAGCCGCTGGCCGAGGAGGCCGGGCTCTCGCTGGCTCAGCTCGCGGTGGCGTGGACGCTGCAGAATCCGAACGTGTCCGCGGCCATCATCGGCGCCACCCGGCCGGAGCAGGTGCGGGAGAACGTCAAGGCGGCCGGGGTCCGGCTGGACGCCGACTTGATGAGCCGGATCGACGAGGTGCTCGACCCGGTGGTCATCCGCGACCCGGCGCGTACCGTCAGCCCGCCGTCGCGGCCCTAGTCGGCGGGACGCAGGCTCATCGGGCCGTACTCGGCCTTGGCGTCGTCGAAGAGCGTGACCTGCTCGACGCCAGAGGCGAGCAGCGCGCGCCAGTTCTCGCCCAGCCAGCTTTCCGCGTCACCCTGGCTGGCGAAAATGGCCTCTTGCAGTTCTTCGCTGGTGATCGCGGTGCCATCCGCCGTCTCGTACCGCCAGGTCCAGGGCATGGGGTGCGGGCCTCCCTCGTCGTGTGTGCTGACTGAGGGTAGCTCAGGGTCGGTGCTGATGCGACGCCAGGTCTGTGGGTTCATAGTGAAGCTCGGGTGGCCGGCGGAGGGGTTGGCGGCGAAGGTAAAGCGCAGAACAAGATGGCCCAGACGGCCTTGCCCCGCCCGGTCACCGGGCTCCAGCCCCAGACGTCGCTGAGCGCGTCGACCATCTGCAGGCCGCGGCCGGCCTCTTCGTTCCGGTCCGGCATCCTGAGCACGGGGGCGGTATCGGACGGGTCGAGCACCGCGCACATGACCTCGCCGGTCCTGCGCAGCAGCCGAAGGCCCAGGGGCTGCCCGGATCCCATCCGCCGGACGGCGTGCGACACCGCGTTGGCGACGAATTCGCCGACGATGGCTTCCGCGTCATCCGCGAGCGCGGCCAGGTCCCATTCCTTCAGCGTGTTCCGGGTGAATTTCCTGGCCGTCCGGCTCGACTGGGCTCCCGTGTTCAGCGCGCAGGCCGCTACCGCGGGTGAATCCCACCAGTCAGAAGGCATCCGGACGACGCGGGGGCGGCCCGGGGCACACGGCAGCTTGTCACCCAGATCGAGCGGCCGGCGAAGGGCAGGATCAACCTTCGTTCGTGTCGGCAACCCTACTTGGCTCAAGCCCATCGCGACCCCGCGGAGCGTTATGCGCCAATCCCAGCTGACTGGCGCAAACCTCATCCTGCCCGACAGCACACGTCCGATGCAAGACCATATGCACGTTCATTTGTTACGTGCAGCTCACAGCGGCCCAGGTCATAAAGACTCCCTTCCGTGACCAGAACTCCCTGTTCCGGATTCTGGCGAGACCTTCAGCCGGTAGCGATACCGACTTTATCAGTAACTCAGAGTCATGAAAACAGACCGGCCGCGGCGGTCAGGCGAAGCTGGGGACGCTCGCGTTATCGTGTGTCATTGCCCCGTGTGCGGGGCCCCACGATGGTCCCCGGTTCGGCGTGGCAGGGAGCCGCTCATGCTTGTCGCTGGCGTCGATTCATCCACCCAGTCCACCAAGGTGCTGCTGTGCCAGGCCGACGATGGCGTCATCGTCGGGCAGGCCAGCGCCCCGCATCCGGACGGCACCGAGTGCGACCCGGAACGGTGGTGGGAAGCCCTGGTCAAGGCCGGGGACGGGTTGCTCGACCGCGCGGACGCCATCGGGGTGGCCGCCCAGCAGCACGGCATGGTGGTGATGGACGAGGCCGGTCAGGTGATCAGGCCCGCGCTGCTGTGGAACGACGTCCGTTCCGCGCCGCAGGCCCGGGCGCTGATCAGCGAGCTCGGCGGTGCGCAGCAGTGGGCGCGGCGGACCGGGAGCGTGCCGACCGCATCCTTCACGGTCACCAAGCTGCGCTGGCTGGCCGAGCACGAACCGGACGCGGCCGCCCGGACTGCCCACGTCCTGCTCCCGCACGACTGGCTGACCTGGCGGCTGGCCGGCCGCCCGGCCAGCGGCCCGACGACCGACCGGGGCGACGCCTCGGGCACGGGCTACTTCTCCCCCGCCACCGGCCGCTGGCTGCCGGAGATGGCGCAGGCCGCACTTGGCCGGACGGCCGGGCTGCCGAGGCTGGCCGGCCCGGCCGAGATCGTGGGCCAGACCGCGGCCGGCGCGGCGCTGTCCGCGGGGACCGGGGACAACATGGGCGCCGCGCTCGGCCTGAGCCTGGACCCGGGCGACGTCGTGGTCTCGATCGGCACCTCGGGGACCGCGTACGCGGTCGCCGTCGCGGCGGCCGCGGACGAGACCGGCGCCGTAGCCGGGTTTGCCGATGCCACCGGGCACTTCCTGCCGTTGGTGGCCACGATCAACGCGGCCCGGGTACTGACCGTCACCGCCCGGATGCTGGGCACCGACGTCCAGGGCCTGGACCGCCTTGCCCTGGCCGCCCCGCCTGGGGCCGGCGGCCTGACCCTGCTGCCCTACCTGGACGGCGAGCGGTCCCCGAACCGGCCCGGCGCCCACGGCGTGCTCGGCGGGATGACGAGCGCCAACACCACGCCGGAAAACCTGGCCCGGGCCGCGGTCGAGGCCGTGCTCTGCTCGCTGGCCGACGCCATCGGCAACCTGGCCGACTGCGGGATCAGCGCGCAGCGCGTGATCCTCATCGGCGGCGCGGCCCGGTCCCCGGCCGTCCGCGCGATCGCGCCGGCGATCTTCGGCGTGCCGGTGACCGTGCCCGAACCCGCGGAGTACGTCGCCTTGGGGGCGGCCCGGCAGGCCGCCTGGGCGCTGTCCGGCGCGGACGCTCCCCCGGTGTGGCCGCTGGCCGGGACCAGCGCCCAGCACACGGCCGATGTCACCCCGCAGGTCCGCGAGAAGTACGCGGAGCTCCGCGACGCGACGGTTAGCTGGGGTGCTACCGGCGGATGACGTGAAAGCATGAAGGCTCTGCTGACCCAAACGGAAGCCGATCCAGGAGCTGACCCGACTGGAGCTGGCCCGACAGGAAAGGACCAGGCCGTGAGCACGGAGTACATTCCCTCGCGCAAGGACCACTTCTCGTTCGGCATCTGGACGGTCGGATGGCAGGGTGTGGACGTCTTCGGCAGCGCCGTCCGGCCGTATATGCCTGCCGAGCGCGCCGTGTACAAGCTGGCGGAGCTCGGCGCCTACGGGGTGAACTTCCACGACAACGACGTGTTCGACTTCGGTGCCTCGGAGGCGGAGCGCGATGAGCGGGTGGACGCGTTCCGCAAGGCGCTGGCCGAGACGGGGCTGGTCGCGACGACGGCCACCACCAACTTGTTCGGCCACCCGATGTTCAAGGACGGAGCGTTCACCGCCAACGAACGGGAAATCCGGCGGTTCGCCCTGGCCAAGGTGATGCGGAACCTGGACCTGGCCGCCGGGCTCGGGGCCAGGACCTATGTCTTCTGGGGTGGCCGGGAGGGCGCCGAGTCGGGCGCGGCCAAGGACATCAGGGCCGCCCTTGACCGGTACGCCGAAGGGCTGAACCTGCTCTGCGCGTACGTACGGGACCAGCACTACGACATCCGGTTCGCGATCGAGCCGAAGCCGAACGAACCCCGCGGTGACATCCTGCTGCCTACCGTGGGTCACGCGCTGGCGTTCATCAACTCGCTCGAGCACGCGGACATGGTCGGCGTGAACCCCGAGATCGGCCACGAGGAGATGTCCGGGCTGAACTACGCGCACGGGATCGCGCAGGCGATGTGGCACGGCAAGCTGTTCCACATCGACCTGAACGGCCAGCACGGACCGCGGTTCGATCAGGATCTGCGGTTCGGCGCCGGGAACGTGCGAGGCGCGTTCTGGGTGGTGGACACGCTGCTCGCGGGCGGATACGACGGGCCCGTTCATTTCGACTACAAGCCGCCGCGCACCGAGGACGACGAGGGCGTCTGGGGGACGGCGGCCGCGTGCATGCGCAATTACCTGATCCTGCGGGCCAAGGTGCGCGCGTTCCGGGCCGACCCGGAGGTGGCCGAGGCGCTGCGCGTGTCCGGGGTGGAGCAGCTTGGCACGCCGACGCTGGCGCCGGGCGAAACCTGGCGCGACGTGCGCGACGCCACCGCCGACATCGAGGCGCTGGCCCAGCGCGGCCTAGCCTACGAGCGCCTGGACCAGCTCGCCCTCGAGCACCTGTACGGTGTCCGCCCCTGACCCGCTCAGCCGGGTAGCTGCGGTCCGTCGGCAGCGGCCTGCGTGTCGGCGGCCTGCGTGTCCGGCGGCGGCCTGGCCTTGAGCCCGGGCCGCGCGGCTGTCGGCCAGGGTGCGCATCATATGGCGCTGCGACCGGACCTGGAAGAACACGATCACCACGACCAGCGCGATGGAGACCCACAGACCGTAGTGCGAGATGGCCTGCGCCACCACGACGGCGTGATGGCCGAGCTCGTAGCCCAGGCCGGCCAGCAGACCCGCATAAAGCAGCGAGCCGATCAGGTCCAGGATGAGAAACGTGACCAGGCGCATCCCGGCCCAGCCGGCGATGACGTAGATGATCGCGGTCGGGATGGGCAGGAACTGGCTGACCACCACGGCGGGCCAGGTGAACTTGCGGCCCCACCGCTGCACCCGGGTCATGTACTTGGCGCCGCGGTTGCGCCGGCCGGACAGCAGCGCGATGACACGCTCCCCCCACAGCCGGCCTGCCCACCAGTAGAGCAGATCGAACTTCATCAGACCCGGCACGGCGGCCAGCAGCGCCACGATCAGCGACCCGTGACCGACCCGGGCGAACGCGGCCGCGGAGATGATCGACTCGGTGCTGCCGTTCAGCAGCTCGAGCAGCACCGGATGGGTGCCGACCAGCGAGGCCCGGAACGGCAGCATGGCCCAGTAGAAGATCCCGCTGAGCACGATGCCCGCCCAGCACAAGATGTCGGCCCGGCCCGGCTTCCCGGTCCACGGGATCCGCGGATCATCCCACGGACTCTGCGGCTCGGGCCTGGGTTTGCGAGTCCCCCTCCGGACTGGCTCCGGTCTCCGCGGGCCCGGCGGCCGCAGCCTGTTCGTCCACTCAGTCACGGTACAACCAATCACGGGTTCTTCCGTCTTCGGCCGAACGGCCCCGGTGGCGGCCGCCTCGGCTGGCCTCTCGCCTCCCCTGGGCGGCCGGCCGGGGCGGTCATGCGTCATGATGACCCGATGACCGATGATCCGTACGCGGCCGCGGCGGCCAGCGCCGCTCGCCTCACCGCCCAGACCGGCCCGCACGAGGCCGCCGTGGTGCTCGGTTCCGGCTGGACGCCGGCCGCCGACGCGATCGGCCGCACCGAGGCGGAGATCCCGCTGGCCGAACTCGGCGGCTTTCCCGGAACCACCGTGCCGGGTCACTCCCCCACGGTGCGTTCTGTGGCGGCGGGGGCCATGCGGGTCCTGGTGTTCCTCGGCCGGGTGCACATGTACGAGGGGCTGTCGCCCGCCGCCGTCGTGCACGGCGTGCGCACGGCCGTGTCGGCCGGCTGCCGCGTCGTGGTGCTGACCAACGCGGCGGGCGGGATACGTCCCGGCTTCCGCGTCGGGCAGCCCGTGCTGATCAGCGATCACCTCAACCTGACCGGCGCCTCTCCGCTGTCCGGCATCGCGCCGCCGGACGGCCAGCGGTTCGTCGACCTGACCGACCTTTACTCGGCGCGGCTGCGGGCTTTGGCCCGTGCCGCCGACCCGAGCCTGGCGGAGGGGGTATACGCGATGATGCCCGGCCCGCATTACGAAACGCCGGCCGAGATCACCATGCTGGCCAGGCTCGGTGCCGACCTGGTCGGCATGTCGACCGGCCTGGAGGCGATCGCCGCCCGCCAGCTGGGGGCCGAGGTGCTCGGTATCTCGCTGGTCACGAACCTGGCGGCGGGCCTAGGCGGGCACAGCCTCAGCCACGCCGAGGTCATCGAGGCGGGCCGCGCCTCCGCCAGCCGGATGGGCGCCCTGCTGGCGAGCATCCTGCCCCGGATTTAGCCCGGCTCTTCGGCCAGCGCCTGCGGCGAGCGCATGGTCGGCGAGCAGGGCATGGTGGTCCGCACCGCCGAGGGGGTCGGCGTGCACGGTCGCGGCCGCGAGCCGCGGGATCGCGTGGATCAGTCCGTGTTCGGCGCGGACCGCGACGTCGTGGGCCTGGACCACCGAGCAGCCCGGGTCGACCGAGATCTGGCACTCAGCCCGGAGCGTTCGGCCGACCCAGCGCAGCCGGAACTGACCCACCTCCAGCACGCCTGGGGTGGCCCGCAGCGTCGCCTCGGCCTGTTCGGTCAGGGCCGGGTCCACGCTGTCCATCAGCCGGCGGCCGACTTCGCGGGCCGCCTGCCACCCCACGACCGCCGATCGCCGCCGTGATGAGCAGGCCCACCACCGGGTCCGCCCACCGCCAGCCGATCGCGACCCCGCCCGCTCCGATCAGCACGGCCAGCGAGGTGAATCCGTCGGTGCGGGCGTGCAGGCCGTCGGCGACCAGCGCGGCCGAGCCGATCCGGCGTCCGGTGCTGATCCGGTAGCGGGCCACCAGCTCGTTGCCGGCGAAGCCGAGACCGGCCGCGACCGCGACCGCGATCAGGTGCGTCACCGGGTGCGGGTGCAGCAGCCGGCTGGCGGCGGCGAACGCCGCCGCCGCGGAGGACAGCACGATGACCGCCACGATGACCATGCCCGCCAGGTCCTCGGCCCGCCCGTAGCCGTAGGTGTACCGGCGGTTGGGACGCCGCGCGGCTGAGCATGAACGCCAGGCCGAGCGGCACCGCGGTCAGCGCGTCAGCCGAGTTGTGCAGCGCGTCGCCGAGCAGCGCGACCGAGCCGGAAAGCGCGACCACCACCGCCTGCGCGAGCGCCGTCACCCCGAGCCCGGCCAGCGAGATCCACAGCGCGCGCATGCCCGCGGCCGAGGATGACAGGACTCTCGTCGGCCCCGTGGTCGTGCGAGTGCGAGTGAAGTCCGGCGATGTGCTTGATGCGAGCCCACGTCCCCGTGAGGCCCTCTGTGCTCGTGGCCGTGTCGTGTTTTGCCGGTGCCGTGCTCGTGGCGGTGGCTGTCCGGATGCTGTTCGTCCCTCATAGTCACAGCATGAACCGAAAAGCCCGTTGCAGCACCTCGACACCAGCCAGCCCGGTGCTGATGCAAACGGCTCGCGGTTAGCGGGGCGATAATCCTTCAGGGAGGGTCACCTGATGAACGACGGGAGCGAAGGAGCTTACCGGGACCGGCTGGCGGTGCCGGAGACGGCCGGCCGGATGACCGCGGCCGCGGCCGCGTGGCTGGCCACGCTGACCGGGACGCAGCGGGACAAGGCCTGCTTCGCCTTTGGCGAGGAGCGGCGCGGCTGGTCGTTCCTGCCCGCGCGAGAGCGCGACGGCCTGCCGATCGGCGCGCTCGGGGGTGATCAGCGCAGGCTCGCGCACGAGCTGATCGCGGCGGGCACCAGCCTGCCGGGATACACGAAGGTCGTCTCGGTGATGGCCATGGAACACGTGCTCCGGGCGCTCAGGCCGGCCGCGGCCAGCTTGTTCGACCCCGAACGGTATTGCGTCAAGGTATTCGGTACCCCGGGTGCGCCGGCCTGGGGCTGGCAGCTGGCCGGGCACCACGTGTCGCTCAACTTCACCATCGCCGGCGGCCGGTACGTCTCCCCCACGCCGTGCCTGCTGGGGGCGGAGCCCGCCCGCTACGGCACGCTGGCGCCGCTGGCCGACGACGAGGAACTCGGCTACCAGTTCGTGCACTCACTGGACGCCGCCCAGCGCCACGCGGCGATCATCCACCACCGCTCACCGCCGGACCTCGCCACCCGGCTGGTACCCAGGATCGGCGAAACCGAGCGGCCCGACCCGGTGTTCGGCCCCGAGCCTGACTATGTGCTCAGCGACTCCGAACGCGACATCCTCAGCTACGTACGGTACGGCCCGAAGGGAATCGCGGCCTCGGCGCTGGATCAGCGGCAACTCGACGGGCTCGGCGCCCTGGTGGGAGCGTTCGCCCGGCGGCTGCCGGACGAGGTGGCCGGGGCGCAGCTGCACGACATCGAACGCGCCGGGATGGACAACCTCGTCTTCGCCTGGGCGGGCAGCACCGAGCCCGGACAGCGGCATTACTTCCGCATCCAGGGACCAACGTTGCTCATCGAACACGACAACACGCAGGGCAACGGCGACCACATCCATTCGGTGTGGCGCAACCCGGCCGATGATTTCGGCGACGACGTGCTGGCTGAGCATTACCGCCTGCATCACCGCGAGACATGAGGAGCACCGGGCGTTACCCGGCGCGGGCGGGCGGCCCGGTGCCGTGCAGGGCCTTGCGCCTGCCGGGGTCCCAGGCACTGGTGGTGCCATCGGGGTGCAAGACCAGGGTCCAGCCCAGCCGGTGGATCATGACCTGGTGGTGGAAGTGACATAGCAAGATGCACTGGTCGAGGCTGGTCTTGCCGCCGCGGGCCTTGTGCTTGACGTGGTGCACATCGCACGCCGAGGCGGGCTGGTCGCAGCCGCCGGCCCACCGGCAGTGCCCGTCTCGCAGCTTGACCGCGTTGCGGATCGCGGCGGGGACGTTGTCACTGAAGCCGATATCCAGCGGCAGGCTCGGCCCGGCCAGCCGGGCGCCGAGCTGACGCCGGCGCAGATACGAGGCCAGGCCAGCCGGACCGGACAGGAGCGCCGCGACCTTACCGATGATCTCGCGCTCAAGGGCCGCACGGCCGCGCGCGGTCGGCGGGACCGTCGCGGCCTTCGGGGTCTTGAGGGTCTGGGGGGTTTCGGGGTTTGGGTGGCAGCGGCCGGGGCCGTGGCCGGCTAGTTCGACGCAGAGCCGGACCAGGTCCTCGAGCACGGCCGGGTTCACGTCACCGAAGACCACCGGGGAGACCGAGGCTCCGCAGGCGAATCCCTTGGCGGCGTCGCCATCCAGCCAGGCGGCACCGTCACTGCCGCCGACCGAGGCGGCGGCGCGGTGTGCGGCCCATTGCGCCCGGACCCGGGCCGTCCACTTCTTGAGCAGCTTGGATTCGACGTCAAGGTCCATCAGGTCGGCCAGCGAGATATGCGCCCAGACCTTCACCGGCTGCCCCGCACGCTCTGGCAGCAGGTCCGCAGCGGTCAGGCGTCGCATCGCTTCCTCCAGAGCATCGTGGTAACGCTGCTCGTGGCTGCGGTCGTCCTCGGCGCCCTTGGGGGCCGACAACGCGTCCAAGACCGCGTTGACCAGCGCGGTGCATTCTGGCGTCAGGTTTCCGGTGAGGACCCCGGCGCCGCCGAACGTGGTCTCGAGGCGGACCGAGCGGTCGTCGAAGGTCGGCTCGGGTCTTCGTCAGGATGTCCGGGATGGCCTTGGACTGGATCTCCGCGGCCAGCGCGGCGAGTTCCCGCAGGTCCATCCCCGCCTGCGCGGCCCCGATGAGGATCGCGTCGGCGGCGTCTTGGCAGTCTTCGGGTAGGGCGCCGGTCCAGGCACAGATGGTGCGGGCGTAGGACTCGGAAACTTCCGCGGCGGCCAGGGCCTCGATAATCCGGGGGTGGGCGCGGGCCCGGCGAACCCACGCCACGTGGGCCGTGGCGGCACCGCGGGTCACCCGGGTCCGGTGGATCAGCCAGGACCTCGGACTGTAGTCCCCGTCCTGGACATAGCCCTGACCGGCGGTGAAGCCCGCCAGCATCGAAGTCCGCGCGGCCGTACCCACCGCGTCTGCACGCTCGAAGGATTGCAGGCACTGCGCCTGCACCTCGGCCGGAATCTGCGTCGCGTCCGCCGCGGCCAGGTAGCCCAGCGAGGATTCCAGCATCTGGAGCGCTTCCGTCACGCTGGCGGGCGCTGCGGCAGCGGCCATGGGCTGCTCACCTCCTTCGCTGATGCTCGGGCTCTGGCGGGCGGTCCCCTTCCGGCGACATCCGGTTGGGCTGTCTCTAGCTTTCTAGTTCGATTCTAATGGATAGCTCCGACATTTACCGGAAACGCCGCGGCGAATCGCCGGCCAATTTACGGTGGCGGGTAGACACTAATGCAATAAATTGAGGCCGCTGTGACGCGGGATATTCCTGCGTTCCGTGAAGGACCTCATGGATGGGCGCCGCGGCATTGGCATTTCCTGCCCGGTCAGGCACCCTCGATCGGGGACGGGTATCAGGACGGAGATAGACGCGGCTCATGGGTGCAGACGAACGGATCGACCGGTCTAGGCGGCTCTACGAACGGGCCCTGTTCGACGGCGACGGCAGCGCACTGGCGGAGCCGAGCGGGAACTCGACGCGGTCGAGGCCGACCGGCTGGCTCGCGGCCGGCTTATCCATGGCCGCTTCCTCGAGCAGCGCGACAACGACCCGGAACAAGCTGGCGAAGATCCCCGCGAGCTGGCACTCTTCGCGCGTGCCGCCCAGTTGTACCAGGCGATAGGCGACGTGCGTGGTGAGGCTGAGGCACTGTTCTGGATCGGCTGCTGCCACCAGGTGGTCCGGCGGGACAACGAGGCCGCGGTGCCCGTGCTCGCCCGGTCCCTTGAGCTTGCGGCGCAAGCCGGGGCAAGATGACCATGTCCGGGGCACTGCGGCACTGGGGACGCGGACCACGCGGCCGGCCGGTGGAGCAGGCCCGGCACCGGCTTGAGGAGTCGTCCGGCCTGCGCCGGGAAACGGGCTCCGTGGCGGCGTCGCCTCGAACATGGTGGGCCTCATCTACATCGCCGCCGGGCAGGCGCGGGCGTCATGAGGACGCCCGGGCACGCTGGCGGAGGCGGTACGACGCTCGGGCCGGAGGAGTTCACACGCGGCATGCGGCGCGGGTAAGGCTCGGAGGTCCGCGTCATAGTCGTGGCTTGCCTCCCTCTGCGTCCGTCCTCGGGGTGCGACCGCCGGGACGGGCGGGGCTCGCGGGGCGGGCGGGCTAGATGGGCTGGGTGAGGTTGACCGTGTTGCCGTCGGGGTCCTGGATGTGCGCGACGCGCTGGCCCCAGGGCATGTCGTTGGGCTCGCCGAGTACCCGGCCGCCGAGGGCCTCCACGTGCTGGAGCAGGCCGTCGACGTCGCCGACGTTCAGCTCGGCCACGTTCACGTTGAGCAGGATCCGCTGCGGGGCGTCGACGAGGGCATCGCCGTCAGCTACCACGCCGAGCTCGGCGTTTCCCACCCGGAGACCCACGTAGAAGGCCGGGCCTTCCTCGGGGACACGGGAGATTTCCACGGCGCCGAGCAGCGCCTTGTAGAAGGCGAGCAGCAGGGGCAGGCTCGGGGTCACGATGACCGGCTGGAGCGTGGGGGGCATGCATTCTCCTCAGCGCGAGGGCGGCTAGGTGCCCGCGGGGTGCCAGACGGTCTTGGTTTCGGTGTAGGCGAGCATCCGGTCCAGGCGGGGAGTCAGCGTCCAATCCTGGTCGGCGACCCGGACGACGCGCTTAAGGTTATCGGCCGCGGCGACGGCGAGGTCATCGGCGAGCGGATCCGGCGCGCCGGAGAGGTCGATGGCGTTGACGTCCATATGCGAGGCCAGCCAGGGGGCGATCTCGGCCGTGTGCCCGGTGAGCACGTTGATCACGCCGGCCGGGACATCGGACGTCGCGAGTACCTCGGACAGCGACACGGCGGGCAGCGGGTACCGCTCGCTGGCCAGCGCCACCACCGTGTTGCCGCTGACCACCGCGGGGGCGACCACGGAGGAGAAGCCGAGCAGGCCCGACGCCTGCGGCGCGATCACCGCTACCACCCCGGTCGGCTCGGGCAGCGAGAAGTTGAAGTAGGGGCCGGCCACCGGGTTGGCCGCGCCGCGCACCTGGGCGATCTTGTCCGCCCAGCCCGCGTACCAGACCCAGCGGTCGATGGCCGCGTCCACCAGGGTCTCCGCCTGCCGCGACCCCACTCCCTCGGCGGCGCGCACCTCGGCGGCGAACTGGGCCCGCCTGCCCTCGAGCAGTTCGGCGACCCGGTAGAGCACCTGACCCCGGTTGTACGCGGTCGCCCCCGACCAGCCGGCGAAGGCCTTACGCGCGGCCGCGACCGCGTCCCTGGCGTCTTTGCGCGAACCCATCGCCGCGTTGGCCAGGAACCTGCCCTTGTGGTCGGTCACGACGTAGGACCTTCCGCTTTCCGACCGGGGGAAGGCCCCGCCGATGTAGAGCTTGTACGTCTTCCGCACGGCGAGACGGGCGGCCGCGAGGTGGTCAGACATCGAGGTAGGCCTCCAGTCCGTGCCTGCCGCCTTCCCGGCCGTAACCGGATTCCTTGTAACCGCCGAACGGCGAGGTCGGATCGAACTTGTTGAACGTGTTGGCCCACACCACCCCGGCCCGCAGCCGGGCGGCCATCCACAAGATCAGCGATCCCTTGTCCGTCCAGACTCCGGCGGACAGCCCGTACGGCGTGTTGTTGGCCTTCTCCACCGCCTCGGCCGGGGTCCGGAACGTCAGCACGGACAGCACCGGCCCGAAGATCTCCTCGCGCGCGATCCGATGGGCCTGCGACACCCCGGTGAACACCGTCGGCGGGAACCAGAAGCCCTTCGCCGGCAGCTCGCACGGCGGCGACCACCGCTGCGCGCCCTCGGCCTCGCCGACGTCGGACAGCTCACGGATCTTGGCCAGCTGGGCGGCGGAGTTGATGGCGCCGACGTCGGTGTTCTTGTCCAGCGGGTCACCCAGCCGCAAGGTGGCCAGCCGCCGCCGCAGCGCGGCCAGCACCTCCTCTTGCACCGACTCCTGCACCAGCAGCCGGGACCCGGCGCAGCACACGTGACCCTGGTTGAAGAAGATGCCGGTCACGATCCCCTCGACCGCCTGGTCGATGGGCGCGTCCGCGAAGACGATGTTGGCGGCCTTACCGCCAAGCTCCAGGGTCAGCTTCTTGCGGGTGGGGGCGCACGCGCGGGCTATCTCCTTGCCGACCTCGGTGGAGCCGGTGAACGCCACCTTGTCGATGCCGGGGTGGGTGACCAGGGCCCGGCCGGTTTCCCCCGCGCCGGTGACGATATTGACCACGCCGGGCGGCAGGTCGGCTTGCTGGCAGATCTCCGCGAACGCCAGCGCGGTCAGCGGCGTGGTCTCGGCGGGTTTGAGCACCACCGTGTTGCCGCAGGCCAGCGCCGGGGCGATCTTCCAGGCCAGCATGAGCAGCGGGAAGTTCCACGGGATGACCTGGCCCGCCACGCCGAGCGGACGCGGCGCCTGGCCGTAGCCGGCGTACTCGAGCTTGTCTGCCCAGCCCGCGTAGTAGAAGAAGTGCGCGGCGACCAGCGGGATGTCGACGTCGCGGGACTCGCGAATCGGCTTGCCGTTGTCGAGCGACTCGAGAACGGCGAGCTCACGAGCTTTTTCCTGAACGATCCTGGCGATCCGGAACAGATACTTGGCTCGTGCCGCCCCCGGCATGACCGCCCAGGTGTGCTCGTACGCCTTCCGCGCGGCCGTCACCGCCCGGTCCACGTCGGCGGGGCCGGCCTCGGTCACCTCGGCCAGCACCTCCTCGGTGGCAGGCGAGATGGTCTTGAAGGCATGACCGTCCTGACCGGGCGCGAACTCACCGTCGATGAAAAGCCCGTAGGACTCGCGCAGCGAGACGACGGCCCGCGACTCCGGTGCTGGTGCGTACTCGAACTTTCCCATCTCAGTCCAGGGTGAAGTAGTCGGGGCCGGAGTAGCGGCCGGTGGCCATCTTGGTCCGCTGCATGAGCAGGTCGTTAAGCAGGCTGGAGGCGCCAAGGCGGAACCAGCGGGGATCGAGCCAGTCCTCCCCCGCGGTCTCGTTGACCAGCACGAGGTACTTGATGGCGTCCTTGGCGGTCCGGATGCCGCCCGCCGCCTTGACGCCGACCTGCCGCCCGTGGCGGTCGCGGAAATCGCGGACGGCCTCCAGCATGACCAGGGTCACCGGGAGGGTCGCGGCCGGGGAGATCTTGCCGGTCGAGGTCTTGATGAAGTCGGCCCCGGCCAGCATGGCCAGCCACGACGCGCGGCGTACGTTGTCCAGGGTGACCAGCTCGCCGGTCTCCAGGATCACCTTGAGGTGCGCAGCCGCGCCGCAGGCCTCGCGGACGGCGGCGATCTCGGTGAAGACCGCCAGGTACTGGCCGGTCAGGAAGGCACCGCGGTCGATCACCATGTCCACCTCGTCGGCCCCCGCCGCGATCGCGTCCTTCACGTCGGCCAGCTTGACCGCCAGGCTGGCCCGGCCGCTGGGGAAGGCGGTGGCCACGCTGGCCACGTGCACCCCGCTGCCGGTGAGCTCGGCCGCCGCGACGTGGGCCAGATCCGGGTAGACGCAGACAGCGGCGACCATCGGCACGGTCGGATCGGCCGGATCCGGGCGCTTGGCCTTGGCGCACAGCGCGCGGACCTTGCCCGGCGTGTCCTGGCCCTCCAGGGTGGTCAGGTCGATCATCGAGATCGCGGTGTCGAGCGCCCACCGCTTGGCCGTGGTCTTGACCGACCGGCTGGCCAGCATGGCCGCCCGGGCCTGCGCTCCCACCTGGTCCACCCCGGGCAGCCCGGCCAGGAACCCGCGCAGCGAAGGCTGCGACCACGCCATGCTCTGCGACTGCGCTGGCGCGCTCATCGGCGGCTCCTTCGATACCCGTAGGTCACCATTGTTACTCAGCCAGGGCGGCCTCGATGACCCGGCCGAGGGCGATGAGCTGCTCCTCTCCCCCGGCCGGGCCGATGAGCTGGAGGGAGGCGGGCAGGCCGGCCGGGTCGCCGGGCACAGGCAGGGACAGCGCGGGCAGGCCGGCCAGGTTGGCCGGCGCGGTGAGCCGGATGAGCGGCACCCGCTCGCCGAATCGCGGCGGCGGACCGAGCAGCGTCGGCAGGGCGAGGAACGGGTGGCGGGCCAGCATGGCGGAGAACCAGTCCCGTACGGCCTGCCGGACCTGGTTCGCGTCCGCCAGCTGCTCGGCCGTGATCGCGGCCGACTCCCGCATGTTGCCCTGAATCCGCTCGCTGAGCTGGTCGAACCGCTGCATGAAGGTACTCGTTGGCCTGGTAGGCCTCGGCGTCGATGATCAGGTCCGCGGCGCGGGCCGCTATGGACAGGTCAAGGCCGGCGACGTCCGCGGACCGCACGCCCGCGGCGGCCAGGGCGGCGTCGATCGCGGCGTCGGTCTCCGGTGCGACCTCGGGCCGGATCCGGCCGACCGCGAGCTCGCAGGGGCCGGCGGCGAAGCCCGGCTCGATGAGGCGCATGCCGAGTTCCACCGCGGCCATGTCCGCGCCGAGCGGGCCGACGGTGTCCATCGACGGCGCCAGCGGGTAAACCCCGTCCACCGGCACCCGGCCCCAGGTGGTCTTCAGGCCGACGATGCCGCAGCAGGCCGCGGGGATCCGCACCGAGCCGCCGGTGTCGGTGCCGAGCGCGACGTCGGCCTGGCCGGTGGCCACCGCGACCGCCGAGCCGCTGGACGAGCCGCCGGGTATCCGCCCGGCATCCAGCGGATTGACCGGGGTCCCCGACCACGGGTTCGTGCCGACCGCCGACCAGCACAGCTCACTCAGGTTGGTCTTGCCGACGATCCTGGCGCCCGACCCCTGGCCGCGGCCACCACGGCCGCGTCCCGCGCGGCCGGCTTGGCCTGCTCGGCGATCGCCTGGCAGCCCGCCGTGGTGGGCAGCCCCTCGACATCGATGCAGTCCTTGACGGCCAGCCGCGGGCCGTCGCCCGGGGCGTCCAGCCGAATCATCCAGGTGGAGTCCATAAGGTGATTCTCGCCTACCGGGGCACCGGCCGCGCCAACCTGAACGCCCTGAGCAGACCTTCAGGAAACCTTCGGCTAAGCGGAGGGTTTCCCTTGGGTCGCCTCAAGCTTCGGGACCGATGATCTAAGCATAACGAAAAGGGACGACGCCGCCGGATATCAGCGGCATTGAAGTGAGGCGAGACCGATGAGCCAGAGCTATGACCCGAACAATTCAGCGCACGCCAGCGGATCAGAGCAGGGCCGGGTACGGGCTGGCGGGCTACGGGCGGGCCTGGAGGGCCCGGTTATGGAGCTGGGGCCGGTTATGGAGCTGGGTAGGCGGCGGGTACGGGGGCGGCTTCACCAGCTGAGCCGCCGCCTCCGCCGCGGCGGAACCACCGGCGCGGGCTGATCGCCACCGGCGTGGTGGCGCTCGTGGCAGGCGCCGCGGCGGGCGGGCTGATCGGCACCTTGAACCCGACGCCGGCGGGCACCGCTACCGCGACCTCGAAGACGGCGCTGACCGCCAGCCAGATTGCCGCCCGGGTGAACCCCGCGCTGGTGGACGTGGTGTCCACCGACGGCGACGAGGGAGCCACCTCGGCCGGCACCGGTATCGTGCTGACGTCAACGGGTGAGGTGCTGACCAACAACCACGTCATCTCGGGTGCCACCTCGATCAAGGTGACCGACGTCGGCAATGGGCGCACCTACACCGCGAGCGTGGTGGGCTACGACGCTAGCCACGACGTCGCCGTGATTCAGCTGAAGAACGCGTCCGGCCTGACCGTGGCCAGCCTCGGCGACTCCTCCACCGTGGCCAGCGGCGACACGGTGGTGGCCCTCGGCAACGCCGAGGGCAAGGGCGGGACCCCGTCGGTGGCCAGCGGCAAGGTCACCGGGCTGAACCAGTCCATCACCGCCTCGGACGAGCTTTCCGGCGTCAGCGAGCAGCTGACCGGGCTGCTCGAGACCAACGCGGACATCCAGCCGGGCGACTCGGGCGGCTCCCTGGTCAACTCCTACGGCCAGGTGATCGGCATGGACACCGCGGCGTCTTCGGGCTACCAGTTCCAGTCCCAGGGCAACCAGACCACCACCCAGGCCTACGCCATCCCGATCAACGCGGCCCTGGCCATCGCCAAGCAGATCGAGGCGGGCACCACCTCCGCCACCGTGCACATCGGCGCCACCGCCTTCCTGGGGGTGGAGATCCAGATCCGCCAACAGCGGTTTCGGCGGTCAGACCGCCAGCGGAGCGACGCTGGCCGGCACCTTGTCCGGGTCTCCGGCCGCCAACGCCGGACTGACCCAGGGCGACGTGATCACCGAGGTGGCGGGCCAGTCCATCGCCAGCTCCCGCGCCCTGTCCCAGGCGCTGGTCAAGTACCACCCGGGTGATCAGATCTCGGTCACCTGGACGGACACTTCCGGCCAGTCGCACACCGCCAGCCTGACACTGGCCTCGGGCCCCGCGGCCTGAGGCAGTCCGGAGGGCGGGCCCTGTGCCAGTGACCCTGACCGCCTCCACGGGGTTACTGGTCCCGCCCACGCCGCAGGCACGGCCGTGCTAGCCAGCACGGCCGTGCCTTCTTTCGCCCCGGCGGGCGGCGCCGGGCGGACGCAGCGAAGTCCGTTCGGCTACAAAGGGGTGAAACGGATGGGGAGGAAATCGGATGCGCGCAGCGAGACTCCACGCGGTGGGTGACCTCCGGGTGGCGGAAGAACCAGTGCCGCCGGCTGAACCGGGGATGGTGCTCGTGCGGGTCACCGCGGTCGGCATCTGCGGCTCTGACCTGCACTGGTGGGACGAGGGCGCGATCGGCGACGCCAAGCTCACGCATCCGCTCGTGCTGGGCCACGAGGGGGCCGGGGTGATCGCCGACGGGCCGCGGCGCGGGGAACGGGTCGCCATCGACCCGGCGATCCCGTGCGAGAGGTGCCGGGCGTGCCGCGACGGCTACCGGAACCTGTGCTACCGGCTCAAGTTCTCCGGGCACGGCGCCACGGACGGCATGATGCGCGAGCTCATGGCCTGGCCGGCCGCGCAGCTGTACCCGCTGCCGGACCAGGTGTCCGACTCCGACGGCGCGATGCTCGAGCCCCTCGGGGTGGCGGTGCACTCGGTGGATCTGGGGCACCTGCCGTTCGGCGGCACCGCCGCGGTGATCGGCTGCGGTCCGATCGGGCTGCTGCTGATCCGGCTGCTCATGGTGGCGGGCGCCAGCCGTGTGCTCGCGTTCGAACCGCTGGCGCACCGGCTCCAGGCGGCCGCGCGGCTGGGGGCGGAGGAGGGGGACCCGGACGACCTTCAAGAGCCCGACGTGGACGTGGCGTTTGAGGCCGCGGGTAACGACGAGGCCGTCCAGCTGGCGATGGCCTGCGTCCGGCCGGGCGGGCGGGTCGTGCTGGCCGGGATTCCCGGCGACGACGCCATCAGGTTCCCGGCGTCGCTCGCGCGCCGCAAGGGGCTGACGATTGCGATGGTGCGGCGGATGAACGAGGTGTACCCGCGGGCGATCAGCCTGGCCGCGCGGGGCGTGGTGGATCTCGGTTCGGTGGTGACCGGCCGGGCGGGGCTGGGCGAGGTGCAGGCCGCCTTTGCCGACGCCGCCCGCCGGACCGGTCTCAAGGTCGTCATCGAGCCGCAGCGGTGAAGGCGGCACGGCTGGCGCTGTTCCTGGACTGCGGTTGCATCCTGGTGTTCGTGATCATCGGCCGGGCCAGCCATACCAAGGGCGAGAGCCTGGCCGGCATCGCCTCGACGGCCTGGCCGTTCCTGACCGGACTGGGGTTCGGCTGGCTCGCGGTGCGGGGGTGGCGGCGGCCGCTCGGGCTGGTCCCGGCCGGGGTGGGCGCGTGGCTGGGTGCGGTCGCCGGGGGCATGGTGCTCCGGGTGGTATCCGGGCAGGGCATCGCGGTCGCGTTCGTCGGCGTCGCGCTGGCGTTCCTTGGCCTGTTCCTGCTCGGCTGGCGGCTGGCGGGACGTGTGCTAGGAAACCGTGTTCTGGGTAACCGTGTTCTAGGTAACAGGGCGCGGGGCGAATAGCCGCGGGGGCGGCGGGCAGGGGGACGGCAACTGATGTCTAGGCAAAGAAGGTTTCTGAATGTCTGACGAGCTGAAGGGCCTGCGGGTGGCCTTCCTGACCGCTAACGAAGGAGTCGAGCAGGTCGAGCTGACCGCGCCGTGGCAGGCGGTCAAGGACGCTGGCGGCACGCCTGAACTGCTCGCGCCGGAGACCGGCCAAGTGCAGGGCTTCAACCACGTCGAGGCGGCGGACACATTTCCCGTGCACCGGTCGGTCCGGGACGCCGACGCCCTCGACTACTCCGCGCTCGTCCTGCCCGGAGGTGCGGTCAACGCCGACGAGCTGCGGACCGTCCCCGCGGCGGTGACCTTTGTGCAGCGGATCTTCGAGACGGGCAAGCCGGTCGCGGTGATCTGCCACGGGGCGTGGATCCTGGTCGAGGCGGACCTGGTCCGAGGCCGGACCCTGACCTCCTGGCCGAGCCTGAAGACCGACATCCGGAACGCGGGGGGCACCTGGGTGGACACCGAGGTGCAGGTCTGCACGAGCGGCCCGAACACCATCGTCAGCAGCCGGAATCCCGAGGACCTGCCCGCGTTCTGCGAGCACCTGGTCAAGGTCTTCTCCGAGCAGGTGGCGTCGGCCTGAGCCTGGGGCCGGCTAGGCCCGTGTCGTCATGGACCACTGGGGTGGACAGCCCCGGTGGTCCATCGGCGTTTCTGGAGTTAGTTTGACGGCGGATGATTGGTGGCTTAGTGTCTTAGTTAACTAGTACTTTGAATTTTGGGGGCGGGCGCGTGATCAGTTTTCGGGTGGACGGGCGTTCGGTGGCGCCGCCTTACCTGCAGATCGTGCAGCAGGTCAAGCAGGCGCTGCGGATGGGCGTGCTCGAGGTGGGTGACCAGCTTCCCACCGTGCGTGAGGCCGTGGCGGCCACCGCGGTCAACCCCAACACCGTGCTGAAGGCCTATCGCGACCTCGAGCGCGAAGGCCTGGTCGAGGCCCGGGCCGGCCACGGCACGTTCGTCCGGCACCGGCCGGCCGGGCCTCCGCCCGGCATCCACGCCCAGCTGGGCCGCAGCCTGGCCCGCTGGGTCAGCGAAGCCCGCACGGCCGGGCTGGACGACGAATCGATGGAATCACTGCTGCGGGTCACGCTGCAGGCAAAGCTCGAGGAGGAAATCGCATGATGACGGTTCCCGACACCGCGGTCGCGATCCGGACCAGCGAACTGTCTAAGCGATACCGGCGGGTTCGCGCTTTGAGCGAGTGCACCATTGCCGTTCCCGAGGGCCGGATATCCGCGCTGATCGGGCCGAACGGCGCCGGCAAGACCACCTTGCTGCGCCTGCTGGCCGGGCTGACCAGGCCGACCGCGGGCGAGGTGACCGTGAACGGCGGTACCCCGCGCCAGGAGCCGGCCTTCCTGGCCGGCCTCGGCTACCTGGCCCAGGAGATCCCGCTCTACCGGCGGCTGTCCGCCGAGGATCACATCCGGGCGGGCGCGCACCTGAACCCGCGCTGGGACGGCGAGTCGGTACGCGAGCGGCTGACGGCACTGGCGATCCCCCTGGATTGCGCGGTGGGGACGCTGTCCGGGGGTCAGCGTGCCCAGGTCGCGCTGGCGCTCACGCTGGCCAAGCGGCCCCGGCTGCTGCTGCTCGACGAGCCGGTGGCCGCGCTCGACCCGCTGGCCCGGCGGAACTTCCTGGCCATCTTGGCCGACGCGGTCGCCGCGGGCGGGCTGACCGTGGTGATGTCCTCGCACCTGGTCGCCGACCTGGAGCGGGTCTGCGACCACATCGTCCTGCTGGCCGCGTCGCGGGTCCAGCTATGCGGCGATATCGAGGACGTGCTGGCCGAGCACCGGCTCCTGGTCGGCCCGCGCAAGGACATCTCGGCAATCGAACGCGACCACCGGGTCGTCCAGGTGACCCGGACCCCTCGCCAGCTCACGCTGCTGGTGCGGCTTAACGACGGCTCGGTCATCGACCCGGCGTTCGAGGCCAGCGACGTGAGCCTGGAGGACGTGGTTCTCGCCTACATGGGGCAGGACACATCGCCCGGCCGCGGCGCAGCTCAGCGCGATCGGAGAGAACCGATGACCTGGCTCGTCTGGCGGCTGCACCGCACGCAGCTGTACATCGCGGCGGCCCTGCTGGCCGCGTTCACCGTCCTGCTGCTGGTGACCGGCCTGCAGATGGCCTCGCAGTACCATTCCGCCGTTGCCGCCTGCACCGCGAGCCACAGCTGCGTCAACCTGTCGAGCACGCTGTTCCTGGGCAGCCATGCGGTGGGCTTTCTGGTGATCATGACGCTGGGGGTGCCGGCCCTGTTCGGGTTGTTCTGGGGCGGGCCGCTGGTGGCCGCGGAGTTCGAGACAGGCACCGGCCAATTCGCCTGGATGCAGAGCGTCACCCGCAAGCGCTGGCTCGCCGTCACGACCGGCTGGACGCTGCTGGCCGCGGCCGCCTGGGGCGGCGCCGTGTCCGGCCTGGTGACCTGGTGGTCAGGCCCGGATAACGCCTTGCAGCTCGATCAGTTCAAACCAGGCAGGTTCGACATCATGGGCATCGTCCCGGTGGGCTACGCGCTGTTCGCGGTCGCGCTCGGCGTGTGTGCCGGGACGCTGCTGCGCCGCACCATGCCCGCGCTGGCCGTGACCCTCGGCGGGTTCATCGTGGTGCGCGCGGCCGTCGCGCTGTGGCTCCGTCCGCACTACATGAGCGCCGTCACCGTCACCCACTCGCTGCTCAGCGGGTACACGCCGGCCGGGTCATACTGGCAGATCGCGCAGGGCGTCCTGAACCCGGCGGGCCAGCTCCTGCCAAACCCGAACGGCGCCGCCATCGACGGTGTTCCGTTCGGTTCCCTCCCCGCTGCTTGTACGACGATCATCAATCGCGCCGCCGGCCCAAGCCCGGGCTGCCGGCAGGGCCTAAGCGCTTTTCATTCGTTCATCACCTACCAGCCCGCCAGCCGTTACTGGGCGTTCCAGGGCATCGAGACCGGCATCTTCGTAGCGCTGGCCGCCGCCCTCGTCGCCGTGACCGCGGTCGTCGTACTCCGCCGCGACGCGTAATGGCCGGGCGGGCGTTTTCGTCTATGCGTTCCGGGTCACGCCGGGGCAGACGCTGGTGGCTGGGGCGCCATTTATAACAGCTTAATAACGGAAGCCTGGAAGGCTTCACTCTGCCGGGGTAGGCAGTCATGCTCATGTATGCGCATACATGAGAGGGTTACCGCTACATGCCCGAGCGGCCTGGCCTGAAAAATCCCGGCGTGGAGCGGTCTGGCGTGGGGCGGCCCGGTGGTGATCGGCCGAATGTCTATGCGGTGGCCAGGCGGGCCGGAGTGTCGACCGCCACCGTGTCCCGGGTGCTGGCCGGGCGTGAGCGGGTACTGCCAGGTACCAGGGACAAGGTGCTCGTCGCCGTCGCCGAACTCGGGTACGTGCCAAGCGGCGCGGCGAAAGACCTGGCCGCACGGCGGACCGGGGTGCTCGGATTGTGCTTCCCCGACCTGGTCGGGGACCAGGACATCGTGCAGAACGACTCCGGTTACTGGTACGACGAGGTAATCCGCGGGATGGAACGCTCGGCCCGCCGCCGCGGGTACGCCGTCCTTATCGCGGCCAGTCACCACCGCGACGACGGCCAGCTGGTGCTGAGCATCGCCGGGCGGTGCGATGGGCTGGTCGTGCTGGCCAGGACCGCGCCGTTCGCGATGATCACGCACGTCGCGGCGCGTATTCCGGTGGTGCTGATGGCCACCCAGCGGGCCGCTATCACCGCGGGCGAGGGCGACCGCGACGTCGACTACCTGACCGTGGCCAACGAAACCGGGGCCTACCAGGTGACCTCGCACCTGGTGGACACGCACGGCTACACCGACATCTGCTTCATCGCGGGGCCGCCCGACTCGCCGGACTCGGCGAGCCGGTTCGACGGGTTCCGCCGGGCCGTGGCGGGCCACCAGGCGACCGGCCGGCCCGCGTACCACGGCGACTTCACCACCGCGGGCGGCCGCCGGGCCGCCGAGCAGATCATCGCCACCGGACGGCTACCGCGCGCCCTGGTGTGCGCGAACGACCAGACGGCGATCGGGGCCATGGCGGCGCTGCAGCACGCGGGCCTGAACGTCCCCGGTGATGTCGCGGTCACCGGGTTCGACGGCATCCAGCTCGGTCGCCACCTGCGGCCCGGCCTCACCACTGTCGTTCAGCCGATGGCGGCGCTCGGGGAGACCGCGGTGACGATGCTCACCAGCCGGATCGACGGCGCCGCCCCGCCGCAGCGCACGGTGGAGCTGCCGGTCCGCCTGGAGGTCAGGGACAGCTGCGGCTGCCCGGCATGAAGGTACAACCCCGCACAACGGAGTGAGGAGGCAACGGATGAGGTTGAAGAGGTACTGGTGGGTGGCGGTCGCGGTCATCATCGCGATCGTGGCTCCGCTGCAGCAGGCCCACGCCGCCAGCCCAGCCGCGGCGGGCGGCGGGGTCAGCCGCTACGGCGGGCTGAGCCGGGCGCAGCAGGCCACCTTGCTGTCTATCGCCCGCGACACCTGGAAGTTCTACAACCTGGACGTGGACACCGCGACGAACCTGCCGATGGACAACATCACCTTCGCGGGCGGCTCGGCCACCCCGACCAGTTACGGCCATTACACCTCCGCCGCCAACATCGGGGTTTACCTGTGGGCGGTAGTCTCGGCCCGGGATCTCGGCTTGATCAGTAAGCCGCAGGCGCGCGCGAAGATCCAGGCGACGCTCACCGAGGTGCGGCGCTTGCCGCGGGACCACGGCTTCCTTTACCAGTGGTACGACACCACCAACGGCGCCGAGCTGACTAACCCCGGCCAGGGGACTGCCCCGTCGGCGCCACCCCGGCGTTTACCAACTGCTTCTTCATCTCCAACGTGGACAACGGCTGGTACGCCTCGGGGCTGATCGTGGTCCGGCAGGCCATGCCGGAGCTGGCCCACCTGGCGGACAGCCTGATCGCGCCGATGAACTTCGGGCTCTTCTACGACAGCCGGGCCGAGACGCACTGCAACGTCAACCCGGCGATCACAGGAAACCAGCCGACCGGGCAGATGTTCGGCGGGTACTACGTCGGGCTGCCGCCCGATCAGGGCGACAACTGGACGCACTACTACCACAACGGCGCTCTCTACAGCGACCCGCGGATTTCCGCCTACATCGGCATGGGACTGCACCAGATGCCGGGCAACGTGTGGTGGCGCAGCTGGCGGGAACTGCCGCCGCCCGCCCCGTACGCCGACTGCCAGAGCACCGACCCCGACTTTTCCTGGCAGGGGCAGTGGCCGATGGCCGGGTCTTGGCAGACGTACACCGATCCGCAGTCCGGCCAGCAATTTCCGGTCTGGGAAGGGCACTACACCTACCCCGGTTCGAACCTGACCTTCATCCCCACCTACTCCGGCGGGATGTTCGAAGGGCTGATGCCGAACGAGATCGTGCCTGAGAGCACCTGGGGCACGCACAGCTTCGGGCTCGCCGACGCCCGCACCGCCCAGGTGCAGATCAAGTACGCCACCCAGCAGCTGCACTATCCGGTCTGGGGGATGTCGCCGTCGAGCACGCCGGATGACACCGGCGGGTACGGCGGGTACGGAGTCGAGGGCCTGACGTTCCCGTACTACGGGGCCGGCGCCACGGCCAGCAACCCGAACGAGGGGCTCTCGCAGTGCCACGGCTGCGCCACCGAGGATGTCGTCACCCCGCACGCGTCCTTCATCGCGCTCGACGTCGCACCCCAGCAGGCCTACGCCAACATCACCGCGCTGCGCCAGCTGTACCCGGGGGTGTACGGGCCGGCCGGGTTCTTCGACGCGGTCAACCCGGTCACCGGCGCGGTCGGGCACCGCGACCTGGTGCTCGACCAGTCGATGATCATGGCGTCGCTGGACAACGCGCTGCACGACCGCGCCTCCAGCGCGACTTCGCGCGCGACCCGGTCTCGTGGGCCGCACGGACCTACTTGTCGATCGAGACCATGTCGCTGTCCTGAGATGACGGCGTCCTGAGATGAATGCCCCCGACCAGCCGTCCGCGCAGGCTCGCGCCGACTGGGACCGGCGCATCGGCCAGCGCCAGGGTCCCGGCCTGGACCCGGCCGGGGACCTGCCGTCCCCGGCCGGGGCGCGGGCACCGGCCGGGCTGCGGGCACCGGCCGGGCTGCGGGCGGTGCGTGGCCGGGGGCACGTGATGCTGGACTGGGAGCCGGTGCCTGGCGCGGCCGGCTACCTGGTGTACTGGTCGGCCGGCCCCGCTGGGCCGTTCCAGCCGCTGGATCACGGCGGCGGTGACGTCCTCGCGGTGCCGGCCGGGCCGTACGCCGACACGACGGGCGCGGCCGGGCAGGTTCGCTACTACGCGGTGGCGGCCGTCGCGGACGGCCAGTCCGCCGGACCGCGCTCCGAGCCGGTCGCGGCGGCGCCGACCCCGGCTGCGGTGGGCCCGGTCGCGGAGGGCCGGGCCGGCCTTGGACGGGGTGGTGACGGTTCAGGTCAGCGGGGTGGCCAGCGGTGAGCTTGACCGGCCGTGGGAGGCGATGATCGGCTCGGAGCATTTGAGCTGCCTGCTGCGGCCGGACCGTACCGGCGGCCAGGTGATCGGCACCGAGCTGCGCGAGGCGCTACGGATCGCGCACGACGAACTCGGGGTCCGGGCGGTCCGTGCGCACGGCATCTTGTCCGATGACCTTGGTGTCTACCGGGCAGATCATCCGCCCGACTTCGACGGGATCGACCGGGTCTACGACGAGCTGATGGACCTCGGCCTGCGACCGGTCGTCGAGCTCTCCTTCATGCCGCGTGAGCTCGCCCGCGACCCGGAGCAGACCGTATTCCACTATGGCGCGATCATCTCGCCGCCCCGGGACTGGGACCGCTGGGCCGACCTGACCGGCGCCCTGGCCGCCCACCTTATCCAGCGGTACGGCGCGGAAGAGGTCACCGGCCACTGGGCGTTCGAGGTGTGGAACGAGCCGAACCTCGACGTGTTCTGGTCGGGCACCCAAGCCGAGTACTTCCGGCTCTACGACTGCTCCGCCGCCGCGATCAAGTCGGTTCACCCCGGGCTGCGGGTCGGCGGCCCGGCCTCGGCCGCGGCGGGCTGGACCCGGGAGTTGCTGGCGCACCTGGACACCTCGGGCGCGCCGCTGGATTTCCTTTCCACCCACGTCTACGGCAACGTGCCGCTGGACCTGCGGCCGGCGCTCACGTCGGCGGGCCGCGCCGGGGTGCCGGCCTGGTGGACCGAGTGGGGCCCCACCCCGACCCACTTCAACCCCGTCGGCGACACCGTCTTCGCCGCCGCCTTCCTGCTCCGCGGCATGGCCTCCGCCCTCGGCCGGATCGAGGCGCTATCTCACTGGGTCGCCTCCGACCACTTCGAGGAGCTGGGCCAGCCACCGGGGCTGTTCCACGGCGGGTTCGGCCTGCTGTCGGTGGGTAACTTGCGCAAGCCCAGGTACTGGGCTCTGGCGCTGCTCGCCGGGCTGGGCCAGCACCGGCTGCCCAGCACCGTGACCGGTGACGGAGCCGGCGCACTGACCGAGGCGCTGGCCGCCCGCCACGACGACGGGCGCATCGGGGTCCTGGTCTGGAACGGCACCCTGGACCAGGGCAAGATGGCCGGTGCCCGCGAGCTCGACCGCCAGGTGCGGCTGCGGGTCGACCTCAGGCCAGGAACGTCGTACACCGTCCGGCACTACCGCATCGACGCCGCGCACTCCAACATCGTCGCCGCCTGGGAGCGGCGGCGCGCCGGCGCGGCCTGGCCGGACGAACGCCAGTGGCAGGCGCTGCGGGACATGAACACCCTCGACGAGCTTGAGCCGGCCACCACGGTCGCCGCCGGGCCTGACGGGGCCATTGAGCTGGTCTTCCAGCTGCCGATGCCCGGCGTCTCCTGCCTGCACCTCGTCCCGGACACGCCCCAGCGAAATGAACCGCCCGGCGCGCAGGCCCGTACCTGGTAGTGCGCCGAGCCGGGTCCTCAGGCCTGCGCGGGCCTATGACCAGGACTAGCTCCCGTAGGATGAAAACGGAAGAGGATAGGTAGTACTGTTGTTGTCTATTATTCCGATTTGAATAACGGAGAAAGGGATCGCCCTCATGCTGCTGCCCCGACCTGATCACGGTGTCGTTGCCGCCGAATCCCCCGGCTCCGGACCCGGATACTGGTCAGGTGCACCGTCCGCAGTCGCGGGTGACAGTGAGATCTTTCTCGCCTACCGGCTCAGGCGGCCCATCGGCCAGGGCCGCGGCTACGCCGTGGTGGTGGCGCGCTCGGCGGACGGTGAGCGGTTCGAGACGCTGCTGACGATCGGCAAGCAGGAGATGAACACCGATTCGCTGGAACGTCCCGCCTTGGTTCGCACGCCGTCAGGTCGCTGGCGCCTGTACCTGAGCTGCGCCACGACCGGCACCAAGCACTGGCGGGTCGAGATGACCGAGGCCGCGCACCCGTCTGAGTTCGACGTCGCGGACCGGGAGACGGTGCTGCCCGGGGACGCCAAGACCGGCGTCAAGGACCCGGTCATCGTCCACCACCTCGGCCAGTGGCACCTGTGGGCTTCCTGCCATCCGCTGGACGACCCGCTGCAGACCGACCAGATGACCACCGAGTACGCGACGAGCACCGAGGGCCTGACCTGGACCTGGCACGGCACCGCGCTGAGCGGCACCCCGGGTCAGTGGGACGCCCGCGGCACCCGGGTCAGCGCGGTGCACTTCGAAGGGGACGCGGTCACGGCCTACTACGACGGCCGGGCCAGCGCCGCGGAGAACTACGAAGAGCGGACCGGGGTGGCCGACCGGGACCGACGCGGCCGCGCTGACCGCCGTCGGGCCCGAGCCGCTGGCGTCCTCGCCTTACCATGGCGGCGGCCTGCGGTACCTGGACATCGTGCCGCTGCCCGAAGGACGGCATCGGCTCTACTACGAGATGACCAGGCCGGACGGGTCGCACGCGCTGGTCACCGAGCTGCGCTTAGCGGCTCCCGGCCCGGTCAGGGCCCTGGCCTTAGCGGGCTCCGGTTAAATGAGCGATCCGGCGTCCGTTCCTGGCCTGGCTCTGCCCGGTCGGCCGGCCGCCGACCATCCCGCCCGAGCGCTGCCTGGGCCGGCTCCAGTCAGCGAAGCTTTCGCCGAGGACGTCTTCGAGGAGCTTGATGTCGGTCTCGAACCTCGGCAGGAGTTCCTGGCGCTGCTCCCAGCTCAGCGGCTGCCGCTCACGGCTGTGCCGCTGCAGGAACCGCTCGAGCGGGCCGGTCAGGGTGGCCGCGGTGAGGCCGGGGATCTTGGTGCCCACCGCGGTGGCGGCCCGCTGCGCCAGCGACACGACGCTGTGCGCCAGCGTCGATTCCGGATGCGAGGTGACGTTGTGCCGCGGTATCTCGGTCAGCACGCCCGTCTCCACCCCCAGGAACCCGCAGATCCGGTCCAGGCTCTGCGGCCGGCTCATCGACGAGCAGCCGGTAGCGCAGGACCAGCACCTGCTCCCGCGGGAACAGCGTGAACAGGTACTCGAGTTGCTCGCCGTACAGGCCGAGCCCGATGTAATGCCAGAAGCTGGCCCAGCCGGCCGCCGCCCGGCGCTCCTCCTCCGCGCAGGCCCGAACGAAGTCACCGATGGGCTCCAGGCCCGCCGACCACAGATGGGTCCAGTTGGAATGCGCCCGTTCCACCGGGTCGCGCACGATCACGATCAGCTTGGCGCCGGGTAGCGTCTCCCGTATCCGGCGCATCGCGGCCCGGTCGTACAGGTAAAGGGGAGTCGACTCACCGCGCAGCGTCCCGGCCGGAGCCGGATCGAACAGTGCCTCGTAGTCCGGCCGGCGCCAGACGTGCTCCCGGTAAGTCAGCGCGTCACCGGGTCCGCCCTTGGCCGGCGGAGGCCCGTCGGAAAGGAAGAACTTCGGCTCTTTGATCGCCGACATGTACAGTCCCGGATGCCGGGCGAGCGTCGCATGCAGCGCCGTGGTCCCCGCCTTCGGGGCACCTATCACCAGGAAGTCAGGCATGGCCACGGGGCCTCCAAGGGGAGAGGACTCCTGCATCTCATAATTTCGATTAGATTAGTAGGTAATAGCTCGGCAGGCCATACCTACCCAGCTTGCAGGCTTGAATCACGTCCTTGGGAAAGGCCGGCAGGTTGCGGTCTCCCGGTACCTCGCGCGAGCAGCGGCACCTAGGCTGGGCGCGCCACGACAGCGTGGCACGGTCGGTGCTAAACCCTGGAGGGCGCGTGCTGCTGGTGCTCGAGACGGACCGCTCATGAGGGCCGTGGTCTACTCCGGCTACGGGGTCACTCCGGTGCTCACGCAGGTGGCCGATCCGGCCTGCCCCGCCGACGGGGCCGTGATCGCGGTGGGTGCCACCGGCGTCTGCCGGTCGGACTGGCACGCCTGGAAGGGACACGACCCAGTCGTGCTGCCGCACGTCGGCGGGCATGAGCTGGCCGGAGTGGTGGTCGAGACCGGCCTAGCGGTGACCGGATGGCGGGCCGGGGACCGGGTGACGGTGCCGTTCGCCTGCGGCTGCGGCCAATGTGAGTTCTGTCTGGCCGGCGACGCGCAGGTGTGCCCCCGGCAGACCCAGCCGGGCTTTACCGGGCCGGGGTCCTTCGCCGAGATGGTGGCGATCCACGCGGCGGACGCGAACCTGGTCCGGCTGCCCGAGGCCCTCGATTTCGTCACGGCCGCGTGCCTGGGCTGCCGGTTCGCCACCGCCTTCCGGGCGGTGACCCGGCACGGCCGTGTGCAAGCGGGTGACTGGCTGGCCGTGCACGGCTGTGGCGGTGTCGGGCTGTCGGCGGTGATGATCGCCGCCGCCCTCGGCGCTCGCGTGGTCGCCGTGGACGTCGTGCCGGCGGCGCTGAACCGGGCCCGTGAACTCGGCGCGGAGTTCGCCGTCCCGGCCGGCCGGATACCGTCACCGCGATCGGGGAGATCACCGGCGGCGGGGCGCACATCTCGATCGACGCGCTCGGCTCGCCGGCCACCGCGGTGAACTCGGTGCGCTGCCTGCGCCGCCGCGGACGGCACATCCAGGTCGGACTGCTGCCAGGCCCAGCCGCGACGCCGCCGATCCCGATGGACCTGGTCATCGGGCGGGAACTTGAGATATACGGCTCGCACGGCATGGCCGCCCGTGACTACCCCACCATGATGACGATGGTGGCGGACGGCACGCTCCGGCCGCAGCTGACGATTGGCCGAGTGATCGAACTCGAGGGCGTCGGCCAGGCGCTGGCTGCCATGGACAACCTTGGTGCGGTGGCCGGGATGACGGTCGTCGAACTCCCCCGTGACGCCTCAGCCGCGGCGGCCGGGAGGGGTGGCGATGGGGGCTGGGGCGGGCTTAACTGGTGTCATGACCTTTGAGCACATCCTGGTGGAACGTTCAGGCGATTTCGCCACCGTCACGATGAACCGGCCGCAGCGCCGCAACGCTTTGTCCCGCGAGCACATGCTCGAGCTGATCGCGGCGTTCGGCGAGATCGGCGACAGCGATGCCCTGGGCATCGTGCTGGCGGGTAACGGCCCGGTGTTCTGCGCCGGGCACGACTTCGCCGACGTGGCCGACGCCGACCTGCCCGGGGTCCGTTCGCTGCTGATGACCTGCACCGAGCTGATGACGCTGATCCAGCAGGTGCCTCAGCCGGTGGTGGCGCGGGTGCACGGGCTGGCGACGGCGGCGGGATGCCAGCTGGTGGCCAGCGCCGACCTGGCCGTGGCCAGCGACGAGGCCGGGTTCGCCGCCCCCGGCGGCAAGGGCGGCTGGTTCTGCCACACCCCGATGGTGGCCGTCGCCAGGAACGTCGGCCGCAAACGGGCGGCGGAGCTGGCGTTCTCCGGTGACGTCATCGACGCGCGCACCGCACTGGACTGGGGCCTGGTCAACCGGGTGGTGCCCGCGGCTCAGCTCGACTCGGCCGCCCGCGATCTGCTGGACCGCGTCACCCGCGGGTCGGCGCAGAGCAAGGGCATCGGCAAGCAGGCGCTGTACGCGCAGATCGATCTTGACCAGGCCAAGGCCTACGCCTACGCCGTCGAGGTCATGGCCTCGACCAGCCAGCTTCCCGACGCCAGGGAAGGGATGCGGGCGTTCCTGGACAAGCGCAAGCCGCGCTGGCGGCACGGACGGGTGTAGTCGCGCACCGGAGCTCAGGCCCGGTCGGACGCACCAATCCACACCGTCTTGGCGTTGCAGAACTCGCGGATCCCGTGACCGGCGAGCTCCCGGCCGTGGCCGGACCGCCGCACGCCGCCAAAGGGAAGCTCGGGATAGGAGGTCACGTTGCCGTTGATGAAAACCATCCCGGCCTCCAGATCCCGGATGAACCGGCTCCGCTCCTGCTCGTCGTTGGTCCACGCGTTCGCGCCGAGCCCGAACGAGGTGCCGTTGGCCAGCTCGATCGCGCTGTCGATGTCGCTGACCCGGTAGAGCGTGGCCACCGGGCCGAACACCTCCTCCAGGTGCACCCGCATCTCGGGGGTGATGCCGGCCAGGACGGTGGGCGGGTAGTAGAAGCCGGGCTGGTCGGGGGCGGCGCCGCCGCAGAGCACCCTGGCGCCGTTGGCCACCGCGTCGACCACCAGCTTCTCGACGTCATCGCGCTGCTGTTCGGAGGCCAGCGGTCCCGACGTCGGTGCTGTCCAGCATCGGATCGCCGACCTGCTTGCCCGACATCTGCTCGGTGAACAGGCGCTCGAAGGTGTCGTAGACCGCCTCGTGGACGATGAAGCGCTTGGCCGCGATGCAGGACTGGCCGTTGTTCAGCAAGCGGGCGACCGCGGCCACCTTGGCCGCCGCCTCCAGGTCAGCCGACGGCATGACGATGAACGGGTCACTGCCGCCGAGTTCGAGCACGACCTTCTTGATCTCGTCGCCGGCGATGGCCGCCACCGCCTGCCCGGCTGGTTCGGAACCGGTGAGGGTCGCAGCCGCGACCCGCCGGTCGCGCAGCACCGCCTCGACCCGGGACGAGCCGATCAGCAGGGTCTGGAAGGTCCCCTCGGGGAAACCGGCCCGGGCAAACAGGTCCTGCATGAACAAGGCGGTCTGCGGCACGTTCGAGGCGTGCTTGAGCAGCCCGACGTTGCCGGCCATCAGGCCAGGGACGGCAAAGCGCATGGCCTGCCAGAGCGGGAAGTTCCACGGCATGACGGCCAGCACCGGCCCGATCGGCTGGTAGCGGACGTAGGCGTTCTCGGCCCCGACCGCCTTGGCGTCGGCGGCCTCGTCGGCCAGGAATCCGGCCGCGTGGTCGGCGTAGTAGCGGCAGGTGGCGGCGCACTTGGCCACCTCGGCCTTGGCGGCGGCCAGCGTCTTGCCCATCTCGGTGGTCATCATCGCCGCGATCTGGTCCCGCTCGTCGTCGAGGATGCCGGCCGCCCGGCGCATCCATCCGGCCCGGGTGTCGAAGCTGGTCAGGCGATAGCTGGCGTACGCCGCCGCGGCGGCGGCCAGACAGCGCTCGACGTCGGCCTCACTCATCTCGTCAAAGGTCTTCACGGTCTGCCCGGTAGCGGGGTTGACTGTCGCGATCGGCACGTTAATCCTCCATAGTCCCGCCGCACGGCGTCATCGCCGCCACGGCCCGATGTGGCCCCTGCCCCGGTTCCGGCCCGTCCACACCTGGACCGAACGGCTCTGGGCAGGCAAAGTCAGCTGCCGTTCACCGCGGTGGCGGTGTTGACGCGGGTGGCGCGGAACCTGAGCCACCAGAACAACAGCACAAGCGGCACGGCCAGGCCGCCGATGCCGTAGATGGCGAAGGCGGCGAATCCGTCGATGTGCCGGACCAGCCAGCCGAAATTCTGGCCGAAGAAACCAGTGACGAAGGTCAGCGGCAGGAAAACCGTCGCCAGGATCGTCAGCTGCTCGATGGTGGAGTTCTGCTGCACGCTTACCTTCGTCTGCTCGACCGAGATTACCGCCATGTTAGCTTCAAGCACCGTGCCGAGCAGGTCGCGCTGGGCGGCAACCTCCTCGTTGACCAGCAGCAGATGGTCGTGGACGTCATGCAGGTACGGCTGCAGCTTGGAGTCCTCGACCGAACGCTGGACGGTCAGGACCACGGCGAGCAGCGGGTGGACGGCCCGGTAGAAGTGGGAGGCCTCGCGGCGCAGCGAGTAGATCCGCTCGGTGGGGGCGACGGTGCCGGTGAAGACGGTGGCCTCGATCTCGTCGATGTCGCGCTCAAGCCCGGCCACGACCGGTGCGTACCCGTCTACCACCTCGTCCAAGATGGCCCACAGCACCGAGGAGGAACCCTCTTCGAGCAGCTCGGGCCGCTGCTCCAGCCGCTGCCTGGCCGCGCGCAGCTCGCTCCCGATGCCCTGCCGGACCGTGATCACGAAGGTGGGCGCCAGGAAGACGCTGATCTCGCCGAACTCGACCTCCTCGGCGGCATCGTCGTAGCGCGCGGTGCGCAAGATGATAAGGCGGATATCGGAGTCGTAGTTTTCTATCTTCGGCCGCATGTGGAAGTTCTGCGCGTCTTCCACCGCCAGTTCGTGCAGGCCGAAGGTGTCGCTGACCTGGGCTCAGTTCCTCCTCCCCCGGCTCGAACAAGCCCAGCCAGACGAAGCCGCCCTGCTTGCACCGGGCCGCCGCCTCCTCCAGCGAGACCAGGCCTTCGTCGCGCCTGCGGCCATCCTGGTAGTGCGCGCAGTCAATGATCATCTGTGGGACCTCCGTGTCGGCGGTGGGAGCACCTGTGCACTACCCAGCCTGACCCGATATTTTCCGGTATAGGTCCGGACGGCGGTCAGCCAGGAGGTCGTTGTCACCGGCGAGTTGCTTGTCCCGGGCGCGGGACAGGTCGCAGACGGCGTGCAGCACGGCGGGGCGGTCGGCGAGAACCGGCCCGGCCAGCGGGTAGCCGTCGGGACCGATGATGACAGAACCGCTGATCCAGGAGACGCCCCGCTCGGTCCGGCAGCGGTCAGCCACCGCGACGAAGATCCCGTTGGTGGCGGCCGCGGCCTGCGCCTTGAGGACCTCGGCGGGACGCTCCCCGGCCGGCCAGCTCACCGACGGCCAGTTCACCGGGGCGGCGATCAGGTCCGCGCCGTCGAGCGCGGCCAGCCGTACCCATTCGGGAAATTCGAGATCGTAGCAAATCATCAGGGCCACCCGGCCCACGGCGGTGTCCACCACGGGTGGCGGCGCATCCCCTGGGGTAAAGACAAGCTTCTCGGCGTCCCACAGGTGCGCCTTGCGGTAGAGGGCCGCGGGTGCCGGACGCGTCGACCACGGCCGCGCTGTTGTACAGGCGGCCGTCGGCGCCGAGCTCGCAGAACCCGCCCACGATGACCAGCTGGTGCTGGGCCGCCAGGGAACGCCACTGGCGCAGCGTGCGGCTGGCTGAGGCGGGCTCGGCGAGTTCGCGCGCCTCGGCGGCCGCGGGCCTGGCGCCGTCGCCGAAGACATAGCCGGAATCGCACAGCTCGGGCAGCACCACCAGACGCGCGCCGGCCTGCGCCGCCTCGGTCACCGCGGCGGCGGCGGCCTGCCGGTTGGCGTCGGGCTCACCTACGGTGATGCCGAGCTGGGCGACCGCGATCACGGCGGGATCGGGACCGGCCTGCGATGTGTCCACTGTTGGGTGCTCCGTTCGTCGGCGGTGACAGGACTATGTAAACAGCAACGGTGTCCCGTACCGTCGGCGGGAGACAACTGAAGGAAAGGACGGCCGGTGACGGGACAAGCAGATGTCGTGGTGGTGGGCGGAGGGCACAACGGGCTGGTCGCGGCGGCCTACCTGGCCCGGGCTGGGCTCAAGACGGTGGTCTGCGAACGGCGCGGCGTCACCGGCGGCGCGGCGGTCAGCGAGCATCCGTTCGGACCCGACTTCACGGTGACGTCGCTGTCCTACGTGGTCTCGCTGCTCCCCCCGGACCTGGTCCGTGACCTGCGGCTGACCCAGCACGGCTATCACGTGTACCCGCAGGGTCCCTACTTCGCGCCGCGGGCCGACGGCCGCTACCTGCGGCTGCCAGACGACCCGGCCCAGCGGCACGCCGAGATCGCCAAGTTCTCGCCGCGGACGCGGACGCCTATCCGCGGTACGAAAAGCACCTGGCCGGCATCGGCCGGGTCCTCGGCCCGCTGCTGCACCAGATCCCGCCGCGGCTCGGGTCGCGGCGGCCGCAGGACCTGCTCCGGCAGGCCCGGCTGCTCACCGGGCTGCGCGGCGTGGACGAACGCGGGGCGGTGGACGTGACCCGGCTGCTCACCGGCAGCATCGCGGACCTGCTCGAGGAGTACTTCGACAGCGACGCGATGCGAGGATTGCTGTCCGTGTCCGGAGTGATCGGGACCTGGGCGGGGCCGCGCTCGGCCGGGACCGCCTACGTCATGCTGCACCACCACATCGGCGAGACCGAAGGGCTCTCCGGCGCCTGGGGTTTCCCGCGCGGCGGCATGGGCGGGGTGACCGGGGCGCTGACCCGGGCCGCCCGGATGTTCGGCGCGCAGGTCAGGACCGACGCCGAGGTGGCCAAGATCCGCACCTCCGGCGGCCGGGTCGCCGGGGTGACGCTGGCCAGCGGAGAGCTCGATCGACGCGCCGGTGGTGGTCACCACCGCGCATCCGCAGATCTCGTTCCTGCAACTGCTCGACCCGGCCGAACTTCCCGCCGACTTCGTCGCCGACATCCGCGGCTGGCGCAGCCGCAGCGGCACCGTGAAAATCAACCTGGCCCTCGACCGGCTGCCCGTCCTTCGCCAGCTACCCTGACCCCGACCCGTCGGTCTACGGCGGCACGATCGTGCTGGCCGAATCGCTCGACGACATCGAGACCGCGTTCCAGCAAGCGGTCTCGGGTACCCCGGCCGCACTGCCGTTCGCCGACATCTGCATCCCCAGCGTGTTCGACGACTCGCTCGCGCCGCCCGGCCAGCACATCATGTCGCTGTTTACCCAGTGGGTGCCCTGCGGCTACGCCGACGCGGCGCACGACGCCGACCTGGAGGCCTACGCCGACCGGGTGCTGGCCCGGCTGGAGACCGTGGCGCCCGGGTTCACCGACTCGGTGCCGGCACCGGCAGGTGATCGGGCCGCACCAGATGCAGGAAGAGTACGGGCTGGTGGGCGGGAACATCTTCCACGGGGAGCTGTCGCTCGGGCAGATGTTCCACGCCAGGCCCGCGGCCGGGTTCGCCGACCTGCGCACGCCGGTACGCGGCCTGTACCAGGCCGGCTCGGCCACCCACGGCGGCGGCGGGGTCACCGGCATCCCCGGCCGCAACGTGGTCAGGCAGATCGTCGCCGATCAGCGGGCCGAACGCTGGCGCCGCCGTATCCCGGCGCGGCGTGTCACCAAGATCAGCTGACGGGAGCCGGGCGGGAGGCGCGGGCCAGGCCGGCGACCAGCTCGAAGGAGCGCAGGCGGTCGGCGGGGTCGTAGACCATGGTGGTGACCATCAGTTCGTCGGCGGCGGTCGCCTGCACCAGGTCGGTGAGCTGGCGGGTGACGGTCTCGGGTGAGCCGAGGATGCTCGAGGCCTGGCGGTCCGCCACGAACGCCCGCTCCAGCTCGCTGTAAGGGTAGGCGGCGGCCTCCTCCGGCGAGGGAACGGGCCCCGGCCGGCCGGAACGCAGCCGCAGGAACGACAGCGCACCGGATCCGGCCAGGAAGCGAGCCCGTTCGTCGGTGTCCGCGCAGATGACCGCGGCCGCGACCATGGCGTGCGGGCGCTCAAGGACCTCCGACGGGCGGAAGTGCTGGCGGTACAGGGCCAGCGCGGGCAGCGTGTTGGCCGCGCTGAAGTGGTGCGCGAAGGCGAACGGGAGGCCGAGCAGGCCGGCCACCTGGGCGCTGTAGCCGCTGGAGCCGAGCAGCCACATGGCGGGCCGGTGGCCAGCCCGGGCATCGCGGTGATCTGCGCGAACGGGTGCCGGTCGGGCCATTGCCCGGTGAAGAAGCCCACCAGGTCCATGAGCTGCTCGGGAAAGTCGTCGGCCGACAGCGCCTCGGGCGAGCGGCGCAGCGCCGCCGCCGTGGCCTGGTCCGTGCCGGGCGCGCGGCCGATGCCGAGGTCGATGCGGCCCGGATGGAGGGCCTCGAGCATGCCGAACTGCTCGGCGACCACCAGCGAGACGTGGTTGGGCAGCATCACCCCGCCGGAACCCACCCGGATGGTCCGCGTCGCGTCGGCGATGTGGCCGATCAGCACCGGGGGCGCCGAGCTGGCGATGCCGGGCATGTTGTGGTGCTCGGCCACCCAGAACCGGCGGAAGCCAAGCTGCTCGGCCCGCCGGGCCAGCTCGGTGGTGGCGCGCAGGGCCTCCCCCGCGCTGCCCCCGTCCGGCACGGGCGCCAGGTCGAGCACGGAAAGCGGCACGGCGTGCGGACCGAAGGTCAGGGCAGGGGCAATGTCGTCCACGACTTGTCCGAACAGCGTGAGACGCCTCGTTCTTCCGCCCGGGAGGCGGCGGGCTGCGCCGGGGCACGCAGCGGAGTCCGTTCGGATAAAAAGGTCTTCCGAAGAAACCTTTGCAAAGCTATCTTTGCTTGGCATGCGATGAAGAGCCAGGGACAGAGGCAGGGGAAGCGCGGCGCGGGGGCGGACGGCTACCCGGCTGACGGATCCGCGGGCGCTGCGAGCGTACGCGCATCCGGTGCGGATGGCGCTGGTGGGGCTGCTGCGCACCGAGGGGCCGCTGACCGCGACGCGGGCGGCTGAGCTGCTGGGTGAGTCGTCCGGGACGTGCTCGTTCCACCTGCGGCAGCTGGCCAAGTACGGGCTGGTCGAGGAGGCCGGCGGCGGGACCGGGCGGGAAAAGCCGTGGCGGGCCACGACGACGTCGACCGACTGGGACGCGACCCCGGACACGCCGGAGGCCGCCGCGGCGGCCAGCCTGCTGAGCACGGTCATCGCCGAGCGGTACTTCGAGCAGCTGATGCGCTGGCTGGAGGCCCGCCCGGACCAGCCGCCCGAGTGGCAGCGGGCGAACTGGCTCGGCGACCGGATCCTGTGGGTCACCGCCGAGGAGCTCGACGAGCTCGGGCGCAAGGTGCTCGAACTGGTCGACACCTACTTCGAGCGCCAGGCTCAAGCCGGAACTGCGGCCGCCGGACGCGCGGCAGGTCACCTACCTGCACCTGGCCTTCCCGAACGACTTGGCGGCCCGGGAGAGGCGCTGACATGATCCCGCCCTGCTGCGCGACGCGGTGTTCCGGCGGTACTGGAGCGCGGGGACGATCTCGATGTTCGGCGACCAGATCTCCGGGCTCGCGCTGCCGCTGGCGGCGGTGATCGCGCTGCACGTGGGCGCCGCCCAGATGGGCTACCTGACCGCGCTCGAGTGGCTGCCCAGCCTGCTGTTCGGGTTGCCCGCCGGGGCCTGGGTGGACCGGCGCGGGCAGCGCAGGCGGACGATGATCGCCGCCGACCTGGGCCGGGCCGTGCTGTTCGCGTCCATCCCGGTCTGCTACGCGCTGCACGTGCTGACGCTGCCGCAGCTGTACCTGGTCACGTTCGGCGCCGGGACGCTGAGCATCTTGTTCACCGTGTCGGACGGGACGCTGTTCGTCTCGATCGTCCCGGCGGAGCAGTACGTGGACGGGCAGTCGCTGGTGTACGGCAGCCGGGCGCTGTCGTTCGTGGGCGGCCCGAGCCTGGGCGGCGTGCTGGTGCAGGCGCTGTCCGCCCCGGTCGCCATCCTCGCGGACGCGCTGTCGTTCCTCGGCTCGGCGTTCTTCCTGGGCCGGATCCGGCCGGCCGAGCCGCCGGCCGACGACCGGCACGGGGTCGGTGCCTGGCGGGCGCCCGGTTCATCGCCCGCTCCGGCATCGTCCGCGCCTCGCTCATCGCGGTGGCGCACCATCAACTTCTTCAACCTCATGTTCAACGCGCTCTACCTGCTCTACGCCGTGCGGGTGCTGCACATCCGGCCCGGCGTGGTCGGCGTGCTGCTCGGCGTGGCGGCGCGGTGGGCGGCGTGCTCGGCGCGCTGGTGACCAAGCGGGTCGCGGCGCGGGTCGGGGTCGGCTGGGCCTACACGGCCGGCTGCCTGCTGTTCACCGCGCCGCTGGTGCTCGTGGCCGCTGGCGCACGGGCGGCTGCCGCTGGTGCTGGCCATGCTGTTCGCGGCGGAGTTCGCCAGCGGGTTCGGGGTGATGATGCTGGACATCAGCATCGGGGCGATCTTCGCCGCGGTGATCCCGGACACGCTGCGGTCCCGGGTGACCGGGGCGTTCCAGGCGGCCAACTACGGCACCCGGCCGCTGGGCGCGCTGCTCGGCGGGCTGTTCGGGGCGCTGGTTCGGCCTGCGTCCGGCGCTGTGGGTGGCGGCCCTCGGCGGGACCGCCGGGTTCCTCCTGCTGCTGCCGACGCCGCTGCCGCGGTTCCGGATGCCCGCCGATGAGGGCTAGTGCAGCACCGCATTAATCCTTGACGGGTTCGTCTGCTGGTCTTGGCGGGGTTACGCGGCATGGGAGGCGCTTGGGGGACGAGCGGTGGCCGCGAAGTCGCGTGCGGCGTGGCGGGCGAGACGTGGGTGTGGTGGCGCGGGCATCGTAAGTCCGGTGTACGGGCGGGCTTTGCGGTTGTGGCGGATCGCGAAGTCGGTGATCTTGGCGGCTAGGTCGTCGCGGGAGGTGAACTCGCCGCGGCGCAGCAGGCCGCGGGCCAGTGCAGAGAACCACAGCTCGGCCATGTCCAGCAGGATGCGTGTTCGGGGGTGGTGACGGTGACGGTGAGAAAAGGGGGTGCAGGAAGCGGAGAAGGTGGAGGTGTCGCGGCGGTGCTGGTTCTGACCGATCGGCTCTGCGATGACCTGTCCGGTGGCTACCTCCAGCGCGGCGACGATGGAGACGGTGCCGTTGCGGACGTACTCGAATTCCCGCCGGGCCAGCCTGCCGGCCGGGCAGGCTGCTCAGGGTATCTGCGGTACTTGGCCTGGATCCCGGTCTTCTCATCAATGCAGATCACCACGGTGTTCTCTGGGGGGCGCAGGTACACCTCGCACACCGCAGCGGCCTGCGCCCAGAACTGCTCGTCATCGCGGCGGTTCAGCCATCCCCGGACCGGTGCGGCGCCAGGTCCAGGCCGGCCAGGATCCGCCCCACCTGGCTGGCGGAGATCCCGGTGCGGCGAGCTCGCGGGCGATGGAGGCGTGCGTCCATGCCGTCGTGCCGTCCGCCGGCGCGGCGGTGGCGGTGGCCACGATCGCCAGCCGCACGTCCGGCCCGTACACCTCGGGCCGGCCGCTGCGCGGACGGTCAGCCAGGGCCGGGATCCCGCCACGGGCGAACCGGCGCCGCCAGGTCCGCATCGTGCCCGCCGAGCAGCCAGCGCCACGGCGATCCGCTGATCCGCCCAGCCTGGTGCGCGAGCAGCACGATCCTGGCGCGCCGTACCAGCGCCTGCGGCGAGGACGGCCGCCGCGCGATCGCCTCCAGTCTCGCCTTGCGGCGCGATCCCAGAACCACGATGTCCTGGCTGGCGGCATGCGCCACGATTCACCTCCGGGTGATCAGAAACGATCGCCCGACAATGCCCGTATAAAGACCGGAGCTGGCGGCGGCGCGCCGCACGCAGCGGCAATGACCTCATGCCCGTGCCATCCCGGCGCCTGAAAGACCTCATCGAAGGCACCGTCGACCACCACGCCTCCCAGCGCTGGCCGGCCTTGGAAGAGGTCACCATCCGCTGGCGCGGCTCCTACGGCTACCTGACCGGCTACCTCAGCGAGGACAACGACGACACCATCGAGCTGTGCCGCATCCAGTACCTCGGCGACCACGACCAGTGGGCATTTGCGATCTGGCAGGCCAGCACCGGCAGCTACGCCGAATCCGTCCTGCTCGACGGGCGGCCAGCAGGCCACCCCAACCTGGCACTCGACACCGCCCGCACCCTCTATCTCGCCAGAACCAGCGACCACCCGGTGCAACCGGATAAAACCCTCAAGGACTTACGCGGTGCTGCACTAGCGCGTCACCGGTGCACGGTCCGCCGCGGGCCTTGCTGCAGCGCGTCGTCGCCGTAGGGGCGGCCCTCCAGGTTCCAGCTCCACGAGATCTCCGGGGTGATCCGCATGTAGGTGCCGGGGCCGAACCGGCCGGGGCGCTCCATCAGCTCAGCCGTGCCGTACACCCGCAGGAACCGCGGCGTCCACGGATCGGTGGTCACGAGATCGTCCACGACCAGGGCGACCTTGGCGTGCCCCGCCCGGACGTTGATGAACTTCCTGGTCCGCTCGGGCGCCCGGCCGCCGACCCACAGATAGGTCCCGTCGAACTCGACGCCGACCGGAACGACGTCCGGCTGGTCGTCATCGCCGACGGTGGCGATCCGGGCCAGCGGCTGCGACGCCAGGTAAGCGACCTCGTCCTCGGTGAAGGCCATGAGTCATCTCCCTCGTTCGTCCACGTCGATCACTATAAGGGCTTAACGAGCCGGTCAGCCGCCCAGCACGATCCACTGCCTGCCGTCGATAAGCTCCGCGGCCGCGTCGAGGTGCCCGGCGTGGCAGGCGGTCTCCTTGAGCACGTGGAGCATGACCACCCGCAGGTCGGTGAACCGATCTGCCCATGCTCCCCAGCGCGGGTCTCGGTGGCGGGGCGCTGCGTCGAGAGGAGTGGCCGAGATGATGGCGTTGGCGCGCTCGATTTCCTCCCGGTACAACGCGAAAATGTCGGCGGCCGACTCGTCGGGGCCGACCTGCCACTCGGCGTTCGGCTCTTCCGGGAAGAAGCCGAGCGACTCGCCGGCGACAATGCACCGGAACCAGTAATGTTCGTCGGCCAGAGCCAGGTGTTTCACCATGCCCAGGCAATTCCAGCCGGACGGAAGGACCGGGCGGCGCAGTTGCTCTTCGGAGAAGCCTTCCAGGATGCCAAGCACGTGTTCGCGTTCCAGGTCTAGGTACTGCTGCAGGAGTTCCGCTTCACGGTCCATACCGGCCAGCCTAGTGACCGCCGGGTTTCTGGCCGGACACATCTGAGCCTGTGGAGTGTTGGCCACGCCAGCCCCGCTGCCACGGCCCGACGATGCCGCGGCGAGGGTTGTGGTGGATTCGGGCTTGATGGTGGATCGGGTGCACGGGGGTCACGGAACGGCCGCTGGACGCGGGTCCACGGCGGTCTTGCTGGTGGCGCGGTGGCTGCTGGGTGTGGTGATGCGGGTGTGATCGTGCCTGGTCCGGCCGGGCGTGATGCGGGGCGGCCGTCCGTTTGCGCGGAGAGTTTGGCTCCTGCGGATGATTGGGCAGCTGGGGGTACCAAAGTTCGACGTGAGACAAATTTCCATGATTATTTCGCTGATTGTGGCGGGTGGGTTGCGGGTGCGGGGAGTGGGGGGGGTGGCGGCTGGGGTGCGGCGTTTCGGCCTCAGAGGGTGATGTGCCTCGATGATGAGTCGGCGCGCAGGGCAGATGTTTTCGTACTCGGCATGGGGCACGGGGATGCACCGGATCCACCGCGAAGCCCGGATCTCACGAAGATCTTCCCTGGGCGCGCCGTCCCTGTGGGCACGCAGGTGCTATCGTCACACCGGGACCGGGGACCCCAAAGGGACCAGCCCAGCGCAGGGGCGCGGGCAGTCCGGTGACCCATGCCTTAGAGGCGGGAAGGGCTAGCCGGAGCCAGCGTAAAGGGACGAGCGGCGGCGCCGCGGACGAGAGCTTACTTGCGGGCGGACTTCCGGCTGGGGCGGGAGGGGCCGTGCTCGATGTGCAGCGGTTCCGCGGTCGAGGCGGCCGAGCCGTAGATACCGACGCGGATAGAGAACAGCCGGCGCAGGAATCGTTTGAAGCCGCTTTCCTGACGACGGACCTGCGTGTGTCTTGGCATCAGCCGAGCTCCTTCCCCCGGCCCGGAGCCTACTCCTCGAGGGCGCCGAGGTCGGCCGGGAACGTCGACGGAGTAGGGCCTGAGGATCTCCAGCGGGACGATCTCCAGCGCACGCTGGTGGGTCGAGGCCAGCACCACCGGGGCGGCGGCGCCGTCGCGGTGCGCCTGCAGCCAGTTGGCCGCGGTCACGCACCACCGGTCCCCGGGGACCAGGCCGGGAAACCTGAACTGGGGCATGGGCGTGCTGAGGTCGTTACCGATGCGACGCTGGTGCTCGAGGAATTCGGTCGTCACCACGGCGCAGATCGTGTGGCTGCCGAGATCTTCAGGACCGGTGGTGCAGCAGCCATCCCGGTAGAAACCAGTCAGCGGATCGGTCCCACATGGCTCAAGCTCGCCGCCGAGCACATTTCGGTCGCCCATAAGAGCAGTATCCGCAGCCCGACCGGTGATCCGCAAGCTCAGTCCGGATACCTGACCTGGCTGGCGGCTGGACAGGGCGAGAGGACCGCCCGTAGCCTTGACTGTATGGTCAGTCAAGATAGCGATGATCTTGCTCCGCTGGACCGGGCCGAGGTGGCGGCGGTGCTCCGGCCGTTCGGGGCGAGCCGGATGCTGCCCCGGGCCGCGTATGTGGACCCGGATGTGTTCACCTGGGAGCAGCAGCACTTCTTTGGCGGCGGCTGGCTGTGCGTGGCGCGGAGCGACCAGCTGGCCGAACCGGGCGACCAGCGGGCCGAGACCACCGGGCAGGGCGGCGTGCTGCTCGTCCGGGGCGAGGACCGGGAACTGCGGGCGTTCGCGAACAGCTGCCGGCACCGCGGCCACGAGTTGCTCGCGTGCGGGCAAGGGGCCCGGAGCCAGACGATCATCTGCCCGTATCACGCGTGGACGTACTCGCTGACCGGAGAACTCCGCGCGGCCGCGGGCTTCCGGCGGCAGCCGGGCTTCGACTTCGCCCAGTGGGGCCTGCCGCCGCTGCCGGTGACCGAGTGGCACGGCCTGATCTTCGTCGATTCCTCGGCGGGCCGGGCCGGCTCGCTGGCCGGGGCGCTGGCCACCCTGGCCGGGCTGGTGGCGCCGTACGAGCCGGAACGCCTGGTGACCGCGGGCCGGCACAGCTACGAGGCCGCGGCCAACTGGAAGATCCTCACCGAGAACTACCACGAGTGCTACCACTGCCCGTCCATCCATCCCGAGCTGTGCCGGGTCAGCCCGCCCAGGAGCGGCGAGAACTACGCCGCCGACGGAGCCTGGATCGGCGGCTGGATGGACCTGCGGGATCAGATGGCCACGATGTCACTGGACGGCCAAAGCGGTGGCGTGCCGCTGCGCGGGCTGGACCACCGCGGGCTGCGCACCGTCATCTACGTCACCATCTTCCCGAACGTGCTGCTGAGCCTGCATCCGGACTACGTGATGACGCACCGGATCGTCCCGGTCGCCGCCGACCGCAGCCGGATCGAGTGCAGCTGGGCTTTCGCCCCGGAGGCGGTGGCCAGGCCGGACTTCGATCCGGGCTACGCGGTGGAGTTCTGGGACATCACCAACCGGCAGGACTGGGCGGCGTGCGAGTCGGTGCAGCGCGGGTTGTCCTCGCCGCACGCCTCGCCCGGCCCGCTGTCCCCCGCCGAGGACGCGGTGTACTCCTTCGTCACCACCATCGCCCGGGGCTATCTCGGAGAATCGGTCTGGAGCCGGCTGCCGGTAGCGTAGTCGCGTGACGATACTCGATACTCCTATCAAGACCCTTTCCGGCGCCGATTCCTCGCTTGGCTCGGCTGGCTCGCTGCTCCTGGTGGTGAACGTGGCCTCCAAGTGCGGGCTGACGCCGCAGTACACCGCGCTGGAGAAGCTGCACGAGCAGTTTGCCGACCGCGGCTTCGCGGTGGCCGGATTCCCCTGCAATCAGTTCGGCGGCCAGGAGCCGGGCACGGAGGAGGAGATCGCCGAGTTCTGCTCCGCGACCTACGGCGTCACCTTCCCGATGTTCGCCAAGGTCGAGGTGAACGGCCCGGGCCGGCACCCCATCTACACCGAGCTGACGTCCGTTCCCGACGCCAACGGCGAGGCCGGCGACATCCAGTGGAACTTCGAGAAGTTCCTGGTCCGCCCGGACGGTACCGTGGCGGCCAGGTTCCGCCCCCGCACCACCCCCGATGACCCGGAAGTCCTCGCCGCCATCGAGGCCAACCTGCCCGGCTAGGGCAGGTCGCAGGGCCAGGCACGTTTCGCCGCGGCCTGGCTCGGTAGCCTGACCTTATGGAATATCGAAAGCTGGGAAACAGCGGGTGCGTGGTGTCGAGCCTGTGCCTGGGCACGATGACGTTTGGCACCGAAACCGATGAGGACGGCGCGCACGCGCAGCTCGACCACTTCGTGCAGGCCGGCGGGACGCTGGTCGATACGGCCGACGTGTACAGCCACGGGGTATCAGAACAGATCATCGGCCGGTGGTTCGCCAGCCGCCCGGCTGACGTCACCGGGTCCGTGGTGCTGGCCACCAAGGGCCGTTTCGCCCTTGATGACACGCCGAACGGCTCCGGGCTTTCCGCGCGCCATCTCACCCGTGCGCTGGATGCCTCGCTGGGCCGGCTCGGGCTCGAGTCGGTCGATCTGTACCAGGTGCACGCGTTCGACCCGCTGACGCCGCTGGAAGAGACGCTGCGCACGCTTGACGGCTTCGTCCGGGCCGGCAAGATCAGCTATTACGGGCTGTCCAACTTCACCGGCTGGCAGCTGACCAAGGCCGTCTGGCTGGCCCGCGCCATGAACGTGGCCGCGCCGGTGACGCTCCAGCCGCAGTACAGCCTGCTGGCGCGGGAGATCGAGTGGGAGGTCGTGCCCGCGGCGCTGGATGCCGGCCTGGGGCTGCTGCCCTGGAGCCCGCTCGGTGGCGGCTGGCTATCAGGTAAGTACAAGCGCGACGAGCGCCCGACCGGCCAGACCCGGCTCGGCGACGACCCGAACCGCGGCATGGAAGCCTACGACCGGCGGGGCACCGAGCGGACCTGGAACGTCATCGACGCGGTGCAAAAGACCGCCGAGGACCGGGGGGTCACCATGGCTGAGATCGCGCTGGCCTGGGTCACCGACCGGCCCTCGGTCAGCTCGACCATCCTCGGGGCCCGCACGGTCAGCCAGCTCGAGACCAACCTGCGTGCCGCCGGGCTGCACCTGACCGAGGCCGAGACGGCCGCGCTCGATGCCGCCAGCGACCCGCGTCCCGTCGACTACCCGTACGGCGAGCTGGGGCTCGATCAGCGCGATCGCCGCCTTCCCGGGCGCTGACCCAGAACAATGTCGCTGGATGATTTCCCGCGGTACCGCTGACGTTCGGGCCCAGCCCGGTGCATCCCCTTGAGCGCCTGTCCGCCCACCTGGGCGGTCCGGCGATCTGGGCCAAGCGGGAAGACTGCAACTCCGGGCTGGCCTTCGGCGGCAACAAGACCCGCAAGCTGGAGTACCTGGTGCCCGACGCGCTGGCCCACGGGGCGGGACCTCATCCGTACCGGCCAGATCGGCCGGGACGCCACCGTGCTCTACGCCCACCTGGGCGGCCAGCCCGCCCTCAACGCGTACAGCGCGCTGTTCAGGTAGGTTGCGTGCGGGCTGGTCAGGGTGTCTGCGGACCGCCCCGGCTGCCTGAGTCGAAATCGCCGGTGCCGTCGGGCACACCGCCGCCTGGGCCGGCCGGGTAGGAGTGGTGTCCCTCGACCGGGACGAGTTCCGGATGCCCGGTGCCGGAGGACATCTGCCTGAGCTTGACGTACCGGCTCAGCTCCCGCCACTGGCTGGCGGCCAGCACCGCCGCGAAGGCGGGGAACAAGAAAAGTGCCTTACGAGCCATCGCTGGTCCCTCTGGTCCCTCTAGTTACACAGGCATCCTGTCTTTCAACTTCCCCGCATGCGGGCGGGCAAACGGCGGGGCCAGGAATACCGCAGCCCTGGCGGCGGCTGATGACCGTAGTCCCCCGCCCGAAACCGGTGATGACCCAGGTGGTCATCGCGACAGGGCACCATGGAACCTGCTATGACGCTTACTGACCTGCTGCCGGCCACGCCCGATCCCGACGCCGTCTACGACGCCTTCGCCGGGTGGTCCAAGCGGCGCGGGCTGGCGCTGTACCCGCATCAGGAAGAAGCGCTTATCGAGGTCGTGTCGGGGGCGAACGTCATCTTGTCCACCCCGACCGGGTCGGGCAAGAGCCTGGTCGCCGCGGGAGCGCACTTCGCCGCGCTCGCGGCCGGGCAGCGGACGTTCTACACCGCGCCGATCAAGGCGCTGGTGTCGGAGAAGTTCTTCGACCTGTGCGACGCCTTCGGCCCGGCCCAGGTCGGCATGATGACCGGGGACGGCAGCGTCAACGCGACGGCCCCGATAATCTGCTGCACCGCGGAAGTGCTGGCTAACGTCGCCCTGCGGGACGGCGCCGACGCGGACGTCGGCCAGGTCGTGATGGATGAGTTCCACTTCTACGCCGACCCCGAACGCGGCTGGGCCTGGCAGGTCCCGCTGTTGGAACTGCCCCGGGCGCAGTTTGTCCTGATGTCGGCGACGCTCGGCGACGTCAGCCGGTTCGAGGCGGACCTGACCAGGCGCACCGGCCGGCCGACCGCGGTGATCCACTCCGCGGAGCGCCCGGTGCCGCTGGTCTTCTCGTTCGCCATGGAGCCGCTGCACGAGACGCTGAAAGAGCTGCTCAGCACCGGCCAGGCCCCCATTTACGTGGTGCATTTCACCCAGGCGGCCGCCCTGGAGCAGGCACAGGCGCTGATGAGCATCAACGTCTGCACCCGCGCGGAGAAGGACGCCATCGCCGACCTGATCGGCGACTTCCGGTTCGCGGCTGGCTTCGGCAAGACGTTGTCCCGGCTGGTGCGGCATGGCATCGGCGTCCACCACGCCGGGATGCTGCCCAAGTACCGCCGGCTGGTGGAGACCCTGACGCAGGCTGGCCTGCTCAAGGTCATCTGCGGCACCGACACCCTCGGGGTGGGCATCAACGTCCCGATCCGCACCGTCCTGTTCACCGCCCTGTCCAAATACGACGGGCACAAGACCCGGCTGCTGCAGGCCCGCGAGTTCCACCAGATCGCCGGCCGGGCCGGGCGGGCCGGGTACGACACGTCCGGGCGGGTGGTGGTCCAGGCACCTGAGCATGTGGTGGAGAATGAGCGCGCGCTGGCCAAGGCGGGCGACGACCCGAAGGCGCGGCGCCGGGTGGTGCGGAAGAAGCCGCCCGAGGGCATGGTCTCCTGGGGCAAGCCAACCTTCGAGCGTCTCGTCGCCGCCGATCCCGAGCCGCTGACGTCGAGCTTCAAGGTCACGCACGCGATGGTGCTCAACGTCATCGACCGCCCCGGTGACGCGTTCACCGCGATGCGCCACCTGCTGACCGACAACCACGAGGACCGCACGGCCCAGCGCAAGCACATTCACCAGGCCATCGCGATCTACCGTGCGCTGCTGGCCGGCGGCGTGGTGGAGCGCCTGGACGAGCCGGACGAGGAGGGCCGCCGGGTCCGGCTCACCGTGGACCTGCAGTTCGACTTCGCGCTCAACCAGCCGTTGTCGCCGTTCGCGCTGGCCGCCATCGAACTGCTGGACCGCCTCGATCCTTCGTATCCGCTGGACGTGCTGTCAGTCATCGAGTCGACCCTGGAAAACCCGCGGCAGATCCTGTCCGCCCAGCAGTTCAAGGCCCGTGGCGAGGCGGTCGCCCAGATGAAGGCGGACGGCGTGGAGTACGAGACGCGGATGGACCTCCTCGACTCGGTCACCTACCCCAAGCCGCTGGCGGACCTGCTCGAGGGCGCGTACAACATCTACCGGGTCGGACACCCGTGGGTAGCCGACTACGAGGTGTCGCCCAAGTCGGTGGTCCGTGACATGTACGAGCGGGCGCTGACCTTCACCGAGTACGTCAGCTTCTACGGGCTGTCCCGCTCCGAGGGCCTGGTGCTGCGGTACCTGGCCGACGCCTACAAGGCGCTGCGCCAGACGGTGCCCGACGAGGCCAAGACCGAGGAACTGACCGACCTGATCGAGTGGCTGGGCGAGATCGTCCGGCAGGTCGACTCCAGCCTGATCGACGAATGGGAGCGGCTACGGAACCCGCTGGCTGACGAGGCGGACCTTGAGCGGGCCGCCCGCCTGGCCACGGTCACGTCCAATGTGCGGGCGTTCCGTGTCCTGGTGCGCAACGCGATGTTCCAGCGGGTCCGGCTGGCCGCCCTCGGCCACTACGCCGAACTCGGCGAGCTCGACTCGTCCTGCGGATGGGACGCCGATGCGTGGGGCGACGCGATCGAGGCATACTTCGAGGTGCACGACGAGATCGGTACCGGGCCGGACGCGCGGGGTCCGGCCTTCCTGATCATCGACGTGCAGCCGGGCCAGTGGGTGCTCCGCCAGATCTTCGACGACCCGGCGGACGACCACGACTGGGGCATCAGCGCGGTCGTCGACCTGGCCGCCTCCGACGAGGCCTGGCACGGCCGTGCTCCGCATCACCGACGTGGGTCAGCTGTAGCCCGCGGCTAGCGCTGGTCGCGGGCGCGGGCGGCGGCCAGGGCCGCGGCCCGCCAGGTAAGGTCATCGGCGAGCAGCTTCAGCCGGGGCTCGAGCGGCGCGAACGCACTGGTGTCGCCGGCGTCGCCGGCCTGCCGGGCCGGCATCATGACGTCGGGCAGGATGTGCACCGCGTGCCGCAGCGGGGCCAGCTCGAACTCCACGGCGACCAGCCGGAGCTGTTCGATAGCCCGGGCACCGCCGACGTTGCCCCAGCCGACAAACGCGATCGGCTTGCGCTGCCACTCCGGGAACGTCCAGTCCATCGCGTTCTTCAGCACAGCCGGGTAACCATGGTTGTACTCGGCGGTCAGCACGATGAACCCGTCCGCTCGCTGAAACGCCCTTCGCGGGTGGTGCTGGAGATTACCTGGATGAGCACGGCTTCGAGGCTACCCGGCGACCTACCTGCAGGAGGCAGCGCATGACCACGATCACGACGACCGATGGCACCGAGATCTTCTACAAGGACTGGGGCTCGGGCCAGCCGGTGGTCTTCAGCCACGGCTGGCCGCTTTCTGCCGACGACTGGGACACCCAGCTGCTGTTCTTCCTGCACCACGGCTACCGTGTCATCGCCCATGACCGGCGTGGGCACGGGCGCTCCACGCAGACCAGCGACGGTCACGACATGGACCACTACGCCGATGACCTGGCTGCGCTGACCGCGCATCTCGATCTCCAGAACGCCGTCCACGTGGGGCACTCCACCGGCGGCGGCGAAGTCGTGCGCTACATCGCCCGGCACGGCGAGAGCCGGGTAGCGAAGGCCGTCCTGATCAGTTCGGTGCCGCCACTGATGGTGCAGACCGACGCGAATCCCGACGGCCTGCCGAAGAGCGTGTTCGATGACCTCCAGGCTCAGCTGGCCGCCAACCGGTCCGAGTTTTACCGGGCCTTGCCGTCGGGCCCGTTCTACGGCTTCAACCGGCCCGGGACGGAAGCCTCCGAAGCGATCATCGAGAACTGGTGGCGCCAGGGCATGATGGGCGGAGCCAAGGCGCACTACGACGGGATCGTCGCCTTCTCCCAGACCGATTTCACCGAGGACCTCAAGAAGATCACGGTGCCGGTCCTGGTCATGCACGGCGACGACGACCAGATCGTTCCCTATGCCGACTCCGGGCCGCTGTCCGCGAAGCTCGCGCAGAACGGGACGCTCAAGACCTACCACGGTTTCCCGCACGGCATGCCGACCACGCAAGCCGAGACGATTAACGCCGACCTGCTGGCCTTCCTGCAGTCCTGACCCGGCCCGGCTAGCCGGCGTCACAGGCCCCAGAAGGGGCCGGACAGCCCGACGTTACGCAGGTAGCCGGTGGCTTGGGACGGGTCACGCCTGGTGTAGCCGCGGTCCAGGCGCCCGTCGTACCAATGCGCGGCCAGCCGCCACAGGGTGCCGAGATCCAGCAGGTATCCGCGGGCGGATCCAGTGGCGTCCAGCCAGGCCCGGACGCAGTCTTCGGAGCAGAAGATGCGCTGATGCCGGCATGTGTGCACGACGTCGTCCCACATGCGCGGTGCGGGCACGAGGAAGTGGGCAACCTGGCCGCCGCCAGGCGGCCGGTGCGATCCGACGTTCCAGGCGTGCGGGCACTGGCACGCTGGGCACCTGGTCGCCACCAGTACCTCGCCCTCGGCGGGAAGCAGATGAGGCACCGCGAACGAATCCCAGGCACACCCGCCCCACCACAACGTCCCCGTACCCATGACCGAGAACCCGAGCGGCACCGCCGCGAACGGATGCGCCATGACGATCTGGCCCTGGTCACCGAGCACGAGGTGGCGAGCATCGGCCAGCTCCCTCAGCCCGCCGGTGACTTCCGGCAGGCCGGCCTGGAGCTGACCGGCGAGCTCGCTCACGTCCGGGGCGCGGCCGGTGCCGGCGAACGCGCGGTATACGGCCAGGCGCAGATCTTCAATGTGCATGCCGCCATCCTCCCAAAGCCGGCCCGCAACGGCCCAGCGGCCGCCGAGGCGCGGGAGTCGGCCGGAGGCTCCTGCGCGGCCGGGGCGGCCGACGCAGGGAGCCTTCGTTCGGCCGGACATCAGTAATCGGCGGGAGTGTTGCGGATGACGATGAGGCTGACGATCTTGCCGTCGCGGACGGTGAAGTAGTTGGTGAGGATGAGATCGCCCGGCAGGTTCGTCTTGTCGTAGGCGCCGTCGTAGCGGCCGCGGACGATGGTGGTGCCGTGATGGTCGATGACCTTCGTGACCTCGATCGTGACGCGGTCGCCGACCATCTCCCTGGCGACCCACCGGCGGATGGCCTCGATGCCCCAGAACTCCCGGTGGGCGTCGTTGACCAGCGCGTCGTCGGCGAAGGTGGCCACGATGGCGTCCTCATCGAAGGCATTGACGGCCGCGACGTGCCCGGCCAGCACGGTGTCGAGGACAGTAGTGGCGGTCATGACTGTGCTCCTTTGCTTGGTGGTGATAGCTCCAGCCTCGGTGCTCCCTTGGCCGGAGGGTCAACAGCGGGATTCCGGATTGACCCTCCGGTACGGGGAGGGTTGACAATGGGCTGGTGACAGCAGCCCACACCGTCGGCGACTTCTCCCGCATCACCCATTTGAGCGTCAAGACGCTGCGCCACTACCACCAGGTCGGGCTGCTCGAGCCGGTCACGGTGAACCCCGATACGGGCTACCGCTACTACTCAGCCGAGCAGATCCCGACCGCGCAGGTCATCCGGCGCCTGCGTGGCCTCGAGATGCCGGTCGCCGAGGTCAAGGCGGTGCTGTCCGCGCCCGACGCGGCGGCTCGCAACAGCCTTATCGCCACGCACCTGGACCGGCTGGAAGCCGAGCTGGCGCAGACCCGGGCCGCGGTCGACTCGCTGCGCAACCTGCTGCGGCGCCCCGGGACCGCAGCCGCGATCGAGCACCGGAGCGTGCCGGACACGGCCGCGGCGGGCATCGGTCAGGTCATCGGGATCGAGGACGTCCTGGCCTGGTGGCAAGGCGCCCTCGGCGAACTGCACGCCAGCGTGCAGGCTCAGGACCTGCGCACCACGGGACCGTTCGGCGGCCTGTACGCGAGCGAGCTCTTCCAGCACGGTCGCGGCGAGGCGACCGTGTTCATCCCCGTCGAGGGCAGCGTACGTGCCATCGGGCGGGTGGTCCCGATCGTGGTCCCCGCCGCCGAGCTGGCCATCGTGACCCACCACGGCCCGCTGGCCGACGACGACCTCAGTTACGCCGAGCTCGGCTCGTACGTCACCACCCACGAGATCAGCATCGACGGGCCGATGCGCGAGTACTATCTGTGCGGCCTGACCGATACGCCGGATCAGGCGAAATGGAGGACCGAGATTGGCTGGCCCATCTTCCGCGCCGACGCCAGCCGGTGAGCCGGAGCCTTTCAGCGAGCCGGAGCCCTTCGGTGAGCCGGGGCCGCTGAGCGTCGTGATCCGGCGGACGGCCAGGCGGTTCGCCGAAATCGTCTGCCCGCCCGAGGTACGGGCGGATCACCGGACCGAACGGGTGATGCGCGAATTCGGCCTGATGCTGGGCGCTCTGCCGCCGGTGGCCAGGAAAGCCCTGGCCGCCGCGCTGATCCTGCTCGACCAGGGCGCGCGGCTCTATCCGCCGGCCCGGGGACGGCGGTTCGCGCGGCTTGACGACGGGACCGCCGAGGCTTATATCCGGGCGTTGCTGGCCAGGCACGACGCCGCCGCCGAGATGACCCAGCGCCTCAAGGGCGTGGTCACCATGTGCTACTACGACCTGCCCGAGGTGCAGCGGGACATCGGGTACGACCCGGATCCGTACATCGCCGCCGTATCCCGGCGCCGCCTGCAGGCCTACGGACCGCAGATCCGCGCGGGCGAGGCCGCGGTCACCGCGGGCCCGTCCGGCCCGGGCCAAACGTGACCGTTCCGGCCGGGCTGACCGTTCTGACCGGGCAGGCGGGGATAACCGGGGACCTGGACCTGGAATGCGAGGCCGTCGTGGTGGGATCGGGGGCGGGCGGCGCGACCGTGGCCGCCGAGCTCGCCGGGGCCGGGATCGACGTCATCGTCCTGGAAGAGGGCGGATACCACCCGACCGAGTCGTTCACGGCCGAGACCGGCCGGGCGCTCCGCACCCTGTACCGGGACGGCGGAGGCGGGATGGCGATCGGGCGGCCGTCCGTGCTGTACGCCGAGGGCCGGTGCGTCGGCGGCTCCACGGTGGTCAACGGGGGCATGTCGTGGCGCACCCCGGCCCGCGTCCTTGACCGCTGGGCGGAGCACGAGGGCATCACGGCGATCCGCGAGCAAGACCTCGACCCCTATTTCGCCCAGATCGAGACCCGGCTCTCAGTCGGGCGGCAAGACCCCGAGACGATCGGGCGCGATTCTGAACTGTTCAAGGCCGGCGCCGAGGCCAAGGGCTGGAATATCGTCCCGAACCAGCGCAACCAGCTGCACTGCGCAGGCACCAACAGCTGCACCAGCGGCTGTCCGACCGGAGCGAAACGCTCGATGCTGGTGACCAGCGTGCCGCGGGCGCTCTCGCTCGGCGCCCGGCTGTTCGCCGACTGCCGGGTGGACCGGGTCACCCGTTCGGGATCGGTGGTCACCGGCGTGACCGGGCACGTGGCACGCCCCGGCGGGCGGGCCGGCCCGAAGGTCACCGTCCGGGCCGGGACCGTGATCGTGGCCGGCGGCGCCATCCAGACCCCGGCCCTGCTGATGCGGTCCGGCCTGCGGTCGGTATCCGGGCAGCTGGGCCGCAACCTGTCCGTGCACCCGAACGCGATGGTGACCGCGTTCTTCGAGGAGGACGTTACCGGCTGGCACGGAGTACACCAGGCCTTCCAGGTCCGCGAGTTCATCGATGAAGGGCTCCTGCTGACCGCGGTGAACCTGCCCCCTACCATGCTGGCCGGGATCCTGCCCGCCTACGGCCGGGAACTCGGCGCGCTGATGGCCGGCTACAACCGCATCGTCACCGCAGGACCGCTGGTGACCGACACCGGGACCGGGCGGATAAGGAACGTACCCGGGCTCGGGCCGCAAGTCTTCTACCAGCTCGCCGACGCGGACGCCGCCCGGATGGTGCGCGGCGTGGAACTGACCGCCGAGGCGCTGTTCGCGGCGGGCGCGCAGCGGGTGCTGCTGCCCTTCGACGGCGCCCCGCAAGTGCGCGGCGTGGCCGAGCTGCGGCGGCTACTGGCCCGCCCGGTGCCCAAGCGGTCCATGCAGCTGTACTCGATCCACCTGATGGGCACGGCCCGGATGAGCGGGGACCCGCGCCGTGGCGTGGTGGGCAGCTTCGGGGAGTTCCATGGCGTCTCCGGGCTCATCGTGGCCGACGCGAGCCTGTTTCCCGGCCCGATCGGGATGAACCCGATGGAGACGGTCATCGCCCTGGCCATGCGCAACGCGCACCGGCTGATCGAACGCCGTGGTCGCTAGCGGCTGAGTTATAGGGCTAGAGCCGGGTGGCGGTCCTGATCAGCCCGGCCAGGGCGCGGGACCGGCTGTGCGGCGGCCACGCGATCACTGTTGTCACCATCGGCGCGTCCGGCACCGGCACGGCGGCGAGGTCGGGGCTCAGCTGGGTCCGGGCTGACTCCGGCACGACCGCCGCGGCCCGGCCGAGCGCGACCAGCTGGCGTAGCTGCGCATTGTCCCTGACCGGCGGCCCGGGGCCGTCTGGGTACGTGCCGTCGCGCCCCGGCCAGCGCGGCAACGGCAGGCCGGGCAGCAAGGCGACGTCGGCCAGCCGCAGCTGAGCCCGGCCGGCCAGCGGATGCCCGGCCGGGAGGATCACCACCTGCCCCTCGGTGCACAGCTCCTCGGTATCGAACCCGGCTGTCGAGTCGAACGGCCGGTGCAGCAGCGCCACGTCGGCCCGCCCGTCCCGTAGCAGCCGCTCCTGCTCGCCGACGCCGCACAGATTCACCTCGACCGGGACGGCGCCGGGTTCGGCGGCGTAGGCGTCGAGCAGCTTTGACAGCAGTTCGGTGGACGCGCCGGCCTTCGCGGCGAGGATCAGGCCCGGCTGACCCGCCGCGGCGGCGCGGCGGGTGCGGCGGCCGGCGGCATCGACCGCGTCCAGGGCGGCCCGGCCCTCACGTAGCAACACCGAACCGGCCTCGGTCAGCGTGACCGAGCGGCTGGTGCGGGTCAGCAGCTCCACCCCCAGCCGCCGTTCGAGCTGCCGGATCGCCCGGGACAGCGGCGGCTGCGCGATCCCGAGCCGCTGGGCGGCTCGTCCGAAGTGCAGCTCCTCGGCAACCGCGACGAAATACCGAAGCTCCCGCGTCTCCATGTGGCCAGATTACCAATACCTAGGGGGTATCGATCCTCACCCAGACGGTGTTGGATTCCCCGGCCGGGTGCGGACAGGATTGACGGCATGAGCGAACAGATAGTCGCGCTGGTCACCGGCGCGAACAAGGGCATCGGGTATGAGATCGCGGCGGGCCTGGGCGCCCTGGGCTGGAGCGTCGGCGTCGGCGCCCGGGACGACGAGCGGCGGGAAGCCGCCGTAGCGAAACTGCACGCGGCCGGCCATGACGTCTTCGGCGTGCCGCTCGACGTCACCAGCGACGCCAGCGTGGCCGCCGCGGCCGCCCTGATCCAGGAGCGCGCCGGGCGTCTCGACGTGCTCGTCAACAACGCCGGCATCACCGGTGGCAGGCCGCAGGAACCGACCGTGGTGGACCCCGCGACGGTGCGGTTGGTGGTGGAGACCAACGTCATCGGCGTCATCCGGGTCACCAACGCGATGCTGCCGCTGCTGCGCCGTTCGGCGTCGCCGCGGATCGTGAACATGTCAAGCGGCGTCGGCTCGCTCACCCGGCAGAGCGATCCGCACGGCGAGACCGGCCCGATCTCCGCCGCGTACGCACCGTCGAAGACCATGCTCAACGCGCTCACCGTCCAGTACGCCAAGGAACTGCGCGACACTAACATCCTGATCAACGCCGCCTGCCCCGGCTTCACCGCGACCGACCTCAACGGTTTCCGCGGCGTGCGCACCCCGGAGCAGGGCGCGGCGATCGCGATCCGGCTCGCCACCTTGCCGGACGACGGCCCGACCGGCGGCTATTTCGAAGATGCCGGGGTGATTCCCTGGTGACGGCCGGATCCCGGGATGAGATGGCTGGCTGAGTGTTCGGCGGCGGCACTTCGTGAGGCACTGCGGGCGGTGGCACCCGAGCTGAGCGGGTACCCGGTCGAGGTTCCCGGCCCGGCGGGCAAACAGGACCCGCGGTGGCACGCGGGCAGCGTGCCTGTCGGTGACCGGTTCTTCGTGAAGTTCGCGTGGTCGCGTCCGGCCGCGCTCCGCCTGGCGCGCGAGATCGGCGTGCTGACCGTGCTCGCGCGCGAACCAAAGGTCCCGTTCCTGCCTGAGATAGCAGCCAGCAGCACCGACCCCCTGTTGCTGATCACCAGGCGGGTGCCGGGCAGGTCCCTGTTCGAGGTGGCCGACTCGATCGACCGGGACCTGGCCGGCCGCCAGCTCGCCTCGTTTCTGGCGGCCCTGCATCACCCGGCTACGCGCCGGCGGGCCGAGGCGGTGGTCGGCCCGCTGGTCCGCCCGGTGATCCCGCCCGCCCGCCGTGCTCGTGCACGGCGACCTGCATGGTGACAACCAGGTATGGGACGGTGACCAGCTCCGGGCGGTGCTGGACTTCGAGAGCATCGGAGCCGCTGAGCCAGAGTACGAGCTGCGTGCCTTTCCCGGCCCCGGCCTAGGCCCCGGCGTGCAGCTGCTCACCGCCACCATGCGCCACTACCAGCAGCTCACGGGTCACCAGCTGTCCCTGGATCGGATCATGGCCTGGCATGCGCGCAACGCCCTCGGCGACGTGCTGTGGCGCAGCGAAGCCGGTATCCCGCTGGCGGATCACCGGACGCCACCGCAGTGGGTTGAGGACCTGGCGGTGCGTTTCGCCGCTCTCGGCATCGACGCACGCTGACCGGCCTGGACGCGGTGTCCCCGGCCTTGGGACGCGGTGTCCGGTCAGAAGCCGGGCGGCGGCTGGAATCCGCCGGTGATCGCCGCGATCGCCTCGGCGATGGCCAGGAGCCGCTCGTCGGCCCAGCGGGGGCCCATCACCTGGAGGCCGAACGGAACCCCGTTGCCGTCGATCCCGGCCGGGATGACCACCATCGGGCCACCGCTGACCTGAGACAGTTCGAGGGCGAGAAAGGCCTGCATCTGCGGGCTGTCATCGGCGGGCTCGTTGTCCGCGGGCCAGGCGCGCATCGGCATGGCCGGAGCAAGGAACACGTCATGGCCCGTGAAAAACCGGTCCCAGCTGGCGATGAGCCGGTCCCGGCGGTCCAGGATGGCCAGGTACTCCTGCACCGAACCGGAGCCAAGCACGGCGAGGAAGTCCTCGACGAGCTGCCCGTATCCGGCCAGCGCGGGATCCGGCAGGCGGTCCTCGACGACCGCGCCCAGTTCGTCCAGTTTCGCGGCCAGGCGGTCGGCCCCAGCGCGGATCTCCGCGTCCACCAGCGACGGAAAGCCAGGCGAGTAGGCGACCCGCAGCCCGTTCAGGTCCGCCGGCCCGGCCGGCCGCCAGGGCACCGGCGGGACTTCCGGGTCATGGCCGTCGGGCCCGCCGATCACCTCCAGAGCGAGACGCAGGTCGCCCACCGAGCGGGCGATCGGGCCGGCCGTGACCAGTGCGCGGAGCTGGCGGACCGGGTCGATGTACAGCATGCCCGTCGTCGGCACCCGGTGCTCCGTCGGGCGCATCCCGAACACTCCGCAGAAGGCCGCTGGGCACTGGATTGACCCGCTGGTGTCCCCGCCGATGTCAAACGGGGTCAGGCCGGCCGCGACGGCCACCGCGGGACCGGTAGACGAGCCGCCTGCGGTCCGGCTGACATCCCAGGGATTCAGCGTCGGCGGGAACACGCTGTCCTCGCCCCATAGGCACGGCCCGTTCGTCTTGCCCACGATGATCGCCCCAGCCGCTTTCAGCCTGGCCACCACCGTGGCGTCGGTCGCCGGAACGTGTTCGGCGAAGGGGCGGTAGCCGCCGAACGTGGAACGCATCCCCGCCGTGGCGTGCACGTCTTCCACGGTGACCCCGACCCCGTGCAGTGGACCCCACACCTGGCCACCGGCCAGGGCCCGGTCGGCCTCGACGGCCCGGCGGCGCGCCCCGTCCGCGTCCAGGGTGACCACAGAACCAAGCCGGGCGTCGTGCCGCTGGATCCGGTCGAGCTGATCGGCGAGGACTTCGGCCGCCGAGACGTCGCGACGCCGGATCGCCGCGGCGACCTGATAAGCGCTCGCCCAGGCTAGCCCGGTCATCAGCCCTCCCGATATGACTCCGCTGGCCGACGGGCGGCCGCACGAACAGGCTACTGGCCTGCAGCGCCGGAAGTCCGCGACCTTAGCCGCTGCCCCCCGAAGGCCTGCGTAACACCGGCCGCCGCCCGCCGTCAAGACCCGGGGAGCATCCAGGCGTGCGCAAAGATCCGGCGGCTGGCCCGATCACGCCTGCCCCGCCCGCCTCACCAGGGTACTCCCGCCCCCTTACCACAGCAGACCGCCGCCCGCGCCACCCGCCGGCCCTTGGGCAGGCCCTCGGCCGGCCCCAGCGAGCATCCTGACCAGCAGCAAACCCCGGAAACCCGGCACCCGCGCCGGGGAGCGGCCGAGACCGGGCGGCGCGGACTGCTTGGAGCCGGGCGGGACGAACGGGACTAGCTCCAGAGGGCGGCCGGGTAGCCGGGGGCGTAAAGGTAGGCGGCGGCACTCTTGTTGGCGTTCGGGTCGGCGGAGAGGTGGGAGTAGTCGAGTCCGAACTGGTACTCCTGACCGGTGGCTACCCGGTGACCGGCGGGGTCGGGCGGCTGGATGAGGCCGTGGTCGATGAACGACTTGTCCTGGAAGTAGAACTGCCTGGGATTGACCACGAACCCGTCGGCCCCGCCGATGATCACCCAGGCCACGATGGCACCGCCGGTACTGTCGCCCTGGGTGTTGATCTCGGCGACGCGGGATCCTTCTGCGGTGGTGTACCAGGACAGCTGGTCCGGGTTGAAACTGCCGGTGCCGTTAGCCTGGCCGTCGGCGGGGTGATCCACTTCTGCCCGTCGAGGCGGGCGGTGCTCTCGTCGAACAGGCAGATGGCGATGTCGATCCCGTCTACGGTCCCGACGGCCTGGTAGGCCACGGCGCACACCGGCTGACGGGCGGCGAGCCAAGCGCTGTCCTGAGCCACGATGGCCGCCTTCCCCGCCGCCGTCGCGCTGGCGTAACGGGCGAGCTGCACTGCGTCGATGGCCGCGTCGGCGTTCTCGGTCCTCGCGTCGTAACACCGCTCGATGCCCAGTGTCGCCAACGCGGCGTCGCAGCTGGCCGGGGTCGACCCGGTGCGGGCCGGATGACCGGGGTCGAACGGCTCGACGATGGGGACGAAAGCGCCGGCGAGGCCGCGGCGGACGCGCTGCCTGAAGCCGGGATGGCCGAGGCCGGGCTGGCCGCCGATGCCGGAGCCGAGCTGGTCGACCGGCCACGCCGACGGCCGAGTTGCTGCTCGATGCGGAACCCGCGCACGCGGCCAGCAGGACGGCTAGGGCAATAACTCCCGCCGTGCGGGCCAGCCGCGTCACCAGGCCGGCTGCCCGCGATCGACCGGATCCATCCACCCCATGGCGTTTCGCCTCTCCCGAGTCCCCGTCGGCCCGGAGTGATCGTAGCGGCGGCCGGCGGCCACCGTGCCGGTGAAGAACAATCGTGCCCGGATCGGATGGTCGCCGGGCCTTCCTGCGCGATATGCGGCTGCGGCCTGGCGGCTGGCCGGGGCATACTCCACGCATGACGGTGCGCGTGGAGGACTCGCTGGACGGGATCGACTGGGACCAGGCCAAGGCCGACCTGACCGCCGATGACTTCGACAACGGCCGGTCCGCCCGCGCGCTGCACGCCTCGTTCGTCGCCTCGCAGCACGTCGCCATCGCCCGGGACGGCGACCGGGTGGTGGGCATGGCCCGGCTGCTGTCCGACGGGGTCTGCAACGCGTACCTGCTCGACGTCTGGACTCAGTCGTCCTACCGCCGGCAGGGCATCGGCGCGGCGATGGTCAGGCAGTTGATGAGCCGCGTCCCTGGCCAGCACGTCGGCCTGCAGACCGACGAAGCCGAGTCCTTCTACGCCAGCCTCGGCTACGCCCATCAGCCGGTGTTCATGTCCGCCGTGGTCGGGACGTGGCTCGGCAACGAGGCCAACCTTGACTGAACGTTCAGTCTACAAACTGCTACGATTATCGCCACGGTCACCGAGCGGTGAGACGGAGACTAGGCATGACTGATGCGGCTGGAGAGCGGCGTCAACAGATACTGCGCGCTGCGCTTGAGATCATCGTCGAGCGGGGTTACGCGGACACCAGGATCACCGACGTGGCCGAGCGTACCGGCACGAGCCCGGCGCTGGTCATCTACTACTTCAAGACCCGCGACCAGCTCCTGACCGAGGCGATTCGTCACTTCGAAGACTCCTGGTACGCCGAGAGCCAGCGGCGGATGGAGGAAATCCCGACGGCGTCCGGGCGGCTGACCGAGCTCGTCGCCATGACCTGCCTGCCCGGCAACGGGCCGGAGCCGCGCAGCTGGTGGCTGCTCTGGCTGGACCTGTGGGCGCTGTCGCCGCGGAACCCGGGGGTGGCCGCGGTGCGGCAGAAATCCGACGAGCGGTGGCGGGAGACCATCGCGGTCCATCGTGCTGGCCGGCCAGGAAGCCGGACAGTTCGCGCCGGTGGACGCGGACGACTTCGCGATCACACTGTCGGCCCTGCTCGACGGGCTGGCGGTTCAGATCGCGCTGGAGGACTCGCGGGTGCCGCCGCAGCGCACGTACGAGCTGGCGATGCGGTTCGCGGCGGGCCAGCTCGGGTTTGACGCCGAGGCCGCGGCCGCGTCGGCGCGGCCGCGCCGACGCGGGCGGTAGGTCTCAGGCGGACATGCGCGCACTGGTGATTGACGGTCCTGGCTCGGCCCGGGTGCGGGAGGTCGGCGTCCCCGTTCCCGGTCCCGGGCAGGTGGTCGTCGACGTTCGCCGGGCCGGGATCTGCGGGACCGACGTGGAGTTGTTCACCGGCCAGCTGGCCTACTTCGCCCAGGGTAAGACGGCTTTCCCGGTGCGCCCCGGGCACGAGTGGTGCGGGGTGGTGTCCGCGCTCGGCCCGCAGGTTGATCCTGGCTGGCTCGGCCTCCGGGTGACCGGGGACACCATGCTCGGGTGCGGGCGCTGCGCCCGCTGCCAGGCCGGGCGCGGGCATGTCTGTGCCGCGCGGTCCGAGGTCGGGATCATCGGCTGGGCCGGGGCGCTGGCCGAGAAGCTGCTGATGCCGGCCGCGAGCCTGCACCGGCTGCCCGATGCCCTCGACGACCGGGCCGGGGCCCTGGTCGAACCCGGAGGCAACGCCTGGCGGGCCGCGGCGGCGGCAGGCGCCGGTCCTGGGAAGCGGATCCTGGTGTGCGGACCTGGCACGATCGGGCTGCTGACGGTGGCCTTCGCCGTGGCCGCGGGGGCCGAGGTGCACGTGCTGGCCGTCGATCGCGGCCGTCGCGAGCTCGCGCTGTCGTTCGGGGCCGCGGCCTACGTGACGGCCAGCGAGCCGCCCGGGCCGGGCTACGACGCGGTCATCGACTGCACCGACGATCACCAGATGCCCGCGGCCGCGCTGGCGCTGGCCGAGCCGGCGGGCCGGCTGGTCTGCATCGGCATCTCGGGTGTGCCCAGCCTGATCGACAGCCGGGACCTGGTGCTCGGGGACCTGACCGTGATCGGCATCCTCGGGGCCTCGGCCGGGCTGGCGCCCGCGATCGAGCACTACGCCGACGGCCGGGTGGATCCCTCGGCTCTGGTCGAGGTGACTGTCGGCCTGGAAGGCGCGGCCGGGGCGCTGGCCGGGCAGGTCAGCCCCGGGGCGGGCACCAAGGTCCACGTCGACCCGAACGGGCGATGACCAGCCCGGCCCGCGGGCTCGCCTCGGGCCGCCCGGGTTGGGCCGGTCAGGCCCTCAGCGCGGTCACGATGCCGGCGACCTGGTCCGGGGCCAGTTCGCAGGTGGCGTCTCCGACGGCCAGCTCCAGCCGCACCACGTCCGGGTCGGCCGTGGCCCCCGCGCGCGGAAAGGTCCAGATCCCCTGCTCCCGGGCCAGCCCGGTGGCCGCCGCGACAAACGCCTCCGGCGTGGTCCGCAGCAGCAGGTGCAGCATCGGCGCCTGCGGCGGGTCCGGCACCACCCGCACCCCGGGCACCCCGGCCAGCGCGGCCGCGATGGCCCTGGCGTGCCGCAGGTATCCCGGCATCAGCGGCAGCCGCCGCCGCAGGCTGCTCAGCGCCGAGGCCGCGCCTGGCCACAGGCCGAACAGGGTCCCGCCCATCCGCTGCCGCCACTCCCGCGCCTCGGCGATCACGTCCTGCGGGCCGGCCAGGCAGCAGCCAGGCAGCGCACCGAGACCCTTGTAGAACGACACGTACACGGTGTCGAACAGCGCCGCGATCTCGGCGTGCGGCCGCTCGTAGCCGGCCGCGGACTCCCACAGCCGGGCCCCGTCCAGGTGCACCGCCGCGTCCCTGTCCCGGGCCCAGCCGGCCTGAGCCGCCAGGTCCTGGAAGGCCGGCTGCTGGCCGCCCAGGTCGCGCTGCGGCAACTCGATGACCAGCGCCGCCGGCGCCTCGCCGACGACCTCCAGGTCGGCCAGGGTGAGCAGCCGGGTGGCGTCCCCGGCCGGCCTGCCGGTCAGGCCGTGCAGCCGCTGTAGCGCCTGACCCTCGTGCCGGTCCAGGTGGCACATCGGGTGGTACACCACGGTCCGGCGCTGACGCCGGTCCGCGTGCACCCGCAGCACCGACTGCTGGGCCATGATCCCGCTGGGCAGGTACAGCGCGGCGGGCTTGCCGAGCAGCCCGGCGATCTCGGCTTCAAGCTCGGCGACCACGCCGCCCTCGCCGTACCGGTCGGGCACCGTGTCCGCCGGGATGCCGGCCAGCAGCCGGGCCGGCACCACCGGCCCGTGCCCGGCCAGGAACCGGGTGCATGTCTCACGCAGGTCCAGGGGCACCTCGGCGGCCGAAGGCGACGCGATGAAGGGCATCCCTCATTATCGGGGCCGGGCTGGCTCATTTCTTGTTATCGGTGTCCAGCGCTTCCTGGAGGGCCGTGAGGACCGCGCCGCCGGCTAGCCCAAGGATGGCGCCGGCCAGGAACGTGTAGTAACCCTCCCTGGACTGGTTGGCGTAGTCGATCCCGACGGCGTCCCGGCCGGCCAGTTGCCCTCCGGCCACCGGCTGGCTCCAGGTCGCGAAGGTCCCGTTGGCGAACTCCACCGGGAAGCTGGACCAGTCGTAACTGCTCGCCTGGGGAATCTCGTACTGAGTCTGGAAGAGCGGTGTTCCTGGCCCGCTATAGATGACCGCCGGTACTGCAGCGGCCGCGGTGACGCTGTTGTAGGTATCGCCATAGCTGCGGGCGTGTACGTAGAAGTCGGCGAAGGCGGTCGGGAACAGGCCGGTAGGGTCGGAAATCGTATGAAAAGTCAGTGATACCTTCCAGGACGAGATCGAATCCCGCACAGATTCACACGCTTTAGCCGGGCAGGTGGTGAAGCTGACTCCGATCGGAGGGAATACCACCAGTTCGGCAACGGGTGTCCCGGCGGGAGGGGCAGCGGCGCTGGCCGGCAATTTGACCTCGACGTCCATCTTGGCGATGGTGGGCGATACCTGGTAGACCGAATACTGGATGAGAAAGACCTGGCGGAGCGATACGATTTCAAGCTGCGCGTATACCGGAGTGGGCGATTCCCGCGTCGTTGGATAGAGGGCGGCGGTGATCCCGGTGAGCACTGCGGCCAGGAGAAGCAGGACGAGCGACACCCGGTATTTCTTCCACCACGGCCGGGGTTGGGCCGGGGGCGCCGCAGGGGGCTGGGGAGGCGGCGGGGAAGGGCTCACTGGGTGTTCCCACCATTGGCCGCCCGGCTGATTGCTAATGGTCGCCCCCCGGCATAAAGGCTCAGCGTTGTGCCAGTATATTCTCACGTCTGGTTCTTATTGGCCAGGCTCACCTTGGGTCATGGCGACGTGTATATCGTAGACAATGTTAATCCTATTCTCGAATACGGCGGACGGGTCAGGCGCCGGGACCGCAATGGCCAAATCGCAATGTCAGGCGGGATGGCTGGCGGCTGGCCGGAGTCCGCACGTCCACGCTGATGCAGCGCGGGCCGGCCACCACGACGGCGACGTAAAACTCGGTGAAGCCGCCCCCGTAGATCGACGAGGCTGCCGGGCAACCCGCGAAGGTGGCGCCGGGGTGGCCCTCGCGCAGCGTGTACTGGCCGGTGCCGTTGAAACCGGGGAGGAACCTGAGATAGGGCTCCCCGGACGCGGTGGGCGTGACCGACACGGTGACCTGGCCCTGGAGCATCATGATGAGCGGCACGGCCTTGAACGTGCCATCGGGGTTGCGGAAGTCGAAGTCAGGGGCGGTGCCCGCGTTGATTATCCACAGCGGGCCGGCATGCGCGGCGCCCTGGCGCCAGTTCGCCGCCAGGGCGCCGTAGGTCTGGGCAGCACAGCCGTAATACTCCCCCGGCGTCGCGGCCGGGCCGGGTGCGGGCGAGGCGGGCCGGGTCGTTCCGCCGGTCAGCAGGACGGACCGGGCCGGCGGTGTCACCAGGGCGGCCGCGACCGCGACCGCGGCCCAGGCGGCACCAAGCCGGAGGTTGTGCCGCCGGTGCCGCCGGCGGACCCCGGCGGTCAGGTCCCCCGGCGGATACTCACCGGCGACCGATGCCGCCATCGTCGCTCGCAGCCGGTCCTCGAAGTCGGTCATGTCACGGAACCCTTCCGTTCGGGCACGCCGGTTTCCGGCTCGGCCACGGCCCGCAGCCGGGCCAGGCCCCGGGAGAGCTGGCTCTTGACCGTCCCCACGCTGCAGCCGAGCTCGTCGGCGATCTCCCCCGCTGACAGGTCGCTGAAGTAGCGCAGCACCAGGACGGCGCGCTGCCTGGCCGGCAATCCCGCGAGCGCCCGCAGCAGGTAATCCCGGTCGGCGATAGCGGTCGCGTGGTCACCGGCCGCCTGCGGGTCCGCACCCGGCGGCAGCGGCCGCTCCGGCCGCCGGGCCGCCCGCCGCCAGCGATCCGTGGCGGCGTTGGCCAGGACGCGCCGGACGTACCGTTCGGGGTCCTCGGAGCGGCAGATCCGGGCCCAGCGGCGGTAGGCGCGTTCGAGCGCGAGCTGAAGCAGATCCTCGGCCGCCGCCCGGTCGTGACCGGTCAGCAGCAACGCGGTCCTGAACAGGCGGGGCGAGGAACCCTGCACGAACTCCTCGAACGACACGCTCGCCTCCCGCGTCTGGCCCGCCCCTACTCCCCTAACGCCGGCCAGGCGGCGAAGGTTGACTGGCGTTTTACGGCAGCCGGATGCCGTGCACGAACCCGTCCTGGTCGCCGGCGACCAGCGTGCCGCCGGCGATCGCCGGCGGCGAGAAGGAATAGGCCAGGGTGTGCTGCACAGAGCCCAGCCGCCGCCCGTCGCTGAGCCGGAGGCCGATCAGCCGGCCGCGGGCGGAAAGCAGCCAGGCGCTGTCGCCATCGACGGTGACACCCGCGTTTAGCACCCGGACCCTGAGCGCGGCCCGCCACAGCGCGCGGCCGTCGGCCAGGCTGACCCGGCAGACGGTGCCCTGCTCGTCGGTCAGCAACGCGGTGTCGTCGCCGAGGACGACCGCGGCCGGGTACATGGTGCCGCCGGGAAACCTCCAGCGGACCGCGCCAGTGGCTGTTTCCAGGGCCAGCGAGCCGGATACCGTGGCCACCATCACCACCCCGGCGCCGAGCACGGCGGCACTGTCCCAGCCGCTGTACAAGGCGACCCGGTGCGCATCGCCCGAGACCATCGGGCAGGACCAGGCCTGCCGTCCGGTGAGCAGGTCGTGCGCCCGCGCGTAGCCGTCCGCGGCGCTGGTGTAGACCCGCTGGTCATCACATCCGGCCCGGCCGGCCGAAAAGCCGCGGCCCGTCACCGACCAGGCCAGCTTGCCGGTGCCCGCATGCACCACGACCAGCTGGCGGCCCGCCGAGAACACCACGTACTCCGCCGCGCCCGCCCGCGCTACCACAGGCGCGCTGAGCACCGGCGCGCCCGCGTCGAACCGCCAGATGGTCCGGCCGGTGACCGCCTCCAGGGCATACAGGTGCCGGTCGGCGGACGGCACGAACAACGTGCGGCCCGCGGCGTCCACGCCGGGCCGGCGGTAAACCGGCCCGAGCCGGACCCGCCACTGCCATGGGTTACGGCCGTCTCCCAGGCCGGGCGAGACCCGGACGGCGGCCACCTCACCGGCGGTCGAGGCGGCCACGATCACCGGCCCGGCGGCCGGGCCTGCCACCGCGATCCCGGCCTGGACCGCGCCGGCCAGCCGCAGCCGCCAGGCCGGCACCGGATCGGCGGCACCTCCGGGCACGCTGAACGGGATGTGCTTCTCCTGCCAGCTGCCGTCCGGGGCCAGCAACCTCAGTTGCAGGCGGTGCTCCCCCGGTACCAGCCGGGGCACCGGCACCGTCCCGGACCAGCGCCCGGCGCCCGGACCGCTGAATCCCGTGTCCAGCTCGTGCCAGTCGCCGCCCGCCAGCACCTGCGGGTAGGTCGAGACAGATACGCGGCGCACCTCGGCGGCCGGGGAGGCCAGCACCGTCACCGGCAGCCGGCCGCGGCCGCGACACCGACGATGACCCGGTGCCTGGCCCGGGGCCGACTCCTGGACAGCGGGATGGCGGCCACCGGCGACCGGGCCTGCGTCCCGTCCGCGGCTACCGTGACGCGGGACACCTCGAGCACCGGCGTCCCGTCCGGGCCCGGCGCCTTCTCGGCCCAGTAGAAAACCGGGCTGCCCAGCACAGGCGCCAGCGTCACCTGGGTCAGCTCGTTGAACCGGGTGACCTCCTCGCGGTGGATATGCCCGGCGAAGATGCCGCGGACATCGTAACCGGCCACCAGGTCGAGCAGGGCGGCCTGGTCATCGATCTCGTAGTGGCCGGCCCCGACCGGGAAGTGCTGGAACAGCAGCACCGGGGTTCCCTTCGGCCAGCCCGCGCAGGACCCGTTCGAGCCAGCGCAGGCCGGCCGGGCCGTAGTGACCCGGCTCCTGGAGCGCCTGGGTCGGGTCGAGCCCGACGAAATGCACGCCGCCCGCGGTGAAGGAGGACGGCGCCGGGCCGAAACGCGTCTGGTAGCGGCCCTTGGCGGTGGCGTCCCACCGCACGTCGTGATTGCCCGGCGTATGCCGGATCCGTCCCTCGAGCGCGGCGGGCAGCGTCCGGCGGTACAGGCCGTACTCACGCGGCAGGCCGGTGTCGGTGATGTCACCGCAGTGCAGCACCAGGTCCGGCGTGAGCCCGGCGATGGCGCCGTACACCTGGGTCAGCCGCTCCGCCGACCCGGCCCGCGCGATGCTCACGTGGGTGTCGCTGACCATGGCGAAACGCAACGGCTCAGCGGGGCTTGGCCTCACCGCAGGCCGGGCGCGAGCAGGGCGCGGAGCGTGAGCATGGCCTTGTGATGATAGCCCCGCTTACGCCCGGGTCAGGTCTCGTCGTGCTCCTGCAAGAACACCCGGAACTCATCGATCGCCTCGTCGGTGTCCGGCCCCAGGCCGGGGACGATCGCCATCTCGGTGCCGGTCCAGTAGGCGCCGGCGTACTCGCCGTCGGCCAGCACCACGAGGTGGTGATGCGCGATCTTGATGTGATCTCGCACCTCGTCCCACGAGACGCCGGGCGGCACCACGCCAATCGCAGGCGAACCGCTGTCGTCGATGTCCAGATCCTCGAGCACGTGATCTCCCTCCGGGGCTTCCAGGCTAGTCGCGGGCACGCAGGCGGGGCCGTTCGGGATAAAAATGAGAAATGGCGTTAGCGCAGCCGGGCGCGTATCAGCCGGGCGTCGGGGTGGCCGAGGTCGGTCAGAATGGTCAGGGCGTCGCACCAGGCGTTCCGCGCGTCCTGCGGGCTGCCGTGCGCGTACAGCGCGTCGCCCAGGTGGGCGAGCGGCTCCGCCTGCTTGAAGCGGTTCCCCAGCTCCTGGTAGAGCCAGGCGGAGCGGCGGAAATAGCTGATGGCCTCGGCGTGCCGGCCCAGCTGGTGGTACGCGTACCCGACGCTGTCCAAGGTGGCGGCCTCGCCCTGGGCGTCGCCGAGCTCGCGATCTAGCTCCAGCGCCCGCTGACAGTAGGTCAGGGCGGCCCGGGCATCGCCCAGGTTGGCGTGACACCAGCCGATGTTGTTCAGGGCATTGGCCTGCCCGGCCCGGTCGCCGGTGCGTTCCAGCAGCTCGAGGGCCTGATAGCCGCGACTGAGCGCCTGGCGGTAGTCGCCCTGGCGCTCCGAGGTCCGGCCAAGGTCGAGCAGGACATGCCCGGCTGCGGTAAAGCTGCCGGCCTGGCTGTACAGGTCAAGCGCGAGCAGGAGGTGCCGGCCGGCCTCGTCGAAGGCGGCAAGCTGGATGGCGGCCCGCGCGATGGTCCGGTGGGCATCGGCCTGCCGGGACGCGTCGTCAAGCGCGCACGCGGCCGCCAGTGCCGTCTGCTGGGTGTCGGCCAGTTCCCGCCAGCGCCCGCGCCAGTCCAGGTAGTCGGCGATGGTCCAGCACAGGGCCCAGGCCTGGGCATGACATCGCCGGGCGGCGGCCAGCCGGATCACCGCGACGAGCACGCGGCGTTCAGCGTCGAACCAGTCCAGCGCTTCCCGGTATCCGTTCAGGCCCTCCGGGGCGGTCCCCGCGGTCCGCGGGAGCGGCACGTCCGGCGCGACGCGAAAGGGGTTGAGCAGCGCGGACGCGGTCTCGGCCGTACCGGTGTAATGGCTGATCATCCGCTTGACGGCGGCGTCACGCTTGGCGCTGTCCAGGTCGCGGGCTCGCTCCCCGGCGTAGGCGCGCAGCAGGTCGTGCATCGAGAACCGGCCGGGAGCGGGCTCGGTCAGCAGGTGCATCTCGGTCAGCTCGCGCAGGGCGGCCAGCACATCCGGCCGGGCCGCGCCGGTCAGGCTGATGGCCGCCTGCACGGAGACATCGGGTCCCGGATGCAGGCCGAGCAGATCGAACACCCGGGTGGCGGACGGGCTCAGCTGGCGGACCGACCAGGACAGCACCGCCCGCATGTTCGTGGTCACGTCGCTGGTGGCCAGCATGTCGAGGCGTTCGTTAGCGTCCCTGAGGCCGCGGGCCAGGACGGCCAGCGGCCGGTCGGGATGAGCGGCGGCCCGGGCCGCGGCGACGCTGAGTGCCAGCGGCAGGCAGGCGCACAACCGGGCGATATCCCGCACCGCCCGCTCCTGCACTCCAGGAGGCTCGTCCTGCCCTCTCAGGCTGAGCCGCCGGGTCAGCAGCTCGACCGCCTGCTCGACGGGCAGCACATCCAGGGTATGCAGCCGCGCTCCGTCGGCGGTCGCCAGCCCGATGAGCTGACGGCGGCTTGTGACCACCGTCAGGCAACGGCCCGATCCGGGCAGCAGCGGCCGGACCTGCTGCTCGTCCCGGACGTTGTCCAGGACGAGCAGCAGTTGCTTGCCCGCAAGCAGGCTGCGGTACAAGCCGATCTGGGCGTCCAGAGTGACCGGGATCCGGTTCGCGGACTCGTTCAGCGCGTCAAGCAGCACCCTGATGGAATCCGACGGCGCCAGCGGCGTCCCCGCCGGGTCGAAACCGCGCAGGTTGACGTACAGCTGACCGTCGGGAAAATGCCGGGTCATCCGGTGGGCCCAGTGCACGGCGAGAGCCGTCTTGCCGACGCCCGCCGTCCCGATGATCGCGGCCACCGCCGCGCTGCCGTGCGGACGGTCTTCGCCGAGGACGGCCGACAGGGAAGCCATCTCGGCGTTCCGTCCGACGAAACAGGGCAGGCAGGCGGGAAGTTGCCGGGGCACGCCCGCCGGGGTGACCCTGACCGCGGTGTCCGGGCGGCCCGGTGAGCCGCGTGGCACAGCTGGGCGTACTCCTCGTCCCGCAGGTTCAAGGCGGCGGCCAGCAGGCGGACGGTCTTCATGAAGGGCTTACGGGTGCGCCCGGTCTCCAGATAGCTGATCGCCCGGACACTCAGGCCACATCTTTCACTTAGTTCTTCTTGAGTCAGGCCAACCCCGAGACGGGTAATACGAAGCAGTTCTCCGAATGAGTACCACTGATCGTCATTTTGCTCACAGGCCACCGCTATGCACATTTTTCACCCCGTCATGGCCGATACGCTGCCGAGCTTTGCTAGCACTTTGCGTTTACTTTTCGTGGCCCCCCTTATGCGGTCTCGCGATCATAGTGACATCGCCTCTGCAGGACGTCCAGGAGGGCGACCGCTCACTTGATCCGGGTGGCGAGTTTGGCCTGCCCAGCGCAGGTGGTGTGAACGAGCACGAAGGAAAGGAGGTGAATGTCATGCGACTGATCGAAACAATGTCGGACCGGCTGCTTGGCCTGATGGTTCCCGAAATCACGGCGGGTGCTTGCTGCCCGCCGGACCCATGGCAGCAGGAATGCTACTGCAGGAACTACACGATTTATTCCAAGTCGTGCAGCTACAACTGCGGGTGCAAGACGTTCTGCGGGTCCTGTTACAACACCTACATCGGGTGTTAGCCGTAATCATGATGGATGCCGCGGCCAAAAAATGCTCGACCGGCCGCGGCGTCCGTCCATTAGAAATGGAGATGTCATGTCTATCCTTGCCGTCGCCGTCATCATTGTCGGCGTATTGTGCCTGACCGACCTGCTGGTTAGCTTCGGCATTATCCGCCGCCTGCGGGAGCACACCGCACTGCTCACCGAACAGGCCCACGCCGACCTGCCGGTCACCGGCCTGGCGGTCGGCGAGGTACCCGCGCCGTTCGCCGTGACCACCGTCGATGAGCGACTCCAGAGCGGGCCGGCCGGCCTGCGCCTGGTCGCCTTCTTCTCGTCGTCATGCTCGATCTGCCCCAAGCGGGTGCCGGCTTTCGCTGACTACGTCCAGGAGAACCGGATCCGCCGCGACGACGTCCTGGCGGTGGTCCTCGGGGCCGGGGACGAGCCGGTGCCGTACCTGGACCAGCTGAGCACCCTGGCCCAGCTGCGGCTGGAACCGGAAAACGGCGAGCTCGCCCAGGCGTTCAAAGTCTCCGGATACCCGGCGTTCTGCCTGCTCGACGCCGATGGAGCCGTCCTGGCCTCCGGTTACGACCCGGCCGCCCTGCCCGCGCCGGTGGCGGCATGACCCAGCGAGCCGGCCGCGGCCGGACGGGAGCGTGCTGGCCGGCGCCTTCGCCCTGGCGTGGCGCGCTCACCGCGGCGCGCTGCGCGGGCCTGGTCCTGGTCGCCGTGCTCACCGGCCTCGCGCCGATCGCGGCGGCCTGGCTGCTGCGGACCATCCTGGACGACCTGGCCAGCCGGACCGGGGCGGATGGTGCCGCTGGTCCTCGCGCTCGGGCTGACGGGCGCCCTGGCCTCCGTGCTGCCCAGCGTGAACCAGTACCTGACCGCGCAATCGGGCCGGGCGGTCCAGCAGCACGCGGTGACCGGGCTCTTCGCGGCCGTGGGACGGCTGGTCGGCTTGCGCAGCCTGGAGGATCCGGAGTTCCAGGACCGTCTCAGGTTCGCCCAGCAGGCGGGCTCATCGGGCCCAGGACAGGTGCTGTCCGGGAGCATCGCCATCTTGCAGGCAGCGATCACGCTGGCCGGGTTCCTGGTCACGCTGGCCGTGCTGAACCCGGTGATGACGGTGGTGGTGGCGGTGGCCGCGATTCCGGCGATCTTCCTGGAGCGGGGCACCGCCCGGCGGCAGGCCGCGCTGCTGCGCGGCATCACGCACGCGCAGCGGCGGCAGTTCTTCTACGCCGACCTGCTGTCCAGCCTGCCCGCGGCCAAGGAGATCCGGCTGTTCGGGCTGAGCCGCTTCTTCCGAGACCGGATGCTCGGCGAACTGGGCGAGGTTCAGGCGGCCAGCATGCGCACCGACCGGCGGGTGCTGACGGTCAGCACCGGGCTGGCCGTGCTCGGCGCGGGGGTAGCCTGCGCCGGGATGCTCTGGGCCGTGCTCGCGGCCACGGCGGGCCACCTCACCGTCGGCGACCTGGCCATGCTGGTGGCCGCGCTCGGCTCGGTCACGGTGGCGCTGACGGTCATCATCAACAGCGCCGGCCATACCTACCAGGCGCTGCTGATGTTCCGGTCCTACCGTGAGGTGCTCGCGACCGCCCACGACCTGCCGGTACCGGCCCGCCCGGCGCCGCTGCCAGCCGCTGCGCCGGGGCATCGAGCTGGACGACGTCTGGTTCCGTTACGGGCCGGACAAGCCGTGGGTGCTGCGCGGGGTGACGCTGCCTGCTCCCGCATGGCCAGGCCACCGCGGTCGTGGGGCACAACGGCGCGGGCAAGAGCACGCTGGTCAAGCTGCTGTGCCGGTTCTACGACCCGGACCGCGGCCGGATCCTGTGGGACGGCACCGACCTGCGCGACCTGGACCCGGCCGAGTTGCGGAACCGGATCAGCGCGGTGTTCCAGGACTACATGACCTACGAGCTCAGCGCCGCCGACAACATCGGCGTCGGCAACCTGGGCCGGGCCGGGCAACGACAGCGCCGTGCACGCGGCGGCGGAACAGGCGGGCGTCCACGCCGTGCTGGCCGGGCTGCCCCACGGTTACCGGACCCTGCTCACCCAGGCGTATTTCGACCTGGCCGATAAGGAGAACCCGCAGACCGGCGTGCTCCTGTCCGGTGGCCAGTGGCAGCGGGTGGCGCTGGCCCGGGCGTTCCTGCGCGGCGGCCGGGACCTGATGATCCTGGACGAATCGAGCGCGGGCCTGGACGCCGAGGCCGAAGCCGATATCCACGCTCGCCTGATGGCGGGCCGAGCCGGGCACGCCACCGTGCTGATCTCGCATCGGCTGAACACCGTCCGCGACGCTGACCACATCATCGTCTTGTCCGGCGGTGTGGTAACCGAGCGGGGCGACCATGACACGCTGATGGCCGGCGGCGGCACCTACGCGCGATTGTTCTCATTGCAGGCGCGCGGGTACGCGGCGACCCAGATTCCGACCGGAGCCAGCCGTGGCTGACCTGCTGATCGCCGTCCTCACCATGGTCGCCTGCGTGTACGGGACGTCCGCGGCCAGCAAGCTCAGCGGCCCGCGCGCCTACCGCTCCTACCGCGCCGGCCTCGGCGGCACCGCTCTGGTACCCGCGCGCCTGCTCCCGATGACCGCGGCCGCCTTGGCCGGCGGGGAAACCGCCGTCTGCGCCGGGCTGGTGACCGCGGCCATCCTGACCGCCGCGGCCTGGCCCGGCGCCGGGACGGTCACCGCGCTGAGCCTGGGCGGTGCCGCGCTGCTGACCGGCATCCTGGCGGCCGGGGTCGCGGTCATCGTGCACCGCGGCACCCGGGCCCGGTGCGCGTGCTTCGGCGCGGCCCTGTCCCGGCCCCTGGGCAAGTCGCAGGTGTCCCGCAACCTGTGCTTGCTCGCCGTGGTCGTCGCCGGGCTCACGGTCGACGAGACCGCGGCCGGCCGGCCAGGCCGCGGCCGGGACCGTCGCCGCGGCCGCCGCGGGCGCCGTCGCGGCCCTCCTGCTGATCCGGCTGGACGACCTGATCACGGTCTTCACGCCGGTGTCCCGGGGACGTGCGGGCTGATGTGGGCCGTGATAGTGGCGGTACCGGTGGTGGTGGCGATAGCGGACCGCGATGCTGGCGCTGCGGCGACGGCTGGCCGTGGTCGCCGTCGTCGGCCAGAGCATGCAGCCCACCTTGGCCCCGGGCGACCGGGTGCTCGTCCGCCGGGCCGGCCTTCGCGACATCCGGACCGGCCAGATCGTCGTCATCGAGAAACCCGGAGACGACGGCCTCTGGTCCGCCCGGCCACGGCGCCGGCCGGCTGGCCGGCGCGAATGGATGGTCAAGCGGGTCGCCGCCGTGCCGGGCGAGCCCCGGCCGCCGGCGATGCCCGGCGGCGACGGAGCCGGGCCGGTGGTCCCGGCCGGAAAGCTCGTGGTGCTGGGCGACAACCCGGCCCGCAGCCTGGATTCCCGGCAGATCGGCGACATCCCCGCCGACCGGGTGCTCGGCGTGGTCCTGCGCAGCATGACCTGATCTCGCGGGCACGGGCGGCCGTGCTGGCGCTATGCTGAGCTGCTGTGGCGCATCGTCGACGCTGGGCGGCTGTGAGGCGGACGTGAGCGAATCGTCGGCGGAGGCGGCACCGGAGGTCGCCGGGGAACAGGATGCGGCCGCGGAGGGCGGGGGGCCGTTTTCCGGGCGGACGGCCTGGGCGCGCCGGATGGAGACGCCGCTGCGGACTTTCCTGCGGACCGAGACGGGCAGCGCCTCGGTGCTGGCGGGGGCCACGGTGGCCGCCCTGATCTGGGCGAACATCAGCGTCTCGAACTACGACCAGGTGTGGGCCACCCGGTTGTCCCTGCTGGTCGGCCGGTCGGGCGTGACCCTTGACCTCCGGGGGTTCGTCAACTCCGGGCTGATGGCCATCTTCTTCCTGGTGGTCGGGCTGGAGGCACGGCGCGAGTTCGACATGGGCGAGCTGCGGGTGCGGAGCGGCTGACGCTGCCGCTGCTGGCCGGGCTGAGCGGCATGATCGTGCCTATCGGCATCTTCCTGGTCTTCAACGCCGGACGGCCGTCCGAACACGGATGGGGCATGGCGATGTCGACGGACACCGCCTTCGCGCTCGGCGCGCTGGCCCTGGTCGGCCGGCGGCTGCCGGACCGGGTCCGCACCTACCTGCTCACCTTCTCCGTCGTCGACGACCTGGCCGGGCTGGCGGTCATCGCGGTCGCGTACAGCGGGCGGATCCAGCTGGTGCCGCTGCTGGCCGGGCTGGGGTTCCTCGTCGTCGTGCTGGTCATCCGGGCCCGCGGCGTCCGGTACGGGCCCGCGTACCTGGTGATCGGGATCGCCGCCTGGGTGGCGTTCTACAAATCCGGCGTCGACCCGATCGTGGTGGGGCTGATCCTTGGCCTGCTGACCTACGCCTACTCGGCGACCCGGGCCTCGCTGGAGCAAGCATCGGAGGCGTTCCGGCTGTTCCGCGAGCAGCCCACCGCCGAGCTCGCGGCCTCCGCGCAGGAGGTGGTGCGGACCGCGATCTCGCCGAACGACCGGATCGCGCAGCTGTTCCACCCGTGGAGCAGCTACCTCATCGTGCCGCTGTTCGCGCTGGCCAACGCGGGGATCGTGCTGAACGGCGGGTTCCTGGCCCGCGCCTACACCTCGCCGGTCACGCTCGGCATCATGGTCGGTTACCTGGTGGGCAAGCCGGCGGGCACGGCCGGCTGCGCCTGGCTGGTGGCCCGGCTCAGCCACGGGCGGATCACGCCGCCGGTGGGCTGGGGCGCGGTGACGGGGGCGGGGGCGGTCGCCGGGATCGGCTTCACCGTGTCCCTGCTGATCGCCTCGCTGGCCCTCAGCGGCACCGAGCTGGCCGAGGCCAAGCTGGGCATCTTGTCGGTAGCGGTCGCCGCGACCGGCCTGACCTGGATCGTCTTCCGGCTGGTGAACCGGCTGCCGATCCGGGCCCGGCTGCGCGCGCTGCTGGGCGTGGCCGAGGCCGTCACCGACCTGATGGTGCCGGTCGATCCCGGCCGTGACCACATCCGCGGCCCGGAGAAGTCCAAGGTCACCGTGGTCGAGTACGGGGATTTCGAGTGCCCCTACTGCGGCCAGGCCGAGCCGGCCGTCCGGGAGCTGCTGCGTGATTTCGGCGACGTCCGGTACGTGTGGCGGCACCTGCCGCTGCCCGACGTCCACCCAGAAGCGCAGCTCGCGGCCGAGGCCGCCGAGGCAGCCGGGCGGCAGGGCAAGTTCTGGGAGATGCACGACCGGCTCTTCGACCACCAGGACGCCCTGCGCCCCCGCGACCTGCTAGGGCACGCGGCCGCGCTCGGCCTGGACACCGGCCAGTTCGCCGCCGACCTGCGCAAGCACGCGGGCGCCGCGCACGTCAGCGAGGACGTGGAATCCGCCGACCTGTCCAATGTGTCGGGGACTCCCTCGTTCTTTGTCAATGGCATGCGGCATTACGGCGCCTACGATATCCAGAGCCTGTCAAAAGCGGTCAAATTGGCCATGGCCAGGACCAAGATAAGCGCCTGATCATCGGCGACACGGCGGGATAACCGCGTGGCCTCCCGGACAATGGGCCAGCATTGTGCCAGCCTGGTGGCCGTATAAAGACCTGACCGCCAGAGGGGAATACCATGAATCGCACGCTCGCTACGGCCGTCACCGCACTGGTGGCGGGCACGTCGGTATGGCTGGCCACCGCGCCCGCACAGGCGCAGGATAAGGCATCGAGAGCGGCGGTGAATGACCGCGCGACGCTCAAGGTCGAGACGGCATGGACCTATCAGGGAAACGGCAAGCTCGCGATCAGGGCTAGCTGCTCGCAACGGCATGACCTCGCGGTGGTAGCGTCAAAAATGCTGACTTATCCGGTCAGCATGGGTCACGGCGGCAACCTTCTGATCATGGTCATGGGTAAGACCATGCCAGGGAAATACACCATCGCGCTATGGTGCGTGCCAAAAGGCGGCCGGGTTGACTCGGCCGACGTTATGTCGGTAAAAATCATGAAGCACCTGACCTCGTTCAAGCAGCCGCGGGCACTGGCCCTGCCGCGGCACTTCAAAGCCAGCGTGACCGTATGCACGGGGCCGCCCGCAAAGAAAACCCCGCCTGCGAAGAGCAAGCACGCGAAGAGCAAGCCCTGCAAGAAGATGCACCCGAAGGCCCCGGTTCCGGCTAGTCCCGTGTCCCCCAGCGCAGGGCAGCCGCAGGCATCATGAGAGGCTTGCGCTAACGACAAGCAGGAGGTGCCGCGTGAACGCGCAGCCAACCGCCGCGGCGGCCGGGACCATCGACATCGGTGGCGACCTGACCGTCAACCGCCTGGGGTTCGGCGCGATGAGGATCACCGGGTCCGGCATCTGGGGCGAACCGTCCAGCCGGGATCAGGCCATCGCGACGCTCAGGCGGATCGTGGAACTTGGCGTCAACTTCATCGACACCGCCGACTCCTACGGACCCGAGGTCAGCGAGACCCTCATCGCCGAAGCGCTGTTTCCCTACCCGGATGACCTGGTGATCGCGACCAAGGGCGGACTGGTCCGGCCGGGCCCGAACCGCTGGGACGCCGACGGGCGTCCGGAGCACCTGCGGGCAGCGTGCGAGGGCAGCCTGCGCAGGCTCAGGCTCGACCAGATTCCGCTCTATCAATTCCACCGCCCCGACCCGGCGGTGCCGCTGGCCGAGTCGGTCGGCGCCGTGGCCGAACTCAAGGCCGAGGGCAAGATCCGGCACATCGGCATCTCCAACGTGACAGAAGAACAGCTGCGCGAGGCCCAGCAGATCGTCCCGATCGTCTCGGTGCAGAACAGGTACAACGTCACCGACCGCCAGTCCGAATCGATGATCGACCTGTGTGAGCAGGAGCAACTGACGTTCCTGCCGTGGGCGCCGGTACAGGAGGCGGACAGGAACCCCGCGGTGGCCCAGGCGGCCGAGCGGCACGGCATCAGCACCCATCAGGTGGTGCTGGCCTGGCTGCTGGCCAGCTCCCCTCAGATCCTCCCCATCCCGGGCACCGGCTCGCCGGGGCACGCGGAACAGAACATCGCCGCGGCGGCGGTCGAGCTGAGCCCGGACGAGGTCGCCGCGATCAGCAAAGGTTAACCGGCATCGCAGCGAGAAATCCGGGCCCGCCAGCCGTTCCCGCCCGTGACGGCGTCCAGCCCTGGGGGTGACTGATGAACATCACCAAGTCCGCGGACGGCACCGCCATCGCCTACGACCGGGCAGGCCAAGGGCCGCCGCTTGTCGTGGTGGTCGGCGCGTTCTGCGACCGCCGGACGTTCGTCCCGCCCGCCGGACTGACCAGCCAGTTCACCGTCTACACCTACGACCGGCGCGGCCGGGGCGATAGCGGTGACACCCCGCCCTACTCCCCCGATCGCGAGATCGAGGATCTCGCCGCCGTGGTCGAGGCGTGCGGTGAGGGCGGCGTACTGGCGTACGGCCACTCCTCGGGGGCCGCGCTGGCGCTGCGAGCCGCCGCGCGGGGCATGCCGTTCGCCGCGGTCGCGGCCTACGAGCCGCCGTACATGATCCGCGGTACCCGGGAGTTCGCCGCGGACCAGGCCGGGTGCATCAGGGCCATGGTGTCCTCCGGGCAGCGGTCCGCGGCCGTCAGGTTCTGGATGACCGAGGTGGTCCGGGCGCCCGCCGGGATGGTCGCGATGATGGAGCGCTTCCCCACCTGGGCCGGTCTCGAACGGCTGGCCCACACGCTGCCTTACGACCTCGCCGTCTGCGGTGACCAGGGGATCCCGGCGGCTGAGCTGACGCAGATCACCGTACCGGTGCTCATCCTCGGCGGCGCCAGGAGCCCTGGCTGGTTCAAGCAGACCGTCGAGGCCACGGCCGCGGCGACACCGGGCGCGCGGCTGGTGATGGTCGACGGCCAGGATCACAACGTCCCGCCCGAGGTGATCGGGCCCGTACTGACGGAGTTCTTCCTCGGCTCCTGAGTTCCCGGAAGGCGAAGCGTGACACAGACAAGCAGGGACACGGCGATCGTCGGAGGGCGGGTCGTCCCGATCGAAGGCGACCCGGTCGAAGGCGGAACCCTGGTGCTGCGGGACGGCAAGATCGCGGCCATCGAGGGTCCCGGCTTCCGGGTGCCCGACGGGGCCGACGTGGTGGACGCCGCCGGGAAATGGGTGCTGCCCGGCTTTATCGACGCGCACGCCCACGCCGGGGTGTCCGAGGAGGCAGAAGGCTGGGCCGGCCAGGACACCAACGAGCGCACCAATCCGGTCACCGCCCAGGTCCGCGCGCTGGACGCGATCAATCCGGCCGACCTCGGCTTCCGTGACGCCATCACCGGCGGCGTGCTCGCGGTCAACGTCAACCCCGGCTCGGCCAACCCGATCGGCGGCCAGACCGTCGCCATCAAATGCTGGGGCCGGACGGTGGATGAGATGGTGCTCCGCGAGCCGGCCGGCCTGAAGTCCGCGCTCGGCGAGAACCCCAAGCGGGTCTACGGGGAGCGGAACGAGACCCCGTCGACCCGCCTGGGCACCGCCGCGGTGATCCGCGGGGCATTCGTCGAGGCGGTGAACTACCAGGCGAAGCTGGACGCGGCGGAAAGAAGCCATGACTCAGAACGGCCCGTGGTGGAACGCGACCTCAAACTGGAAGCCCTGGGCCGGGTGCTGCGGCGGGAGATCCCCTGGCGGCAGCACTGCCACCGCGCGGACGATATCGCGACCGCGATGCGGATCGCCAGGGAGTTCGGCTATGACCTGGTGATCGATCACGGCACCGAGGCGTACCTGCTCGCCGATCAGATCGCCGCCGCCTCCATCCCGGTGATCATCGGGCCGCTGTTCACCAGCCGGTCCAAGGTGGAGCTGCGGAACCGGTCGCTGGCCAACCCCGGCCGGCTCGCCGCGGCGGGCGTGACGATCGCCATCACCACCGACCACCCGGTGGTCCCGATCCACTTCCTGATCCACCAGGCCACCCTGGCGGTCAAGGAGGGACTGGACCCGGTGACCGCGCTGCGCGCGGTGACGATCCACCCGGCCCGGATCATCGGCTGCGCCGACCGGATCGGGTCGCTGGCCCCGGGTAAGGATGCCGACGTGGTGGTCTGGTCCGGTGATCCGCTGGACGTGATGAGCCGGGCGGAGCGGGCGTACCTCGACGGCCACGAAATCTACCGGTACGACTACGAACGACGCGAGGGCGTGTTCGCCGCGCTGTAGCGCCCTGACCTGCGCTCGCCGTCACGGGGGCGGCCGGTGAGGACGAAACGGCTCTGGGATCGCAGGCGGGCGGCCAGCTGGGCGGGCGCCCGGTCCGGGGAGCCTGCGTCGTAAGGAGGCTGGGGGTCGTACTCGATCATGAGCTGGATGGCCTGGGCCACCTCGTCGCCGGCGATCCGCCCGGCCAGCGCCAACCCCATGCGATGCCGGCCGACACGCCCGCCGCGGTCACGTACTTGCCGTCGAACACCACCCGCTCGGCGGCTGGGTTCGCACCCAGCCGGCCGAGCTCGTCCAGGGCCAGCCAGTGGGACGTGGCGCGGCGGCCGGCAAGCAGCCCGGCCGCCGCCAGGATGAGCGAGCCCGTGCAGACCGAGGTGGTCCAGGTGCTGTCCTGATCGGCAGAGCGGAGCCACTGGTGGACCGCGCCGTCCCGCATCTGCTCGTGCTGGCCGGGACCGCCGGGCACGACCACGATGTCTGGATGCGGCACGTCCGGGAGGCCGCCCTGGGCAGTCAGGATCAGGCTGCCTTTCTCGTCCCTGACCGGCCCGGGACGTTCGGCCACGAAGACCACGTCCGCACCGGGGAGTCCGCTCGAGCACCTGGTAGGGGCCGACGGCGTCGAGTGAGGTGAAATGGTCAAAGAGCAAGATGGCGATCTGCATGGGGCTCCTTCGTTTCTTCCTGGATGGGCGCCGGGTTAAAACGTGCGGCGGTACTCCCCCGGGCTGACGCCAAGGGCGCGGATAAACGCGCGTCGCATGGCCTCGGCGGTGCCGTACCCGCAGCCGCGGGCCGTCTCCGCGACTCCGTCCGCGGTGTCCTCCAGCCTTCGCCTGGCCGTCTCGAGCCGGACCCGGTCGACATAGCGCCCTGGCGTCACGCCCACCTCGGCCGCGAACGCGCGGGCGAACTGACGCGGAGACAGGCTGGCCTGACTGGCCAGAGCGGCGCGACGCGAGAGATCCGCGGCCGGGTGCTCGGCGATCCACTGCTGCACGTCGCGGAGCGGCTCGCCGGTGCGCCAGCTGCGCCGGCGAGCTGGGCGCTGAACTGAGCCTGGCTGGCCCGGCCGCCGTAGGAACACCACCAGGTGCCTGGCGATATCAAGGGCTGCCTCCCGGCCGAGGTCTTCTTCCACCAGCGCCAGAGCGAGATCGATTCCGGCAGTCACTCCGGCCGAGGTGGCGACGTGGCCGTCCCGGACGAAGATCGGCTCCGGGTCAACCAGCAGGAGCGGGAAACCGGGCGGCCAGCGCGGCACAGTAGGCCCAGTGGGTCGTCACCTTGCGGCCGTCGAGCAATCCGGCCTCGGCGAGCACGAACACGCCGGTGACGACGGAGACCGGCGCTTGGGCGCGCCGGCCGTGGGTTCGCAGCCAGGCGACGAGGTCCGGGTCCGCGTGCCGGGAGCCCGCTCCGCCGGGGACGATCAGCATCTCCGGGCCGTCTCCGGCGCCCCGGTCCGGCGGCCCTATCTGGCGCAGGTCGCTATCGGGCGCGAGGCGCAGCCGCTAGAGGCCCGCACCAGTGCCCGCCGAGGATCGCGGCCAGGAACTCGTACGCGGGCCTGGCCTGGTGCCGTATCTCAGCGTTGATGACTCGAACATCCTCGATCGGAGCGGAAACGTCAAGGGCCTGCACCCCGTCAAACAGGACGACCAGGACCGTACGCATATAACCCAGTCTGCCCAGGCCCGCTCATGGCACCAATGACGAATACCCCACCTTTCCTGCCACGGCCATTTCCGAGGCATCCGCGCGGGGCGGGTATCCGGGCTGGGCGGGCCATCATGGTGGCGGTGAGCTGACGACGCTGGCGGTCAGGGCCGGCGGTCCCGTTCCATGGTGTCCGCTGGCCGCTGTGGTCCGGCGGCCCCGCCTGCCGCCCGTTCTCGGGGTGCTGGCCGGGTTTTGCGTAGATTCAGGCTTAATGGTGGATCGGGTGTATGGGGGTTCGCTGGATAGGCCGCTGAACGCGGGTCCACCGCGGTCTTGATGTTGGTGCGGCGGCTGCTGCTGGGGGTGGTGATGCGGGGTGTATGCCGTGCCTGGTCAGGCAGGCGCCCCGCCCCGTGATCACGAAGACTTTTATCCCATCTACGGGGTACAACCTTTCGCGATCATGAAAATCCGCCCGATTCAGCGGCTCCGGCGCGAAACTATGGCCTGGTTCGAGATGTGCCCGGATCCGTCGTTGGCGGCGGGCGGCGTCAGCCTCTGGCCGCGGAGCCATGGGCCTGCAGGGGACGCCGCGGCTCGTGGGGCCAGTGTGACGAGCTGCCAGCAGGCCCAGTGGAACATCGGGCCGGTCAGGGCAGGCCCAGTGGAACATCGGGCCGGTCGGGGCCGGCCGTGGTCTGGCGGGGGTACGGTCCCTGAAGGCCGGCCTGCTGGCGGGGGACGCTGACGGACGCGCCCGGCCTCGGCGTCGCCGCGCTGGCCTGGCCGGTGTCATGCTGACCTGGCCTGGAACCCGCCCCGGGCGCCACTGCCTGAGGTGAGATCGAGGCGTGGCGTGATCGCGGACGTCCGAAGGACCTTGGAAACGCTTATAAACCGGCGGTGGGACTGGCGGCGGGCTGGAGGCGGGCGGACAGGCCGTCGACGTCGGCGACGGTGACGGTGAGGGCCGGGTGCCCCTTACGTCGCAGCGGTGAGGGCACGGGCACACGGAAGTGGACGCAGACACCCGCGGTTGAGTTGGTGCCGAAGGTCAGACCCCGGTCGGCGAGTGACATCCGCACGCCCGCCGCGGTCCACCAGCGGTAGTCGCGGGTGACGTGCGCCTCGCTGATGTTGGCGAGCGGTGTCTCGAGCCGGAGATAGCCAAACCTGGCCAGGAAGGTCCCGTCGTCGGTGAGGGTGACGCCGTCCCGGGCCGGATTCAGGCCGAAGGGAAGCAAGAACACAAAGAGCCGCCGGTCCACGGCGTAGGTAAAGAAGTCGGCCATGACCTTGACCTTATGGGAGGACCAGCCGGCCGGGACCGGCGGCCCAGCCTAGCCGCGCCGCGGGCGGGCCGTGAAGGCCCAATTCAGGATGCGGGTGGCGTCGGAACGGTTGACGGCGGTGATGGAACCTGGGCTGTCGAGTGTGACGCCGATGACCGAGTAGCCGTTCCTGGTGGCCTCGAAAAGCAGGCACTGCCCGGCGGCCCCGGTGTAGCCGGGCTTGATGCCGATCACGCCCGGGTAGTGGCCGAGCAGCGGGTTGAGGTTCCGCCACAGGTAGGCATGGTGGCCGGATCCGGCGCCGAGCCGGTAGCTGCGCTGGTTCACGACCGAACGGAACACCGCGGACCTCATCGCGACCCGGCCCAGGGTGAGCAGGTTCGCGGCGGTGGAGTAGTTCGAGTACGGGGTCGGCCAGGGCAGCCCGTCGAAGGTGCTGAAGTGCGTCCGGGTCATGCCGAGCAGCCGGGCCACGGCGTTCATCTTCGCGATGAACCTCCCGGTACCCGGACCGTAGGCCTGGGCCAGGGCGTAGGCGGCATCGGCGCCGGACGGCAGCAGCAGCGCGTAGAGCAGCTGGCCGACGGTCAGCGTGTCCCCCGGCCGCAGCCCGGCGTTGCTGGCGTCGTACGTGCGCACGTACCCGACCACGGCGGACGGGATGGTGATTTTCCGGTTCAGGTGACCCTCGCTGATCACCACGAAGGCGGTCATCACCTTGGTGATGCTGGCCATCGGGCGTTCGGTGTTGGCCTCGCGGCTCCACAGCAGCCGGCCGGTGGCCGCGTTCTCGACCGCGGCCTCCTTCGCGCCGACGCCGGCCGGGCCCGGCGGCAGAGGCCGGGCGCGCGGCGCCGGACGCGGCGCTGGCCGGCGGAGCGGTAAGGGCCAGGACGGTCAGCACCGAGCCGGTCAGCAGACCGCTCACGCGAACCATCAGGCGAGCCCGGGACACCATAGCAACCCCCCGTTAGTCTGTCGGCCAGGCGAAGACCGGGCCGCGGGCGCGCAGGGTCACCAGCGAGCCCACCGGCAGCTGAGAACCGCCGGCCATCCGCACCACGATCGTCGGGCCGTCGACCTCGTTCACGGGCTGGACGCTCAGCACGGCGTCATGGCCGTGATAGCCGCACGCTGATACGCGGCCGGATAGCCCGTCATCGTTCGGCTCGATATTGATCTGTTCCGGCCGGATCAGGACCGTCACCTGCCCCGCCCGGCCGGACAGGGGGGCGGCGGGATCGAGCGGGAGGTTGCCGAGGAGCGTCTTCACCACACCGTGGTCGAGGATGCCCTCGACCAGGTTCGCATCCCCGATAAAGCGGGCCAGCTCGGGATCGGCGGGCCGGCAGTACAGGTCTTCTGGTGTCGCGTACTGCGCGATCTTCCCGTCCCGCAGGGCCGCCACCCGGTCGGCGACCGACAGCGCCTCGTCCTGGTCGTGGGTGACCAGCACGGCCGTGGTGCCGGCCCGGTGGAAGATCTCCTGGACATCGGCGCGGACACTGGCCCGCAGGTGCGCGTCGAGCGAGGCGAACGGCTCGTCGAGCAGGACCACGGCCGGCTCGATCGCCAGCGCCCGGGCCAGTGCGACCCGCTGCTGCTGGCCGCCTGACAGCTGGTGGGGATAGCGTTTGCCCAGGCCGCTTAGGCCCACCGTATCGAGCAGGTCGGCGACCTTGCCGCCGCGACGTTCCCTCGCGGGGAGGCCGAAACCGACATTGGCCGCGATGGTCAGGTGCGGGAACAAGCCGCCTTCCTGCGGGACGTAACCGATCCGGCGCCGCTCCGGCGCCAGGTGCACGCCCGGGCCGTCGACCAGGGTGTCACCGATCATGATCGTGCCTGTGTCCGCGCGGTCAAAGCCCGCCATCAGCCGCAGCAACGTGGTCTTCCCGCTGCCGGACGGGCCGAGAATCGCCGTCAGGGATCCGGCCGGTACCTCCAGGTCCACCCCGGTCAGGACCGGGTGGGTACCGAAGGCCTTGCGCAGGCCGTTGACCGCCAGTTGCCGCATGCTCTTATCCTCGCGCTTGAGCCGGATGCTGGAAAAACCGGCCCAGGACATAACTCGGCACGGCCGCGACGATGATCATCACCAGCGCGAACGGCGCGGCCTGACTATAGGACAGGTTAGTCTCGTAGGCCCAGAACTGCGTGGCCAGCGTCTGCGCCCCGGTCGGGATCAGCAGCAGCGTGGCGGTGAGCTCGGTGACCACTGACAGGAACACCAGGCAGAACGCGGCTATCAGGCCGGGGCCGGCCAGTCGCATGGTGACCCGGAACAGCACCGCCAGACGGCTCTGACCCAGCGACCTGGCCACGTCGTCAAGACCGGCCGGCGCCCGGGCCAGCGAGGCCTTGACCCCGACCAGCGCCAGCGGGAAGAACATGATCGCGTAGCAGACCACGAGCAGCATCGATGTCCCGTAGCCGAATCCCGCCGCGTAGCGTTCGGTGAAGTAGGACAGGGCGAAGGCGATGACCACCCCGGGCATGCCCAGGACCAGGTAGGTGCTGCGCTCGAGCAGCTGCCTGACCCGGCCGTGATGCCGGACGGCCAGCAGGGCCACGGGAAAAGCCAGCGCCGTGGCCAGCGCCGCGGCGGCCCCGCCGTACATGGCGGTGTGGCCGGCCGCGTCAAGCAGCGACACGTTAGACCCTCCGGTGAGCCCGTCGGGCCGGCCGTCCGCCATCCAGTACACGGCCGACCCGACGGGAACGCCAAGCGCGAGCAGGATCAGCGCCGCGAACAGGGCCAGCACGGGCCAGCGGGTCCAGCCGAGCTGCTTGGGCGGGTTGACCCGCTGGGCCATCGGACCGGACCGGCTGACCTGAGCCCGGCCGCTGCGGCCGGACAGGACGCCCTCGCCGGCCAGCACGAGCAGGCTCATCACCACCAGGACCAGGGACAGCGCGCAGGAGGTGGCGATGCTGTACCCGTTGAACTCGGTGAAGATCTCGGTCGTGAACGTCTGGTAGCCGAGGATCTCGAACGCTCCGTACTCGGCCAGCAGGACCAGCGCGACCAGCAGGCAGCCGCCGCCGATGGCGCCCTTGGCCTGGCCGAGAGTGATCCGGGCGAAGGTGCGCAGGCGCCCGCAGCCCAGGCTCCTGGCCACCTCTTCCTGCCCGGGGTCCGCGCCGCGCAGGCTGGCCGCCACCGGCAGGTACACCAGCGGGTACACGGCCAGGGTCAGCACCAGGGCCGCCCCGGTGAAGCCGTGCGCCCAGCTCCACAGCGAGTGCCAGCCGAAACTCACCACGAAGTCGGGGATGGCGAGCGGCACGACGACGAGTACGGCCCACACCCGGCGGCCCGGCAGGTCGGTCCGCTCCACGCACCAGGCGGCCGCGGTTCCGATCACCGCGCAGGCGGCGGTGACCACGACGGTGAGCCGGACCGTGTTCCACAGCAGCGAGGCGGTCAGGGCGCGGAAGATCAGGTGCGACACTTGAGCGACGCCGGCCCCCTGGGCCTCGACCAGCAGGAACACCAGCGGGACCGCGAGGACCGCGGCCACGGCGGAGCTGATCGCGAGCAGCAGCACCGGACGGCGGGCGCGTGCGGGTGCCCGCGCGGTCTGGTCGTCGCGCTCGTCCCGGCGGCCGGCCAGTGTCCCCGCGGCCATCAGCCAGGCACCCCGGCCTGGCGGCTCACAGCAGGCCCGCCTGGTGCAGCAGGGCGATCGCCGCTGAGCCGTCGCCGAGGTCGGCGATCGTGATCGCGTTGGGCTGAAGCTGGCTGAACGGCGTCTCCGGCGCCGATGTGGTCACCCCGGACCCAAGCGGGTACTCATAGCTTTGTTCGTTCCCGGACGCCCGCGCGATAATCTCCTGCCCCGGCTGGCTGACCAGGAAAGCGAGGAACTTCTGCGCGGCGGCCTGGTGCTTGCTTGATTTCAGCACGGCCGCGCCGGACACGTCGATGACATAGCCGGGGTCGCGCGGAGCGAAGTAGGCGATCTGCGAGTGCATCGCCGACACGCCGATCTCGGCCCTGAGCCGGTACCAGTAGTACTCGTTGATAAGGCCGAAGGCGACCTGACCCCGGTTCACGTCATCCACCAGCGTCTCGTTGTCGGGGACGCTGTGGCTCGAGGCGTTGGACTTGATGCCTTCCAGCCAGCTCAGCGCGGCTGCCTGACCGTAGGTCTTGGTGACCGAGGTGACGATCGGCTGGAAGTCCGTCTCGCTGGCGGCGAGGGCGAGCTTGCCTTTGTATTTCGGGTCGGCGAGCTGCAGCACGGTGGCGGGCAGCTGGCCCTTGCCGATCAGCGCCGGGTTGTAGACCAGCACGCTGACCCGCGCCGACACTCCCACCCAGTCCCCGCCCGGGGAGTTGTACCTGGCCGTGGCGCTGGCCAGCGTGCTCGGGCTGACCGGGGACAGCAGGCCCTTTTCCTGCAGGTACTCCAGGGGAGGCGAGTTCTCCGTGTAGAAGACGTCAGCCGGTGAGTGCGACCCCTCCAGCGCGATGAAGTTGGCCAGCGTGCCTTCGTCGGCGTTGCGGACGTTGACGGTAATCCCGGTCTGCTTCTCAAACGCGGCCGCGAGCCCGTTGGTGGTCTGCTCGTGCTGGCCGCTGTACACGGTAATCGACACCTTCGACGGATCGGACCCCGAGCAGCCGCTGAGCACCCCGGCCCCCAGGGCGCCGCAGGCGATGACGGCCGCGAGCGGGCGCCGCCATCGCATCACGAGGCCGCGCCCGGGTCCATGGCGACGAATGCCCAGCCCACCCCGGAGTCCGCTGTCCTTCGGTTCGTCATCTAACCTTTCCTCGTGATCGTCGCGGAGTGCTGTGTCCGGGCCGGTATAATGTTAGCTTAGGCTACCCTAACTTGTTGCGCCAGTATCATCGTGAGACACCAGGGTACGGAGAGACGCATGAGCGAGACGGCGCAGCACCCGGTGGTCCAGCTCAGTGACGGAGCCGTCCGCGGCCGGGCCGACTCGGGAACGGCCGCGTTTCTCGGCATTCCGTACGCCGCGGCGCCGTTCGGCCCGAACCGGATGCGGGCACCGCAGTCGGTCCAGCCCTGGGCGGGCGAACGTGACGCGACGGCGTTCGGGCCGACCGCACCCAAGGGCGACTACCCGCCGCAGTACGTGCCGTTGTTCCCCGAGGTGGTGATCCTGGGGGACGATTGCCTGAACCTCAACGTGTGGACCCCCGACCCCGGCGCCAGCGGGCTTCCCGTGCTGGTCTGGATCCACGGCGGCTCGTTCATGAACGGCTCCTCCTCGGTCGCCGAGTACAACGGCGCCGCGTTCGCCCGCGACGGCATCGTCTGCGTGACCATCAACTACCGGCTGGCCGCCGAGGGCTTCCTTTCCCTCGACGACGGCATCGCCAACCTCGGCCTGCTCGATCAGCTGGCCGCCTTGCGGTGGGTGCAGGGTAACATCGCCGCGTTCGGGGGGGATCCGGCCCGCGTCACCGTCGCGGGTGAATCGGCCGGGGCCATGAGCGTGACCACGCTGCTGTCGATGCCACTGGCCGAAGGCCTGTTCGCCCAGGCCATCGCACAGAGCGGGGCCGCCGCCCACACCCTGGCCCTGGACCAGGCCGCCATGGTGGGCGGCTACCTCGCGGCCGCGCTCGACGTGCCCCCGGACCGGGAATCGATCAAGGCCGTTCCGCTGGGTACGCTCGTGCGGACCGCCTCGGACCTGGTCGTGGAGGTGCAGACCAACCCCGACCCGGACAGGTGGGGGCAGCTCGCGCTGAGCTTGCTGCCGTTCGCGCCGGTCGTCGACGGCTCGGTGCTGCCGGTCGCGCCGATCACGGCCCTGGCCGCGGGCCGGGGCGGCGGCGTCCCGCTGCTGATCGGATCGAACCGGGACGAGGCCCGGCTGTTCCTGGTCGCGGCGGCCAGCATCGACCTGATCGACGACGCGACCCTCGGCGCGGTCGCGGGCGCGTACGGGCTCTCCGAAGACGACCTTGCCGTCTACCGCGGCAACCGGCCGGACGCCAGTGCGGGTGACCTGGTGGCCGCGGTCATCAGCGACTGGTTCTTCCGCATCCCGGCCATCCGGGTGGCCGAGGCCCGGGCAGGCGCCGGTGCGGCCGGCACCTGGATGTACCGGTTCGACCGGCCGGAGCCGGCCGACAACCACCGGCTCGGAGCGTGCCACGGGGTGGAGATCCCGTTCGTGTTCGGCACCATCTCGCTGGCGGAGCTGGGGCCGCGTCTCGGCGAGGCACCCTCACGGTCGATCGCGGACCAGGTGCACCGGGTATGGGTCCGGTTTATCACCGGCGGGGATCCGGGCTGGGCGCCGTATGACCTTGACCGCCGCAGCACCGGCCTTCTTACTGAGCGTGTCGAGGTTAGCGACGACCCGGCCGGCGACGAGCGGGCCCGCTGGGACGGCATCCGCTAAAGAGGCCTCCGCCAGCGCCAGCGCCATCCTCCGCCAGCGCCAGCGCGCCACTTGAATTGTCTTGGTTGTGGCAACCTACACAATAGATTGTGTAGATTGCCACAACTATACAATTTGGAGTGATTCTTGTGTGGCCCGTGGGCCTCGTGGGTGCGTGGGTCCGTGTTGGGGAGCGCCGCGGTCGTTGGCGCGGAGCGGGCGGGTATTTGAAAATGGGGCCATGAGGTAGCGTCGGTACGATGGGCGATACGGGAGAGTTTGTTCGCGACACCAAGTACCTGGACGGGCGGATCACGGCCGACGGGCGGGACGGCAGCTTCCGGGCGGAGGCCGGCCGGTACCGGCTGGCGGTGGCGCGGGCCTGCCCCTGGGCGAACCGCACGATGATCGTCCGGCGACTGCTCGGGCTTGAGCCGGCCCTGTCCATGGGCCTCTGCGGGCCCGAACACGACTGGCGGAGCTGGACGTTCGATCTCGACCCGGGTGAGGTTGACCCGGTCCTCGGCATCCACTGGCTGCGACAGGCCTACGAGAAGGCGGTACCCGGTTACGACCGGGGGGTCACCGTCCCGGCCATCGTGGAGATCTCTTCGGGGGCGGTGGTGACCGCCGACTTCCGGCAGATCACCCTGGACCTGGAACACGAGTGGGCGGCGTTTCACCGGCCAGGCGCGCCTGACCTGTACCCGGAGAAGCTGCGGGAGGAGATCGAGGAGGTCAGCGACCTCGTCTACCACGACCTGAACAACGGCGTGTACCGGTGCGGGTTCGCGACCACGCAGGCAGCCTACGAACAAGCCTACGGCCAGTTGTTCGGCCGGCTCGACTGGCTGTCCGACCGGCTAGCCACCCGGCGTTACCTGGCGGGCGACACGATCACGGAAGCCGATATCAGGCTCTGGCCCACGCTGGTCCGGTTCGACGCGGTGTACCACGGCCACTTCAAGTGCAACCGCAGCAAGCTCACCGAGATGCCTGTGCTCTGGGCGTATGCGCGCGACCTGTACCAGACGCCCGGCTTCGGCGACACGATCGACTTCGCGCAGACCAAGCAGCACTACTACCGGGTGCACACCAACCTGAACCCGTCCCAGATCGTCCCGGCCGGACCCGACCTTTCCGGCTGGCTCGAACCGCACCGGCGCGAGGAACTCGGCGGCCGGCCCTTCGGGGACGGAACGCCGCCAGGTCCGCCGCCACCTGAGGAACGGGTAACGGACGGACCCGGCGGTTAGGCTGCGGGCTGGGTCTTAGCTAGTCCTGGCCCGGGTGTTGCGCCGGGACCGGGTGACGAACAGGGCCACGATAGCGAGGATGACCGCGGCGACGCCCCCGGCGACGGGGACGACGGGGAACGAATTACGGGTGGTGGCGGCGGTAGTGGTCACCCCGCTGAAGTCGAGGGTGGCCTTGACTGTCTTGGTGAGCAGGCCGCTGACCATGGTGAACGTGGCTTGCCAGGGGCCATTCGGCAGGCTTGAGCTGAGCTTGAAGGTGTCCGGCGCGGACTGGCCCGGGGCGATGGTGACGATCGTCGATGCGGAGAACGGACCGGCGGTGACGCCGCCCGGGCCGCCGGTCAGCCGGATCGTTCCCTTGACGTCGAGGGCGAGGCCGCCGGTGTTGTGCACGGGTACGTGGATGACGGGAGCGCCGGCGGAGGCGCGGCTGGCGGTCGGGGTGCCCAGGGTGAAGTTGGCGGGCGGGGCGCCGCCGGCGCCGATCGACAGGTAGAGGCGGATGCCGACGCGGCTGACCAGCTTGACGTTCCCTGAGCCGCTGCTTGACACCTGCGCCCAGATGACACCGTACTGCGAGCCGGAGGGCGCGGTGCGGGGCACCGCCACGGTGGCCGTCAGGGTGGCGTTGCGGTGCGGGGCGATGGTCAGGGTGCCCCGGCTGATCGAGACCCAGGTGGTCATGTCGTTCTGGGTGTGGCCGCCGGCGAACTGGAAGGTGCCGTTGGAGATCGTGGCGGCGGCCGGGTAGACGCTGACGTGCAGGGGCGTGCTGCCCAGGTTGGCGACCGAGAACTTCCGGTGGATCACCGTGCCCGGGGCCAGCCGGTCGATGATGTACTCCAGGGCCCGGGGGTCATTGGCCTCGCTGGCGGGCACCTGGAGCAGCTTGATGCCGAGTTGTCCCTGCGGGGCAGGCGCGGCGGCCATGGCCGCCTGGCTGAGGCCCTGGCTGGCGCCCAACGCGGCCAGCACCAGGAACAAAAGCGCCAGGACAAGGCGCAGGCGGCGAAAAATCATGGTGTCCCCCCGGACGATTGATGGACATGTGGATCGGCAGTGAACATGCGTCAGCCCCGGGGGCCGCGGGTGCGGCGTGGTCCCCGGGGGCCGGCTGTGGTCGGTTAGGCGACAGAATGGGTGATGGTCCCTGAGTAGGTGCCTGCGACGACCTGGGCGGGCAGGGCCACGTCGAGGGTCGGGTCCCAGGTGACCCCGCCGACGCCGCTTTCATCGGAGGTGCCCATGGCCGCCACGCCCGTGGTGTTGTCCATGGTGCCGCCGTCTGCCTGCGCGCTGATGGTGAGGTCTCCGCCGCTGATCGCGAACGTGGCCGTAGTGGTCGGGTCGGACGAGGTCGCGGCGTGGGCGGCTAGGGGGGCGGCGAGGGCGGCCATTCCGATGAGACCGGCGACGATGGGGCGGCGATTATCTTGCGCATGATGTCCTCCGTTGTGAGCTGCACCCTTTGGGTGTAGTCACATTCTGTAATTATAAGGATCATCTCCGTCACGGGCAAACTATCTGACATGAGCAGGGAACGACCCAGGCCGATAGTCCCGGGTACGTCGTCGTCACACCTCACAAGCATTTCCGGCAGATAGTACGAAGACGGGGAACGCACGACGCCCGGGAACCTCGCGGGAGCGGGCAGGGTCCGGCTCGCGCAAGGTTCCCGGGCGTGACCCGGTTCAGCTCTGACGGATTCAGCCTGAGCAGGCGGCGGGCGGGGTGAGGGTGGCCACGCCGGACTGCTGAGCCCGCAGGTTCAGGTAGTAGGCGTAGGCGCGGCCGGCCGTGACCGTGACGCTGCCGAAGTACTCCACCGCGCCGCTGTCGGTGGGGATGGTGGCGCTCGCCAGCACCTGTCCGGTCACCGGGTTCGCGCACGCCAGCGTGTGCGAGCCGCCGATCCAGACGGTGCCGCCGCTGAAGGTGGGGACCGAACTGAGGCCGGCCCGGCTCCGATGCCGATCCTGGTCATGCGGGTCAGGTCCCCGGCGGGGGCGAACCAGGCCGACTCGGTCATGCCCACTCCGGTGGTACCCCAGACCCCGCCGGAGGTGGCGACCAGGTTGGCCGCGGTGGTGGTGAGCTCGGCGATGGCGGAGGACCCTAGCTGCGCGCCGGTGGCCGGGTTATAGGTGATCAGGTGAAAGGAGCCGGTGCTGGCGTAGAGCTTGCTGCCGTCGGGAGCGACCGCCACCGAGCTCACCGGGCCCGCGGACACGCTGATCTGCCTGACCACCTGGTGCGTGCCGGGATTGACCACCGCGACACTGGTGCCTGCGGCGACGTACAGGTCATCGGCGGATCCGGCGGTGAGCACCCCGGCCGCCGAGGTGGACACCTGACCGCTGACCGGGACGGAGACCGACGCCACCTGGGCCAGGGTTTTGCCGTCGTAGCCGTGCAGCACGACGCTGTGCCGGCGTACGACGACACCATCCACACCGTGTGCCCGGTGACGACCGGCCGGTTCACGACCGGCGCGGTATACCGCACCGAGGCCTCGAAGTCTCCGGTCGCCGGATTGATCCGGTTCAGGTAGCCCGGGCTGACGGCGTAGAGCGAGCCGTTACCGCTGGTCAGCGAATCCTGGCTGAACGTGCTGCGGTTGATCAGCTCGGCACCCCACATCCCGTTGGCCACCGGCTCCGGCGGCCAGGTCGGCTCGGTCGATGGCGCCGAGGTCTTTCCCGGCGCCGAGACGGCAGGCGAGGACGTCGGCGTCGTCTGGCCGCCGGACGAGGCCGGAGCGCGGTGCGAGGTGACCACGGTCGCGATGCCGGCACTGGCGCCGGCTATCGCGATCACGCTGGCCGCGGCCAGCGCCGGCGCCCAGCCACGTACCCACGAGCGCCGGGCGCGGGGCTCACGGTGCCCGCCGCGGCCTGGCCCGGCGGCCTGGCCGGCCAGCCGGAACGCGACATCTTCGACCGTCACCCGGCGGGGCGGCTCGGGGGCGACACGGTGCAGCATCTCAGCCAGCTGGCGTTCTTCTGCGTTCATGACGCCACCCCTGGCGCCAGCAGCTCCGCCAGTCCGGGCGCGTCCCTGAGCCGGGCCATCGCCTTGGAGGCGTGAGCTTTGACCGTGCCGACCGAGCAGCCCATCGCCGCCGCGGTCTGCGACTCGGTCTGGTCGGCGAAGTAGCGCAGCACCACCACGGCGCGCTGCCTGGCCGGCAACCGGTCCAGCGCCGCGATCAGCGCCTGCCTGGCATCAACCTGAGCGAACACGTCACCGTAGGCTTGCAGCTCGGGCAGCCGGCCGGTCGTCACCTCGCCGTTCCAGCGCCGCCTGCGCCAGCGCAGGTACGTGTTCACCATGATCTTCCTGACGTACAGTTCGGGCGCATCCTGCCTGATCAAGGTGTCCCACCGCGGCCAGGCCGCCGCCAGCGCGGTCTGCACCAGATCCTCGGCGCTTGGCCAGTCACCGGTCAGCAGCCAGCCCGACCGCAGCAACGCCGGCGATCGCGCCTCGACGAAGTCACGGAACCCGTCCGGCTCAGACGGATGACCCTCCACGGGCGACACCTCCACCGACCCCTCGATTCCTTGCCCACCATCACACCGGCTCAGCGTTATCACGTTTGTTAAGAGACGCTGGCTGGCCAGGAAGGTTTACTCGCGGAGCCGGCCGAGCTCGGCGTCCGCCCGGCGCTGCCTGGACTCGGCCCGGTAGGACTGCCGTCTGGCCTCGGCGAGCTGCTGCCTGGCGTCGGCGAGCTCGGCTTCCAGCCGCCGGACCGTATCCTCCAGGTCCTGCTCCGCCTCGTTGGCGGAATCAGCGGCCTGGCCGGCTTGAGCCACGGCCCGTTCGGCTAGTTCAATCTTTTCCTGGCGGCGACGGTCACGCTCGGCCGCGGCCTCAGCCGGCCCGGGTTTGTTGGCCGGGGCAGTTTTCGCCGGAGCGGAGGTGCGTTCCGGTGCGGCGTCTGGGACCGGGGCTCCCGGAGCCAGGCCGAAAGCCGGCCCAGTGGGCGGCCCGCACCAGGGTGCCCAGGTTGGCGGCCACCTCCGGGTCGGCGATCGCGGCGTCCAGGGTAGCGGTCACCTCTTCGCGCAGCGCCGCGGGCGGAGCAGGCAGGCTCCGACACCCGCAGCGCCTGCCGGGTGAGCTCGTCGACCAGCCGCCCGCGCGCCGCGGTCAGCTCGCGGATCCTGGCGCCGTCCATGGACGGCTCGTCGCGGAGCTCGGCGGCCAGCGCCGCCAGCCGGGGCACGACCTCCGGGTCGGTGCGGACCAGGCGATTGACCACCCAGGCCGAACGGGTCGGCTTGCGCAGCCCGGCGATCTGCTTGGCCACGGCCGCCTGGCCGGCCTCGCGGGCGCCGGCCACGAGTTCCTGGCGGCGTTCGGTGAAACCGTCCGGGTCAGCCTCGTACAACTCCTCTATCGCGTCCGCCAGCAGGTCGCTCACAGGGGCAGAATAGGGCCATGACCGAGGTCGTGCCATCGGGACAGGGACACCTGCTGACCGCGCGCGGGAACGTGATGGCGTTTAAGGCCGTCGCCGCCCAGACCGGAGGGGATTTCTCGCTGATGGAGCGGACCGTGCCGCCGGGAGCCCGCACTCCCCCGCCGCACCGGCACGTGAACTGCTCCGAGGCCTTCTTCGTGCTGGCCGGGACGATCACATTCGAGCTGGACGGAGCCGAGCTCACCGGCGGTGCCGGCGATTTCCTGCTGGTGCCGCGGGGAGCAGGCCACACGTTCGGCAACCGGGGCACCGAGCCGGCCCGGCTGCTCGTCCTGCACGCGCCGGCCATGGACGCTTATTTCGAGGAACTGCACCGGCTCTGGGCCTCCGGTGAGCCCCCGCCACGGGAGGCCGAACGCGAGCTGATGAGCAGATATGGCATGGAGCCCGCCTGAGGGGTACCCGTCGGAATGGCCCGGCAAAATGTCGGGGGGCCGACGTAGAGTGGGAAACTATGACGACGACCGCACCCGCCGAGTTGACTACGGACGCGATTGAGCAGTATCGCCGGGAGCTGACCGGTTACTGCTACCGTATGCTGGGCTCGGGCTTCGAAGCCGACGACGCGGTGCAGGAGACGATGCTGCGCGCCTGGCGCGCGGCGGACGGGTTCGAGGGACGCTCGAGCGTGCGGTCCTGGCTGTACCGGATCGCCACCAACATCTGCCTGGACATGCTGCGCGGCCGTCAGCGCCGGGCGCTGCCGATCGACCTGGGCCCGGCCTCACCGCCGGTGGAGGCGCTGCTCGGGGACTGGCATCCGGACGACATCTGGATCTCCCCGATCGCGGACTCCAGGGTGGTGCCCGAGCACGGCGACCCGGCCGAGATCGCGGTCGCGCGCGACACGATCAGGCTCGCGTTCGTGACCGCGATGCAGCACCTGCCGGCCAGGCAGCGAGCCACGTTGATCTTGTGCGAAGTGCTGCGGATGCCCGCGGCGGAGGCCGCCACCACGCTGGGGACCAGTGTGGCCGCCGTCAACAGCGCGCTGCAGCGGGCCCGGGCCACCCTGGCCGCGCTGCCGGCCGAGCAGCGCCCCAGCGCGGTGGACGCGGACCAGGCGGACCTGCTGGCCAAGTACGTGGACGCCTTTCAGCGTTACGACGTGGATCAGCTGGTCACGCTGCTGCACGAGGACGCGCTGATGACGATGCCGCCGTATGCGATGTGGATCAGGGGCGCCCAGAACGTCTGCCGCTGGATGCTCGAACCGTCGCCGAGCCTGTGCCGCGGCTCGATCCTGGTGCCCGCGGGCCAGGTCAACGGGGTTCCGGCGCTGGCCCAGTACAAGCCGGATCCGGACGGCGGGCACGCGCCCTGGGCGCTTCAGGTGCACGAGGTGTCAGGCGGCCGGATCAGCCGCCTGACCTACTTCCTGGACATCGAGCGCATCTTCCCCGCGTTGGGCCTGCCGCCGCACCTGGGGTGAGCCCGGTCTGATATCAAGCCATCGACGCGCTGCCGGCCTCGCTGGTGGAGTACCTGGTGATGATGAAGCGTTACGAGATCGGACGGTACGAGGAAGCCCTGACGCAGGCCCCGCTGGCGGACGGGCAGGATGTCAGCGACTGGGAGATGCGGGAGTACTTCGAGTTCTTCTGAGGCGGCTTAGCTGAGGTCGACCGGGTACCAGCTCGCGAGGTCGGCCGGGACGGGCTGGAAGTCGTAGCGAACGGTGCCGTCGGCGGCCAGGGCGACCAGGCTGACCGACGTGCTTCCCCATACCCGGCCGTCGGGCAGTTCGCGGCGGACGATGATGGCACCGGTGTCGGTACCGCCGGGGTCGCCGGGGGTGCCGGGGTTGCCGGGGGCGGCCAGGGTGAGCCAGTCGGCCCAGGCGCCGGTGAGAGAGGCGGCGGGGTCACCGGAGGGCCTGCGGGCGGCGAACTTCGGGCCGAAGCGGGTGGCCTTGGGGTCATCGGCCGGGGGCGGGCTGCCCGGGGGCTGGCTGGGGGGCGGGTAGGTGTGTCCGGCGTTGGTCAGGACGTGGGTAGCGGGCGCGAGTTCGGTGAGGTCCGCCCGGCGGCCATCCCAGCCCAGCATCAGGACCGCGGCGGAATCGGCGCATACCAGGTAGAACGGGTCATAGCGCGCCAGCGCCTCGGAGTCGTCGTGGAGTTCGCGCAGCGCCTGCTGTCCCTCCTGCGCCGCGCGGAGCGGGAGTTCGCCGCGGGACCGGCGGTGGCCGGCCGGGGCGAGCTCGCCCCGGCCGTTTAGCAGGCAGGCGACACGCGGCCGGTCAGGGTGCACCGCGAGCCAGGTCCCGCCGGCCTGTTCGTCCCGGCCGCCGATCAGCGGCGACCCGGGCCAGTGCCGGGCCGGCCGCTGCCACGGGCGGCCGGTGAACTCGTCCCGCACGCCGAGCAGCAGCAACGGCACCCGGTCTTGCGGCGCCAGGCTGACCACGACGGTACACATCTCGGCTTCGAGTCTTCCATGCGTGCTGCCTGGCAGAGCGGGTGAGCCACGGATCGTTCGGCATAAAGACAAGGTGCCGGACCGGGCGGGCTACTCGCTGGCGCTCTAGCCGAGCACGATGTTGACGATTTTGCCGGGGACGATGATCAGGCGGGCTACATCCTCGCGCGGGTAGCCGGGGTGGCGGGCCGCCACGGCGCGGATCTCGTCGGGGCTGGCCTGGGCCGGGACCTCGACGGTAAAGCGGACCTTGCCGGGATAATAGATATTAGTGCAGGTCACAGACCCACACGCTAGTCTAGAGTCAGGCAAAAGTCAGGAGCCCGGAAATGCCGCACAGGGCCAGCACAGCACAGAATACGCTCGTACAAGCCACGATATTCAAGAAGTGCGACCGCACGAACCACAAGCCCGACACCAACAAGTTGTGCGCAGCGGGACATGCCAGCACACGTGCGAGCCCGCCAGGTCCCGGACTGCCCCCACAAGTGGACCGTCCGCTATTCGCGTGAACTCACGCCAGCGCGAGCAGTCGTTCAAGACGCTTACCGAGGCGCAGACATTCCAGCTCACGCTATCGACGGGCAAGCAGACCCAAGGCGCGATGTTCGTTGACCCCCGTGCGGGAATCGTGGAATTCCTGCCGCTGTGCGACACCTACATCGAAGGCATGGCGAAGGCCAACGCCAACAGCAAGGCCACCTACCGCAGCAACTTCGCCAACCCCGCCGTGACGAAGGTGCTCCAGGGCAAGGCGTGCTTGACGTGGCCAGGATGGACGCCGAGGTCAAGATCCTGCTGAACAAGACGCTGGGCAGCTACAGCGACGACTACCGGGGCAACATCCGCCGCATCATCACCGGCACCCTGGATGAGTGCGTGCGGCGGGGCACCCTTCCCCGCCACACGCTGGCCGGCATCGAGCTGGCCCCCCGCATCGTGACCGCCGAGCAGTACGAGCGGAAACCCGGCCCTGGCGTTCCTGCCCGACGACGCGGTGCGCGCGCTGGCAGACGGCCTCACCGTCAAGACGCACCAGGCGCGGCCCGCGTACCCGCGCCATTCCCGGACTAGGGATCGCCCCGTGGCTACAGCGCACCATGGGACTGCGGATCAGGGAGGCGCTAGGGGTCCGCAAGGCCGATTTCAAGGACCGCCCGGACGGGACCCGCTACCTGCACCTGTGCTGGCAGGCCAGCGGGAACGGCCGGAGCTGGAGCCCTTGAAGCACCGCAAGGCCGGCGACTTCCGGGACATCCCCGTACCCGACATGGTGTGGGACATGGTCGCCGAGCTGCCGGACGGCCCGCTTGCCCCGGCCCGAGCGGCACCCCGTACATGCCCTACCCCACGGCGGGGCCGGTTCGCCCCATCATGTGGCATCTGGGGATCAGCGGCGCCCACACGCACTCGCCTACGCCATCAGTTCGCCACCGAGGCCCTGGACGCCGACCCGCGCGAGCTGGCGAACGTCTCCCAGGTGCTCGGCCATGACAACATCCGACCACGCTGCGGTTCTACATCCACGCCAGCGCCAACGCCGAGCAGCGTATCGGCGCGATGATGAACGCCCGATGGGACAGCCCGCCCGCCCCGGCCGGCAAGGCCACCGCGCAAGCTCACGGCAGCCCCGGCCCCGACGGAGCCGTGGCTAGCCTAAGGCCGAGACGACCGCCGCCAGGACCAGCACCGGCAGGGCAGCAGCCGGGGACGGGAGGGAGCACCAGGACCAAGAACAGCGCCGCAGCCGTCCAGGCCCCGCCGGCACCGCGCCGAAGGGGCCGGGACGGAAGTGCCCTCTGACCGCCGTCCCGCAAGCCCCCGCCCGCCGCCCCGCCCGCCTCCGGCCGGGACGCGCCGAAACCAGGCGCGGCAAGTCAAAGTCAACAGGCAAGGAAAAAGGCGCTACGCGCTCATTCCCTGACCGGGGGGAGACCCCAAAGCCCTTTCCCCCCGGACCCCCCTTCCCGCCCAGGTCGCTCCGCTCCCCGGAAAGTCCGGCCCGAAGAAGAAATGGCGCGCTGCGCGCCCTCGCCCCAAAAGACGGGCGGCCCTCCCCGCGCCAGGGCCGCCGCCGCGCGGATGCCCGCGGCGCAAAACCGGCGCAGCGGGCACTACCGAATTCACCGGGGAAAGGCCCGCCGCCGCCCGGACGGGCAGCCGCCGCGCACGCCCCGCGCAGCCCCCGCACAGCCCCGTGAACGCGCACCACGCCACTGTCCGCCCCTAAAACGTTCGAAAAACACGCCCCTTTCAGGGGCGGGGTGGCTGGTGGGTCTCCGTTCCATGCCCACCGACCACACCCCCTCAAAGAGCAAGAGAGCGAGGTCGGCAAACACTACTCTACAACCCACCAGCCACCCCAAAACAAAACAAAAGACAAAAACAAAGTCAAAGTCAAAGTCAAAACCATCACTGGTACAGGAGCGGCAAAAAGCGCGGGTCAGACCAGGCGGCGGTACAGAAGCGGCAAAAAGCGCGGGTTAAACCAGCCAGCCGCGAAGACGACAGCAAAACGGAACAGGTTAAACCAGCGCAGGCAAAGGGGACTGCAAACCGCCTGCGATACAACACCGGGCAGCGCGGGAATCCGGGCATGACAAAAGGGCAGCCCCTTACGGGGCTGCCCGGACCCGCACGCGCAGCGTGAGCGGCGCTAGGCCGCCTCGCCGCGCTTGATCGTCGTGGCGAATGCCTTCCACGCCCGCACACTGACCGCAAGCGTGCCGCCGTCGCGGTTGGTAGTGTCACGGATAGCGATCACGTCGCCTGCCGTCCCGACCTCGACACAGCCGCCACCGTTGCCGCCGCTATAAGTGCTCTTGCGCCAGGTGTCGCTGTTCAGCTTCATCTTTCCTCAGCTACTTTCCTCAGCTACTTTCCTCTGATGAGATCACGTGAGGCACGACCGCCTAGCGCTTCGGTCCTCAGCGTGTCGAATGTTAGCCCGATCTTCGCCACCGTCGCCGGATGCTTGGTTGTCTCCCCTTCATCCGGTGACTCAAGGTAGACGATACCGGGAGTGTCGTCCTCAAAACCGGCGACGGCGAAGGCACCGAGCAGCCCGACATCGACGCCCACGCCCGAATGGACGATCTCGATGTTCACACGGGGACGCTCGGACATCTCCGCCAGATGCACGAGCTGATCATGCATCACCTTCGGGTCACCGACGCTCCGGTGAAGCACAGTCTCGTCAATCAGCGCCCAGAACGACGGGGGCGACGGACGGTCCAGTATCGCCTGTCGCGCTAGTCTCGCTTCTACCAGTTCGTCAGTGGTGCTCTCGCCGTCGATCGCCTGCCATGCATCGAACACGGCTCGGAGTGATTCGGCAGTCTGCAAGAGTCCAGGCACTAGCAGGGGTTCCCACCAGCGGATGACCGATGCCCGCTTCTCGGCATCGACCCACGACGCGAACCATGCCGGATAAACCCCGGCCGACTTCTCCGCCGCTTCTACTAGATTCACGAACATGCCCTGAGCGTCCGGGAACGCGCTGTCACAGCTCTGCGCGAATCGGAGAGTCGGCCTGCGGTCGCAGTTCTCCACCTTGCCCACCTGCTCAGCAGAGAACCCGATCCTCTTGCCTAGCGCCTCCTGGCTGGGGCACCAACTGCGGCACGAAGCCCTAGTTCCTCCCCGAAGAACACGAACAGCGGATTGGGCTCTCGGTTCATGGCTGCTCCGTCCCGTACAGGTCCGTACAGTAGCGTTCCGTGCTGTACTGACTCCGACAGTACCGGTCCAGACCTTTCCGCGCCATGTCCGCAAAGGCCAGTCTGTTTATGCGCGCCCCCGAGTGGTGGGCCGCCAGCACTTACAAGCGGCAGACAGCGTCAGGACTGTAACAGTGACCGAGAAAGACCAGCACCTCCTATATCCGATACCTCAGATGACCACCTACTCACCGGCGAAGCTCACGCCTGCCGAACCGCAGGCCGCAGAGCCGAAGTATCCCGTCCACCAGCTAACGACATCGGAGCTAACCCGCTACCGGCGCGAGCTTGAAAACGCGGTCAGGGGCATCGCACCCGATGCCCCAGTGCAAACCGAGCTACGCCGCAGGCTTGACATGGTGCTAGCCGAGCAGAGCGAGCGCGAAAAGATCGCCGGCCGTGGATGGAGAGTGACGCCGACAAGATAGCGGCCCTGACCGGCTGGGAGCGGTGATGCGCAACCATAACATCGCCCGGCCTGACGGACGCCGAGCTGGACCGCGCGAGGCGAGAACTAACGGCAAGCCTCGCGCTGGCCCGGCCGGACTCGCCGGTCCGCGTGCCGATCCTCTCGCACATAAGCGCCATCGACACCGAGCTGACCTGCCGTGGCATCCGGATGTGCGGTTGCGGACTGGCCACCGACAACGCCGCCATGATGAACGGCCACCTGTCCGAGTACCCAGGTCACCGGAACGAGATCTCGGCCGCTACCAAGTCGCTGGCCGGTAGATCCCCGCTGCTGGAACAGCGGGACGGGCAACCCCCGAGCTAGGCACGCCGCGGGGCTCCGGTGCGCCAGCTGCCTGCCTCGGGGGTTGCCGCAGACACAAGCTACGGCAGCTCCGTCATGGACGAGGAAGGCAGCCAGGCCCGGCCGCCGAGGCACCCCCGGCCACCACGCCAGCCACCACGCCAGCCACCACGCCCGCCGCACCGCGCAGGGCCAGGCAGGCCCCCTGAACCGGCAGGCGACCAAGGGGACCGGGGGACTCCCGGCCGCCTCGGGTCAAGGGTGGCGCCGAAGCGCCATCACGCCAGTGACGCGACGAAGGAGCGCCGATGACGCGGGGCGGACGGCCCCCGGACAATCACAAGCCGGATCAGGGGAAGGCACCGCAGTGCCGCCGTCGCCCCGGCCAGGGACCCGGCCGCGCCAGGAAACGGCCAAGTCACCGCAGCTATCGGGCTTGGGTGAGAAATGCGCTCCCCCAAGCCCCGGCCCTCAATCGTGGACGCCTCCCGGAACCTGTCAAATAACAAGCGATTTGACAGAACCCGTACGGCAAGGGACAACCCCGCACGGGCACGCCGCCGCAGCCCTGCAACCCGCCGTAACCAGGCAACCGCCCGGGACCAGGCCGCCACCCCCCGCAGCGGCGACAGTCCGGGAACCGCCAACCCCCGCGCCCGCACCCTGGCAGGAAACGCCAGCCCGCCCGAAAGCCAGGCACACCTCGGCAAAACCCAGGCCAGGCAGCCAGCACCAGTCAGCGGAGTCAGGTCAGAGTCAGGAACCCCCGTCAGAAAAATCGGACATAAGGCCCATACAGGTACCACATAAATCCCGCACAGTAAGCGATCCGATATTCGAATAAATACTGTGAGCTGTGTGTACGGTCGCTGTGCGGTCATTGTGCGAGAGTCCCGAAACCACTTGACTAATGCGGACCTTGCCGTTGACCTGGACCGGCAGCGTGACCGTGCCGTCGCCGGCCAGCGCCGGTCCGGCTGGGGAACGGCTCGTAGGCCAGCGAGTCCGCGTGCCCGAGGCGGGACCACAGTTCCTCGGTGATGTGCGGGGCCAGCGGTGCCAGCATCAGGACCAGCGGCTCAGCGAGCCGCGGGGCAGGCCGCCGTCCCGGGCGGCGATCCTGGCCGCCGCGGTAATCAGCTCGCCGAGCCGGGCGATGGCGGTGTGGAACCGCAGGTACTCAAGATCCTGCCGGACCACCGCGATTGTCCGGTGCAGCAGCCGGAGCGTTTCGGCGTCCGGTAGCTGGTCGCTGATCGCCAGCTCGCCCGTGTGCTCGCTGACCACGCCTCGCCACAACCGCTGGAGCATCCGGTGCACGCCGGCGATGTCGTCGGGCTGCCAGGGGCGGTCGGATCCGAGCGGTCCGGCCGCCATTTCCTGCAGCCGCAGCGTGTCGGCACCGTAGTCGCGATACACCTGGTCCGGCGCGATGCCGTTCTTCAGCGACTTGCCCATCTTGCCTGACCGCCGCGTCACCGGGCGGCCGCGGTAGCTGGCCGAGCCGTCGGCCGTCGTGGTCACCTCGGCCGCAGGCACGTACCGCCCGCGCTCGTCGGTGAAGGCGTCGGCGAGCACGTAGCCCTGGTTGACCAGGCGGGCGAATGGTTCCTGGGTCGACACGTAGCCCAGGTCGAACAGCACCTTGTGCCAGAACCTGGCGTACAGCAGGTGCAGGACGGCGTGCTCGGCACCGCCCAGGTACAGGTCCACCCCGCCGGGTCCGCCCGGCGCAGGAGCATCCATCCAGTACTTCTCGTTCGCCGGGCTGACGAATCTCTCGTCGTCACCGGGATCGGTGTACCGCAGGTAGTACCAGCACGAGCCGGCCCACTGCGGCATGATGTTCAGTTCCCGCCGGTAGGCTCGCCGGCCCTCGCCCAGGTCAAGCTCGACCTCGGACCAGCCTGGCACCCGGCCGAGCGGAGGCACCGGTTCGGCGCCATCGCCGCGGCCGGGCCGGAAGTCGGCCGTGTCCGGCAGCAGCACGGGGAGCATCTCGTCGGGCAGCGCGACCGGCAGCCCGGCCGCGTCGTAGACGATCGGGAACGGCTCGCCCCAGTATCGCTGGCGGGAAAACAGCCAGTCGTGCATCCGGTACGTGCGGTCCCGCCGGGCCCCTCGCTGGCGCCGATCCAGTTCCGCTGCATCGTCTTGATCGACTCGGGCCAGTCCACCAGGTCCAGGTCCGCGTCCAGTCGGTCGGCGTAGGCCGTGATGCGCAGCATCCACTGCCGCATCGACCGCCGGTAGACCGGGTAGTTGCCCACGTCGCTGCGGCCCTGCGCGGTGATCTCCTCGTTGGCCAGCACCGTGCCCAGTCCCGGGCACCAGTTGACCGGCTCGTCCGACAGGTAGGCCAGCCGCTTGTCGTTCACGATCCGGCGCTGCTCGGCCGGGCTGTGCGCGGCCCACCGACGGCCGTCCGGCGCGGCCGGCGCCCGGCCTCGAATTCGGCCACGAGGTCGCAGACGGGTCTGGCCCGGCCCGCCCGCTCGTCGTACCAGGCGCCGAAGATCCTGGGAAGATCCACTGCGTCCACCGGTAGTAGCGCGGATCGGCGGTGGACAGCTCCCGCCGCGGGTCATGTCCGAGCCCGAGCCTGTGCAGCTGCCCCCGCATGACGGCGATGTTGGCCTCCGTCGTGATGCTGGGATGCTGGCCGGTCTCGATCGCGAACTGCTCGGCGGGCAGGCCGAACGCGTCATACCCGTACGCGTGCAGCACCTGCCGCCCGGTCATTCGCTGATACCGGGCGATGACGTCGCTGGCGATGTAACCAAGCGCGTGCCCGACATGCAGGCTGGTGCCGCTCGGGTAGGCGAACATGTCGAGCACGTAGAACGTGGGGCCTCCGGATCTCCTCGCCTCAC
>CAVSTQ010000013.1:0-116728 GCA_963730825.1 uncultured Actinomycetes bacterium
CGGGGACGGCGAGGCCCAGGGCGCGGCGCAGGAAGTCCAGCTGGAGCAGGAGCAGGTTCTCCGCCACTGCCTCCTGCGACGCCATGTGGGTGACGCCGGACAGCGGCAGGACCGTGTGCGGGTAGCCGGCCGCTAGCAGCGCGGCGGACAGCCGCAGCGTGTGGGCCACCGCCACGTTGTCGTCGGCCAGCCCGTGGATCAGCATCAGCGGCCGGGCGGGCATCCCCGCGGTCACCGAGGACAGCAGCGAGGACTGCTGCGTAGGCGTCCGGGTCGTGGTCCGGGTGTCCCAGGTAGCGCTCGGTGTAGTGGGTGTCGTACAGCCGCCAGTCGGTGACCGGGGCGCCCGCGATCGCCGCGTGGAACACGTCCGGGCGGCGCAGCACCGCCAGCGCGGCCAGGTAACCGCCGAACGACCAGCCCCGGATCGCGACCCGCCCGGTGTCCAGGTCGGCGAACCGGTCGGCCGCGGCGTGCAGCGCGTCGACCTGGTCCGCCAGGACCGGGCTGGCCAGGTCGCCGGCGACGGCACGCTCCCAGGCCGGGCCGCGGCCCGGGGTGCCGCGCCCGTCCGCGACCACGACCGCGAAGCCCTGCTCGGCGAACCACTGCGAGGTGAGGTAGGCGCCGCGGGCCTTGACCACGCGCTGCGCGTGCGGGCCGCCGTACGGGTCGAGCAGGACCGGCAGCCGGCCCTGCCCCGGCTGGTGCCAGGACGGGAAAAGCACCGCCGTCCGGATCTCCCGCCCGCCCGCGCGGAGCAGTTCCGGGCGTGGGGCGGGCAGCATCGGCCGTTCGGCCAGATTGCGCAGGCTGATCGGCCGGCTGGCCCCGGCGGTGCACCCGGACGGTGACCTCGTCGGTGTCGAGCCCGCGGCTCGTGACCACGGTGGTGCCGCCCGCGCGGACGCCCGCGCTGACCCCGTGGCCCTCGCTGGCCCGGTTCAGCCCGTCCGGCCCGTAGGTCCAGAGCCCGATCTCGGTCGACTCGTCGCTGGCCTGGAACAAGATGGTGTCACCGTCGACGCCGATGACGCCGCGCACCTGCAGGCCCACCGGAGTCACCGGGTCCGCACCACGATCGGGGGTGATGAGCAGCAGCCGCCGGGTGTCAGCGTCGTCGACGGTCCAGACGATCCGGCCGGCCCGGGTCCAGGCGGGCACGCCGGGGACGATCTCCAGCCACTGCGGGTCGGTGTCCTCGCGCAGGACGCTGGCCTGCCCGGTACCGGCGTCCACGGTGAGCAGCCGCATCCTCCGCTGGTCCCGGCTCTGCACCACGACCAGCGGGTCGCGGCCGCTCGGCCAGCAGGCGGTGACCAGGTATCCGAACGTGGCCTGGTCGGTGTCGACCGGCACCGGCGGGCCGTCCAGCCGGGCCAGCAGCAGGGACACCTCGGCGTTCGGGGTGCCCGCGGCGGGATAGGCCACCTCGGCGGGCGGCCGTTCCGGGTGGGCCGGATCGGCGATGTGCCACCGGGTGACCGGCGACTCGTCCACCCGCGCCACCAGCAGCGCCGAACCGTCCGGGGACCACCAGTAGCCACGGTAGCGATCCATCTCCTCGGCCGCGATGAACTCGGCCAGCCCGTACGTCACCCCCGGAGCTCCCTGCGGGTCCGCGACGACCCGGTCCGGCTCGGACCCGTCGAGGCGGGTGACCCGGAGCGCGCCGGCCTGCACGTACGCCAGCCGCCGTCCGGTGGGGTCCAGCCGGGGTTCCAGCGCCGGGCCGGCGCCAGGCGACCTCCCGAGCCGCCGGACGTCGGCCGCCGGGCGGGTCAGGTCCACCGTCCAGACCCGCCCGGCCCAGCCGAAGGCGGCCACGGTGAGGTCCGCGTCCGTGCTGTAGGCCACGATGCCGCCCGCTTGCTCGCGGACGCGTTCCCGGCGGGCCCGTTCGGCCGGCGGCAGGTTCTCCTCGTCGCCGCCCAGCGTGGCGGATCGGCCAGCCAGCCGTTCGGTCCCGCTGTCGACGTCGAGCGCCCACAGGCAGGTCACCGGGTCGGTGCCCCCCTGGGTGCGCAGGTAGACGACCCGGCCGCCGTCGGGGGAGATGCGGAAGGCCCGGGGCAGGCCGAGCGTGAACCGCCGGGTCCTGGCCTCCTGCCGCGGGAAACTGTCGGTCATGAGGAGAATCTTGCCAGTTCTGGCGATCTTGGGCCGCCGATAAGCTCGCTGGTATGAGCCCGCCTGCTGACCGCGCGCCCGGGCGGCGGTTGCTGCTCGTGCACGCGCATCCGGACGACGAGTCCATCGGCACCGGCGCCACCATGGCCAAGTACGCCGCGGAAGGCGCGCGGGTCACCCTGGTCACCTGCACGCTGGGGGAGCTCGGCGAGATCATCCCGCCGTCGCTGGCGCACCTGGCCGCGGACGGAGAAGACCGGCTGGGGGAGTACCGGATCGGCGAGCTCGCCGCCGCTTGCGACGTGCTCGGCGTGACCGACCACAGGTTCCTCGGCGGCCCGGGCCGGTGGCGCGACTCGGGCATGATGGGCACCCCGGCCAACGACGACCCGCGCTGCTTCTGGCGGGCCGACGTGGACGAGGCCGCGGCCGCGCTGCTCGGCATCATCCGCGAGGTCCGGCCGCAGGTCCTGGTGACCTATGACGCCGACGGCTTCTACGGCCACCCCGACCACATCCAGGCGCACCGAGTCTCCTGGCGCGCGTTCGAGCTGGCCGGAGCCGAACGGCCCGGCCGGTTTTACGCCACGGCGGCACCGGACGCCGGTCAGCCGGCCACCGCGGTCGACGCCACCGCCTACCTGCCGGTCAAGCTCAGGGCCATGCGCGCGCACGCCACCCAGATCACCGTGGACGACCCGTTTTTCGCGCTGTCCAATCAGGTCAGGCAGCGCGCTCTCGGGGTGGAGTATTACACCCTGCTGGCCTGCCCTCGGGGGACCGGGACACAGATCGGTTCTGGCCGGGCCAGTAGCCTGCTGACATGGACGTCACGACAGGTAAGCACGGAACGCTACCGGTCCTCACCGGCAGTGTCTACCTCGTGCTGTTCCTGCTCGGCGCGGTGGAGGGCGTGATCGGCAGCTTCCAGTACAGCCGGCTGTCCGGGTCCGCTCCGCTCGGCTCGCTCGCGTTCTGCGTTGCGCTCCTGGTCACCTGTTTGCTGGCGGGGTGGGGGATGCGTGCGGTCAGCGGCGCGCTGGTGCCCGCCATCGGCTGGCTGATCGCGTCTTTCCTGCTGTCCATGCCGGTCGCGAACGGCAGCGTCATCATCACCGCGTCGACCCCGGGGGAGTGGTATTTGTACGGCGGCACGCTCAGCGCCGCGATCGCGGTGGCCGCCTCGTTCGGCCGCTGGGTCCGGGCGGCCAGGCCGTCGCCGCCCGGGTCGCGGGCCAGGTGAGCCACGTCGACCCGGCCGCCTTCCGCCGGGCCGTCGGGCAGTTCCCCGGCGGCATCGTGGTGGTCACCACCAGCGCAGGTCACGCGATGACGGTGAGCGCGTTCACCTCCGTGTCGCTGGAGCCGCCGCTCGTGCTGTTCTGCGCGGAGAAGATCGCCCGCTTCCACGACTCGGTCCTGGCCGCCGGGTCGTGGGCGATCTGCATCCTGGCCGAGGACGCGGAGAAGACGGCGCGCTGGCTGGCCACCCGGGGCAGGCCGCTGGACGGGCAGCTGGACGGGGTCGCTCACCACCCGGGCCCGGTGACCGGCGCGCCGCTGCTCGACGGCGCGCTGGCGGCGCTGGAGTGCCGGACCACCGCCGTGCACGACGGCGGTGACCACAGCATCATCGTCGGCCAGGTCGTCGGGGTGAGCGGTCCGGACGGGGCCGGGTCCCGCGGCCCGCTCGTCCACTACGCCGGCGCCTACCGCCGCCTGCAGCTGGGCGGCCCGGCCCAGCCGCCGACGTTACCTACAGCACCGGGATGTTGCTCTCGAACCAGTGGGTTTGCGCCCAGGCGATCAGCGTGCCCCACCCGCCGGTGACCTCAAGCAGGCCGAGGGTGATCAGCATCAGGCCGCCGAGCCGCCTCACCAGGGAGGCGTGCCGCCTGAACAGGGCCAGGACGCCAATCGTGCGCTGGAACAGGGCCGCGACGATGAGGAAAGGGACACCAAGTCCGAGCCCGTAGACGAAGGCCAGGAACGCGCCGCGGGCCGCCGTGCCGGTCGACAGCGACAGGGCTTCGATCGCCCCGAGTGTCGGCCCGATGCACGGCGTCCACCCGATGCCGAACAGCACTCCGAGCAGCGGCGCCCCGGCCAGCCCGGCCTTGGGCATGACGGATGGCTTGATGATCCGCCCGGCGAACATGAACCGGTCGAACGCGCCGAAGAACAGCAGGCCGAGCAGGACAGTGACGCCGCCGAGAATGTGGGTGATCTCGGCGGAGTACGGCCTGAGCAGCCCGCCGAGACCGCCGACCGTAAAGCCGATGACGGAGAACACCAGGGAGAAGCCCAAGACGAACAGCGCCGTCCCGGCGGTCATCCGGCCCCGGGACGCGCTCGCCGGGCCCGCGGGCCTGGTGGGCGCGACCGAGGCCAGTGGCGGGCGCGGTCGTGATGCCAGTTCCGCCTACGGCGGTCGCCACCGGAGAGTACGCCATCCCGGTGACGGCAGCAGGCTGGTCCGCGGTGTCCGCGCTCGCCATGCCGGTGATGTAGGCCAGATACCCAGGCACCAGCGGCAGGCAGCACGGCGACAGGAAGGTCACCGCGCCGGCCGCGGCGGCCACCGGCATGGCGAACAGCAGCGGTCCGGACGCGATCAGGCCCGTGATGCTCATCGCACCTGGGCGGGAACGGCGGCCGACGTCGACATGACACTCATTATGGCCGCCGTCCATGACAGCCTGTCAAACCGCTAGACCAGCTCGCGTACCGTCGCCTCGATCCGGTCCAGCCCCCAGTCGAGGTCTTCTTCGCTGATGACCAGCGGCGGCGCCAGCCGGATGACGTTACCGTGCGTTTCCTTGGCCAGCACGCCGCGGGCGGCGAGCCGCTCACAGACCTCACGGCCCGTCACCGAGGTGAACTCGATGCCCGCCCACAGCCCGCGACCGCGTACCGCCCGGACCGCGTCGGCTGGCAGCGCGCCGAGCCGTTCGTGCATTCGCTCCCCGAGCACCGCCGCCCGGGCCTGGTACTCCCCGGTGCGCAGCATCGCGATGACCTCGCGGGCCACGGCGCAGGCCAGCGGGTTGCCGGCGAACGTGGATCCGTGCTGGCCGGGCTGCAGCACGCCGAGCACCGGCCAGCTCGACACCATCGCGGAGACCGGCACGATACCCCCGCCGAGGGCCTTGCCGAGCAGGTAAGCGTCGGGGACCACGTTCTCCGCCGTGCAAGCGAACGTGAAGCCGGTGCGGCCAAGCCCGGACTGGATCTCATCCGCGATCATCAAGATGCCGTGCGCGGTGCACAGCTCCCTGATCCCGGCGCAGGAAGCCGGGCGGGGGGACCAGCACCCCGGCCTCACCCTGGATCGGCTCGACCAGCACGGCCACGACCCGCTCGCCGAGCTCGCCCACGGCCGCGGTCAGCGCGTCCAGGTCACCGTAGGGGACGATGCGGAACCCCGGTGTGTACGGGCCGAAGTCGGCCCGGGCGTCGGGGTCGGTGGAGAAGCTGATGATCGTGGTGGTCCGCCCGTGGAAGTTCCCGCTGAACACGATGATCACCGCCTGGTCGGCGGGCACGCCCTTGACCGTGTAGCCCCACTTGCGGGCCACCTTGATCGCGGTCTCGACCGCTTCCGCGCCGGTGTTCATCGGCAGCACCACGTCCATGTCGGCCATGCTCGGCCAGCTCGGCGCAGAACGGGCCGAACTGGTCGTGGTCGAACGCCCGGCTGACCAGCGTGAGGTGCTCGAGTTGGTGCCGCGCCGCGGCGATCAGCCGCCGGTGCCGGTGACCGAAATTCAGCGCCGAGTAAGCGGCGAGCATGTCCAGGTAGCGGCGGCCGTCGACGTCGGTGACCCAGACGCCTTCCGCCTCGGCGGCGACGATCGGTAGCGGATGGTAGTTATGCGCGCCGTATTCGCTGGTCAAGTCCAGGAAGCTGGTCATCATTTCGGTCATGGTGTCCCTTTCGGGGTGCCGGACCCAGGTTCAGCACCGTAGCTCTAGAGTGCAGCACTTGGGCCCGCCGCCGCCCTTGAGCAGTTCGGACAGGTCGACCCCGACGGGTTCGAACCCGTGGCCGCGGAGTTGAGCGGCCAGGCCTCGCGCTTGGGCCGGCAGGACGACGTGCAGGCCGTCGCTGACCGCGTTCAGGCCGAGTACCTCGGCGTCCTCGTCCTTCGCCTCGATCAGTTCGGCGAACTGCTGCGGCGATGGCCGCCCGCCCGGCGTCGTCAAACGCCGCCGGGTAGTACATGGCAGTATCAGGATCCAGCACGCACAGCGCGGTGTCCAGGTGGTAGAAGCGCGGGTCGACCAGCCGCAGGCTCACCACCGGCCGCCCGAAGACCTGGCCGAGTTCGGCCGCGGCGGCCCCGTCGGAGCGGAAACCGTACCCGGCGAGCACCGTGCGCCCGGTGAACAGGATGTCGCCCTCACCCTCGTTGACATGATCAGGTACGCGCACATCGGCGAAGCCGTGGTCGCGGAACCAGTCCAGGTAGGCGTCCGCTTCCCGGGCGCGCTGCGGGTAGAGGAAACGCGCGCCGAGCACCGTCCCGCCGATGACGGTGGCGCCGTTGGCGGCGAACACCATGTCGGGGAGCCCGGCGACCGGCTCGATCGTCCGTACCTCGTGGCCGAGGTCGAGGTAGGCCTGGCGAAGCTCGGACCACTGCCGCATGGCTTTGGCGGCGTCGGTCGGCTTGTCCGGTTCCATCCACGGGTTGATGGCGTACGTGACGGCGAAATGTTCCGGTGGGCACATCAAGTAGCCGCGCGCTGTCGCTTGCCGCTGACGCGGGCCGTCTGGGTTGCGGTCCGTTGTGATCATGAGCCAAGGCTAGGGGTTGGCCGGTCGGGAAAACATGCGCCGGTCATGCGTATCAGCGATGAATCATTGCGTAGTAATGCCCGTGAGCGGCGATCTGTTGTCTGTTTGCGGCCTGGTTTCGGGTATGTTCCCTTTTCATTACGACCCGGGCGGCGTTTGGCCGCCGGTCACCGGGTAAGAAAAGGCCTGCCCCGCAGATCAGCCGGGGGTGGCCGCGGACGGGAGGCTGGACTGGCAACCGGACGAGTACGTACGGTGCGGCTCAGGCGCAGCGACCTGACCGGGCCCGGCATCCGGCGGCTCCGCTCCGGCCGGGGTTTCCGCTACCTGGACGCGGACGGCCAGACGATACCGCCGGAGGCCCTGGCCCGGATCAAGGACCTGGTCATCCCGCCCGCCTGGAAGGAAGTGTGGATCTGCCCCTGGCCGAACGGGCATATCCAGGCCGTGGGCTTCGACGCCGCCGGGCGCAGGCAGTACCTCTATCATCCGCGCTGGCGGGAGAAACGCGATAAGGCCAAGCACGACCACGTGCTCGAGTTCGCCGCCGCGCTGCCCGACACCCGCAAGATCCTCGTGGCCGAGCTGGCCGGCCGCGGGCTGACCAGGGAACGAGTTCTCGCCGCCGCGGTGCGCCTGCTGGACCTCGGGCTTCTTCCGGGTCGGCGGGGAGAGGTACGCCGAGGACAACGGGACGTACGGGCTCGCCACCCTGCGGCGAGAGCACGTCCGCTTCTCCCGGGGCGAGATCGTCTTCAGCTACCTGGCCAAGGGCAGCCTCGAGCGGGTCCAGGCGGTCGCCGACCCGCAGGTGTGCCGGGTCATCCGCTCGCTGAAGTCTCGTTCGTCCGGCGGGGAGGCGTTGTTCGCGTACTACCGCGACGGGGGCTGGCACGAGGTGCACAGCGTGGACATCAACAACTACCTCAAGGAGCTGACCGGCCTGGACGTCAGCGCCAAGGACTTCCGCACCTGGAACGCGACCGTGCTGGCGGCGGTGGGACTCGCGGTCTCGCCGGTCCCGCGCTCGTCGGCCAGCAGTCGCAAGCGCGCCGTCGCCCGGGTGGTCACCGAGGTCTCGCAGTACCTCGGCAACACCCCGGCGGTGTGCCGGGCCTCCTACATCGACCCGCGCGTCATCGAGAGGTATGAGCGCGGCGACACCATCGTGGACGCCCTGGACCACCTCGGCGACACCGGCGAGGGCTCCCTGGCCACCCAGGGTGCGATCGAGGAGGCCGTGCTGCACTTGCTCGGCGCGTCCCCGGCCAAGCCCGGGCCCGAGCCGGACCAGGCCTAGCAGGTGGCCGGCGGTGCGGCCCCAGGCCGGCGAGGTCAGGCTGGCGGCAGCGCGGCCAGCCGCTTGGCGGCGGCGGCGATCCGCTCGTCGGTGGCGGTCAGCGCCACCCGCACGTGCCGGGCCCCGGCGGCCCCGTAGAGCTCGCCCGGCGCGACCAGGATGCCCGCGCGGGCCAGCCATCCGGCCGCCGACCAGCCGTCATGGTCCGGGTGGGTGACCCACAGATACAGGCCAGCGGCCGAGTGGTCCACCCGCCACCCGGCGGCGACGAAAGCCGCCCGCAACACCAAACGCCGCTCGCCGTACCGCGCCCGCTGCGCCGCCGCGTGCTCGTCGTCGTCCAGCGCGGCCGTCATCGCCGCCTGCACCGGCCCGGGCATGATCATCCCGGCCTGTTTCCTGATCGCCAGCAGGTCCGCGATCAGGGCCGGGTCGCCGGTCACGAAGCCGGCCCGGTAGCCGGCCAGGTTGGACCGCTTGGACAGCGAGTGGACGGCGAGCACCCCGTCGCGCGCCGGGCCGCACACGTCCGGGTGCAGCACGGAGACGGGGGAGGCGTCCCCGCCCCCGTCCCCGCCCAGCGGGAGGTAGCACTCATCGGAGGCCAGCACCGCCCCGCGCGCCCGGGCCCACGCCACCGCCGCGCGCATCTCGGCGGCCCCGAGCACCCGCCCGGTCGGGTTGGACGGTGAGTTCAGCCACACCAGCCCGACCCGCCCCCCCGAAGCCCCCGAATCACTCAACGCCCCCGGAGCTCCCGCCGTCAGCGGCTCGTCCGACGCCACCGCGGTCGCCCCGGCCAGCCGCGCCCCGATGTCATAGGTCGGGTAGGCCAGCTCGGGGTGCACGACCACGTCACCGGCGCCCAGCCCAAGCACGACCGGAAGCCAGGCGATGAACTCCTTGGTCCCGACGACCGGCAGCACGTCGTCCGGATCGACGGAAACGCCGTGCGCGCGCGCCAGCCAGCCCGCGGCCGCGGCGCGCAATCGCGGTGTCCCCCAGGTGGCCGGGTACCCCGGCGCGTCCGACGCCGCGGCCAGGGCCGCCCGCACCACGTCGGGCACCGGATCGACGGGCGTGCCCATGGACAGGTCCACCGGGCCGTCCGGATGCTGCCCGGCCAGCTCCCGCAGCGGCGCGATCCGGTCCCAGGTGAAAGCGGGTAGCCGACCCGCGAGCGTCACTCCTCGACGGCTTGCGGCGGCAGCGCGGTCACCACCGGGTGATCTTTGCCGATCTTCCCGGCTTTGGAGGCGCCGCCCGGAGACCCGAGGTCTTCGAAGAAGTCGACGTTGACCTTGTAGTACTCCTTCCACTGGTCGGGCACGTCGTCTTCGTAGTAGATGGCCTCGACCGGGCAGACGGGTTCACACGCCCCGCAGTCCACGCACTCGTCTGGGTGGATATAGAGCATCCGGTCGCCCTCGTAGATGCAGTCAACGGGGCATTCCTCGATGCACGCCTTGTCGAGCACATCAACGCAGGGCTGCGCGATGATGTAGGTCACGGGTGGACTCCTGTCGTCGTTGCGGGCCTGCTGCCATCACAGTATGGCGGCTCCGTCGCCGGTGCCTCCTCAGCCAGCGACAATACTGCTACTGCCGCGCGGTGGATCCTTAATGGTGTCTCGCTGCCAGCCCATAGTGCCATTCGCAGGTTGCCAGTCATAACCGGCATACCGCACTTCGCTGACCCCGTAGTCCTGGGCGTGCGCGACCAGCCAGCCGGCCACGGTCCAGGCCCTGGCCCGCTGAACGTGCACGACCGCGACACTTCCGTCCCCATTATGGCCCGAACGGTCCGTGGCTATCCCGACCACCACCGCCTCTCGCCCTTGCGGCCCGAACGTCTGGGTCAGGCCCTGCTCCGCGGCGGCCAGGTTGGCCGACTGTGCCGCCGGGGCCGGGACGTACCAGCAGGACACCCCGCGCGGTGAGGAGCCGGTGAAGTAGCCGGCCAGCTGCGCCGCCATCGTGGCCCACTGCCCGTAGGCGGATCCGTCCGCGCTGTGCTGCACCGCCTGGGCCGCCGCCTGGACCGGGATGGTGGCGTAGTGGCGCACCCGGACCAGGGCGTCGAAGAATTTGGTGGTGGCGTAGACCGGGTTCTTCAGGTCGCTGGCCGGGCCCCAGCCTTGCGAGGGCCGCTGCTGGAAGACGCCGACCGAGTCGCGGTCGCCGTAGTCCAGGTTGTGCAGGTCCGACTCCTGCAGCGCGGCGGCGTAGGCGATGGTGACCGCCTGCCTGGGCAGTTTATGCCGGGCCGCGACCCCGGCGATGGTGGCCGCGATGGCCGCCTGGTCGGATTCGAGCGCGATGGCCTGCCCGCCGCTGCCCGCCTGGCAGCCGGGGGCGGCGACCACGGGGCTGACCAGCTGAAGGCTGTGGTAGACGAGGTAGCCGGCCAGCGCGAGGAGGAGGAGGAAAACGGTGCCGATGACGGCGGCCCGTCGCGGCCGGTTCCGGTAAGGCGGCACACCATCAGACCGTACCGGGCCGGCCCCACCGTCCAGGCCTCATCGCGCCAGCCCACGCTATGCTCGCCGGTCATGAGAGGTACTAGCCCCGAGGAGACGAACCCTTCGACCCGCCCCGGACCCCCCTGGGACGCGATCGACGAGCTGTGGGCGCGGCGGACCGAGCTGACGCCGGCCGATACCGCCGCGCGTGAGGCCGTGGTCGCCGCGGTGGACGCGATCGACGCCGGCCAGGTCCGGGTCGCGCACGTCGATCCGGTGACCGATCAGGTGGTGGTGGACGAGCGGGCCAAGCAGGCGATCCTGCTGGCGTTCCGGGTGCTGCCGATGGCCAGGTCGCAGCTGGGCGATTTCCGCTACCAGGACCGGGTGCCGCTAAAGACCCGGCTGGACGGCGTCCGGGTGCTGCCCGGGGCGATCGCGCGCTGGGGCTCGTACATCGCGCCGGGTACGGTGCTGATGCCGTCGTTTGTCAACATCGGGGCCTACGTGGACGAGGGCACGATGGTGGATACCTGGGCCACCGTGGGGTCGGGCGCGCAGATCGGCAAGAACGTGCACTTGTCCGGTGGGGTGGGCATCGGCGGCGTGCTCGAACCGCCGAGCGCGGTGCCGGTGGTGGTCGAGGACGAGGCTTTTGTCGGGTCGAGATGCATGGTGGTCGGGGGAGCGCGGGTCCGGCACGGTGCCAGCCTGGGCGCCGGGGCCATCCTCACCCCGACCACGCATGTCATCGACGTCGAGACCGGAGCCGAACTGCCCCGCGGTGAGGCGCCCCCCTGGTCGGTCTGCGTGGGCGGTACCCGGCCGCGGGTCTTCCCCGGCGGCGAATTCGGCCTGCCGTGCCTGCTGGTGCTCAAGCGCTTGCCCGAAGGCTCCCGGCACGACAAGCTGGCCCTGAACGCCATCCTCCGCGACCACGGCGTTGACGCCTGACCCGCCGGAGGTGACTACCTTAGATAGACGATGAGCGGAAATTCAGAGCCGTACCGGCGGGTCCGGCGCCAGGGACCCGCCACGCTGCGCGGCGACCAGATACCGGCGACCACGACTGACCAGCGACTGCTCGACCGGCGCGGGCCCGCGGACTGGGTGCACACCGACCCTTGGCGGGTGATGCGGATCCAGGCCGAGTTCGTGGAGGGGTTCGGCCTGCTGGCCGAGCTCGGGCCCGCGGTGTCGATCTTCGGCTCGGCCCGGACCGCCCGGGGCAGCCAGGAGTACCAGACCGCGGAACGCATCGCCGCGGGCCTGGTCGGGGCGGGCTACGCGGTCATCACCGGCGGCGGCCCCGGGATCATGGAGGCCGCCAACCGGGGCGCGGTCGGCGGCGGCGGGGTCTCGGTGGGGCTGGGCATCGAGCTGCCGATGGAGATGGGCCTGAACGATTACGTGGAGATCGGGCTCGAGTTCCGCTACTTCTTCGTCAGGAAGACCGTCTTCATCAAGTACTCGCAGGCGTTCGTGGTGCTGCCCGGCGGCTTCGGCACCATGGACGAACTGTTCGAGGCGCTCACCCTGGTCGCCACCGGCAAGATCACCAAGTTCCCGATCGTCCTGGTCGGCCGCGGCTACTGGTCCGGCCTGCTGACCTGGCTCAAGGACACGATGCTGGCCCGGTCCAACATCGGTCCCGCCGAGTTCGGGCTGATCAGCGTGGCCGACGAGCCCGACGAAGTGGTCGCGATCATCCGCGAGGCCCACAACGGCTTCCGCCTGAGCGGCTAACCCCGAGTTGATCCGCCCCGTCCCCCGTCCCAGCCGCGCCATTGCAGTGTATGGTTGTGGCAACCTAAACAAAAGAACGTGTAGGTTGCCACAACCATACCCAATTGCCGGGATGCCAGAGTGACGAAAGGCGTCTGTCGTGTCGCTAGGGGTCGTTCAAGATCTCCGGCGGCGTTATCCCGAAGCTGCAGCGCCGTGAGTTAGCGTGCCACCGCCAAGTAACTTCGGGCTAGGCCAGCCCGCGTAGCGCCCGGGCGGGCGGGCGGCGGCCGAGAATGGCTTCGGTCATGTCCAGGCAGCGGCGGACCCCGGCGACGTAGCGGGTGCGGATGATGCTCGCGCCGAGCCACCCGCAGATCGCCGCGACCGCCTCGGCCTCGGCGGCCGACCCAGCGCCCTCGTCCACGTCGACAAGCACCGCCCAGCCGGACCCCGACGGCCGCCGGATCCCGGCCGGGGCGGCGGCGAGCACAATCCGCTCGGCGGTGATCCCGCGCCGGACGGCCCGGCTCGCCGCGTCCGGGTCCGGGCAGATCAGCCCGGCTCCGGAGCGGGCCGCCAGGACGGCGTCGCCGACCAGGTCGGCGCCCGCCCCGCGACCGCTGATCCGTGACCCCGCGGCTCGCGTTCCTGATGGCCGGGATCAGCTCGTCGTCGCCGCCGACGTCGACCAGGCTCGCGCCGGCCGCGACGGCCGTCACCGCTTCTGTGACGGTGGTGACCGGTGACAGCACGGCGATTCGGCCGGAGATCCCCCACGGATGCGACATCACGAGTCGAGCATGGCACGATTCGTATGTGCCCGTAGTCTTCCTCATCGCGGCCGTCGCCGTGCTCGGCGGCGTGTTCTTCGCGGCCACCGGACGTGGCGGCGAGCTGGCCGCTCAGCCTCCCGACCACGCCCCGCTCGACCTCGGCCCGGTATCCGCGCCCGACGTCGCCCTGCTGCGCCCTCCGACGGCCCTGTGGGGCTACAACATGGAGGTGACGAACGAGGCGCTCGACCACATCGCCCGCGCCATCCACGCCCGTGACGTGACGATCGCCCACCTGCAAGATCAGCTCGCCAGCCCGCGAAGCCCGGTCGCCCAGCGCCCCTCCAGCCTCCCTGGCCCCCCAAGCCTCCCCGGCCCCCCAAGCCTCCCCGTTCCTCCTGGGCCCTCCAGCCTCTCCGGCCCCCCAAGCTTCCCAGGCCCCCCTAGCGCCCGTGGCCCCAACAGCCCCGCAGCCTCCCGCTGGCCTCGCCCGGGACGTCCGAGCCCGCTCCGACCGCTGAGGACCATCAGCCTCCCCGGATCAAAGCCCCCGGGGTCCTGGTCGCCCCGTGGCCCCCCCGCGCCACTCCGGCCACCCCGGCCACCGACGTAACCCCGTCCACCGACGTCACCCAGCCCGTCGAGGTCATCCCGCCCGCCGATGCGACCGCGCCCGCCGACGTCACCCAGCCCGCCGACCCACCGCGCCCGCTGAGGCCACTGCGCCCGCCGAGACCACCGCGCCCGCCGAGACCACCGGGCCCGCCGATGCCACTCCGTCCGCTGACGCCGCTTCTGGCCGCCGATGCCACCCTGCCTGAGGGCGTCCCTCAGGCAGCCGACACTCCGCAGAGCTTGTACGACGCGCACGGCTGGTGGGCCCAGCAGGAGGAAGCCGAGCGCGAAGAGGCGTCGCGCCAAGCGCAGGCCAGAGCCGCCGCCGAGGCCCCGTCGGGTGACCCGGCCGACGCCGGAGATCCCGCCTCGCGGCCGGACGGGCGGCCCGCCGCCGAAGGAGGCCGCACCGCCACGCAGCCCAACCCCGCGGTCATATCCCGGCCCGATGACGAAGCCCCGGCCCAACCGGAGCAGGACCGGTGAGCGAGCCGGCCGCCGTTCCGGCGTCCCGGCGGCCGGGCGCCGGAGAAGGGGCCGGTCCCCGGGCCGGACGGCCGGCTGCGCTGCCCCTGGGGCCTGAGCGCGCCGGAATACCTGGCGTATCACGACGAGGAGTGGGGCCGTCCGGTCCGGGGTGAGGCGGCCATCTTCGAGCGGCTGTGCCTGGAGGGCTTCCAGTCCGGCCTGTCCTGGCTGACGATCTTGCGCAAGCGGGAGAACTTCCGGGCCGCCTTCGCCGGATTCGACGCCGCGGCGATCGCGGGTTTCGGCGCGGCCGATGTCGCCCGGCTGATGGCCGATCCGGGCATCGTCAGGAACCGGGCGAAGGTCAACGCGGTGATCTCCAACGCCCGCGCCGCCTTGGACCTGCCGGACGGGCTGACCGCGCTGGTGTGGAAGTACGCCGGCGAGACCGGGCCGGGCGCCGCGGACGCTGGCCGAGGTGCCGTCGGCGACCCCGGCGTCGAAGGCGCTCAGCGCCGAGCTCAAGCGGCACGGCTTCATCTTCACCGGGCCGGTGACCGCCTACGCGACCATGCAGGCCTGCGGCATCGTCAACGACCACCTGGCCGCCTGCTTCTGCCGCGACCGCTAAAAGACCAGGTCACAGCCGCTCCGCCCCGCGGTAGCGGTCGCGCCCAGCGGCTCACCCAACACGCCGACGCCAAGTTGACGTTTCCCCTCGTTCGCTAACTATCGAGTAATAGTTAAACTTCATAAAGTGATCATGCGGGTTTCGGATACTCACGGGGGTAGGCCAGCGATGAGGGCATTCGTGCTGACGGTGGGCTCGCGGGGCGACGTCCAGCCGTTCGTCGCGCTCGCCGCCGGACTGCGGGCGAGCGGGCACGACGCCGTGCTCGCCGCACCCGCCATGTTCGGCGAGCTGGCCGCCGCCTACGGTGTGCCGTTCGCGCCGCTCGACCTGGACATGAGCGAGGTCGGGGCGCGCTGGCGGGCCGGCACGGGCTGTCGCACCTGGCCCGGTTCTGCCAGACGATGGGCCGGCGCGCGGCCGCCGTGCTGCCCGGCGCCACCGCCGCGGCCCGGCCGGGTGCCGATGTCGTCGTGCACCACCCGGTGCTGCCCCTCGGCCAGCACCTCGCCGAGATGCTCGGCGTGCCGGCCGTGGTGGCCCAGCCGAATCCGGTGCTGGTGCCGACCAGGGAGTTCCTCTCCGCGGCGTGGCCGTGCCGGGCGCCCGCCAGGATCTGAACCGGCCGTCGTACCGCGCGGCCCGGCAGCTCGCGGGCCTGTGGTGCCGGCGGGACATCGACCGCTGGCGGCGCGATGGGCTGGACCTGCCGCCGCGGCGTGGCCGCATGACCCGCTGCGGTCCGCGGACGGCACGCCGGTCACCGCGCTGCACTCGTTCAGCGCCCATGTCGTCCCGCGGCCGGCGGACTGGCCGGCCACGGCGCACGTCACCGGATACTGGACGCTGCCCGCCGCGCCCGGCTGGTCACCGCCGCGCCGGCTGGCGGAGTTCGTCGACCAGGGCGATCCCGTCGTCTACGTCGGCTTCGGCAGCATGCCGGGCCCCGATCCGGAGCGCATGGCGCAGGCCATGATCGCGGCGGCCGACCAGGCCGGCACCCGGGCGGTGGTGGCGTCGCTGAGCCCGGTGCTGCGGCGCCTGCTGCCGGCGGCCGGTTCCTGGTCCTGCGGGACGCGCCGCACGCCTGGCTTTTCCCGCGTATGCAGGCGATCGTGCACCACGGCGGGGCGGGCACGGTCGCGGCCGCGGTCCGGTCGGGCCGGCCTCAGGTCATCTGGCCGTTCGGCATCGACCAGCCCTTCTGGTCGCGGCGGATGGCCAGCTTGGGGGTGGCGCCGCCGGCCCGGCCGGTCCGCGCGCTGACCGGCGCCAGCTTCGCGGCCGCGCTGGACCGGGCGCTCGGCGACCGGCAGATGGCGACGCGGGCGGCCGAGCTCGGCGCCAGGGTCCGGGCCGAGGATGGGGTCGGCCAGGCCATTTCCCGGCTGGAAGGCGTCGTGGCGGGCACCCGGCTGACGGTGCGCACGCATGATCGAGCTCCCGCTGCCTGCCCGGGTGGAGCGGCAGCTGATCGAGACCCGGCCGGACCGTGCCGACGCTTGCGCGGGCGGCCGGACCCCGAGACTGACAACGGCATCGTCGTGGTCATGGTCAGCGGGTTCTTCGGCACCAAGGAGGACTTCCGCGAGCTGCTCTCGCTGCTGGCCGAGGCCGGGTTCCGCGGCTGGGCCTACGACTATTCCGGCCAGCTCGGCCTGCAGCAAGGCGACGGTCAGCTACACGATCTGCGCAGATGGCCGACGATCTGGTGGCGGTGGCCGGCGCCGTCAGCGCGGGGGAGCCCGTGCACCTGCTCGGGCACTGCCTGGGCGGATTCGTGGCGCGGTCCGCGGTGGTGCAGCAGCCTGACCTGGCGCGCAGCCTGACCCTGGTGGGGTGCGGCCCCAGCATGCGGCGAGCGCAAGCACCAGACCATGCTCTCCGGGTTGGCCCAGATCCACGCCAACGGCGGCACGATCGCGCTCTGGCCGCTGGTCAAGACGCTGCTCGCCAAGGACGACACGATCATGCGGGAGTTCTGGCACGCCAAGCTCGCCACCATGAACCCGCACTGGGTCACGGGGGCCGCGGAGTCGATGGCGGATGAGCCGGATCGCAGTCGCCGAGCTCATCGCGATCGGCATCCCCGCCCTGGTGGTGCACGGCAAGCGGGACCGCCGCCTGTGGTCGGCCGACGAGTACGCGGCGATGGCCAGCCGCCTCGCGCCGGCCACGTGATCATCGAGAAGGCGTCGCACAGCCCCAACATGGAGCAGCCCGGGTCGCTGGCGGCCGCCCTGGTGGATTTCTGGGCCGGCCCAGCACCGCGGCCGGAAGGCGGAGAGCTCGTGACGGGGGCGAGATGACCGGGTGGACACCGCGGCCGAGCCGAAGCGCTGCGGATCTTCCTGCGGCTGATCCGGCCCACCCCGCTGGCGGACCCGTATCCGCTGTACGCCCGGCTGCGCGACACGGCGCCGTTCCTGACCGTCCGCTTTCCCGGCCTGCCGGCCGGCTATCTGGTCAGCACCTTCGCCGGCTGTTCCAGGGTGCTGCGCGAACCCGGCTTCGGGCCGCCGACCCTCGCGCAGCTGGACGCGCTGCGGCCGGGCTGGCGGGACAACGCGTTTACCCGCTGCCTGTACCGCTCGATGGTGTTCCGGGCCGGGCCGGGTCACCGTCAGCGCCGTCAGGCCGCGTCGCCGTATTTCAGCCCCCGGCAGCTGGCGCGTTCCGGGGTCGAGCTTGGCCGGATCGCCGACCTGCTGGTGGACCGGCTGGCCAGGCACGGACGGGCCGGTGGACCTGATCGAGCATCTGGCGATGCCGTTCGCGGCGCTGTCCCTCGGCCGGCTGCTCGCGATCGGAGACGACGAGGCGATCCGGCTCGGGCGGCTGGCCCGCCGGGCCGGTTCGGTCTTTGAGCAGTTCGCCACGGCCGGCCAGCACCGGGTGGTGGCCCAGGCGGGCGCGGAGCTCACCGCCCGGCTGGCCGTGATCGTGGCCGGATCGGGCCGGACGGCCGCGGACAACCTGCTGTCCCGGGTGGCCGCCAGGCGGTGATGAGCAGGAGCGGCTCGGCGCGGCGGTGCTGTTGTTCGGGGCCGGCTTCGACTCGCCCGCCAGCATGGTCGGGCTTGGCACCAAGCTGCTGCTCGACCACCCCGAGCAGGCTCGCCTGGTGGCAGGCCGGGCCGATCTCGCGCCGCGGGCGGTCGAGGAGATCCTGCGTTACGAGCCCCCCGTGCAGCTGGTGGTCCGGGCCGCGCTCAGCCCGGCCGAACTCGAAGGCACCCAGGTGCCCGCGGGCAGCCTGATCTTCGGGCTGGTGGCCGCGGCCAACCGGGATCCGGCTGTGGTCAAGGAGGCTGAGACCTTCGATGTGCGGCGGGACCAGGTCTGCTCGCTCAGCTTTGGCGCCGGGCCGCACTACTGCCTGGGGGCCTACCTGGCGCTGATCCAGGGCGAGGTGCTGTTCCCGCGGCTGCTGCGCCGGTTCCCCGGCTTGCGTCAGGCGGGACCGCCGGTCTACCGCGCGCCCGGGTCCACCCTGCGCGGCCTGGAACACCTGCCGCTGCTCCTGGACGCCTGACCCGTTCCGGCCCGGTCCGGCCCGGCCCGGCCCGCATAGTATGCCGAACGGACCGACAGTGTGCGTCAGCGGAAGGCGGCCGGGAATGAGCGGTGACGTCATCGTCACGATCACGCTCAACGCCGCGCTGCACGTGGACTACGCCGTGGGGGAGGCCGCCGCCGAGGGCACCAGGCCGGTCTCCAAACCCGGATACCGGGCCGGCGGCCGCGGGGTGACGGTGGCCAGGGTGCTGCGGGCCTTTGGTCACGACGTGCTCGCCGCGGGCCTGGCCGGCGGGGTGGCCGGCGAGCTGATCAGGGAAGACCTCGCCAAATCGGGCGTACCGACCGCGTTCACGCTGATCCGGGGCGAGTCCAGGCGCACCTTCCGGTTCGCCGGGCCCGGGGTGCCGGAGACCGGCGAGGTGACCGCGGATCCGGACCGGCTGGCCGGGCCGGTGCTGCGGTTCGGTGAGGCGGGACCGTACATCACCACCGAGGAGCTGGGCCGGTTCGCGGCGGACTACCGCCGGCTGCTGGCGGGCGCCGCGGCCGTCGTGCTGTGCGGCAGCCTCCCGGACGGGCTGCCGACGGATATCTACGGTTCGCTGGTGACCTACGCGGCCGAGGCGGGCGTGCCGGTGATCCTGGACGCGGGCGGCGAGGAGCTGAAGCACGCCGTCGGGCACGGCCCGGATCTGGTGGTGGCCGAGACCAGTTCGGCCGACCCGGGTCTGGGGGCCGCCTTGCGGCGGCTCGGGGCCGGAGCGGCGGCCGTCACGACCGGCCTGGAGGTGCGCGTGGTCACCGCCGCCGGCGGCTGGATCGCCCAGGTCCCGGCCGCAAGCCCGGGCGTGGTGCCGGCCCCGGGCCGGGCGGCGCTGGTGGCGGGTCTGGTGCCCGGTCAGCTGCTCGGCTGGTCCTGGCCGGACCGGCTCAGGCACGCGCTGGCCCTGGCGGCCGGCGGCGCCCGGGTGCCTGGTGGCCTGGAAGGCCGGGATCATGTCGACCTGGTCGGCTACGAGCGGCTGCTCGACGCCGTGCGCGTCGACTCGGCGGCTTCGACCGGCCCGCCCAGCGGCCTGGTCCGTTCTCCCGGCGCGGAGTGAAGGACACGCCCGCGGCGAGGGTCCTCGCTAAGCTGCACGGATGAGCGCGGAGGATCGCCGGGAGCCCGACATAGCCAGCCTTTTCGCCCCTGTCGCCGTGGCCGAGACCTTTGCTGGCGTGCTGACCGAGGCCGCCGAGGTGCTGGGCCAGCTGCGACGACCCGGTGGACGCGGAGCTGTGGGGGTCCGACCTGATCGGCGCGCTGTCCTCCTCGGCCGTCGGGCAAGCCTCGCTGGAGGAGGCCCTCACCGGCTCGCTGGTTCCGGCCGCCGAGGCGGCCGGAACCCCGGCGGCCCTCGCCCTGCTGCGTGTCTTCGCCGCGGTCGGGTCGCCGGCTCTGCGCGCCGTGGCGGGTCAGGCCGCGGACCGGGTGCACGGCCGCGGTGTGGCCGATCCGCCGTGGGCGGCGCAGGTGGGCCGGCCGCAGGTTGGTGATTGCTGGCACTACGCCGACGTGGGCGGCCGCCAGGAGTCGCTGACGATGACGTTCGCCTACGGCGACAGCCAGCATGCCGTCAGCGTGCTGATCGACCACGGCCGCGGCGGCAAGATCAGGGACGCGTGGGTGGTCAAGGGCAGCGAGCTGCGGGCCGACGCCGAGCAGGCGGCCGGCCGGGACCCGCTGGTGGTGTTTGAGCCGCTGCCCGTCGCCGAGGCCCGGGTCCGCCTCGACCGTGCCGTCCGCGCGGGTGAGGGCCCCGAGCAGCCCGATCAGGTCGACGACGTGGTGGCCCACCGGGCGCTGCTGCGCGCCCGCCTCGACCTGCTGCCTGACCGCGGCGATCCTGACCGCGCCGATCCTGACCGCGGCGAGCCTACGGGGTGAGCGCGAGCGTGGCTCCGCGCGCGTCGAGCAGGCGGTGCGGGCCGGGGGTACCTGGCACCCTGGCCGTCTGGCCCCGGATCCGGGCGCACGGTCCGTGCGGTCCCGCCAGCGTGGTGCCGTCGGCGTCGACGGCGACGAGGTCGCCGTCGTGGCGCAGCAGCACCGGGCCGTCGCGTTCGGCTGAGATGGCCACCCGGCCGGCCCGCAGGCCGGCCAGCACGTCGCCGGGCTCGTCGCCGCACACTGCACCCAGGTGGTCGGCCGTCCGGGCGGGGCGTCCGATCCCGGCTGGTGCCAGTCGCTGCCGCCCACCGGGATCGCGGTGGGGTCCCAGGCCTGCCACCAGGCGAGCGGGGTGGTCCAGCGCAGGTCGAGCCAGCTCCAGTGCCAGACCTCGACCAGCGGCGGGCGGCGGCGCATCGGGTGCACCCAGCTGACCTCGCCGGCGAACGGATGGTTGACCGACAGCAGGCCCCCGCCCGCCTCGGTGGCGTCCAGCCAGTCGTCGGGTTCCCGGCGGAAGTCGATCCAGCCGAGGTCGCCGAGCGCTCCCGCATGCCCCCGGTCGGTCGTCACCTCCTGCCCGGGGATCAAGGTGATCCCGTACCGCCGCGCCGCGGCGGCCAGCTCGGCGTGATGGCTGACGGTGTTGTGGTCGGTGACGGCGAGGAACTCCAGGCCTCGTTCGACCGCCAGCACGGCCAGCTCGGAGACGGTCAGCACGCCGTCGGAGTGCACGGTGTGGGCGTGCAGGTCACCTGGCCGCCAGCGCAGGCCCGGGCCGGCCGGCAGCACCCGTCGCGGCGGCCGTTCCGGTGCCGCCGCCGGTACCGCTCCACCATGCGGCCGAACGGCCCTGGCCGCGTGCCCCGCCGTCAGCGTTTCTGCGGTCAGCTGGTAAGGCACTCCGTCCGGCGGGACGCGGTGCACGCCGATCATCACCTGCCACGTTCCGGCTTCGATCGCACCTGGCAGATAGCCGGGCGTGGCGGCGTCGCCGGTGATGACGAAGGACTCGCGGGCACCGCCCGACCAGCCGCGGAACCCGTCCGGCCCCAGGCAGCCGAGGTCGAGCACCGCCCCGGCCGCGCGCTCGTAGGCCAGCTCGACGCGCAGCCCGGCCGTCCCCGGCGGCACCTCCACCGGCAGGTAGTGCCACGGGGAGGCGAACCGGTCCTCCAGCGTCCACCGTCCGGCGTGCCGGGTGGAGCTCGCCACCGTCGTCCTCCCTTCCTCGCGCTGGCCCCGGATATACCCCGCGCCCGCCGCCTCAGCGCGGCAGCGCGGGCGCGGGCCCGGCCGGGTCGGCGGGGGAGGCGAGCCGCCAGTCGCAGCCCGCCAGCCGGATCGCCCGCCCGTCGCAGCCGGTAACCCCCCGGACCTCCTGGCCTGCCTGGAACCACTGGGTCCGCCGGGCGAGCCGGGCGGACACGAACTCGCCCGGGCCTGGCCGCGGCAGCCCGAGAGCCGCCGCGAGCACCTGGTCGCCCGCGTAATCCCCGAAGATCACGATGCCCTCGGCGCGCAGCTGGTCACGCGCCCCGCCGCCGTCCCTGACCCGCTTCATGTAGTCGTCCTGCCTGGCCACCGTGGCGACCACGGTCCGGCTGACCCGCATCCGCTGCGCCCGCCGGAACAGCTCGTTCACCCGCTGCTGCCCGGAGGTGGCGGCGAAGATCGCCTGCACGTCCGGTTCGGGCAGCCGGATAAGCGCGTTCTCCGGCAACGGCGCCCGGGCGTGCAGCCAGCGTACGGCGGCGCGCCCGCGTTCGTTCAGTGCGCGTTTGGAGTCCCGGTTGCCGCCCGGGCTCAGGTTGTTCTCGGCCGCCCGGACCAGGCCCGCGGACCAGCTGCCGTCCTCGTCGCTGGCCTGGACGAGCAGCAGCAGCTTGGCGTCGGCCTCGGGCGGGATCATCCAGCCGCCCAGCCGGTGGGAGAACTTGCAGTCCACGTCCACCCCGGCGATCGTATAGTCGAGCAGGGTCCCGTCGGCCAGCTGCAGCGTGCGGGCCAGCGCGATCTCGACCAGGGTCCCGGCGTGCGTCTTCTCGGTCTTGTGCAGTTGATCCCAGCGGTAGCGTCCGGTGTGCTGGCCGTCGAGCAGCATGTCGAGCGCGCCGCGGATCGCGGCGGCCATCCGGCTGCCGTCCCGGTCGAGCGCGCCGAGCTCGGCGGCCACCGCGGCCAGCTCCGCGTCACCGCCCCCCTCGGCCGGGAACTCCAGCCCGGGCAGCACGGGCTGGTCGGTGACGGGCGCCCGCTGACCCGGCATCCCCGGCAGCAGGAGCTGCCCGGGGATGGGCTCGGCGCCGGTCTCCCCGCCCGCGAACCGGTTCTCGGTCAAGCCGGTGACCCGGGCAGCACCAGCCGGGCCGGGTCCGGTGCGGGCCCGGCCGCCGCGCGGGGCCCCGGCACGGCCGCGGTGCGCAGCACGTCCATCAGCGTCTGCACCGCGGGCGGGTCGGGCGGGTCACCGTAGCGCACCGCGTAGATGTACCGCCGGGCGCCGGGCAGCGGGACGGCCTTGATGCCCGGGTGACGCGCGGCGCGCAGGCAGAGCGCGGGCAGGGTGGAGACGCCGAGCTCGGCCGCGACCAGCGCCTGGACGGCGATGTAGTCGTCGGTGGTGAACGCGATGTTCGGGCTGAAACCGGCCAGCGCGCACTGGCTGAGCAGGTGGGCGCGGCACCGGTCGCAGCCGGCGATCCAGCGATGGCGGGCGTATCTGGCCAGCTCGGCGGGCGGCGGCTCGGCGTCGTGGACGGAGGTCACCAGGTGCACAGGCTCGTCGAGCAGGAGCCGCTCGCGCCAGCCCTGGTCGGCCGCGTCCTCGCCGCCCGGCTCCAGGCCGCCGAGCCCCCGCTCCCCTCCCCAGCTCTCCGCCCCCCAGCCTCCCTCGGTCTCCGCGCCCCCTCCGCTCCGTCTCACCGGGCCTTACCGCACCCGAAGCCTCCGCAGCCCCGGACGCGTCCGGGGAGTAGCGGAATACCAGCGCCACGTCGACGTACCCGGCCCGCAGCATGCGGAGCGCCTCGGGTGGTTCCGCCTCGGTCAGCCGCAGGTCCACGGTGTCCTCGCGCCCGCGCAGCATGGCCGCGGCGGCCGGCACGATGGTGCCGAGCGCGGACGGGAACGCGGCGAGCCGCAGCCGGCCCGCCCGCAGCCCGGTGTAGGCGGCGAGTTCGTTCTCGGCGGCGTCCAGCCGGCCGATGACCTCCTCGCCGCGTTTGGCCAGCAGCCGCCCGGCGTCGGTGAGCCTGATGCCCCGGCCCGCCCGCTGGATCAGCTTGGTCCCCGTCTCCGCCTCGAGCCGGGCCAGATGGTGGCTCACCGAAGGCTGCGCGTAGTTCAGGGCTCGTGCGGCCGCCGTGACCGAACCATACCGGGCCACCGCCACCAGCACGCGGAGCCTCGTCACGTCAAGCATGCACCGACTATAGATCCTGCCAATCTGTTAGCCCAGAGTGCTAAGTCAGGACTATTGGCGACGCATCGGCCCAGTTCAGGACGAGCGACCCTCGAGCAGTGGCGCGTCCGGCCGCCGGACCGGCGCGCCGGCCAGCTGCCGCCGCCGCCAGGCGATGCCGGACAGCGCCTCGAGCACCACCCGGTTGGCCAGGAACGCGGTCACCTCGGCGTGGTCGTACGGCGGCGAGACCTCCACCACGTCGATCCCGGCCAGCGGCAGCGACATGGCGATCCGCCGTACCGCGTCGAGCAGCTGCCGGGTGGTGAGGCCGCCGGGTTCCGGCGTTCCCGTCCCCGGCGCCATGCCCGGGTCGACCACGTCCACGTCGACGGACAGGAAAACCCCGTCGCAGTCGGCGGTGGCGATCTCGAACGCCTCGTCCAGGCAGTCCGCCAGGCCCCGCGTGACGATCTCGGTCATCTCGAACGACCGCATCCGCTGCTCGGCCATCCAGGCCAGCGTCGGCGGCTCGGGCCAGTAACCGCGCAGGCCGATCTGCAGGAACCGGTCGCCTCGCACCGCCCCGGACTCGATCAGCCGCCGCATCGGGGTGCCGTGCCCGTACAGCGAGCCGAACTGGGTGTCCCCGGTGTCCGCGTGCGCGTCGAAGTGGATCAGTGACACCCGGCCCCAGCCGACGTGCCTGGCCACCCCGGTCGCGTCGGGCAGCGTCACGGTGTGGTCGCCGCCCAGGATCACCGGGATGGCGCCCGCCGACGCCACGGCCTGCACGGCGGACTCCAGCCGGCCCAGCGACTCTGCCATCTCCCCAGGCGGCATGAGCACGTCCCCGACGTCGCCGACCCGCAGGTCAGCCAGCGGGTCCACGCCCAGCGCCAGATGCGGCCGCGAGCCGTCGTGGGGCAGGTAGTCGGTGGCCCGGATGGCCTGCGGCCCGAACCGGGCCCCAGCCCGGTACGAGGCCCCGGCGTCGAACGGCGCCCCGATAAACACCACGTCCAGCCCGTCCAGCGCGTCCAGCTCAACCCGCGGCACCCCAAGAAACGTGACGTCAGGCCCGAACATCCCCCGCACCGTCCCCCCAGCGCCCTCACTCATCGCGTCCCTCACTTCCTCAACACGTACCATTGCCCCGCACCCTCACCACCCCGCTTCCCGGTGATCGCGAAGGCTTTACTGCGCCATCTGATGGGATAAAAGCCTTCGCGATCATCGGAAATGTCAGTGGCCTGGCGGGCAAAGTGGCGCGAATGGAATACGACATCCCCGGCCGGGGTGGGCGCAACTGGCGCGGTTGGCAAGCGGGCGCCATTTCCCGACGACAGCTACTTGACGCTGGCTTGACCGCTCAAGATGATCTTCAGCCGAGTCGAAAGTGGACGCTGGCAGGAGCTGTACCGGGGCGTTTACGCGGTTTTCAGTGGGCCGCCCCAGCCGGGACACCTAGCTGTGGGGGGCTGTGCTCCGGGCCGGTGACGGTGCAGTGCTCAGCCATTAGACCGCGGCCGAGCTGCACGGGCTCATCGACTGCCCCGGCGGGCGCCATCCACGTTACGGTGCCCGTCTACGCAGCCGGGTGAGGCAGCCCGGGCCTGGTCATCCGCACTTCCAGCGCGAATCGCCCAGGCCACGGCAGGCCAGCCGGGAGCCGCCCCGGACGACGGAATCGAGGAGACGGTGCTGGATCTGGTCCAGCTGGCCGGGACGTTCGATGATGTCTGCGGTTGGATTACCCGGGCCTGCGGGCCGCAGGGCTTACCAACGAGGAAAGGCTGAGAGCCGCGCTGGCGATCGCGGAAGAAAATGCGCTGGCGCCCGGAGCTCGACGAAATCCTCGCGGCGGCCGGGGACGGAATCCATTCGGTTCTGGAATACCGATACCTGCGCGATGTCGAGCGGGCCCACGGCCTGCCGCAGTCCAGGCATCAGGTGCGGGCGGTCATGGGCGGCAAGGTCCCGTTTACCGGGACGCGTACTACGAGGAGTATCAGGTCGCCGTCGAGCTTGGACGGCCGGATGGCCCACCCCGACGAGGAACGCTGGCGCGATCGTCAGCGCGAGATCAAGGCCGGAGGTGCCGTGGGCGTCGTACACGAGCCGCTACGGATGGCGTGAGGTCCAGGTGGCCCGCCCTGCGAGACCGCGCTGCTCGCAGGCCCAGGATCCTCAGCCAGCGCGGCTGGCGCGGGCAGTCCCAGGCCGTGCTCGCCAGGCTGCCCGGTAACCCGCGAGGCCCAGAGCGGCCACCGGGAGGCCGCGAGACGCCCCTGAAGCGAGCTACCGCGTAAGTAGCGCCGAGACCGTGGTACGTTCCGCTGAGATCTTATGAATTGCATCGTTTTGGGACGATCGCGTCAACCAGTGCGCCAGGACTGGCGCCTCCTTGCTGCCCTGCGGAGTTGTGAAATTGTGCGGCGAGTCCGAGTCAGATCCCAGCGGCGCCGCGCCGTGGCCGGCGGGCTGCTGGCCCTGGCGGTGACCCTGCTGGCCACGGCGTGCACCGCCGGGTCCGGATCCGTGCCGCCCCGGCCAGCCGCATCGTCGCCGCACGCCGTCACCGCGGCTCAGCCGCCGTTTCCGGTCGCGGAGAACAAGCGGCCGGGCACATCGGCCTGGCGGATCACCGATCTCGGGGCCCCTGACGCCATCGACGGCTACGCCGATCAGCAGAGCGTGCTGCCCGGGCAGAGCTTCCGGCTGTACGTGTCGACCACCGCGACGTCGTTCCGGGTGCAGGCGTTCCGCTTCGGCTGGTACTCCGGCCGTCAGGCCCGCCTGGTCTGGACGTCGGCACGGGTCCGGGGGCAGCGGCAGACGGCGGCGCGGATCACGTCAGGCACCCATATGGTGACTGCCGGGTGGCGCCCGTCCCTGACGATCACCACCGCGAACTGGCCGCCCGGCTCCTACCTGCTGCGGCTGGACTCCTCCCGCGGGGCGCAGCGGTACGTGCCGATCACGGTGCGGTCCGCGAGCACGGCGGGGGCGGTCGTCATCCTGAACGACAACACCACCTGGCAGGCCTACAACACCTGGGGCGGATACAGCCTTTACCAGGGCCCGGACGGGCTGTCCGCCGACCGCGGCTACGCGGTGAGCTTTGACCGCCCCTACGACGGCGACGGCGCCGTCCGGTTCCTCGCCTTTGACGAGGCCGCCATCGCGCTGGCCGAGTACACCGGGGTCCGGCTCGCCTACGAAACCGACGTCGACCTCGACCAGCACCCCGGTCTGCTCACCGGGGCCCGCGCGGTCATCTCGCTCGGCCACGACGAGTACTACTCCCAGGCCATGCGGGCGGCGCTGACCAGCGCCAGGAACGCCGGGGTGAACCTGGCCTTCCTGGGCGCGAACGCCGTCTACCGGCACATCAGGTTCGCCGACGCGGACCGTGTCGTCATCTGCTACAAGGACGCGGCCATCGACCCGCTGTACGGCCGGGACGACGCGGAGACCACCCAGCAATGGCGTGACGCCCCGGATCCGCGGCCGGAAAGCGTGCTGACCGGGGTGTTCTACGAATGCAACCCGGTCAGCGCGCCCTGGGTCGTCTACGACCCGTCGAGCTGGATCTTCGCCGGCACCGGAGCTTATAAAGGTGAGCGGTTCCCCGGCATGGTGGGGCCGGAGTACGACCGGGTGAACCCGGCCGTCCCGTTCCCCCGGCCGCTGCAGGTGCTCGCGCACTCGCCGCTGACCTGCGATGGCTTCGCGACCTTCTCCGATTCGGCGTACTACACGGTCAGCAGCGGAGCCGGGGTGTTCGCCTCGGGTACGATGCGCTGGGTGTGCGCGATGCGCGGCCCGTCGTGCGGGCACGGGGTGACCCGGGCCGCCGAGCGGTTCGTGGACCGGGCGACCGAGAACCTGCTCCGGGTGTTCGCGGCCGGCCCGGCCGGCCTGCTGCATCCGGCGGTCGACAACATCGCGCGGGTCAAGCCGCCCGCCGTCCCGGCCCTGACGAACGGCATCGACTGACAAACAGCTTTGACTGACGAACGGGGCCAGGCCGCAGAAGTGGACAGCATCGACGCACGCATCGTCACCGCGCTGATCAAGAACGCCCGGGCCAGTTACGCCGTGATAGGTAACGAGGTGGGGCTGTCCGCTCCGGCGGTCAAGCGCCGGGTCGACCGGCTCCGGGCGGCGGGCGCGATCACCGGCTTCTCCGCCCGGGTGGATCCCGCGGCCATGGGCTGGACGACCGAGGCGTACGTGGAGCTGTTCTGCGGCGGCCGCACCTCCCCGGAGGAAATCGCGGTCGGGGTGCGGCGTTACCCCGAGGTGGTGGACGCGTGCACGGTGACCGGGGAGGCCGACGCCCTGGTGCACATCAGGGCCGCGGACGTCAGGCACTTCGAGGACGTGATGGAGCGCATCCGGGCCGAGCCGTTCGTCGTCAGGACCCGGAGCGTGATCGTACTGTCGCGGCTGGTCGACCGGGACCCGGGCACCGACGCGCTGGTGCCGGCCCGGTGAGCCTCATCATCGTAGTTCGCACCATCGGGACCCGGCTGACCAGCTACAGTCGTGCTCATGTCGGAGTTCGAGCCAGATCCGAGTGCGAGTACCGGGCGTTTCCGTGCCTTTGTCGAACGCGGGGATGAAGACGCTCCCCGTGCCCGGCGCTCACCCGTATCTCCGGCCATGCTGATCATCGCGGCGGTCGTGGTGATCGTGATCGTGGTCCTGATCGCGGCTTCGCCTAGGCCCAGGACACCCCGGCGGTCCGCCCCCGCGTGATCGTAAGGCGACGATTGGGTAATTGTGGGTAAGCGTGGCGATCGGTGGATGGCAAGATGACAGCCATGAGAATCGTCGCGATCATGGCTAGCGCTGGTGATGCGTGTGTACGCTGACCTGCCGGTGGCCGTGGTCACTGGCGGCAACCGCGGCGTCGGCCGTGAGGTGTGCCGCCAGCTGGCCCTGCTCGGGTTCGCGGTGGTGCTCGGCTCCCGGGACCTGCGGAAAGGTGAGCTGGCCGCCAAGGAGCTCGATCCGGAGGGAAGCCGGATCTTCCCCTGTCAGCTTGAGGTGGACAACTCGGTCAGCGTCGCCTCGATGGCCGAGTGGGTGAAGGAACGGTTCGGCCGTACCGATGTGCTTGTGAACAACGCCTCGACCATGTACGACCGGTGGGCGACGGCGAGCAACGCCGAGCTGGGCACGGTGGCGGAGGCGATCGACGTCAACCTGTTCGGGCCCTGGCGGGTGATTCACGCACTGCTGCCGCTGCTGCGCAGCAGTACCCGGCCGAGGATCGTCAACGTGAGCAGCGAGGGCGGCTCGATCGCCGTGATGACCGGCGGCTCGCCCGCCTACGGCGTGTCCAAGGCGGCCCTCAACGCGCTCACCCGGCTGCTGGCCGCTGAGCTGGCCCGGGACGGCATCCTGGTCAACGCGGTCTGCCCCGGCTGGCCCGCCAGCGACAGCCACCCGGAGGGGCGGACGCTGGTCCAGGCCGCGGCCAGCGTCATCTGGGCGATCACGATTCCCAACGGCGGCCCCACCGGCACCCTGACCCGCGACGGCCAGCCTTTTCCCTGGTAGGTCAGTTCCCGCCGTCCGGGCTCGGCTGATACCTGTAGCCCATGCCGGGTTCGGTGATCAGCCAGCGGGGCCGCGCCGAGTCGGGTTCGAGTTTGCGGCGCAGCTGGGCCATGTACAGGCGCAGGTTGCCGGTCGCGTCCGCGTAGCCGGGTCCCCACACCTCGGTCAGCAGCTGGCTGCGGGTGAGCAGCTTGCCCGGATTGCGCAGCAGCACCTCGAGCAGGTGCCATTCGGTCGGCGTGAGCCTGATGTCCGCCGCCTCTTCGGCGCCGGCCCCCGCCGGGACCGGCGCCTGCCGGGTGACCCGCTTGGCGGCCAGGTCGATGACCAGCTCGCCGAGCTGGACTTTGGGCAGGTCGTCGGCGGCCCTGGTCCGCCGGACGGCGGCGCGCATCCGGGCGAGCAGTTCCTCGACGCCAAACGGCTTGGTGATGTAGTCATCGGCGCCCGCGTCGAGCGCCTCGACCTTGTCGCTGCTGTCGGCTCGCCCGGACAGCACGATGATGGGCGCCTTGGTCCAGCCGCGCAGCCCCTGGATCACCTCCACGCCGTCCAGGTCGGGCAGGCCGAGGTCAAGGATCACCAGATCGGGCGGATACCGGCCGGCCACCTCGAGCGCTTCTGTCCCGGTGGCGGCGACGTGCACGTCGTAGTCGCGGACCCGCAGGTTGATCCGCAGCGCCCGCAGGATCTGCGGCTCGTCGTCGACGACGAGAACCCTCGTCATGGCCCGTTGCCCCCCGCTTGTTCTGCTTCTCCGCGTTCGCGGTGGCCCGGCTCATACTCATAATCAACATGCCGAACGACCGGTAGTGACACCGTCATGGTAAGTCCCCCGCCGGGGGTGTCATCGGCGGTGAGCGTCCCGCCCATCGCTTCGGTCAATCCCCGGGACAACGCCAGGCCGAGTCCGACACCGGTGGTGTTGTCGGTGTCACCCAGCCGCTGGAACGGCACGAACATCCGGTCCCGGTCCGACTCGGGGATGCCAGGGCCGCGGTCGACGACGCGCAGCTCCACCCGGTCGCCCAGCGAGCTGGCCGCCAGCAGCGGCGGCTGGCCCGGCGGCGAATAGCGGAGCGCGTTTTCCGTGAGGTTCACGATGACGCGTTCCAGGATGGCCGGGTCGACGTTGATCTCGGGCAGCGATTCGCCGATGTCGACCTTGATGCCCCTGGCCGCCGGGTCCAGGTTGTCGAGCGCTCGCGACACGATCTCTTCCAGCCCGGACGGGCGCGGGAACAGCGACAGCGCACCCGCCTGCAGCCTGCTCATGTCCAGCAGGTTGTCGACCAGGTGGGTCAGCCGGTCCAGCGACTCGTCCGCGGTGGCGAGCAGTTCGTCGTGGTCTTCCGCGGCCCAGCTCACCTCCGGTGACCGCAGGCTGGTCACGGCGGCCTTGGCTGAGGCCAGCGGGGTGCGCAGGTCGTGGCTCACCGCCGCGAGCAGCGCCGTCCGCATCCGGTCGGCGGCGGCGATCGGCTTGGCCGCCTGCGCCTCGGCGGACAGCCGCTGCTGGTCAAGCGCGACGGCGGCGTAGGAGGCGAACGCGCCGAGCACCCGCCGGTCCGCGGCCGGCAGCGTCCGGCCGCGCAGGGCGAGCGACAAGGTGTCGGCCACGGGTACTTCGACGTCGGCTTCTTCCGGCCGGGTGACGGCCGGTTCGCCCCGGCTGGCGACGATCTGCCAGCTGCCGGAGATGCTCCGGACCCGGTCCGCGGAGGTGTCGGCGGGCTGGCCGCCGGATGAGGTGCACTCAAGCAGCGTGACCGAGTCCATGCCGAACGCTTCCCTGATCCGGTCGAGCAAGGCGCTCAGCCCCTGCTGGCCGCGCAGCACGCTGCCGGCCGCGGTGGCGAGCAACTCAGATTCGGCGTTGGCCCGGGCCGCCTGCTTGGTGCGCCGGGCCGCGATGTCGACCACCGAGCTGACCAGCAGCGCGACGACGACGAAGACGCCCAGCGCCAGGGCGTTGTTCGCCTGCGCGATCGTCCACTGGTGGATGGGCGGGGTGAAGTAGTAGTTGAGCAGCAGGGAGCCCACGATGGCGCACAGCACGGCCGGGGCGAATCCGCCGAGCAGGGCGACCAGGATCACCGCGACCAGGAACATCAGCACGTCGCTGGTGAGGTTGACGCTGCTGCGCAGGCTGGTGAGCACCAGGGTCAGCACCGTGGAAAGCCCGGCGGCCAGCACGTAGCCGGCCAGCTTGCGGCGCCGGGTGATCGCGCCCTGGGGTCGTGGCAGCCCGCGGCCCCGGCCCATGTGCCCGTGGGTGACGATGTGCACGTCGATGTCGCCGGAACCCTTGATGGTCCGCGAACCGATACCGGGGCCGGTGAGCATGACGGCCAGCCACGGCCGGCGGCTGGCGCCAAGCACGAGCTGGGTGGCGTTCTCCGCCCGGGCAAAGGCGAGCAGGGCTTCGGCGATATTGTCACCGACCACCTGGTGGTAGGTGCCGCCCACGGACTCGACCAGCCGCCGCTGGCTGGCCAGCGCGGCCGGATCCGCGCCGGTCAGGCCGTCGGACTTGGTGACGTGCACCGCCAGCAGGTCACCGCCCGCGGACCGGGCGGCGATCCTGGCGGCTCGCCTGATCAAGGTCCCGCCTTCCGGGCCGCCGGTCAGCGCGACCACCACCCGCTCCCTGGCTTCCCAGGCGGCCTTGATCCGGTGCTCGGCGCGGTAGCGCTGCAGTCCTTCGTCGACCTTGTCGGCCAGCCAGAGCAGGGCGAGCTCGCGCAGCGCGGACAGGTTCCCGGAGCGGAAGTAGTTGGTGAGGGCGGCGTCGATCTTCTCCGGCGGGTAGATGTTCCCGTGGGCCATCCGGCGGCGCAGCGCCTCCGCCGTCATGTCGACCATCTCGACCTGGTCGGCCGCCCGCACGATCGCGTCGGGGACGGTCTCCCGCTGCGGCACGCCGGTGATCTTCTCCACCACGTCGTTCAGGGATTCCAGGTGCTGGATGTTGACGGCGGAGATCACCTCGATCCCGGCGTCGAGAAGTTCCTCGACGTCCTGCCACCGTTTCTCGTTGCGGGAGCCCGGCACGTTGGTGTGCGCGAACTCGTCCACCAGGGCGATTTCTGGCCGCCGGGCCAGGACGGCGTCCAGGTCCATCTCCTCGAAGGCCGCGCCGCGGTATTCCCGTTCGGCCCGGGGGATGACTTCCAGGCCGGCCAGCAGGGCCTCGGTCTGCGGGCGCCCGTGGGCCTCGGCCAACGCCACCACGACGTCAGCGCCGCGGGCGGCCCGGCGATGCCCCTCACCCAGCATGGCGTAGGTCTTGCCAACGCCCGCCGCGGACCCGAGATATATCCGCAGCTGCCCGCGCCCCGGCCGCCCCCCAGAGCCCCCAGAGCCCTTGGACACTCCGGAGACCCCGGACGCCCCGGAGACCCCGGAGACCCCGGACGCCCCGGCGTTACCGGCGAGCCGGTCCGGGTGTTCCGGGCCTGGTTGCTCCGGCCCGCCGGAGGGGACCCGGCCGTCGCTGTCAGCCATGTCCGCCTGGTTTCCTTCTTCGCATGCCGAGCCAGCTTCTTCCTTCGCCGCTGACCTTCATTGTGAGGCACGGCCACCCAGGCCAGGAACCTCCGCCCGTCGGCGGCCGAGGTGAGCGAGCCTGCTCTCACGATGCCGTGTTTTCCCGGCTTGAGGCAGGACTGCTTACGGCATCCATACGCCCGCCGCCGAAATCCTCACACGGGGCCGCGGGCTGGGCAGACCGGAGGCGTTCCGAGTCACGCCGCGTAGGCGACTAGCGGCGCGAGCTCGCCTGTTTCATCGGGTCCGGAGCCGAGAAGTATGTGCTGGACGGCCGCTGCCACAGGAATACCACCGCGCCGCAGGCGATCAGCCAGCCGATGAGAGTCAGTAGCTTGGCTGGCCCGCCGACCGCATGCGCGTTCCCGGCCACCCCGAGCACGATAAGCGTGTGCAGGCCGAACAGCACCGTGCCGGTCGTCCTGGCCCACTTCCGCCGGTTCCTGCAAGCCCGCGCGATCCAGAGCCATAGCACGATTTCGACCAGCGACGCGAAGACCAGCGGAGCGGAGGTTCCGGCCACGCCGACTCGGGCTATCGCCGAATCGGGATGATGCTTGACGAAGTTGCTGACGACCGCGACGAAGCCGATCGCGTAGATCAGCGCGTAGGCCGCTCCCGCGTACATCAGCCTGACCGCCCTGACCATGCTGCCGGGCATCGGCGAAATCGGTCCGCGCGATCCCAGCGGGTATTGCTGCGGATAGCCGACCGGTCCGCCGCTCGCAGCCGCCCTGCCGTCGGCGCCAAGATAGCCCCGAGGCGGCGGAGGCACCACCTGCGGCATCCGCGATCCCAGCTGTCCCGGCCCCCCTGCTGCCAGTCCCCCTTGCTGTCCTGACCCTCCCTGAGCCACTGCTGTCCCGACCCGCCCTGCTGCCCCGACCCGCCCTGCTGTCCCGACCCGCCCTGCGGCCCCTGCTGCCCCGACCCCCCTGCTGCCCGGCCCCACCTGCTGCCCCAAGCCACCTGCTGTCCCAAGCCACTCTGCTGTCCCAAGCCACTCTGCTGTCCCGGCCCGGCGTACGGCCAGCGGGTTCCAGTCCCGGGTCCTCCTGCTGGCCCCGCCTGCCCCGGCGGTGACCACTCTGGCCTGTTCCCCGGGTCCGACGGCGTGGTCGGCGAATGCACGGACGAGGCCCAGGAAAACCCCTGAGCCCCGGCAGGCGCCGTATCGACCGCCCGTGCTTCCTGTTCGAGCCTGGCCTGGTAGGCGCCGATCATGTCCGCCACCGATCGGGGCCAGAAGGCCACGGCGGACGGTCCGGTCGCGTGCATACCGTTGGTGATCATGCTGGCCAGGGCCGGTAGCGTGGGGCGGGCCTGGGGGTCTTTCGCCAGGCAGGCGAGGACCGCCTGGCGCAGCTGCGGCGGTAGCCTGGTCAAGACCGGCTCTCCGTGAACTACCCGGTACAGGACGGCGGCCGCGGTACCCGAGCCGAACGGACCTGAGCCGGTCCCCGCGTAGCCGATCACGCAGCCGAGGGCGAACACGTCACTGGCGGACCCGGCCGCTTTGCCTTCGGCCTGCTCAGGCGACATGTAGCCGGGAGTGCCGAACACCTGGCCAGCCGCCGTCAGCGCGGTCCCGTCGGCGGCGCGGGAGATCCCGAAGTCGATGACGCGAGGACCGTCGATGGCGAGCAGCACGTTGGCGGGCTTGAGGTCACGATGCACCACGCCGCAGCCGTGGATCGCCTGCAACGCCTCGATCAGGCCGGCCAGCAGCGTCCACAAGGCGGCCTCGGGCAGCGGTCCATGTTCGCTGACGACCTGGTCCAGGGACGGACCGGGCACGAAGGCGGTGGCCAGCCACGGCGGATGCTCTTCCAGCCCGCTGGCCACCACTGGTGCGGTGTAGATGCCGCTGACCGCCCGGGCCGCGGCCACCTCCTGGCCGAACCGGCGCAGAAACTCGGCGTCGCGGGCTAGGTCGGGATGCACGACCTTGATCGCCACCGCCCGGCCCCCGGGTGAGAGCCCCAGGTAGACTCGGCCCATCCCGCCCGTACCGAGCTGACCACGCAGCCGGTACCCGCCGATCATGCGCGGGTCCTCTCTGGCCAGCGCCTTCATTTTCGCTCCCTAGCCCACATCAGATCGACCTGCGGCACCGTTCACCCCCAGCTGGTGCGCTCATGATCATCTGCCTGGGCCACCTGGGTTAGTCTGCGCTTCACATTTTGCGGCATAGTCGGCGAACCGTGTACCGCCGATGCGCGGGAAAGTTGCTCGCCAGGTAAAGCGAGCCCGAGCCGTCAACGGTCCACGGGTGCGGCCCCTACAGAGTACGGCGTTACGCGGCGAGCGCGATGTGGTCTTGGTGACGGCTGGGGTGGTTGCGCTGATCCACGCTGTGGATGGTACTTCCAGGAGGCGTGTGGCCACGGCGGACGCGCCGGTGGACTTTGGGCGGCGCCGGCGGGGTCACGGTCCGGTTCCCGGGTCCCGCTGGCCGCGTCCGTCACGCTGCCCGCACCCGCCCCTGCTGCCCCGGGGGTGGCCTGGTCAATTCCTCGTCGCAATTTTCCCCCGCGTCATGCGTTGCCGCACCTGCCTCAGTGGCTGGCGGTGATGACGCGCAAGGTGGGCATCACCGCTATCGCTGCCGCGCCAGCCAAGGAGGCGAGGGTAATGTACTGAGTCAGGCTGCCCTGCCAATCTGGGTTAGTAAGAACTTGGGCATTGATGACGGGAACGGCGGTTACCAGGAGCACCGCCACCCGAAGGGTCAGGCTGGCCAAGAACAGTTGATAGTCGGGCTGATTCACCACATGCCTATGGATGAACCATGCCCAGATGAACCTGCCAGATGACGGCCACGAACGCCCAGGCGACGGGATGGGCGAGGTCGTAGTACTCCACATGGACGGTCACCGGCGTCTCCGCCCCTATTGCCCGCGGATCATTCAGCGAGACTGTGCCGGAGTTAGCCGCCGAATCCGCTGACGAATTCATACCGTGGAGCGACTACCACGAAGACCGCGACGGTGCGCCTCGTCATTATCCACCACGGCCCAGCTGGCGACCTGAGACGAGGGCAAGGTCTGGCCGTCGCTACGCACTAGGTCAGTGCTGGCTGTACACAAGGCCGTTCCAGGCGGGAGACTATCTTGCATCGTGAGCGGCGATGATTCACGCTGTGCCGCGCCGCCACCTCTGCCGATGAAGATAGTCAGGGTGGCCGTGGCGCCTGTGGCGGCGCTGACCTTCACCGGATGGGCGGAGGCCGGGCGGGCGGCGCAGGCTGTCGTTATCGCAGATCACCACGATCGCCGGTGCCTGGGGAAGACGGCGAGCACCTGGTCCAGGAACGCAATGAAGTCCGCGGCGCAGCGGCGGCCCAGCCAGTGCCACATGTCGAGTACGAAAACATCTGCCCTGCGCGCCGACTCATCATGGAGGCGACGATCACCCTCTGAGGGCCGAAACGCCGCACCCCAGCCGCCACCCCCCGCCACTCCCCGCACCCGCAACCCACCCGCCACAATCAGCGAAAATAATCATGGAAAATTTGTCTCACGTGGAAACTTTGGTACGCCCCAGCTGCCCAAATCATCCGCAGGAGCCAAACTCTCCGCGCAAACCGGACGGGCCGCCCCGCATCACGCCCGGCCAGACCAGGGCACGATCACACCCCGCATCACCACACCCAGCAGCCACCGCGCCACCAGCAAGACCGCTGTGGACCCGCGTCCAGCGGCCGTTCCAGTGACCCCCGTGCCTTATGCCGAGTGTGAACACATCCCGGCCGCGCGGCGGCTCACGATCGAAGCGACGATCACACTCTGAGGGCCCCGAAGCGCCGCACCCCAGTCGCCACCCCCGCCGCTCCTCGCCCCCGCAACCCGCCCGTCACTATCACCGAAAAAGATCGTGGAATATTTGGCTTACGTGGAAACTTTGGTACCCCCTGATTACCCAAATACTCCGTACAAGCCCAATCTTCCGCGCAAACCGGACGGCGGGCCCGCAGCACGCCCGGCCGGACCAGACACGGCGCACATCCCGCATCACCACGCCCAGCAGCCACCGCGCCACCAGCAAGGCCACGAAGGATCCGGGCTCCGCGGCCTGTCCGGCGCGTCCCGGTATACCCACGCCCCTGTGCTCACCTCGATTGCCCCAGGGCGGTGACCTTGCGGTTCGTGCCCGGGGTCAGGACCTGCGGCCGGGCACCGCGCGGTGTCCAGCTGGCCTTGACCGGGTGGCAGTACAGCAGCTCCGCGATCTGGGCCGGCGCTAAACCGTGCACCGACAGCACCACCATCACCGCCCGGGTGGCCTGCCGCCACCGGCCGTGCAGATCAGCCTGCAGCTGCTCGCTCTCGCTGCCTGGACTGCTGGCGAACACGCTGACCGGGCGCATACTGACCACGACCTCGCCGGGTGGGCGGACGATGGAGGCAACCTCGATCCAACCCCGGCGAGGCTGATGTCAGCCTTCCTCACCGCAGGGCCTTACCATGTCACGCGCGACATGCCACAGCCCCGCATCGCTGCCAGCTCGATGCCCCCGGTGATGAGCACGACGGCCCCCCGCGATCAGCAGCCGAGCCCGAGCGCGTCCAGAGCGGGCAGCAGGCGGGGCTCGAACCGGTCAAGACCGGCGCGGCGCAGTTCCGCGGCCGTCCACCACCGGACCCGCGGCGAATTCGCGCTGGTCCGGACGCATACGGCTGGCCCGCGCAAGCCGACCAGGGCGAACCAGAGGCTGACGTCCACATGCCGCAACGCCGGCGGACCCACGGTCTGGGTCATGGTGAGGAAGAACGGCTTGCCCCCGGACGCCGCGTCGGGTTTCGCGGTAACGCCGAGTTCTTCGGCAGCCTCGCGGTGAACGGTGCCGAGCGGGTGCTCTCCCGGCTCGACATGCCCTCCGGCCGGCAGCCACAGGCCGGACAGCCGGTGGTCGCACAGCAGCACGCTGCCGGCCGGCCGGTCCGAGCAGGAAATACGACACCAGATGCGGGGACGGGGTGAGCGGCTTCACCCGCCGGAAGATGTCATCGGTCCTGGCGAGCCACGACAATACGTTCCGCCGGTGCTCCCGGCCAAGATCATCTGTGGGCTCGATGCCGGATACAAGGCCGGTGATCATCGATTTCAGGGCATCCGGCATGCGCGTTATTCTCCCGCGGACCGGCCACAGCCCGCAGGCTGACGGGCGACGTGGTATCAGGGCACAGGCCGATACGGGTGGACGGAACCCCTCAACGCGTCTCAGGCCCGGGCTGCCTCAAGATCCGGAAATGAGCCTGCCCTGTCTTCACCCGCCGGTCTCGCAGCGAGTTACGCGCAGAACTTCCGGATAGGTGCTTAGTTAAGCGTCAAGGGGGTCACTCATAGGCACGGAGCCTGCGGCCAATTCATGATCTTTGGCAGCTCGCCTCTCATCTTGCCCGTAGATGCTGGCCATTTCTGGCCGCGTCTGACCTGGGGGTGAGTTGGCAGGCCGCGGACCGCGCAATGGCCTGCTGCTCCTGCGGTCAGCGCCGATCCCGGCGAGCTCCGGGCGCAGGTGAGAGCACCGAGCCCGGGGGAGGGCCTCACGGGCCGTGGTGATACCTACGGCTGATAACGGTAGCCCATGCCGGGTTCGGTGAGCAGATGGCGGGGGCGAGAGGGGTTGTCTTCCAGCTTGCGGCGCAGCCGGGCCATGTGAAAGCGCAGATAGTTGGTGCGCTGCTGAAATCCGGGCCCCCAGACCCTGGTCAGGATCTGCGCCGAGGCCACGAGCTGGCCGGGCCGGTCAAGCAGGATAGCCAGGATGCGCCATTCGGTGGGCGTCAGCCGGAGCGTGACCCCGTCGCCCTCGGCCCAGCAGATCGTCACCCGCGACGCCTTCAGCCACCGCCGCCGTCACCGGGACCAGCTGCCGTGCGCCTGACCTGGTGCGCGGTGAGGTCGACCAGCCAGTGGCCGATGATGGCCTGGTGTGGCCCGTCCCGGCCGAGCTCACCCTCGTCGCGGCGCAACGCGGCGCGCAGCCGGGCCAGCAGCTCGGCCATCGCGAACGGCTTGGTCACGTAGTCGTCGGCCCCGACGTCCAGGGCGCCGATCTTGTCGCCGGGGCTGGTCCGCCCGGACAGCACGATGATCGGCGCCCGGCACCACCGGCGCAGTTCCACGATGACCTCGGTGCCGTCGATGTCGGGCAGGCCGAGGTCGAGGATGATCGCGTCGGGCGGCTGGCTCGCGGCCACGGCCAGGGCCTCCCGGCCGGTCCGCGCGGTCAGCACCTCGTAGTGCCGGGCGCGCAGGTTGATGCGCAGCGCGCGGACCAGCTCGGGTTGGTCCTCGACGATGAGGATCTCGCTCCGATGAGCCAGGCCGGTGACCCCACGGCGAGCTCAGCCGCTGGACTTCGCGGACAGCTGGTCGAGGGCGATGTTCAGGGTGAGCACGTCCACCCGCGGCTCGCCGAGGAAGCCGAGCGTCCTGCCCTGGACGAACTTAGCGACCAGCGCGCGGACCGTGGCGACCGGCAGGTGCCGGGCCGCGGCGACGGTGTTGACCTGCAGGTACGCGTAGGCGGGGGAGATGTCCGGGTCCAGCCCGGAAGCCGACGCGGTCACCGCGTCCGGCGGGATCGACGCGATCGAGCACGTGGTCGAACTGCGCGATCTGCTTCTGCCGCTGCTGGATCAGCTGGACCTCGGCCGGGTTGGTGGGACCGAGGTTGGACGCCGAGGAGTAGAGCGGGTCGCAGCCGTAGTCGGTCTTGTCGCCGCTGACCACCGCATCGGATGGGCGAACCTGGAAGTACTGCGGCAGCGGGTTGCCCTTGGCGTCCACGAACTCCTGGCACAGCAGGCTCGATCCCACCACGCGACCGTTGTAGCTCACCATCGAGCCGTTGGCCTGGTGGTGGAAGGCGACCTGGGAGACGCCGAAGATCACCAACGGGTAGATGGCCCCGCAGATCACGGTAAACACGAGCAGGGCGCGGAACGCCGCGAGGTGCTGCCGGACGATAACAGGAAAGCGATTCATTTGAACCCCGGAATGTTCATGATGATGAGGTCGATGGCCTTGATCCCGATGAACGGGATGATCAGGCCGCCGAAGCCGTAGATCCACAGGTTCCTGCGGAGCAGCGACTGCGCGGAGGCCGGCCGGTAGCGCACGCCGCGCAGCGCCAGCGGGATCAGCGCCACGATGATCAGCGCGTTGAAGATGATCGCTGAGGTGATCGCCGACTGCGGGCTGTGCAGGTGCAGGATGTTGAGCTTGTTCAGGGCCGGGAAGGCGACAGAGAACATGGCCGGCAGCATCGCGAAGTACTTCGCGACGTCGTTGGCGATGGAGAAGGTCGTCAGCGCGCCCCGGGTGATCAGCAACTGCTTGCCGATCTCCACGATCTCGATGAGCTTGGTCGGGTTGGAGTCCAGGTCCACCATGTTCCCGGCCTCCTTGGCGGCCGAGGTACCGGTGTTCATGGCCACGCCGACGTCGGCCTGGGCCAGGGCGGGCGCGTCGTTGGTGCCGTCGCCGGTCATCGCGACCAGCTTGCCGCCCTCCTGCTCCTTCTTGATCAGCGCCATCTTGTCTTCCGGCGTCGCCTCGGCGAGGAAGTCGTCCACGCCGGACTCGTCCGCGATGGCCTTGGCCGTCAGCGGGTTGTCGCCGGTGATCATGACGGTCCTGATGCCCATCTTGCGCATCTCGGCGAACCGCTCGGCGATGCCCTCCTTGACGATGTCCTTGAGGTGGATCACGCCAAGCGCCCGGGCGGTACCGCGGGACCGTTCGGCTACGACCAGCGGGGTGCCGCCGGCCGCCGAGATGCGGTCGACCAGCGGACCAAGATCCGCGGGGACGCTCCCGCCACCGTCCGAGATCCACTGAGCCACCGACGCGGCCGCCCCCTTGCGGACCTCGCGGCCGTCGGCCAGGTCGATGCCGCTCATCCGGGTCTGCGCGGTGAACTCGACGAACTCGGCGCCGGCCAGCTCGCCCTCGGCCCGTTCCCGCAGCCCGTACTCGTTCTTGGCGAGCACCACGATGGAGCGGCCTTCCGGCGTGTAGTCCGCCAGCGAGGACAGCTGCGCCGCGTCGGCGAGTTCCGCCGACGAGACCCCGTCCACCGGCAGGAACTCACTGGCCTGCCGGTTCCCGATGGTGATCGTTCCGGTCTTGTCCAGCAGCAGGGTGTTGACGTCGCCGGCCGCCTCGACGGCACGCCCTGACATGGCCAGCACGTTGCGCTGCACCAGCCGGTCCATGCCGGCGATGCCGATCGCGGAGAGCAGCGCGCCGATCGTGGTCGGGATCAGCGCCACCAGCAGCGCCACCAGGGTCACCAGGGTCTGCGGCGCCTTGGAGTAGTACGCCATCGGCTGCAGCGTGACCACCGCGAGCATAAAGATGATGGTCAGCGACGCGAGCAGGATGTTCAGCGCGATCTCGTTCGGCGTCTTCTGCCGCTTGGCTCCTTCGACCAGGGCGATCATCCGGTCGATGAACGTCTCGCCGGGCTTGGAGGTGATTTTCACCACGATCCGGTCGGACAGCACCGTGGTGCCGCCGGTGACCGCGGACCTGTCGCCGCCGGACTCGCGGATCACCGGTGCGGACTCGCCGGTGATCGCCGATTCGTCCACCGAGGCGACGCCCTCGACCACGTCGCCGTCACCGGGAATGACTTGTCCGGCCTCGACCACGACGTAGTCGCCGAGCGTCAGCGCCGTGCCGGCCACGGACTCCTCCCGCAGCGACACGGGAGAAGTGCCTGCGCTCCAGCCGATCAGCCGGCGGGCCATCGTCTCGCGCTTGGCCCGCCGCAGCGTTTCGGCCTGTGCCTTGCCGCGGCCCTCGGCCACCGCCTCGGCCAGGTTGGCGAAGACCACGGTCAGGAACAGCCAGACCACGATGGTCCAGTTGAACACCGTCGACTTGCTGATCGCCGTGTACAGGGTGAGGACGGCGCCGACCTCGACCACGAACATGACCGGGTTCTTGAGCTGAACCCTGGGGTCTAGCTTCTTGAACGCGTCGGGGGTCGACTTCCACAGCATCTTCGGATCGAGCAGGCCGCCGCCGACCTTGCGCGGTTCGGTCCCGGCCTGCTTGGGGCTCACCGGAGCGGCCCCCGGGGGTGTGGTTGTCACAGCCATCTCAGTGGAGTCCTTCTGCGAACGGGCCCAGCGCGAGCGCCGGGAAGTAGGTCAGGCCGACGAGGATGAGGATCACGCCGACGAGCATGCCGACGAACAGCGGTGTTCGCGTATCCAGCGTGCCGGCGCTCGCGGGCACCGGATTCTGCCTGGCCAGCGACCCGGCCAGGCCGAGGGCGAAGATCTCAGGTGCGAACCGGCCGAGCAGCATCACGATGCCGCCGGACACCTGGTACCAGGTGGCGGCGGAGCCCAGGCCGCCAAACGCCGACCCGTTGTTGTTGGCCATCGAGGCGAACGCGTACACGACCTCGGTCAGCCCGTGCGGCCCGGGATTGAAGATCGCCTTCTGGCCGATCCTGAGGCCGAGGGACAGTCCTGCCGCGGTCAGGATGAGCACCGGCAGGGTGAGGAAGTACAGCGACGCGTACTTCATCTCGGCGGGCCGGATCTTCTTGCCGATGTACTCCGGCGTCCGGCCGACCATCAGCCCGGCGACGAAAACGGTGACGATGGCCAGGATCAAGATGCCGTACATGCCGGCCCCGATCCCGCCGGGCGCGATCTCGCCGAGCGCGATATCGAACAGCGCGATCCCGCCGCCGAACGGCGTCAGCGAATCATGGAAGCAGTTCACCGCGCCGGTCGACGTCACCGTGGTCGAGGCCGCGAACAACGAGCACCCCGGCGTGCCGAACCGCGTCTCCGTCCCCTCCGCGGCCCCGTGCGCGAGCTGCGGGGCGACTCCGGCGGTGCCCAGGTGCGCCTCGAAGAAGCTGATCCCGGCCACGGCGATGAGCCAGATGATCGCCATGACGGCGACCAGCGCGTAGCCCTGCTTGTTGTCGCGGACCATCTTGCCGAACGCACGCGGGGTCGCGAACGGGATCAGCAGCAAGGAGAAGATCTCGAACCAGTTCGTGAACGGGTTCGGGTTCTCGAACGGATGGGCCGAGTTGACGTTCAGGAAACCGCCGCCGTTGTTGCCCAGGTCCTTGATGATTTCCTGCGACCCACCGGGCCGCCGACGATGGTCTGGTGGCCGCCGGCCAGCGTGGTGATCGTGTGGTAGCTGGCGAAGTTCTCGATGGCCCCGCCGGCCACCAGGATCAGCGCGCCGACAAAGGCCAGCGGCAGCAGCAGCCGGATCACGGCCCGGGTCAGGTCGACCCAGAAGTTGCCGAGCCGGTCGGTCTTGGACCGGGTGAACCCGCGGATCATGGCGATCGCCACCACCAGGCCGACCGCGGCCGACAGGAACTGCTGCACCATGAGCGCGGACATCTGGGTCAGGTAGCCCATGGTGGCTTCACCGGCGTAGTTCTGCCAGTTGGTGTTGGTGGTGAACGAGACGGCGGTGTTCCATGCGGTATCCGGCGTGACGTTAGCCATCCCGATTGACAGGAACAGCCAGTGCTGAGTCCGCTCGATCAGGTAGACGAACAGGATGCTGACGAAGGAGAACGCGAGCATGGAGCGCACGTAGACGCTCCATCTCATGTCCGCTTCCGGGTCGATCCCGCACAGCCTGTAGATCCCGCGCTCGACCTTCCAGTGGCCCGGATCGGTGAAGATGCGCGCCATGTAGTTGCCGAGCGGCACGTAGCAGGCCGCGAGCGCCGCCACCAGCAGCGCCGCCTGCAGCCAGCCGGCTGCTGCGGAGTTCATCAGAACCTCTCAGGGAGAATCAGGGCTACGAACAGGTAGATCGTCAGCAGCACGCCGCCGATCAGGCCGATCCAGTTCTCAGCGCTCAAAGCGCTCAACCCCCTTCACGATGAGGATGAGCACGGCGAAGACGACGATCGTCAGGCCGACATACAGCAGGTCGGACACGGTGGCTCCTAGTGATGTGCCGCTAGAGACAAGCTCGCCCGGGCAGGTGCTAACCCAGGCGAATCTCAGTAAATGGCCAGGAATCTCGCCTAGACAGGGGACTTGCGTGACCCATGCGCCCGCTGCCGGGTTCCTAACAGAACCCATGCGGGGGCCGGTCAGGCCAGCTGAGAGCCGGAGTGGACTAGACGTCCGGGGTGTCGGGGATCAGGGCGTGCCTGCGCAGCGGCCAGCCGCGCAGGCTGCGGCCGAGCTCGTCCATCAGCGGCGACGGCGGGACGGCGAGCACCGGGCATTTCGCGTGCGCCAGGCAGTAGCGGCTGACCGAGCGGTGCAGCATCCGGCCCAGGCCGGCCCGCCGCCCCGTGCCGACGATCAGCAGGTCATCCGGCTGGTCCGCGGTGTCGACCAGCACCGGACCCGGTTCCCCCCGCGCTACCAGCGGCTCGACCCGCAGGTCGGCGGGAAACAGGCCGCCCAGGCCCGCCTCGAACGCCGCCCGCTGCCGGCTAATGGCTTCGTCCCGCCAGAGCTTGCGCAGGTAAGGCGATGCGTGCCGCCGTTCGGCCAGGTCTCCGCCGGGCGGGACCCAGGCGGTCACCGGCAGCAGCGGCACCCTCCAGCGCCAGGCCTCGTCCGCGGCGTACCGCAGCGCCTGCAGGCTCCCTAGAGACCCGTGCACGCCAACAATGACCCGACGCACCGTGGGCACGGCAACTCGCCTCCCGAATACCACCGGACGCCAACGTGGCCGCGGCGCCCCGCTACCGTGTACCCCTCCATCTAACATCTATCCGGGCCCCGCGTCGCCTTCCAAGGCCAAGCGGCCCAAGCGGCCCGGCGAACGATCCCTGGTGTCAGCCCCGGACATAGGCGTTGACTTTGAGGATCGTGGTACCGGTGATGCGGTATGAGCGCCAGTTCCTGGCGTTCGACGGCGGTCGGCCACGGACCTGGACGAGCACCGCGACCCGCTCGCCCGGCGTCGCGTTCCCGGCCGATGCGCAGCCGGCCACCCACGCGATCGGGATGTACTGCACCCCCTGGATCAGGCACGGCGGCCTGATCCCCCGGGCCGCGAGCACGGCGGCGATCCGGGTGTAGTCGTCGTGGAACCGCACCGTGCCGCCCACCTCGTGGTCGAGCACCAGATGCTGGGTGAACAGCTGCAGCACGAGGAAGCACGTCAGGATCGCGGTCACGGCCGGCCGCAGGTCCTGGTGGACGGAGGTGACGATAAAGGCCAGCCCGTCGGCGACTCCGATGGCGAACAGCGCGTAGGCGGGCAGCAGGAACCGCGGCGCGGCGTAGTCGATCATGAACAGGTACTGCGCGGCCAGGACGAGCCCGCACCCGGCCGCCAGCAGCGCGCTGGTGAGCTGCCCGGCTCGCCTGGCCGCCACGATGCCCACCGCGACCAGCACCGGCAGCGCGAGCCACCACAGGTCAAGCTCGGGGGTCCTGACCCCGATCGTGCACGGCCGGCACAGCGTCGGGCCGTTCAGCGCGCGCAGCTCGTCGACCAGCGCGAAGTGCAGGCCGAACCCGCCCTGCTCGGCCGCCGCCGCGTGCAGCCTGCTGGCGACACCGCCAAAGCGCAGGTAGGCCTCGATGACCCACTCGGCCCCGCCCGCCACCAGCCCGCCGACGATCACCGCAGCCGGCCCCCAGCGCCGTCGCCACCCCGCGACCAGGAGCAGCGGCCCGGCCAGGTACACCGCGTCGCCCGGCCGGATCAGCGTCACCAGCGCGACGCTTATCCCCACTCCCGCCAGCGCCCCGCGCCCGCCCGCCGGCCCCCCTCGCGTCCCGAAGAGGCGCGCGAAGCAGCCCACCGCGGCCAGGCTGCCCAGCGCCGACCCCATATCCGGCATGGCCTGCGGCCCGTAATACTGCGCCACCCACAGTCCGCCAAACGTCATTCCCGCCAGCCCGAGCACCCACCCTGGCCGCAGCGGTCGCCAGGCCCACAGGGCGAGCGTCAGCCCCAGCCCGGACGCGATCGCCAGGTATACCCGCAGCGCCGCGACCGAACTGGTCAGCAGGGCCACCGGCGCGACCAGCAGCGGAACGCCCCTGGCCCGGGCCGGGTCGAACCAGGCGGCCGGCGCGTGCCCGCTGACCTGACTCACGTAGACGGTTTCGTCCCAGCTCAGCCCCATCCGCGCCGAGACGAAAAGCAGCTGCGCCGCGGTGAACGCCAGTCCCGCCGCGGCGAGCCACCAGCCGCTGTCTGGTCCAGGCCGCGCGGGGCGCCACCGGCGAGCGGGAGGCCAGGCCCGGCGCCAGGTCCGCGCGGGCAGTGTCCACCGCGGGTCAGCCCCGGCCGGTGCGGACGCCGAGCTCGTCGATGCGGGCGAGCATCTCGGCCGGGTCGGCGTAGACGCGGTACGCGCCGGCCCGTTCGAGTTCCTCCCGCCCGTAACCGCCGGACATGAGCCCGACGCCGAGCGCCCCGGCGCGGCGGGCGGCGAGCAGGTCCCAGACGCTGTCCCCGACGACCATCGCGTACCGCGGCTCCACGCCGAGCACGCTGGCCGCGGCCAGGAACAGGTCGGGGTCGGGCTTGGCGTGCCTGACCAGGTCGCGGGTCACCATCGGGGTGTCCTCGGGCAGCCCGAGCAGCGTCAGCGCGGGCCGCGCGGTGGCCGCGTATCCGCTGGTCGCGATGGCCCACTTCACGCCCGCCTCGGTCAGCGCGGCGAGCAGTTCCCGCGCGCCTGGCAGGGCCGAGACCGAGGCCAGCTGGGCGCGGTACTGCTCCGCGTGGGCCTGCTGGAGCTGCCCGATGTCGGCCTCGGACAGCGACAGGCCGGTTTCCCGCAGCAGCGCGGACACGAACAGGCCGCCGCTCATCCCGATCCGCCGGTGGATACGCCACACGGACAGGTCGATGCCGAGGTCGGACAGGGCCGCGCGCCAGGCGATGACGTGCTGGTAGACGCTGTCGATGAGCGTCCCGTCCAGGTCGAAGAGGAAGGACGGGGTCGGTGATTCTGTGTAGATCACGGGGCTGGCCATGGCCCCAAGTCTGCCCGCTCCGCCCGGCCGCCGTAGCCAGCCGCCCCGCCTGCCCCGGCTTGAAACCCATCTGGCCTAACGAACAGTGGTCCCACCGCCACGGACACGCCTCCGTCCGCTCTCCTATCGAACTCTCTGTAGTTATATGATCACGAAACATGCACCACAACCTAGCGAAGACCGTCGCGTTCGGCGGGATCATGGCCGTCGGCCTGGGTTCGGCCCAGGTGGCGTCAGCCAGCCAGGACCGCAGTGAGGTCACGGTGCCGTGCTCCACGCCAGCGCTTGACGATGCGCTGGCGAGCGCCAGCGCCGGGGAGATCATGGTCTTGGCGGACCGCTGTACCTATGGGCTGGGTGGTGCGCTGCCATCCCCGACGCAGGACCTGACGATCGTGGGCCGCGGGGCTACCTTCCGGCCCACGGCGGACGACTCGGATTTCACCATCCTCACGGTGGACGCGCCGATCAACCTCAGCATCACCGGCGTGAACTTCGTCAACGGTGGTGGCGGGGCCATCGACAACGAAGGCGGCGCGAACCTCCGGATCACGGACAGCACGTTCCGGGACACCCGCGGTAGCCAGTTCGGGGACGCCATCTGGAACCATTCCGGTACGCTGACGGTCGTCGCCGACAGCTTTACCGACAACACCAACAGTTACGGCTTGGCTGGCGCGATCACCAACGACGACAACGCCACCGTGATCGCCAGCACCTTCTCAGCCAACCACGCAGCGGCCGGGCTGGAGAGCGATGCGCACGGCGGCGCCATCGACAACGACGGCACCCTGCGGGTGTACGCCTCCAGCTTCGCCGGGAACACCAGCGACTTCGCCGGCGGGGCGCTCTACAACGTAGGCCACGCCGCGCTGGCCGGCGACAGTTTCCGCGACAACAGTGCCGGCGGCGGCGCCGCCATCTACAACGACTACGACGCCGTGCTGGCCGTCAGCTACAGCCTGATCACCGGCAATGCCGCCAGCTACTACGGTGGCGGCGGGATCGCGGACAACGGCGGGACCGTCACCGTGAGCAGGGACGTGATCAGCGGCAATCAGCCGGATAACTGCGATCCCGTCGGCACGATCCCGGGCTGCTCGGGCTGACCGGCTCCCCCTCTGAGCAGCGGCCACGCCACGAGCGTGGCCACCCCGCACAGGAGGCCGGCGAGCACGTACGGGGCGCGCAGGCCGGCCAGGTGCGCGACGAAGCCGCCGGCCACCGCGCCGGCCTGCATGAGGCCCCAGCCGAGCAGACGGTACGCGCTGTTGACCCGGCCGAGCAGGTCGTTTGGCACGATGCGCTGGCGCAGGGTGACCGTGACGATGTTCCACATCGTGACCACGAAGCCGTTACCTACCTCGAGCGCCGCCAGCACCAGCACGTTAGGCGCCAGCCCGATGCCGACGTAGATGACGGACGTCGCGCCCAGCGCGATGACCAGCGAAGGCAGCTGGCCCAGGCGGCGGGTCAGCCACGGGTTCAGCAGGCCGCCGAGCACGCTGCCGACGGCGGCGGCCGTCAGCAGGGCCCCGTAGAAGCCGCTGCTCAGCTTGAGCGTCTCGGTCACCAGCAGCACGAGCATGGCCAGGCCCATCGTGTTGCAGAAGCTGCTCACGCCGAGGAGGACGGCCACCACGCGAAGCAGGCGGTGGCCAAGCAGCCAGCGGAGCCCTTCGGCGGCCCGGGACCGGACCGTGCCGTCGGGGACCGTGTCCGGCGGGTGCTTCGGTAGCCGGGTGAGCAGCGCGGCTGACCCGGCGAACGACGCCGCCGCCAGGCCGAACGGCACCGCCCTCGCCGCGGCGGTGAACAGCAGGCTCCCGAGCGGCGGCCCGGCGAACTCCTGGCCGATGGTCTGCACGGCGTACTGGTTGCCGTTGGCCTCGGGCAGCTGGTCGGCCCGGACCAGCTGCGGGAGCACCGACTGCGACGCGTTGCTGAACACGACCTCGCCCACGCCGAGGCCGAACGCGGCGATCATGAGCACGGCGATATCCGTCGCGTGTAGGAGGACGAGGACCGCGAGGACGGCGATGACGCTGCCTTGCAGGACCTGGGCGCGGCCCATGAGCGTCGCCCGGTCGTACCGGTCCACCAGCACGCCGACCTGGAGCGACAGCAACAGCCAGGGCAGGAACTCCGCGGCGGTCACCAGCGAGATCAGCAGCGGATTCCTGGTGATGGTGACGGCCAGCAGCGGCAGCGCGGCCACCAGGACGCCGTCGCCGGTGGTGCTGACCGCGCTGGCCCACCACAGCCGCCAGTACGCCGGGCCGAGGGGAGTCCGCCGCCGCGCCGTGGTGAGGGTCATGACCGCCAGCATCGCGCCGGCCCGCCCGGCCTACCATGATGAAGACATACGCTAAACCATCGAGGCGGCATGCGGTACGTAATGAAGCTGGACGTGGCGGACCTGGCCGCCACCAGGTTCACTACGTCACCGCTGGGCGAGACGATCAGGGCCGTCCAGCTGCTCGGCGACTCCCGTCCGAGCAGCGTGAACCGGCCGTGGGTACGGTGGGCCCGGCGGGAGCTCGACCGCAGGCCGCTGCGGATTCCCCGGCTGTGGCCGCTCGCCCTGACCGGCCTGCCGTACTTCCCGGAATTCCTTGTCCCCGCGCCGGCCAGCCGCCGCCCGTCCTTCGCCGACAACGTGGCCCAGTTCCGCGCCACGCCCGCTGCCGCCGTCCGGGCCAGCCTGGCTCGGGTCTTCGCGGCGGGCCCGTGGCCAGCCAGCGCTCTTGAGCTGGCCGAACGGCCCGCCGACTCGCTCGCCGAGATCGCCACCGAGCTCACCGAGTGCTACCAGCGTCTGGTGCTTCCGCACTGGGACCGGATAGCGTCCGTGCTCGATGCTGACATCGCCTACCGGAGCGGACGGCTGGCCGACGGGGGCGCGCGGGCGCTGTTCGGCGACATCAGCCCGGACCTGCACTGGACCGGAGACACGCTGGTCCTCTCCGAACCCGCCGACGGCGAGCTGGTCATCCCCGTAGAGCTGGCCCCCGACGGCCTGGTCCTCATGCCGAGCGTGTTCAACTGGCCGCACGTGTCGGCGAGCCGGTCGACCAGCACGCAGACCACGCTGGTGTACCCGGCGCGCGGTGCGGCGACTGTCTGGCAGGCCCTGCCCGCGTGGCCGCCCGCGACCGGCCGGCGCAGCGGGCGCAGCGTGCTCTACACCACCACCGACCTCGGGCTAGCGCTCCTCGGCGCCCCGTCCCGCGCCCTGACCGAGCCCAGCCCCGCCCCAGCTACGGCGGCCCATCGCCAGCGGTTAGGTCGCGCTGGTACCAGGTGCCTGGCTTACCGCCCAGGTCGGCCGGGTCAGCCGGCCCCACAGCGACAAACCCGGCCTTGATCAGTACCTTCCTGGACGCGGCGTTCTCGTGCGAGGTGGCCGCCCGAAGGGTGCGCAGCCCGTGCCGCGCCGCCGCCAGCCGGCTGCAGCTCCCGCACCGCCGAGGTCGCCACGCCGCGACCGGCGACGTGCTCAGCGACCCGGTAGCCGAGGGCCGCGCTGCCCTCCCCGATGTCGTACAAGTTGAACCGGCCAAGGACCGAGCCATCCTCGTTGACGAGCAGGTAAAAGGCGCACCGGCCGGCCTCCTGGTCAGCCAGCATGGCCTCGTGCCGCTCGGTGAACCGATGGTAGAACTCGTCACCGCGATCAGAGATCGAGGCGGCGAAGTAGGCACGGTTCGCCAGTTCAAACGCCAGCACCGCCGCCGCATGGCCGCCCTCCAGCCGCTGCAGCTCGGGCACCCCCCGACTCTACCCACCCCCCGCCGCATCCCGGGACGTCCAAGGAGATCACGGGCATCGGCTGGCGCGGCTCCTCAGCTGACGGTCGACCATGGTCAGACGCCGGCGACCGCCACGACGCCCTGGCTGGTGCCGAGGTAGGCGTGGCTGCCCGTCATCGACAGCGAGGAGAAATGCGGCAGCGAGGCGCCCAGCGACAGCGAGGCGCGGGTGGCGCCGGTCGCCGGGTTGAGCTCGTACAGGGTGCCCGCGGTCCAGTCGGTGACCCAGACCGCCCCGCCGCCGACGACGGGGGAGCCCCACGCGCTGGCCGGGCCGCGCCACAGCACCCGGAGCTTGTTCCCGGCGGTGCTGATCGCGGCCAGGCCGCCCTGCTCGCACGGTTCGTACACGGTGCTGCCCGCGACCGCGGCCGCGCCGTAGGCGGGGCAGACGCTGGCCTGTGCGACCTGGCCGCCGACGCCGCCGAGATGAGCCGAGTTGACCAGGTAGGCGGTGCCGCTCTTGCCCAGCGCGAGCAGCATCCCGCTGGGCAGCAGCGCGGGCTCGGTGGAGCCGAGGTCCAGGTCGTGCTGGCTGTCGGCGTGCCAGCTGGACGGCGCGAAGATGCCGACCTGGCGCAGGGCCGGCGACAGGGCGGTCACCGAGTCGGTGCCGTCGAAGGAGGTGCTGGTCACCGAGCCGTTGCCGACGCTGACGTACAGGGTGCCGTCCGGCCCGGCCACCGGGCCCGCCGTGCCCCAGATGGCGCCCTCGCGCGCGGTCGGCACCAGGTAGGAGCTGGCCGGTCCGCTCCGCGGCGACCACGAGGCTTTCCGGGACGCCCACCACGGAGCCGCGGTACGGGCCGCAGTCTCCGTCCAGCCCGCCGAACGCGACGTAGATCCGCCCGTTCGCCAGCGTGTCAACGCGGGCCGCTGCTGGTCGTAGCGCGGCTGGCCGTCCGGGGTGGGAATGTCGCGGCCCTCGGCGTAGGTGCCGTCGCCGACCTGGACGCCGACGAGCAGGTGGTGGTATCCGGAGGTCTCCGCGACCGCGTAGACGAGCCCGTCGGCGTGGTCATAGACGGGAGTGCCGGTGATGCCGAGCGGGTCGATGTTGCCGCACGGGAGGTCGGCCAGCGGCACCGGCGTGCCGACATGCGTCCGCCAGACCGGACCGCGCCGGTGGACTGGCTGAGCCCGTAGATCGAGTCGTTCTCGGTGGCCGCGATGACGAGGTCGCCGACCAGCAGCGGCTGGCCGTACACGGCGCCGTCGAGCTGAGCCCGCCAGGCGACGCGCAGCGAGCCGGGCGGGGCCACCGGGCCACGCCGGCGCCAGACCGGTATGCGCGGCGTCCCGCCCGTAGGTCGGCCAGGCCGCGGCCGGGGTGACTGGCCGCTCAGCCCCCGGTCCGCGGCCGGGTGCGTGGCGGGCGACGGAGTCAGCACCGGCGTCGGCCCGGCTGGCCCCGGCTGGCGACGCCGCCCCCGTGCACCCGCCACCACCGGCCAGCCCGGCGGCCGCCACCGCGGCCACCGCCGCGCGCACCAGCTTCTTCCGCATGTCCCCAGTTTCCCTCTGCCGCCTTCCCCACCCCCAGCCCCCCAGCGCCGTCATCGTGGATACGTACCGCCGCTATCGGCAGCAGCGATCCGCGATCCTGCTGCCCCGGCGAACCGCGTCCGGGATGGCATCATGGAAGGGATGCGAAACGTGACCCGATGAGCGGAATCGGCACTTATGTGGCGATCGGTGACAGCTTCACCGAGGGGCTGCACGATCCGGGCCCGGACGGCCCGACGGCCCGTACCGGGGCTGGGCCGACCGGGTGGCCGATGTGCTGGCCCGGCGGCAAGCCCGGGTTCCGGTACGCCAACCTGGCCATCCGGGGCAAGCTGCTCGGCCAGGTCATCGCCGAGCAGGTGCCGCGGGCCTCGAGCTGGCGCCCGACCTGGTGAGCCTGGCCGCCGGCGGCAACGACATCCTGAGCGGCGGCGACGTCGACTACACTCGCCGCCGCCTTCGAACCCGCGGTGGCCAAGCTGCAGGCCGCGGGCTGCCGGGTCGTGATCTTCACCGGCTTCGACCCGCGGATGTTCCCGGTCATCCGGCTGCTGCGCGGCCGGATCGCCGCGTACAACATGCACCTGCGCGGCATCGCCGACGCCTACGGGTGCGACCTGGTCGACCTGTGGTCGATGCGGACCCTGAAGGATCGCGCGGGCCTGGAGCCCGGACCGGCTGCACCTGACCGCCGACGGCCACCGCCGGGTGGCCTTGCGCACCTGCGAGGTGCTCGGCGTTCCGGTCACCCAGGACTGGCGGGTGCCGCTGCCGCCCCGGCCAAGCTCGCCCCAGGCCCCTCGGCGAGCGCGGGCCTCAGCGACCGCGGAGTCTGGGCGACCGCGGGCTCTGCGGGATCGCGAGTTCCCCGGGGTCGGCGAGGCCCGGGGGCGGGCTCGTGGGTGGCCGCGCGCCGGGCCGACGCGCGCTGGGCGCAGGGAGTACGCGATGCCCTGGCTGCGCAGGCGGCTGAACGGCACCTCAAGCGGCGACGGCCTGGCCGCCAAGCGCCCCGACTGGCGGCCCTACCGGGTGAGGTCGGCCAGGACCTCTTCTAGCCGGGCCAGGGACGCGGCGATCCAGGGCAGCGAGCACGGGTCGGCCGAGTTCAGCGCGGCGGTGCGCTGCGCGTCGGTGTCGCCGTAGAGCATCGCGGTCGCCACCCGCAGCCGCAGCCGCCAGCTCTGGTCGCCGAACGCGGTGCCGGGCAGCACCCCGACGCCGTACCGGTGCAGCAGGACCGCGGCCAGGTGCTCGTCGCTGGCGATGTCGTGCCGCTGCAGCAGCACGTCGGCCAGCGGGCTGAAGTCCGGGTACAGGTAGAACGCCGCCTGCGGCTCGGGCACGGACGCGCCCGCCGCGGCGAACCGCAGCGCGACCGCGCGGGCCACCGACGCGTGCAGGCGGCGGCTGAGCGCGACCCGTTCGACCAGCGCGGGCGGTTCGGTGAAGGCGAGCGCGGCGGCCTGCTGCACCGGCGCCGGCCGGGGCGGACCAGATCTCGCTGCCGATGCCGAGCAGCCGGGTCCGCAGCTCGCGCCCGAGCCCGCCGTCCGGCAGCCTGGCCACCCCCAGCCGCCAGCCCCCCAGGGCGAGGTTCTTGCTCAGGCCCGTGGTCACCACGGTCCGTTCGGGAAAAAAGGAGGCCGGGGTCGCGAACGGAGCTGCGGGGTCGTGGATGAGATCGCGGTAGATCTCGTCCGAGATGATGATCAGATCGTGCGCCTGCGCGACCGCGCACACGGCGCGTACGGCCGCCGGGGTGGCCAGGGTCCGGTCGGGTTGTCCGGCAGGGTGAGGATGACCGCGCGGACCGGCCGCCCGGCCGCCCGGGCCGCGGTGACCGTCCGGGCCAGCTGGTCGGGGTCGGGCACGCCGGCGGCGCCGCGGGCGAAGTGCGCGACCCGCCCGGCCAGGTGGGCCTGCGCGGCGTAGCTGACCCAGCTGGGCCGGGTCACCACCACGTCCCCGCCGATGGCCGTCAGCAGGCCGAACAGCAGTGCCTTGCTGCCCGGCCCGCAGACCACGTCGGCCGCGTCGGTGGGCAGGCCCCGCCGGCACCAGTACAGGGCGGCCGCCTCGCGCAGCGCGGAGTGGCCGGCGACCGGGCCGTAGGAGGTGAATCCCGGCGGCCCGGGCCAGCGCTTCGCGCAGCATCCGGTGCGCGGGCAGCCCCGCCTCGCCGAAGGCCAGCGGCAGCACGGGCTCGCCGCGGGCCCGGCGGGCGTCCATGGCCTCGTTCGCGGCGAGGGTGGCGGAGACCGGGACTGGTCAGCGGGGCCGAGCTGGTCGAGGTAATCGGTGTCGGAGGACGGGAGGGATGTCAACGGCGCGACGGTGAGAGCCACAGGGGCTAGCACTTCCTAGCTGCGGGATCGGCGAGTTAAACGGTCATCACGTGATCAAGGAGGACGGGGGTCAACTCACTTGTTGTGACAACGCTGTGCACCTGTTCCAGTTTCACCGGCATTTACCGTAAGCGCAAACGCCGATCTCTATGGCTGAGAGTAAGATTCTCTTATGCTCGACCTGCACAGGCTGCGGCTGCTCCGGGAGTTCGCGGAGCGCGGCAGCATCGCCCGCACCGCCGCCGTGCTCGGTTATACCCCGTCCGCCGTGTCGCAGCAGCTGGCCGCGCTGGAGCGGGAGGCGGGCACCGCGCTGCTCGACCGGTCCGCCCGGCGGGCCGAGCTGACCGACGCGGGCCGCCGGCTGGCCGGGCACGCCGAGCGCATCCTGGCCATGGTCGAGGAGGCGGAGACCGACCTGTCGGCCCGGGCCACCGAGCCGGCTGGGCGGGTGGTGGCGACCGCGTTCCCCTCCGCGGCCGTGGCGTTCGCGCCCGCCCTGGCCCGGAGCCTGCGCACGCACCCGCGGCTGGCCCTGGTGCTGCGGCAGACCCAGGCGCGCGAGGGGCTGCGCCAGGTCAGGTCCGGCGACGTGGACGTGGCCATCGTGGACGACTGGAGTGCCCAGCTGGCGGCGGAGATCGAGACCGGCGGGTCCATCTTGACCAGCTACCACCTGATCCGGGATCAGCTCGTGCTGGTGGTGCCGCGGAGCCACCCGGCGGCCGATCCCGGCCCGGCGGTCGACCTGCGGGCGCTGCGCGACGAGCCCTGGCTGGCCGCGCCGTACCGGGGAGCCGTCCCGGCAGGCCGTCGACCGGCTGCTGGCCGCGGTGGGCGTGACGCCGCCGGTGCTGTCGGAGTTCGAGGGCATGTCCACGATCGTGAGCCTGGTGGCGCGGGGCATCGGCATCGCCATCTTGCCCCGGCTGGCCGTCACCGCCGCGGGCCGCCGGGTGGCCGTGCGGGACCTGCCGCACGGCCTGGACCTGGCCCGGGACGTGTACGCCGTGGCCAGGACCGCGAGCGTGCGCCGTCCGTCGGTGGCGGTGATCGTGTCCGCGCTGCGGGCCGCGGCAAGGCGATCCCGGCCCAGGAGCCCAGGGGCCTAAGCTGACCGGGTGAATCTCGACCTCGACGGCGCGGCTCTGACCGCGGAACTGGTGGACATCCCGTCGGTGAGCGGCGACGAGGGACCGCTCGCGGACGCCATCGAAGCCGCGCTGCGGGCGCTGCCGCACCTGACCGTGCACCGGGACGGCCACGCGATCGTGGCCCGCACCATGCTCGGCCGCCCCGAGCGGGTGGTGCTGGCCGGGCACCTGGACACCGTGCCGGTGGCCGGCAACCTGCCGTCGCGGACCGAGGGCTCCCGGCTGTACGGCTGCGGCACGACCGACATGAAGTCCGGGGTGGCGGTGCAGCTCAGGCTGGCGGCCGGGCGTCCGGTCGCCCGGCCCGGGACGTGACCTACGTGTTCTACGACTGCGAGGAGGTCTCGGTCCGAGCGCAACGGGCTGCTGCGGCTGAGCCGGCATAGCCCCGAGCTGCTCGCGGGTGACTTCGCGGTGCTGATGGAGCCGAGTTCGGCGGAAATCGAGGGCGGCTGCCAGGGGACGCTGCGGGCCGAGGTCACCGCGACGGGGCAGCGCGCGCACACCGCGCGGTCCTGGATGGGCCGCAACGCCATCCACAAGGCCGGCGCCGATCCTCGACGTGCTGCGCGGGTACACGGCCCGGGAGCCGGACGTCGACGGGCTGCGCTACCACGAGGGGCTGAACGCCGTCGCCATCCGCGGCGGGGTCGCCGGGAACGTGGTCCCGGACGAGTGCGTGGTCACCGTCAACTACCGGTTCGCCCCGGACCGCGACGGCGGAGCAGGCGGCGGAGTTCGTCCGGTCGCTGTTCTGCGAGCTGGGACGTGCGGGTGGCCGACGTCGCCGAGGGGGCCCGGCCGGGCCTGGGCCATCCGGCCGCGGCCGCGTTCGTCGCGGCGGTCGGCGGGACACCGCGGGCCAAGCTCGGCTGGACCGACGTGGCCAGGTTCGCCGCGCTCGGCATCCCGGCGGTGAACTACGGTCCCGGCATCTCCGAGATCGCGCACACCCCCGGCGAATACGTGCCGGTGGAGAACATCGCCGCCTGCGAGGCCCGGCTGCGGGCCTGGCTCGAAGACCGGCTGACGCCGTACCGCGGATCCCTTACCTGGCCGGGCCCGCGCCCGAGCTTCAGCGAGCTGGTGTGCTTCGGCCCCGCGCACGCCGACCCAGGTGACCGAGACGACCGCGCCGGCGTGGTACTTGGCGGTGATGCCGGTCAGCGAGCCAGGCGTGGTGACGGCCTGGCCGTCGACCGAGGTGATCACGTCCCCGGGGCCAGGCCCTTGGTACTGGCCACGGTGCCGCACAGCACGCCCAGGATCAGCGCGCCCGTGTTCGCCGGCGCGATGTTGGCCGGCACGCTGAGCCTGCTGGTTGGTGGTCTGGCAGCTCGGCTGGCCGCCGGCCACGGCCCGCCGCTGCCGGTCTGCTCTTCGTCGGCGGCCTGCTGCTGCGGGTTCGGGCTGCTGCTCTGCGCGACTTCCACGCCGAGGAAACCAGGCAGGCCGATGTAGACGGTCGAGCTGCTCTTGCTCGCCGTCGATCTGCCTGGCGATCGACAGGGCCGTGTCGATCGGGATGGCGTAGCCGAGCGTGCCGCCGGAGGTCGGCGGCCGGACGTCGAGGTGTTCGCGGCGGTGATCATCCCGATGACCTGGCCCGCGTCGTTGACCAGCGCGCCGCCCGAGTCGCCCTGCTGGATCTGGGCGTTGGTCTGCAGCATGTGGTTCAGGTTTTCGGTGCTGTTCGATCCCTGGTCGCTGGCCTGGATCGAGCGGTCGAGCGCGTTGATGATGCCGCGGGCGGGCGTCGCTCCGCCCCGGCCCTCGGCGTTGCCGAGGGCCAGCACCGGAGTACCCAGGCTGACCTGCGCGGAGTTACCGAAGTTCACCGTGCTCAGGCCGGAGGCGCCGACCAGCTGGAGCAGGGCCACGTCGTCGGTGTTGTCGTAGCCGACCACTCGGGCCCGGTACTTCCGGCCCGCGTTGACCACCAGCGAGGCGTTCACGTTGGTGGCCTGGTCGATGACGTGATTGTTGGTCAGCACCAGGCCGCTGGCCGACAGGATCATGCCGGTGCCCTCGGCCGTCTCGCTGTTGTACTTGAGCGTTGAGGTGATGTCGACCAGGCCCGGGCTGACCTTCTTCTGCACGGCCGTCCAGTTGGCCACCGAGGAGGGCCCGCTGCCTGACGCGTTGTTGTGCGGCGCGGGCACTTCGTTGGAGGAGATGCCGGACGCCGCGGCCGGGCTCTGGTTGTTGTCGAGCGCGACGGTCAATCCGGCGCCGACGCTGGCCGCGAGCGCGGCCACGGCGACATACACGCCGACATGCCGGCTGCGTCTGCGCTGGCGGCGGGGGTGGCCCAGGCGGCATCCCCCAGCCGTATCCGCCGCCGCTCCCCGTATCCGCCGCCCGTACCGTATCCGCCCGGCTGGCCGTAGCCGGGCTGGCTCGCGTACCAGGTCTGATTTCTGGCTCGACCGGGCTCGTGGCTAGCGTAGCCCGGCTGGCCGTAGCCCGGCTGGCCGTAGCCGCGGCTGGCCGTAGTCGCTGCCCTGGCCATAACCGCTGCCCTGGCCGTAGCCGTCTTCTTGGCCGGTTTGCCGGCCGAAGGCGATGGTGTCGTCGAACGTCGTTCTCCGGCGGGGAGGCACGTTCGCCGCTGGTCCCGAGGCCGCGCGGCGTTGCGTCGCGTGACGCCCACGGGTTGCCGTACTCGGGCGGTGCTGCCAGCTCCTCCGTGTCGCTGTCGTTCTCTCGCATCTTCCTCGCCCTCGACCAGACCAGAGTACGTGCCGATGGGTTGTGCCGGCTCTAGAACCTCCTCGCTGACCTGATGCTGCCGCTTTGAGGCTACTCCGCTGCAGACGTAATCCGCGCTCCCGTCACCACCGCCCTGTTGGCCACTGGCTCGGGCCAGGCTCACCGGGTTACTGGGCCGGGCCGGCGCCGAGCGTGACCAGGGCGGTATGCAGGGCGCCCCCCGGGCTGACCCAGGCCAGCGGGACCGCCCGGCCCGGCGGGTCCGGTCGAGGATGCGCGGTCAGCGCCCCTGGCGTGGCGACGGCCCGGCCACCGATCGAGGTGATGACGTCTCCGGCGAACAGCCCGGCCGACGCCGCCGCCGTGCCGCACAGGACCCCGTCGACCAGCGCGCCGGACCGCGCCGGGGCGATGCTGGCCGGGACCGTGGTCGCCTCCCCGGTGATGCAGCTGCTGTGATCGCTGCTCACGTTGCCGGCCTGCCGTTGCTGCTGGCTCGCCTGCAGTCCGCGGGTTGGCGCTGCCGCTTTCCGGGACGAGCGCGCCGAGAAAGCCGGGCAGCCCGATCTGGATGGCCGGGCCCCCGCGTCCGGCGGCGATCCGGTTGGCGATCGACAGGGCTAGCTGGATCGGGATGGCGTAGCCCGAGTAGACGGTGGTGCCCCCGGCGGCCGTGTCGATCCCGATCACCTGGCCCGCCGCGTTGGCCAGCGGCCCGCCGGAGTCACCCGGCCGGATGTCGGCGTTTGTCTCCAGCATGCCGAACAGGGTCTCGATCAGCTCCGAGCTCGAGTCGCTGGCCTTGATCGTCCGGTCCAGGCTGCTGATGACGCCGGGCGCGACCGTCGGGGAGCCGCCCTGCGCCGGCTTCGTTCCCGATGGCCAGGACGGGGGTGCCGACCGTGACGTGCGAGGAGTCGCCGATCTTGACCGCCTTGAGCCCGGTCGCGTGTGGCAGCTGGAGCAGGGCCACGTCGTCGGACCGGTCGTAGCCGAGGATCTTCGCCTGGTAACTGCGGCCCGACGCTACCGGCGTGACCGTCACGCTGGTGGCGCCATCGATGACGTGGTTGTTGGTCAGCACCAGCCCGGCGGCGGCGTTGATGACGAAGCCCGTGCCCTCCGCCGTTTCGTCCAGATATTGCAGGTTGGCGTTGACGTCGACGACTGCCCGGCTCCACCGCGTTGTAGACGGCCTCGTCGTTCAGCGCCGCGTACCGGCTCGCCGCGGCGTCGTTCGACCTGTGAGGCCGTACCGCCAGCGCCCGCCCCGGGGTGGCGGACCGCGAGCGTGGTACCGACGCCGCCCGCCGCGGCCAGTACCGCCACCACCAAGTACACCAGCAGTCCGTGGGCCCACTGTGGCGCCGTCGGCGAGCTGCCGAGGCGCCGGGTCACGCGGAGGCATCGAGTCACTCGGCGGCCCGGCCGGGCGGCCAGGACTCCCCGCTCGCGCTGTGGTCCTCGTGCATTTACTGCTGCCTTTGACCGGATTCGACCCTCGTCTGTAGATTGCCCGCCTGGGGGCCAGGTCAAGCCTGCTGAAATGGCAAACCCGAGTTCAGCCGAAAATCGTCGGCTCGCGTGCTAGGCCGGCCAGCCAGTGGCCGGGCGCGTCGCAGGCGTACCAGCTCACAATGCCGTGATACTCTGCGGACAAGACACGATATGACGTGAATACCGTGCTAGCTGTTCGAAGGGCAGGGATTCGGATGTCCATGCCGACTCAAAGTGATCGCGATCTGTCCCGCCGCGAGGAGATGTCGGTTTCCGGCGCAGCCATGTCGGCCGCGCCGTGGGCGGCGGCGACCGTGACCGGCGGGGTGGTGGCGGCCGGTGACCTGGCGCTGCACCTGATCGGTCACGGTCTGGGCCTGGGCGCCCTGAGCGGTTCTGCTGGCTATGGGGGCGGTGGCGTTCTGCGTGGTGGCCGCAGCCGGTGCCCTCTGGCGAGCCCGGCCGACCCGGGCTATCCGCTGGGCTAGGAGCAATCCCTGGCGGTTCGCGGTCATGCCCGCGCTCGCCTGCGCCGCGATCGCGCTGGTGCTGTCCGTGGTGACCGGTGGCGGGATCATCCACCCAGTGCTCAGCGGCCTGTGGCATGGCGGCCTGGTGTACGGCCTGACCGGTGTGGCCGGCGCCGTCACCAAATCCCGCAAGCGCCCGGCTTAGCGGTCCGGGTCCTGACCGCTGGGCCGATGCCTTCGGGTCCTGAACAGCGCCCCAAGGCCCGCAGAGACCCCAGGCGATCAGCTCGTCAGGTTGGGCAGCGCCGCGTGGTCGGACAGAGCCTGCTCGGCGGAGCGCAGGATCGAGTAGATCGTGCCGCGTTCCGCGTTGAGCGTGCGCAGGTCGCGCTGCAGGGCCGCGTCGGCGGTGCTGCGGGCGGCCGCGCTCCGCGCGTTGATCACGCTGGCCATGTCCGTCTGCACCGCCACGGCGTCGAAGGACCAGGTGACGAAGTCGTCGGGGCATTTCTGCAGGTGGAAGCGGGCTAGCGATTCGCTGACCTGGTACTGGGTGAGATCGGCCAGCGACTCGTTGTTGGCGGGCGAGCAGTTCGAAGCGTTGTAGCTGACCATGCCGAGGATGGTCTTTCCGCTGGCCTCGGCGCCGGAGGAGATCGCGTCAAGCGCCTGTTGTGATTCGGTGACGCCTCCGGCGCACGACTCGACGGCCGCGTTCATGTCCTTCAGATAGGTGTTGAGGTCAGCGGCCTGCTGCGCGCGCGAGGGCTTGTGCGACAGCGAGACGAGCACGGCCGCGCCGGCCAGCAGCACCAGCGCGAGCAGGGCCCACATCGGGGTGCGGCGGACCGGCCAGCCGCTGTGCCTGATCGGGACGTACGGCGGCGGATCCGTGGTGATGGGGGGACTCAACTGATTAGCTCCTCGTGGCGAGCGCGATGCCCTGACGCAGGTCGGTCGAGCGTCACCGCGCCGAAGATGCGATCGACGATGCGGTGCTTGGCGTTGAGGAAGAACGTCTGCGGCAGCGCGACGACACCGTAGGCGTTCGCGGCGATGAAGTGCGGATCCCACCCCACCGGGTAGGTGACGCCCTTGGCCCGGGTGAACGACATCGCGTTGCCAAGCACGTCGTTCTCGTCCAGCCCGACGATGGCCACCTTGCTGGTGCGGGAGAACGTGGCCAGCAGCGGCGTCTCCTGCTGGCAGGGGCCGCACCAGGACGCGAAGAAGTTCACGATGACCGGCCGGCCCGGGTAGTCGGCTGAGCGCGACCAGCGTGCCCGGAATGGCCGAGCACCGGGAGGCTGAAGGCGGCCGCCGCCGGGGCGGCGGCCAGCGACCCGGGCCGGGCCCGAGCCCGAGTCGGCCAGGGCGATCCCGGTCAGCGAGCCGACGACGCACAGCGCGACGACGGCGGCGGCCAGCTTGTGCCGGACCGCTGACCGCCAGACGTCACCGATCGCGCCTCGCCAGGTGAGCTGCTCCCCGCCCACCTCGCCCAGGTCCGGCTCGCCGCGTCACGTTCACCGCGCCTGATTTCACCGTGCTCTGCTCACCCGTGCTCTGCTCGCCGTTGGTCATCCTGCGCCGGCCGGGGAGCTCCTGGAACTGCGGTCACGGGTCTGTGCCAGTGTGCCATCGTCAGCCTCGACCCGCCGGTGCCGCGGGGCAGTAGCGCGCGGCGGTCCTTCGGTGGCGGGCAGCAGCAGCTCGAACTCACTTCCCTGCCCTGGGCGGCTGCGGACCAGGACCTCTCCGCCGTGGGCCCGCGCGACCGCGCGGACCAGCGCCAGCCCGAGCCCGGTGCCGCGGGGATGGCCGCTGTCGCCGCTGCGGAACCGGTCGAAGATGTGCCGCAGCTGCTCGTCGGGAATGCCCTGTCCGGCGTCGGAGACGATCATCCGGACGTCAAGCCCGAGGCCGGAGGCGATCACCGACAGCTTGATGATGTCGCGGTCACCGGTGTGCCGCACCGCGTTTTCGAGCAGCGCGTCGATCGCCAGCCCGAGCCGCTCCTTGTCCGCCTGCACGGTGGCCTTGTCCAGCCTGCCGAGCTGCCAGCGGCGATCGGCGGTGGGCCGCCACTTGCGCAGGATCTCCATGGTGAAGTTGTCGAGCGCGACCCGCTCGGGGTGCAGGAACTCGGGATCTTCCGCGGCCGCGATGACAAGCAGCCGTTCGGAGATCCGCCGCAGCCGGTTCAGCTCGCCCAGGATGACCTGGATGTCGTGGGCCTCCTGGCGGCCGGTGAGGCCGCGGGCGAGCAGCTCGGCGTGCCCGAGCGCGATGGTGATCGGGGTGCGGAGCTGGTGCGAGGCATCTTGCAGAAACCTGCGCTGGGTGCCGAGCAGCCGGGCGTTTTCCTCGCTGACCAGCCTGGACTCCTGCTCGGCGGCGAGCTTGCGGCGGGCGTGCCAGACCATGGCCACGAACATAGCCGCCATCAGCGGCACCTCGGTGAGCTCGGCGACCGGCTCGGCGCCGCGCACCACGTCCAGGCCGATGCCCGCGCCGGTTCCCGCCATGACCACGGCCAGCACCACCAGGGTGGGCTTGGGGGCCCAGGTGCGGAAGCCGTACACCAGCGTGACGCTGATCCAGATGAAGTGGAACGGCACGGTTTCCCAGCCGTCGAAGGCGAAGATGGCGGCCAGGTTAATGGCGGAGAAGATGGCCCACCCGGCGTCCAGCCAGCCCGGCCGGAACGGCCAGCTGAGCCTGACCGCGAGCCCGCCCAGCCGCCACAGGCGGCCGGAGTGCCGCTCGTTAGTGGCCCGCAAGCTGGTAGCCCTCGCCGCGTACCGTCTTGATCAGGCCGAAGCCGAGTTTGGTTCGCAACCGCCGCACGCAGACGTCGACGACGTTGGAACCGGGGTCGAAGTCGTAGCCCCATACCGTCGCCAGCAGCTGACCCTTCGGGACCGACTGGCCGGCGTGCTCGGCCAGTTCGCGCAGCAGCAGGAATTCGAGCCTGGTCAGCGGCACGGGGCCGGCTCCGATATCGGCGACAAGCCGCCCGACGTCCAGGGTGAGGCGGCAGGCCCTGACGAGCTCGTACCCGTGGTCGTGACTCCCGTGACTCCGGGCGTGGCCGCCCTCCCCGCCCCGTACCCGGACCCTGACCCGGGCGAGCAACTCGGCCAGCGAGAACGGTTTGGTCAGGTAATCCTGGGCACCCCGTTCCAGGCAGTCCACCTTGGAAGCGACGTCGGCCAGACAGGAAAGCACCAGCACGGCCTGCTCGGGGCGGGCCGTCAGGATGCGCTCGAGGACCACCTGGCCGGCCAGGTCCGGCATGACCAGGTCCAGGATGACCAGGTCGTAGGAGTGGCTGATCACCTGGCGGAGCGCCTCGGCTCCGGTCGCGGCGAAGTCGGCCGTGTAGCCCGCGGCCCCGAGCGCACGACCGATAAAGGCCCGGATTCCCGGCTCGTCATCGGCCACGAGAATCCGCGCGGCCACCGCCTCCGCGGGCTGGTGGAACGTGGCCTCCGTCACCTGCTGCGAAGTCATCGCCTCTTCGCCATTGTGCGTTGCCGCCGTTCCCGTGCGGTGCCCGGTCATGCCGCCAGCCATGATGCGCACCGTAGCCATGGGACTTCGTCCTCAATCACCGCTGTATGCCCCTGATGCTGATGGTTCTCCTCCGGGTCTTGCCGGTCAAGGGCCGGCCCTGCGTTACCCCACATCTGTTACAGCTCTGTATCCCAAATACAGCTCATATGTAACAAACGATTGCACAGGGTGGTCAGTTCAAATCTGCCGAACGACTCCGCCCCTCTGAAGTGCGGAGATGCTCATCGTCGCGGATCCGGGACGCCGCCGGAGGGGCATTCCCCTCTTAACTACTCAGAGTTAAGTTGCATCTTTCCCGGTAAGTACCCCTGGTCGGGACCGGGACGAAGGCCAGGGCGGGCGGGAAAACCGTCACGATCAGGGTGCCACGGGTAGATGACAATTTTGTCATTCATGGCCCGCGCTGTTGCGTCCCGATTCGTTCCGCCGTCACCATCAGGGGCGTAACTCGGCATCGTGCCTGCAGAATTTCCCTCGAACTTGCCCGTCGGCCCAGCGGCCGGCGGTGGCAGGCCAGGTGGTGGCGGCAACCGTGTGCATCACGTGTCGCAGAGAAACGAGGTGGTAACCGGTGTCACTGCCGGCCCGGGTGACGGGGCTGCTGATCGCGTTCGTCGTGGTGGTCGCGGGCCTGGCCTTCGTCGCGATCCACTTCATCGGCTCCAGCCCGCCCGTCGAGAACTACACGCCGTACGCCAGCGGCGGCCAGGTCAACGTGGTGCTGCAGACCGACCCGCAGAACACGGTGACGAACAAGCCCGACTGGGTGTCGTACTTCATCCAGGACCCGCGGACCAAGCAGTGGGTGCACACCACCTACTTCGCGGTGCCCGCGGCCACCAAGGTGAACATCACCATCCAGGGCTACGACGGCTGCACCCCGCTGCGCAATCCGATCTGGAACCAGGTCACCGGCACGATCGGCGGCGTGGAGTACGTGAACGGCAAGCCGGTGTCCAATCTGGACTCGTGGGCCGGATGCAACGTCGAGCACACGTTCACGATGGCCGGCCTCGGCATCAACGTGCCGGTCGCCTCGCCCACCACGCTGAAGGACAACAACGACCTATGCGGCGAGTCACCGTGCACGGACGGCCCGAAGCAGGAAGTGACCTTCAGCTTCATGACCCCGGCCAAGGGCGGCACGTTCCGCTGGCAGTGCATCGTCCCGTGCGGTGGCGGTTACGTGGACGGCAACGGCGGCCCGATGTCGACGCTGGGTTACATGAGCGGGCAGATGGAGGTGCAAGCCTGATGGCCACCGACGCATCCACCGACATATCGGCGTCGGCCGCCGAACCGCGGCACGGGCTACGGCTGCTGATCGGATGGCTGGTGGCCTGCGCCATCTGCTGCCCGCTGGTGTATGCCGTCTGGGGACCGCACATGCCGCCAGGCCGCATGTCGAGCTCGGCCGCCAACCAGCAGCTCGACACCCGGCTGCTCGGCACGCTCGCGACGCCCGTGGTGCTCGGCGTGCTCATCTACTTCGGCTACGCGCTGACCTTCTGGCGGGCTAAGGACGGCGACGAGACCGACGGGCCGCCCATCCACGGCCACGCCGCGATCCAGCTGACCTGGATCGCGGTGACCACCGCGATCGTGCTCGCGCTGGCCGTCTTTGGCACCGTCGAGCTGTGGACCGTGCAGGGCGCGGGCGCGGGGGAGGGGCCGCAGCCGATCTGGAAGCCGAACTCCCCGACCATCTTGCAGGTGCAGGTCATCGGCCAGCAGTGGGCCTTGACCTACCGCTACCCGCAGTTCGGCGGGTTCGAGACCACGCAGCTCGAGCTGCCGCTGAACGAGCCGGTCCAGTTCAACGTCACCTCGCTGGACGTGATCCACAGCTTCTGGCCCTACCAGCTCGGCGTGAAGGCCGACGCCAACCCCGGTGTCAACAACGTCGCCTACACCACGCCGACGCACACCGGCTCGTTCGTGGTCCGCTGCGCCGAGCTCTGCGGCCTGTGGCACGGGGCGATGTTCGACTACGGCACGGTTGTCTCGCCCTCGGCCTTCCAGAGCTGGGCGCAGCACACCGAGACCCAGCTGGCGTCGCTGACCAAGCAGCTGCCGCCCTACGCCATGACCTACGACCCCACCGACATCGCCAACCTGGGCAAGGTCCTTGACCAGCTGGGCATCGGCGGGGCCGGCGGAGGCTACTACAGCCCGAACGATCCGGTGCAGCCATGATCCGGCGGAAGGTAACGAGGTAAACGCAGATGGCCATCGAAATCCAGCCGGAAAGCGCGCAGCAGCCCGGCGGACGTGAGCCGGGCGCCGCGCCGTCGGCCCGACCCTGGTGGATGCGCCCGGCCGCGCACACCGCGTTGCTCGGGGCGATCATCGGGTACCTGCTCGGGCACCTCATCGGCAACATGATCTCCAGCGGGTACCAGCAGCTTCCGCTGTCCGACAGCAACGACCTGCCGATCGTGATGGGCTACCTGTTCGGCATCGTCGGCTGGCTGATCGGGCTGGGCGTGTTCACCGACATATTCCGGCAGGTGCTCGGCAGGCCGGTGGTCGGTAGCGGCGAGGGTCATGTCGGCGACGACCTGGCCAAGTACTTCAGGTACTCCCTGGACCACAAGGTGGTCGGCATCCAGTACCTGTACGCGATGATCGGCTACTTCCTGACCGGCGGCCTGTTCGCGATGGCGATCAGGGTCGAACTGCTGTCCCCGACCTACCACCTGCTCAGCCCGAACGCCTACCTCGAGGTGGTCGGCGAGCACGGCACCATGATGATGATGATGATGACCTCGGTCGTCATGGGGCCGTTCGGGAACTACCTGGTGCCGCTGATGATCGGCTCGAAGCGGGTCGCGTTCCCGCGGGTCGAGGCGCTGTCGTTCTGGCTGACGCCGTGCGCGTTCATCATCTTGCTGTCCAGCGTGCTGATGGGCGGCTTCCCGACCGGCTGGACCGGCTACGCGCCGCTGTCCATCCAGGCCGGCGCGGGCATGGACGGCTACGCGATCGCGTTCGGCCTGATGGGCATCTCGGCCATCCTGGCCGCGTTCAACATGGTGGTCACGATCATCTGCTACCGGGCTCCGGGGATGCGGTGGAGCCGGCTGCCGGTGTTCGTCTGGGCCATGCTCACCACCGGGTTCCTGCTCGTGCTGGCCGCGCCGGTGCTTGTCGGCGGGATGTACATGGTCATCACCGACCGGACCGCGCAGACCGCGTTCTTCGTCAACCAGCTCGGCGGCAGCAGCTACCTGTACGAGGACCTGTTCTGGTTCTTCGGCCACCCGGAGGTGTACATCCTGGCGCTGCCCGGGTTCGGCATCGTCTCGGAGATCATCCCGGTGTTCTGCCGCAAGCCGCTGTTCGGGTACAAGATCGCCGCGGCCGGGATGCTCGGGGTGGCGATCTTGTCCTTCTTCGTCTGGCAGCACCACCTGTTCGACTCCGGCATGGACCCGGACATGCGGCCGCTGTTCATGCTGACCACGGAGCTGATCTCCATCCCGACCGGCTTCATCTACCTGGTCGCGATGGGCACGTTCTGGAAGGCGAAGATCCGGCTGACGGTGCCGATGCTGTTCGCCATCGGCATGTACATCAACTTCCTGTTTGGCGGGATCTCCGGGGTGTTCCTGTCCGACGTGCCCGCGGACACGACGAGCCACGGTTCGTTCTTCGTCATGGCGCACTTCCACTACACGATCATGGGCGGGCTGATCTTCGCCTTCTTCGGGGCGCATCTACTACTGGCTGCCCAAGATGACGGGGATCAAGCTGAACGAACGGCTCGGCAAGATCCACTTCTGGACCATGTTCATCTTCTTCAACTCCACCTTCCTGCCGCTGTTCGCGGTGGGCGAGCTGGACCAGCCGCGGCGGGTGTTCGAGTACGCCAGGAACCTGGAGACGCTGAACGACTGGGTGTCGATCTCCGCGTTCCTGCTCGGCGTGTCGATGCTGATCTTCCTGTTCAACTTCATCATGTCCACGCTGTTCTGGCGGGAACGCGAGATCGGTAACCCGTGGCGGGCCCGCGGCCTGGAATGGCAGGTCTCCTCGCCGCCGCCGCCGCAGAACTTCGTGCACATCCCGGTCGTGCTGTCCGGCCCGTACGAGTACGGCGACCCGAAGGCGCTGCCGGTGGCCGACCTGAACCCGCCCGCCGGCGTGATCAGCGGCGCGCTGGCCGGAACGGAGGCCTGATCATGGCAGAGTTCACCGCCGTCCCGGGCAGCCAGGAGGAGGCGGCCACCAGGGGCGTCGAGGAGCAGGCGTTCTACCACGAGGCCGCGCTCAACGCGGCCTGGACGGGCGCCAGGCTCGCCATCGGCGGGCTGTCGTTCCTGTTCGGCGCGTTCGCGTTCGCGTACTTCTACCTGCAGTCGGCCAACTCCCACCAGGCGTGGCTGCCCAGCTCCACCACGCCGCCGCACATGTACTACGGAGCCCTGATCACCGGGCTGATCGTGGTGAGCGCGATCGTGCAGACCGCGGGCCTGCAGCAGATCAAGGCGGGCAAGTCCAAGCCGTGGTCGCAGGCGGCGCTGGTGGCGCTTATCTTCGGCCTGGCCGCGGTGTCGCTGCAGATCGTCGAGCTGCTCACGCTGCCGTTCCAGCCGGGCCAGTCGGGCTTCGCCAGCGTGTTCGTCGGGTTCTACCCGGTGGCGTTGACCATCTGGCTCTGCCGCGATGATATGGCTGGAGATATTGTTCATGCGTGCGCGCTCGATCCCGGCGATTTCGTTTGTCGAGCAGCCGCCCACCTACAGTGAGGCGTTCAACGTCCAGCGGTTCCAGGCGTCGCTCAGCTCGTTCACCGTCGTCTGGAACTACCTGGCGGTGGTCGCGCTGATCTTCTGGGTGCTTTTCTACGTTCGTTAAGCCGGATGTCTTGCACGGCTGGAGGTTTCGTGACTGAGCTGGTTCTCGCTGACGGCCCGACTAGGTACCTGGGCGGGTCGATCGAGACGTTCGCGCTGCCCTACGGGGCCTTCATCGTCATCGCGGCCGCGCTTTACTTCATCTTCAAGCGGCCGCACAGCGTGCCCCGGATGAGATACCTGGCCCCTGAGCACCAGGTGTCCACCGGCACCCGCGAACCAGGCCAGGGCGGGATGATCAAGCTGCGCGGCTCGATGCCCGCCAGCGCCACCGCCCTCGCGGTCGAGGCGGAGACCGGTGTGCCCGGCCTGCAGCCGCCGAACGCGTCGGAGAGCCTGCAGGACCCCGACCTGCTGCCGGAGACCGATTTCGTCCACCCGGCCGACGAGGCGGAAGCAGCGGAGGAGGCCGCAGCGGAGCACGAGGCCGCGCTGCACGAGGGCGGATCGGACCAGGCCGCGGCGGAGCACGAGGCCGCGCTGCGCGAGGCCAGATGACCAGCCCGGAGCCGACGGCCGGAGCCAACGAGGCCGAAGGCACGAGTGACGCGGGTGCCTAGCGCCCTCGTTGCGACCCCCTACGGCACCGCGTCAGGAAGCTTCTCGCCGCGGCGCTCGCCGCGGGTGATCGGCGCCGCGCTGGTCGCGCTGACCAAGCCGCGCATCATCGAACTGCTCCTGGTCACCACGGTCCCCACCATGCTGCTCGCCGCCCGTGGCCTGCCGTCGCTCTGGCTGGTCCTGATCACGCTGGTCGGCGGCACGCTGGCCGCGGGCAGCGCCAACACGATCAACTGCTACATCGACCGCGACATCGACGCGCTGATGAAGCGGACCTCGCGCCGCCCGCTGGTGGTCAACGGCCAGGGCACGATCAAGCCGTGGGAGGCCCTGGCCTGGGGCGTCGCGCTCGGCGTCGGGGCCACCTTGCTGCTTGGCCTGATGGCCAACTGGCTGGCCGCCTCGCTCGCCGACGCCGCGATCTTGTTCTACGTGTTCGTGTACACGCTGCTGCTCAAGCGCCGCAGCCCGGCCAACATCGTGATCGGCGGCGCGGCCGGCTGCTTCCCCGTGCTGGTCGGCTGGGCGGCGGTGACCGGTACGGTCAGCGTGCCCGCCATCGTGCTGTTCGCGGTCATCTTCTTGTGGACGCCGCCGCACTTCTGGGCCCTGGCGATGAAGTTCCGCAAGGACTACGCCGCGGCCAACGTGCCGATGCTGCCCGTGGTGGCCTCGCCCGCCGCGGTGGTCAAGAAGATCCTCTGGTACTCCTACGCGATGGTGGCCGCGACCCTGGCCCTGACCCCGTACGCCGGCTGGATCTACGGCGTGTTCGCGGCCGGCCTTGGCGTGTGGTTCCTGGCCGAGGCGCACCGGCTGTACGACCGGGTGACCGCGGCCCCGGCCGCCCACCAGGTCGCCGGGATCGCCGGGTCCCCAGACGCGCCGCCCCCAGCCGCGCTGCCCCCGGCCTGCCAGCCGGCTCACCGGCCCCAGGCGGCTCACCGGCCTCAGCCAGCGGCCCTTCGCCGGCTCCGATGCGCCTGTTCCATCTGTCCATCGCGTACCTGACGCTGCTCTTCGCCGCGGTCGCCGTGACGGCCCTGCTGCCCTGGGGCCGTTGGTAAGTTCCGGAACGGCCGGGGTGCGGCCGGTTCCCGCTCGGCCGCCATGCCGGCCCGTGGCGGCCCTGGCCCGGCGGGCCCGGTTTGCGCCATATGCGCGGTGCGGCCAAGCCGGGTCGGTCCGAGGAGGTAATCTCATCAAGCACGTCGGTACGGAGGTTTTCATCTCTGCTGGGCCACGCCGGCACGTAACGATTCCTTCATGTTGAACCGGTAGACCAGCTGCGAGGACTTCGCAGATCACCGAGGAGGTAGTGAGTGCAACGACCGGCATCTCGTCGCGCTGGCCGGCACCCTGCCTTGCCACCCGGCCCAGACTCCTGGGACACGGCCGATCAGGAGACTTGGGGCCAGCCGCAAGCCCAGCCGCAGCCGCCGCCAACCCGGCCGCAGCCCCAGGCCCAGCCGCAGGGCCCAGCATCGTGGGGACCAACCGCGCCGCAGCCCTACGGCCCGCCCGCAGGCCCCGGCTACGGGCCACCCGCGGCCCCGGCTACGGCCGCACGCCGGCCCCGGCTACGGCCCGCCCGCCACCGAGGGCGACTTCAGGACCCCCAGCGGCCCCGTAAACCCGTGGCCCTCCCCAGACCCCCAGACCCCTCAGTACCCGCAGTACGCCCCGGGCCCGCAGTACCAGCCAGGCTCGCAGTACCCGCCAGGCTCGCAGTACCCGCCAGGCTCGCAGTACCCGCCAGGCTCGCAGATCGGCCCGGCCCGCCGTCCCGCCGGACCCGAACGGCCCGAACGGCCCGCAGGGACCCCCGCGCCGCCGGGGCCTGTTCCGCCGCAAGGCCAACCGTCCCCGCGGCCGGTTCCGCCGGTTTTTCCGCCGCCCCACGGTCCGGGTCATCCTGGCCCTGTTCGCCCTGCTGCTGTGCTGGTGTACCTTCTCCGTCGGCCAGGCTCTGGCCGCGCCCAACGGCGGTTCCACGTCCTCCAAACTGGCCGAATGGGCCCGGGATCACTATCTGGGCCCGGTCGTGACCTTCGGCGAGTGGATTTCCTACTCACCGCCCCAGGTCGGCGGCAAGCCCGGCTTCTCGCTGGCCGCGCCGGGCGGGTCCACGGCCAAGATCAAGGTCAAGAAGCACGGGTTCCAGCCGATCATCCCCAAGCAGCTCAGCTCGCCGGCCGGCTCGCCGCTGCCGGGCGAGGGCGTGTGGCGGGTGCTGGAAACGGTCAAGGGCCAGCCCGCCATGTTCGGCACCTTCCTGCGCCCGGACAAGGTGCACACCTCCTACGTGGCCGGCATCGTCTCGATGGACCAGCGGCTGCTCACCTTCCAGCTGCACCCGGGCGCCGAGGACCCGGGCCCGGGCAACTGGAAGTCGCTGCCGGACATCCCGGCGGGCGCGCGCAGCGGCCTGATGGCCACCTTCAACGGCGGCTTCAAGCTGAACGCGGCCGGCGGCGGCTTCTACCTCAACGGCATCACCCACGGCACCCTGGTGAACGGGGCGGCGTCGGTGGTCTATTACAAGAACGGCGACGTCAAGATCGGCGCCTGGGGGCAGGGCGTGCGGATGACGAGGTACGTCGCCGGCGTCCGGCAGAACCTCAAGCTCATCGTCGACCACGGCCAGGTCCCGGCCAGCGGTGAACCAGGACGTGCTCGGCAGCTGGGGCGCCACCCTCGGCGGCGGTTACTACGTCTGGCGCTCCGGCGTCGGCGTCACCAAGGACGGCAGGCTCGTCTTCGTCTACGGCCCGGCGCTGGATGTGCAGACGCTCGCGGGCCTGCTGCAGCGGGCCGGCGCGGTCGAGGGGATGCAGCTGGACATCAACCCGTTCTGGATGTCGTTCGAGTACTACCACGCCAACGGCCACCCGACCGACCCGAAGCCGGTGAACCTGCTGCCCACCCAGCAGCAGACCCCGTACCGGTACTACTCGGTGTACAGCCGGGACTTCACGGCGGTTTACGCCCGGTGACCGCCCAGGCGGACGCCACCGAGGTGGCACCAGCCCGGTCTGCCCGCCGGGGACGCTGGGTGATCGCGGTGGTGCGCACCGCCCGGCCCCGGCAGTGGCCGAAGAACCTGCTGGTCTTCGCCGCGCCGCTGGCCGGCGCCACGCTGGGGCGGCGGGACGGGCTGGTCTACGCCCTGGTGGCCGCGGTCGCCTTCGGCTACGCCTCGATGGCGGTGTACTTCGTCAACGACGTCGCCGACGCCGAGCGGGACCGCAGCCATCCGCGTAAGCGGTTCCGCCCGGTGGCGGCCGGTGACCTGCCGAAGTCGCACGCGGTCGCGCTGGGCGTGGCGTGCGCCGTGATCGGGCTGGGCGCCGGGCTGCTGATCCGCGAGCCGCTGCTGGTCGCGGCGGTCGGCGGCTACCTGGCCCTGTCGTTCTTGTATTCCTGGGTGCTCAAGCACATCCCGGTGGTCGAGCTGATCTTCGTGGCCTCCGGCTTCCTGCTCCGGGTGCTCGGCGGGGCCGCCGCCACGCACGTGCGGCCGTCCGGCTGGTTCCTGGTGGTGTGCAGCCTGGGTGCGTTCGGCGTGGCGATCGCCAAGCGCTACACCGAGCTGTCCGGCTCGGTGCTCGAGGCCATCGAGCACCGGCCGGTCATGCGCTGGTACCGGCCCGAGGCGCTGCGGGTGAGCCAGTTCGCGGTGGCGGCCCTGATGATCGCCGCCTACCTGGCCTGGGCGGCGGGGGAGCGCCCGCGGGCCAGGACCTGGCACCTGCTCAGCGCCCTGCCGCTGGCCGCGGCCCTGATCCGGTTCGCCGTGCTGACCGGCCGCCGTTCGTCCGCTCCGGTGGAGGACCTGCTGACCAGGGACGCCCTGATGCTGGGCTGCGAGCTGGCCTGGCTGGCGCTATTCTCGGCTGGCCTGTAACAAGACGGGTAGACGATGATCTTTTTTCCGAACGAACCTGGGCTCGCCCCCCGCATTCTCCTGCTCGGCGGGACGAGTGAGATCGGCCTGGCCATCCTGGCCGCGCTCGAACGCCGGCACGCCGAGGTGATCCTGGCCGGCCGGGACGAACAGCGGCTCGCCGCCGCGGGCAAGGAACTCTCCGGCCAGGTGCGGACGGCCGCGGTGCGGACGGTCGGCTACGACGCCGCCGATACCGGCAGCCATCAGGCCTTCGTCGACGCCATCTTCGCCGAGGGCCCGCTGGACGTGGTGATTTCGGCGGCCGGCGTGCTGATCCCGCAGCCGGAGCTCGAGGCCGACGTCCGGCGGGCCGCGGAGATGATCGACGCCAACTTCACCGGGCACGTGACCACGCTGCTGGCGGTCGCCGCCCGGATGCGCGCCCAGGGCCGCGGCACCATCGTGGTGCTGTCCTCGGTGGCGGCGGTCCGGCCGCGCAAGGCCAACTTCGTCTACGGGGCGGCCAAGGCCGGGCTGGATGCCTTCGCCCGGGGCCTGGCGGATTCGCTGCACGGCAGCGGGGTCCGGCTGCTCCTGGTCCGGCCCGGGTTCGTCATCGGCCGGATGACGGCGGGCATGCCGCCCGCCCCGCTGGCCACCACCCCGGCCAAGGTCGGCGCGGCCACCGCCGCCGCGCTGCGCGGCCGCAAGCCGTCCGTGTGGGTCCCGGCCCCGCTGGCCGGGATGGCGGTCGCCCTCCGCCTCGTCCCCCGCCCCGCCTGGCGTCGTGTTTCACGCTGACTCCCAGGTAGATTCGGGTGCTGTGAGAATCCTGGTCGCGGAGGATGACGAGCGGCTCGGCGAAGTGCTGGCCCGCGGGCTGCGGGAGCAGGGCTACGTCGTGGACCTCGTCCCCGACGGCGAGACGGCCGCCGCTACCTGCGGTTCTACCAGTACGAGGTGGCGGTGCTTGACTGGCGGATGCCCAAGCTGTCCGGTCTGGACCTGGTGCAGAAGCTGCGCCGGGGCGGGACGGCGACGCCGGTGCTGATGCTGACGGCCCGCGACACCCCGGCGGACCGGATCGCCGGGCTGGACGCGGGCGCCGATGACTACCTGGTCAAGCCGTTCGATTTCGGCGAGCTGCTGGCCCGGATCAGGGCCCTGCAGCGCAGGCCCCCGGTCAGCCAGTCGCCCCGGATGGTGCTCGGCGAGGTCGAGTTCGACCCGGCCCTGCGCGAGGTCCGGGTGCTGCGGCCAGCGGCCCGCCCTGACGGTGACCGAGCTCGGCATCCTGGAGATCTTGATGCGGCGCTCGCCGGGGGTCGCGGACCGCCGCTCGATCGCCCAGCATGTCTGGGACAACGAGGCCGACGCCTTCGGCTCGAACACGATCGACGTCCACCTGGCCCGGCTCCGCTCCAAGCTCGCCGGGGCGGGGGTCCGGATCGAGACGGTGCGCGGCATCGGTTACCGGATCACCCCGGTATGAGGATGGTGCGGCGGGGTCAGCCCGGCGGTCCGGGTCGCCGCCATGGCCACCGCGGTGGTCGCCGTCGTCTACATCATCTGCGTGACCGTGCTGAACGTCGTGGTGTCGGATCACCTGACCAGCCAGAACGACGAACGGCTGGCCGCGCGCCTGTCCGTCGCCCGGCACGACCCGGACGCGCTGAACGCGCGGGTGGCCCGGGCCGGGCTGTCCCCGGCGTCGGAAGACGACGATGTGGACGGCGACTCCGCCCCGGTCTTCCTGTGGTCGGTCAACGCCAGCGGCGCGATCACCGCGCACAGCCCGAACGCGCCCGCGCTGCCGCCCGCCGTGCTGGCCGGCGACACGTTGCGCGAGGGGTTCGCGAAGACGGCGGCGCTCGGCTCGGGCAGCGCGTTCCGGCTGGAGATGACGCAGGGCGGGCAACGGCTGGCTGATGGCGGGCCAGAGCCTGGCCGGGGAGGCGCATACCCAGCGGCTGCTGCTGACCGGCGAGATCGTCGCCGGGCCGTTCCTGTTGCTGGCCATGTTTGGCGGTTCCCTGGTGGTGGGGCTGCGGTCGCTGGCTCCTGTCGAGCAGTCCAGGCGCCGCCAGCTCGAGTTCACCGCCGATGCCTCGCACGAGCTGCGCACCCCGCTCAGCGTGATCCGGGCGGAAGCGGACCTGGCCCTGTCCAGCCCGCGGGAGGCGGCCGAGTACCGCGACGCGCTGACCCGTATTCACGACGAGAGCCAGCGGCTGCGCCAGCTGGTCGAGGACATGCTGTGGCTGGCCAGGTTCGACTCCAACCCGCCGCCGCCCGGCAACGAGCCGGTCGACCTGGCCACGCTGGCGCAATCCTGCGCGGACCGGTTCCGCTCGGTCGGCCCCGCCATCACCACGGACATCACCGCCGACGCGGCGCTGATCAGCGCCCCGCCGGAGTGGATCGACCGGCTGGCCGGCGTCCTGGTGGACAACGCCTGCCGGTACGCCGGCCCGGACGGCCAGGTCCGGATCGGGGTCGGGGCCCAGGGCAACCGGGTCAGCCTCGTGGTGGAGGACAGCGGTCCCGGCATCCCCGAGGCCGAACGCCCGCGCTTGTTCGACCGCTTTCACCGCGCCACCGAGACCGGCACCGGGACCGGGGCCGGCCTCGGACTGGCCATCGGTGATTCGATCGTGCGCTCGACCGGCGGACGCTGGCACGTCGGCGACTCCCCGCTGGGCGGCGCCCTGATGTCGGTGTCCTGGCGTCATTCCCAGCCGCACCGCTCACCCGTCCCGCACATGACCATCACCAGCGCTTAGCCCCGGCCCCCGCACCCCGCCCGTGCTGCTCCACGCTCGCCCGCGAACCAACGTGGTCATCCTGGATTCACGCCACGAAACGTATGGTTGCCACGACCTACACAATAGAATGTTAGGTTGTGGCAACCATTCCTCATCGTATGGACGTCAGAGTGACGAGACGCGCCTTCCGTGTCGCCAGGGGTCGGCAATCCTGCGTCCCACGGTCAGGTAAGCGACGAAGGTGACCGTCACCTTCTCATCGTGCCGCAGCCCAGGCCAGCTCTTTCGGGCGTACGGCGGAGCGGAGTATGGTGCGCTACCGTGCCGCCGGCGGATCGGAGGACGGGTTGGAGGACTCGGGTGGAGCTTCCCGCAGACGTCGCCCTGCTGCTCGAGCGCCTCAGGGAGGGGCTGCTGGCCCGCGGGGACATGATCGGCATGTACCTCTACGGCTCGCTGACGACCGGCGACTTCAGTCCGGCCCGCAGCGACATCGACCTGGTCGTCATGCTGCGGCGCGAGCCGGACCAGGCTGTGACCGGCGAGCTGAAGCAGCTGCACACGACGCTGGCCGCCCCCGGCGGCGCGGCCGGCCGGCTGCACTGCCTGTACGTCGCGGTGGAGACCGCGGCCGATCCTGACCGGCTGTGTACTTACTGGTTCGGGGACCGGATGACAAAGTGGCAGCTGAAGACCTTGACCCAGGCGGAGCTGACGTCGACCGGTGCGGCCTTGTTCGGTCCCTGGCCGCCGCCGGGTATCGAGCCGGTTCCCATCCCGGCCCTGCGGGCGGCCGTGCACCAGGAGATCAGCGGTTACTGGCGCCGGATCGCCCGTCAGCGGAGGTGCTGGTGGCACGATTCCTGGGTCGACTTCGGGCTCACCGTGCTGCCACGGGCCGAGGCGGTGCTGACCACCGGCGACCTGATCACCAAGTCGGAGGCGGCCGGCCGGCTGGCCAGCTTCGGGGTCCCGGCTACCCTCGCGGAGCAGATCCGTCGTCGTCGAGACGGCCAGCTCGTCACGCTGAGCCCGGTGCAGAGATGGCGCCGCGCCCGTCTGGCCCGGCGGGTCATGCGGCAGGGAGTGCGGCGGCTGAGCCGCCTCAACCCGGCCGTCCCGCCTCAGTGAGTGTTTCTCGATGTCGGCACCGGCATCCCGACGGCACCCCGCAGGGCAGGCTCGGCGCCCGGCCAGCGGTCGGGTAGCCTCGATGTGGGGTGAGATGTCATGTCTGGTGTACCGAAGTTGTCCCGCCGGGCCCGCTGGGCCGTCCCGGCCGGCGCTCTCGTCGTTACCGGCGCGGTGATGGCGGGCTCGTTGATCACCGTGGCGCAGGCCGCGCCGGTGCTGCCCGCTCGCACACCTGCTCAGCTGCTCGTGGCGGCGGCGCAGGACAAGGGGCCGGCGTATCACGGCTCGGTGCTCGAGACGGCGTCGCTCGGCCTGCCGAGCCTGCCCGGCACGGGCAGCCCGACGTCGATCATGTCGCTGCTGACCGGATCGCACACGATCAAGGTCTGGTACGCGGGACCTGAGCACTACCGGCTGGCGCTGCCCGCGTCGCTGAGCGAGAGCGACGTGGTCCGCGACGGCAGCACGGCCTGGCTGTGGCAGAGCACCACCAACTCGGTCACCGAGCTCTCGGTCCCGGCCGGCCAGGCCAAGCCCAAGCCGATGCCCGCCCCCGCCCTGACGCCGCAGCAAGCGGCCAGCCAGGTGCTGGCGGCGGTCGGGCCGACCACGACGGTGAGCGTCGCCAGCAACGTGGTGGTGGCCGGGCAGGCCGCCTACGAGCTCGTGCTCGCACCCAAGGATTCCCGGTCGCTGATCGGCCAGATCCGGATCGCCGTCGACGGAGCAAACGGCGATGCCGTTGCGGGTGCAGGTCTTCGCCCGCGGCGCGCTGGCCAGCCCGGCCATCTCGGTGGGGTTCACCTCCGTCACCTTCGCCGCCCCCGCGCCCGCGGACGTCAGCTTCACGCCGCCCGCCGGCGCCAAGATCACCAAGGAGAACCTCGGCCAGGACCACAGCACCCCGGCCATAAGCCGAACGAGGCTGGCATGGCCGCCATCGGGACCGGCTGGCTCGCCGTCCTTGAGCTGCCGTCCTCCGGCGCTGACTGTCCGGGCAGGCCCCGGGCCCGGTCCAAGGGCACGTCCGGTGAAAGCGCCGCGGCGCTCAACGCGCTGGTCGGGTCGGCCACCGCCGAGCACGGCGCCTGGGGCACCGGCCGGCTGCTGCACACCAGCTTGATCTCGGTGCTGATGACCGACAGCGGCCGGACGTTCGTCGGCGCGGTCCAGCCCAGCGTCCTGTACGCCGCCGCCGGCCAGGCCGCGAGGCCGCGCCCCGCCACTACTCCCTAAACCCGCGACCCCGTTGACCGCCATCTCGACCAGCGGGCTGACCAAGCGGTTCCGCGGCGGCCAGCTGGCCGTTGACCATATCGACCTGGCCGTGCCCAGCGGCTCGGTTTACGGCTTTCTCGGCCCGAACGGCTCTGGCAAGACGACCACGATCAGGATGCTGCTCGGCCTGGCCTTTCCCTCCGATGGCAGCGCGGCGCTGCTGGGCGTGAGCATGCCGGACGGGGCGACGCAGGTGCTGCACCGGGTCGGCTCGCTGGTCGAGGGACCGGCCTTCTACCCGTTCCTGACCGGCCTGGACAACCTGGCCAGGTACGATGCCGCGGACCGGAGCGCCGACCCGCGGACGGCGCGGACCCGGATCGACGGCGCGCTGGACCGGGTGGGCCTGATGCCGGCGGCGAAGAAACGGTACCGGCACTATTCGCTGGGCATGAAGCAGCGGCTGGCTATCGCGGCCGGCCTGCTCCAGCCGCGTGAGCTGATCATCTTGGACGAGCCGACCAACGGACTCGATCCGCAGGGGACCCGGGAGGTGCGCGACGCTGATCAGGCAGATCGCCGCCGACGGCACCACCGTGTTCGTGTCCTCGCACCTGCTCGCCGAGGTGGAGCAGATCTGCACGCACGTCGGGGTGATGCGGTCCGGGCGGCTGGTCTTCCAGGGCTCGCTGCCCGAACTGCGCCGGACCGGAGCCGTCCCGGGTCACGGTCCAGACCGCCGACCCGGCGGAAGCGGTCAAGGTGCTGGCCGGCCTGGGCTCGTCGGCCCGAAGACCACCGCGGCCGAGCCGGTCCCGCCCACGCCGAGCCCGCCGGCCGGGCCGAGGCACCCCCAGCGCCCCGCCATCGCGAGGTGTCGGCGGTGCTCGGCGAGGCGGTGCCGGAACGGGTCTGCGCCGAACTCGTCCAGGCCGGAGTCGGGGTTCGCGGGTTCGCGGTCACCTCACCCAGCCTGGAGGACCTGTTCGTCGGCCTGACCGGTGAGGGCTTCGATGTCAGCGCTTAGGTTCTTCCGCTCCGAGCTGCGGCTGGTCTTCCGGCGCAGGCGGAACCTGCTGCTGCTCGCGGTGGCGGCCATCTTCCCCCTGGTCATCGGCATCGCCTTGCGGCTGGCGGCGCCTCATCCGCAGGGCGGCAGGCGGTGGTGGCGGCAGCGGCAGCGGGGCCGCGTTCTTCAACCAGCTGGCCGGGAACGGCGTCTTCCTCACCTTCATCGCGCTGAGCACCTTGCTCATCTTGGTGCTGCCGGTCGTGGTCGCGGTGGTGGCCGGGCGACTCGGTGGCCGGCGAGGCCGGCTACGGCACGCTGCGCTACCTGCTGGCGGTCCCGGCGGGCCGGACTCGGCTGCTCGCGGTGAAGTTCGGCGTGATCGCGACGTTCGGGTTGTGCGCGACGTTCATCGTGTCGGCGGTGGCCCTGGTGGCCGGGCGCCGCGCTGTTCCCGGTCGGGCCGGTCACGCTTGCTGTCCGGGGCCACCGTCTCGCTGCCGGACGGGCTGGTCAGGCTGCTGTTCGTCACCTTGTACGTGGCGGCCGCGATGGCCTCGCTCGGCGCGATCGGCCTGGCCATCTCGACCATGACCGAACACGCCATCGGAGCCATCGCCACCATCATGATCCTGGTGGTGGCCAGCGAGGTGGTCGACAACGTGCCCCAGCTGGCGGCGGCGGGCCCGTACCTGCCCACGCACTGGTGGCTGTCGTTCGACGCCTTGCTCCGGGTGCCCGTCGACACCTCCACCCTGCTCCGCGGCCTGCTGTCGTTCGCGGTGTACACGCTGCTGTTCTGCTCGTTCGCCTGGGCCCGTTTCACCTCGGCCGACGTCACCAGCTGACGGGCCTGCTCCAACCCCCGGGAAGCCAGCCCGCCAGCCGTTCAGCCCCGGCCGCCGTCAGGGCCCGCCGCCGGTTAGCGAAGGTCCAGTAGAGGGGCTCCCGGGTGCCGCCGACGATGAGCGCGTCGTGCGGCGCCCCGGCGTAGCGCATGTAGTAGATCCGGGCTACCACGGGCTGGCCGGCCACGCTGGCGCCGCCGGCCCGGGGCAGGTAGGTGAGCAGGTCGCGGGCGCCCTGGGCCTGGATGGCCCGGCTGTAGCGGTGGCCGCTGAAGTCGACGGTGAACGAGCTCACCTCGTCCAGCCAGATACTGGTGTGGCTGCCGAAGCCAACCCGGCGGAGCTCCCGCGCGAACCGGCCGACCAGGGTGTCCCGCAGCGCGGGCAGCGGCCGGTGCCGCTGGACGGCGCGCTCGAACGCGATGACGTCGGTGTACGGGTGAATGGCCCAGACCGCCGGGCGGTAGACGGCGTGGCCGCCGTGCAGGTCGCGCAGGTACTTGTGGTAGACGTCGAGGTAGGCGAAGTCCTTGGCCCGGTTGCTGCCGAAGTCCCCGGCGATGACGGTGCAGGACGGGCAGTGGTGCTGGACGGTCACCCACATCTGCGCGGCCAGCGCCGGCCCGCAGTTGACGTCGGTGGCGTGAGCCGGGCAGTCGGTGGCGTCGAACTCACGGCCGCTTTGCATGTAGAAGATCTGAGGCAATTTACGGAACGTACCGGCCTTCGACGTTCCCCTGAATTCCGGCTCGCCCCACGGGGCGATGATGGCGACCCGCGCCAGCCCGTCCGTACACGTGCTCGGCGTCCCTGGGCAGTTGCTGTACTGCGCGGTGAACGCGGTCATCGCGGTCTCGTAGGTGGCCAGGTCGGGGATCATGATCCGGCTGGCGGACTGGTAGTTGTAGTCCGGCTTGAACGCGACCTCCGGTGTCACGCCGTGCGCGGCCAGGTCGCGCAGCCAGTAGTCGAAGCAGGCCTGCTCGACGGTCAGCACCTTGCCCGCGGGCGACGTGGTGCTGTGATCGGCGATGTCCCACGGCGGGCTGTACCGGACCGTGGTCATCCCGAGCCCGCTCCAGTACGGGCTCTGGTCGGCCGGGACGGCCGAACCGGGGCGCGGCAGGCTCGGCGCCGAGCCGGCGTCGCAGCTGTTGATCCAGCCGTCCTGGACGCCCACGACGGGTACGGGTGTCCCGCCCGCGGCCCCGGGGCCGCGATGGCTGGCGGGCCGCCCGCCAGGATGCCCCCGCCGATCAGGGCGCCGATCAGGCCGGGCATCAAGCCGGAGACGGCCAGGCGCCGCGCCGGCGGGCCAGGCCTGGGCCGGGTGGTGAGTGATGCGAAGGACGCAGCATGCTTCCCCCTGCTGAAGCTCGCGAAATGGACAGCCGCCAGGCTGTCATCCGAGCCGCGGGAAGCATCACAAAACCGGGGATCCCACCGCGCCTCAGCGCTCTGAGCTGCGCGTATCGTCGTCCCAGTGGGACGCGGATGGGATCGGGACGGGACGGTCAGGACCAGAACTGGTTGGCCGCCGCGTACTGGGTCCAGATCCGCACCGGGGTGCCCACCCGCAGGTCGTACTTGTCCGCGTCCAGGCACAGCCGGCCGGTCCGGGCGAACAGCGGATAGGACTGACCGCTCGCGCTGACGGCCTGGTGCCAGTCGCCGAAGTCCCACGCCTCGTTGCCCGCCGGGTAGCAGTTCCAGAGCTCGACGATGTGGCCGCTGCTCATGCCGCCGCGGTTGTTCGCGTTCAGGCACATCGTCTGGTACTGGTCGTTGACCAGGTGGGTGAAGCGGAAACCCTTGGCTTCCCACTGCTCGGGTATCCAGATCTCGTTCGCCGCGTGGTGACAGCCGTGACGAGGATCGGGTCGCGGTTCTGGCCCGCCGTCGGCCCGGTGTTGACCGCGGTCAGGCAGAGGCTGGGGTCCTCGCGGTTCCGGAACACGAAACCGGTGACCGTGGTGTCGTGGGCGGTCCGCCCCTGGCGGAAGAACCCGGCCAGAGCCGGGGACAGCGACCGCACCGGTAGCGTTATGGCGTCCAGGGCCAGCCCGGGGAAGCCGCCCTTCACGGCCGGGACCACGCTGCCGCGTCGTCTTGGTCTGGCCGCCGGACTTGCCCGCCCGGCGCCGCCCCGGATCCCGCCGAACACGACGGCCACCACCACCGCCAACCCGACAATCCCGATACCCCCGCCGACGGCCAGCACCCGCCGACGGCGCTCCCGCAGCCAACCCCGCCCCGCGGTGATCTCCCGCCCCGCGGTGATCTCCCGCCCGCGGTGATCTCCCGCCCCGCGGTGATCTCCCGCCTCCGCTGGTAGAGTGCTCGTGCCTCGGTGATGTCCGGCCCGGGCGCAGCGGGCACCGCCGCCTCCGCGGTGAGCTCGGGGCCGGGTCCGCGGACCCGGCTCCGGCGCGCCGAGCGTGCCCGGCGCAGCAGCAGGGCTAGGTCGAGCGTCTCGTCCGGGGATAGCCGGAGGGCGCTGCACAGCTGGTGCAGCGGTTGTCGGTCGGCAGCGTGTCACCCTTGTAATCGCGGGACACGGTCGAGGTGGTCCAGTTCAGGTGCTTGGCCACCCGCGCCTGGCCGCCGTCTCCGCCGACCCGGTCGATCAGCGGGCGCCAGCGCCGCAGGAACTCAAGCTCGGGGGCGGACCGCGGGTCGCCGGGTCGCGCCGGTGGCTGCTCCGTCACTTATTTCCCCCGGATGACATCGGTGGGCCAGTCACGCGTCGGGCGCGGGCCCGGCCGCGTCGGTACGCCTGACAATGTAACGGTTAACCCCGGCCGGAATGCCCCGTTCGCGGCAAAGGCCCGGAGCCGAGACCTCGTGTCTACCCGGCCTGGTGCGCTCTTTGGCCGTGACGGCATCGGCGGGGCGGCCCGGTCGCGGACCGCGGCCGGGGCGGCGGGGCGCCGCGGCTAGATTGCAGCTCTAGCATGTACTTGCAACCCATTCGCATTTAAATTATCGTGTGGACACGAGATAAGTCCTGTGACGCGAGGGGGACCGTGTCTACTGTGACCACGCCGCGAGCTCCGAGGGCCGCGGACGGGGGGCATGAGCCGCCTGATCCGGCAGTCGTTCGCGTCATGACCCCGACCGAACGCCGCCGGGTCCTGGCGATGTACGGCTCGATCGCGGGCATGCACATCTCGGGTTCTTCATCCTGTTCGTGCTCGTGGTGCCCTCCCACTACAAGGGACTGGGCATCGGGGTGTCGATCCTGGCCTACACGCTGGGCTTGCGGCACGCCTTCGACGCCGACCACATCTCCGCGATCGATAACACCACCCGCAAGGTGCTGGGCGAACGTCAGGGGACCGGCGCAGCCGCGCCCGTTCGGCTTCGGCTTCTTCTTCTCCCTCGGCCATTCCAGCGTCGTGGTCGCGATCGGGCATCGCCATCGTGGTGGCGGAGAGAACGGTCTTTTCCGCCGTGTCGGACAGCGGCTCTCCGCTTGAGCGTTTCGGGGGTTTCTTCGGCACGCTGGTCTCCGCGTTCTTCCTGCTCCTTATCGGCCTGCTGAACCTGGTCATCCTGGCCGGGATCGTCCGGGTCTTCCGGTCGATGCGCCGCGGCCAGTACGACGAGGCCGAGCTGGAGCGCCAGCTGGCGAACCGCGGGTTCTTCTACCGGTTCTTTGGCCGCTGGATGGGGGCCATCAACGCCGAGTGGCAGCTGTACCCGGTCGGGGTGCTGTTCGGGCTGGGCTTCGATACCGCGACCGAGGTGGCCCTGCTGGCCACCACCGCGCGTGCTGGCGTCGGCGCACATCCCCTGGTACGCGATCGCCTGCCTGCCGATCCTGTTCACCGCCGGGATGACGCTGATGGACACCACCGACGGGCTGTTCATGAACCTGGCGTACGGCTGGGCCTTCTTCAACCCGGTCCGCAAGGTCTACTACAACCTCGCCATCACCGGGCTCTCGGTGGCCATCTGCTTCTTCATCGGCGGGATCGAGACCCTTAGCCTGATTCCCTCCGAGATCAAAGGGCTTAGCCAGTCGCACGGTTTCTGGGGCTTCTTGTCCCATTTCAACCTCAACACGGCCGGCTTCGTGATCGTGGGCATGTTTATTGTCACCTGGATCGGCGCCATGCTTATCTGGCGTTTCGGTCATATCGAGGAAAAGTGGAGCGCCAGGCTGCAGCCACCCAGGCCGGAAAGCGACGATTCTTACCCGGTCTGACCTCGGTAACCATCCGATTCCACGACGACGCTTAAAGCCATCACGGCGTAGCTACTACGGCTGACCGCAAATTTCGACTACTATCGGTAATTCAGTTATGGCCCTAGGTCACAGGGTCCAGGTGGCGTACATGCGGGTGAGGGTCGGGAATGGTATGCGGCTTTTTTGGGGGAAAGCCTAATTAGTTCTCGGCTGAGAGTCGCGCTTTCCTGGATAAGCCGATACTTACCGAAAATGGGAGGCCTGGCGAATGAAGTATTTCGCACGGCATGGTCATGCCTGGCGGACTGATGAGGTCTCCGCCGGGAGAACTAGTTGGGGTCAGAAGCACGACGTGTCCGCCCTCCCCAGGGCGGATCACCGAGCCCAGGATCAGGCGCACCGGGCCAGCTTGCGCGGTACCGCATGAGCAATCATGTGCTGGCCGGACAGCCTGCCGACGGCGCGTCCTTTCGGCGCCCGCTCGACATCATGATCGTAACCTCGGAGGCTCCGCCCATCGTCTCCGGGATCTCCACCTGCATCGACCGGCTCGCGACCGGGCTGGTGGCGCGCCAGCACAGCGTCCGGGTACTGTCCTGCGCCCAGATCCGCCGGGTCGCGTTTGGCGAGTGGCGGCTGTCCTTTTTCGTCGCTCACTGGCCGCAGGTCGTCCGTCAGTTGCGGCATGTCGACGTGGTGAACGTGCACGGGCCGGTGCCGACGATGAGCGACGCCTTCCTCTGGCTGACCAGCAGGCTGCCCGCGCACGCCCGGCCTGCCATCGTCTATACCCATCACTCCCCGATCGACATCCAGGGCGCCTCCCGGATGTCGGCGTCTTACAACAAGCTTCACCAGTCCCTGGCCTTGCGGGCCGACCGGATCGTGGCCAGCAGTCCGCATTACGCCCGCCAGCATCGCAGCCGGTACGGCCCCGCGGTCCGGGCTATTCCGTGGGGGGCCGATCCGCAGGACCCGCCGCCGTCCCGGATACGCCGGTCTGGCGAGCTGAACGTGCTGTTCGTCGGGCAGATGCGGCCGTACAAGGGAGTGGAGACACTCCTGGCCGCGGCGGCTAACCAGCCCTGGCTAAAGCTCACCTTGGTGGGAGACGGCGCGGAGTTCGCCCGCTACCGGCGGCTGGCGGAACGCCTGCACGTCACCAACGCCTGGTTCGCCGGGCGGCTGTCCGATGCGGAGCTACAGCGCCAGTACGCGATCAACGACGTGGTCGTGCTGCCGTCGGTCACCCACGCCGAGGCCTTCGGGCTTGTGCTGGTCGAGGGTATGGCGGCCGGCTGCGTCCCGGTGGCGTCAGACCTGCCGGGCGTCCGGGACGTAGCGGGCCCGACCGGCCTGGTCGTGCCGCCCGGCCACCCCCGCGCGCTGCGGGGAGCCCTGCGCGGGCTGGCGCAGGACACAGCCAAGCTGGAACGTCTCCAGATCGCCTCCAGGCACGCCGCCCAGGCTTTGACCTGGGACCGCTGCGTCACCTCCTATGAGGGAGTCCTGCTGGATGCCGTTCGCAGCCGTTACGCCCGGCTGCACGGGCTCATGATGTTGCCGGAGCTGGACGAGCCTGGCCCGCCGTGGGCGATCTCGTCGGCGGCCGCTGACCTGCGGAGCGGGCTGTCGCCTGGTCTACATTCTGTGCCCGTGCCGGAGGCGCGGGCGAGCGCCGCCGAGCTTGGCCGTTGAGGACCCTAACCCCCCAGCGGGCGCGGCCGAGCCGGGTCCGCGCTGAAGTCTCGGCCGCCGCGGGTGGCGTGATCCTGGTCGCGCGCTTCGCCGCGGGGGCCGCGCTCAACTATGCCTTCGGCCTCGGGCTCGCCTGGCTCCTGCTGCCGGCGGGGTTCGGCGTCGTCAGCGCGGTGCAGAACGTGCTGCTGCTCGCCGCGGGGCTGCTCAACGCCGGCCTGCCGTGGGCGCTCGCCATCCGGGTGGCGAAGACCCACGGGGATCCGCAGGCGGCCAGACCGGAGTTCCGTACCGCCTTGATCGCCAATCTCGGCCTCGGGCTGCTGCTGGCCGCCGCGTTCCTGGCCACCCAGCTGTCCGGGCCGCGGCTGGTCCCGGCCGACTCCAGGGTGCTCGACCTGCTGGTGGCCGCGGAGATGGCCATGCTGGCGGTGAACAGCATCCTGGCCGGAGTGGCCCAGGGCAGCCGCAGGTTCGCCGGGCTTGGCGCGATGCAGGCCGGGGAGATCGCCCTCAAGTGTGTCGCCGCCGTGGTGCTGGTGGCCGGACTGCATACCGGTCCGGCCGGGGTGGCGCTCAGCTTCCTGATCGGGACCGCCGGGTCGGTGCTGATCGGGCTGCGGACCTGCAAGGGACTTCTCCCCGGCCGCGGCCCGCTGGCGGGCTTCAGCTTCCTGGCCGACTCCGGCGCGATCTGGTTCGCGTCCGCCTCGATGACCTTCCTCATCACCGCGGACCTGCTCGGCCTGGAGGTGGCAGGGCGGGCCGCGGGCGTGACGGCTGCGGTGCTCGCGGGCTATCAGGCTTGCGGCCTGCTGGCCAGGGCCAGCTTTTACGTCGGTGACGCGCTGGCCGACGCCGTTTTCCCCTTCATCGCCCGGAGCGAGTCCCTGGCCGACAAGCACCGCTGGTTCGTGGCGGCCGCCCGGTGGGTGCCGCTGCTGATCATCCCGGTTCAGGTGGCGCTGGCCGCCGCGCCAGGACCGGTACTGCGGACGTTCCTCCCGCACCACTATTCCTCTCCCTCCGCTCAACTGCTGCTCCAGGTACTGGCCGTGGGCACGCTCGCCACACTCATGACGGACATGCTCACCAAGAGCCTGTTCGCCACCGGCCACGGCCGGCGGGTCGGGCGGCGGATGCCGATCACGGTCGTGATCGAGGTGGCGGCCCTGACTGTCCTGGTTCCACGCTACGGCGCCCTTGGCGCGGCCTGGTCGTTCCTGCTCGCGAGCCTGACGGGCGTCTTCTTGCTGGTGCCGCTCTACACCGACGCACTCCAGGTCCGGCTGCCCGCACCGGCCCAGCTGGCCGCCTATGTCGCCGGGTTCGCCCCCACCGCGGCCATCTTCGTCGTGGCCGGGCACGCTCCGATCCTGGCGGCCTGGGCCCTGATCGCGGCGGGCACGATCCTTTTCCTCCTTCCGGCCCGCCGGATGCGGCTGATCACCGACGCGGACATCCGCTTCCTGGAGAGCCTGCGCGACCGGCACCGCGGCCACCCGCCCCCCGGCCCCCCGGCCCCCCCGCGGTCCGGCCCCCCGGCCCCCCCGCGGTCCGGCCCCCCCGCCTCCCCGCGATCAGCGGCTCACCCACCATCAGCGGCTCAGCCGCGGTCGGCGTCCTCGCCGCGGCCCGGCCCCCGCACCCGCTTCCGGGCCTCGCCGGCCGACGTGGGCCTGATCGTGTTCTGCGTCTGTGTCGCTGGGGTCGCCCTGCTGTACAACATTTTCACCAGCCCGGACGTGCTTTACGACGAGGCCGCCTACACCTTCGCGGCCAAGCAGGTCGCCCTGGGCTGGCACCTGACGCTCGGTGACCAGCCCTTGTTCGTTCATCCGCCGCTGATGTTCCTGATGCAGGCGGCCTGGCTGCGCCTCACCGGGCACGCGTCAGGCGCGCTCGCTCCGGCCATCCGCGCCGCCCGGCTGCTGTCCGCCTCGGTCGGCGTCGCGGACGTCCTGCTGATCTCGGCCCTGGCCTACCGGCTGGCGTCCGGGCCGGCCCCACCCGGCGCCGGGTGGTCACCGGCGTCATCGCCGTCGTCGCGGCCCTTGACCCCCTGCTGACCCGATATGACCGCCAGGACGTGATCGAACCGTTCGCTCTGTGCGTCAGCCTGCTGACCCTGCACGCGGCCTGGCAGTTGCGCGATCGCGGCGGGGTGGCGTACGTGGCGGGCACCGGTGTGCTTGGCGGTCTCGCCTTGCTGACGAACGAGATAACGATCTGCCTGGTCGCGGTGCCGCTCGTGTTTGCGGTGCTGGAGAGAAACGGCGCGCTGGCCCGCCGCTCGGCGGCCGCGCTCGGGATCGCGGTCGCCTTCCTTGGCCTGTTCCTGCTGTGGGCCGCCGAACTCAGCCTGGCCGGCTCCTTCGTCGCCATCCAGACCGCCACGCTACGCCGCCTCATCGGCCTGGTGCAGATCACCGGTCTCAACGTGCCCGGAGTGTCCCTCGTCGGCGCGCTGCTGCACCAGGCCGAGGAGTACTCGAGCACCTACGTCGTGCTCGCGACCGGGCTGGTCGCGCTGGCCTGGTGCTGGAGCAGGACCAGCACCGCGAGCGGGAACTTCCTCACGGCGTGGCTCACGGCCAGTTACGTCTTCGGCGGCTACATCGTCGCCGTCGGGACCCTGAACGAGCAGTTCTTCGTCTATCTGCTCCCGGCCAGCATCGTCGGCAGCGTGCTGCTCGCGGACGCGCTGCTGGCCGGCTGGGTCCGGCGCCGCCAGCGCACCTGCCGCGGCGGGCCGGCCCGGGCTTCCCGGCTTCCGCTGGTGGCCGGCGCGGCCGGCTTCGCGGGGCTGGCGGGTTTGTCCGCGTCCATCTGGTTCACCAACTACGGCGGCCCGAGCGACGGCGTGGTCCGCACCGACCAGTTCATCGGGGCCAAGCTGCCGGCCTGCGCCGCCATCAACGCCAGCGGCGACCCGGATAAGTACTCGTACCTGCTGGGCGGCCGCTTTTTCGATTACTTCTCGGTCGGGTCCGCCGCGCTGGCCGACGGCGTGCACTATTTCATCCTGTCGCCCAACGACGCCGTCGAGCGTTCTGGCAACATGAGCCCGGCGCTGGCGAGCTGGATCACCAGCCACGGCAGGCGGCTGACCGACTTCCCCAGTGAGGTCTACCAGACAGTTCAGCTCTGGTACGTGCCGGCCAGCCCGTACGACCCGGTAGCGGATGTGGTCGACATCTCCGGTGGCAGCTACGTCAACACGGTCGGTTCGCGCTGCGGCGGGTACTCCGTGACGGACGGGCCGCATGGTGCGTTCTACTCGGCGTACGCCGCCCTCGGCGGCAAGAGCATGCTCGGCGATCCGCTCAGCCGGGTCACGGCCGCGGGCCGGGGCGGGTACGAGCAGCTTGTCGATGGTGCGGTGCTCGCGGCTACGCCCGCCGCGGGCCCCGGCGATCCGGCCGTCCATGCCCTGCCGATCGTGGCCACGCTGGCGCAGCGGGCGCCTGCCGCCTACCGCCGGGCGGGCTTGCCGCCGGCCGACCTGGGCGCCCCGGCGGCGCAGCGGCCCGGCTGGCTGACGAACCCGTCGATAAGGCGCGCCTACCTGGGCGGAGGCAGTTACGCGGCCGCGGTCGGCCGGTTCGGGGCACCGCTCGGGCCGCCCGTAAAGCTGTCCGGCGCCGTGATCGGCCAGGCCTTCGCCGATGTCGTGCTTGAGGTGCCCGCCGGCGGCGGGAGCGCCCACGCGGTCCCGGTCACTTCCGCCGCCCTGACCGCCCGGGTGCTGACCGTGCCCAGCCAGGCCCGTGTCCCGCAGCCCGCGCCGCCGTTGCCCAACCCGTTCCCGGCCGGCCCGCCCCAGCCCACGTCGGCGGAACCGTTTGTGCTCGACCTGATCGAGGCGCTGTTCTTCTACGGGACCGGGGTGGTCGTGGCGGTCTACCGCCGGCCACGGGCCTGCCCGTGACGCGCCCGCTGCGCGTCCTGGTGGACGGCCGGGTCATGCAGGACCGCTACCACGGCATCGGCAGGTACACCTATGAGCTGCTGCGCGAGCTGAGCCTGCGGGAAGCCCAGCTCGTCGTCCTGCACAGCCCGGACGCGGGCCGGCTCGACGTCGCCGGGCTGATATCCCGCCGCACGGTACGGGGAGTGCCGTCCGGGGTACCTGTGACGTCCCCCCGGTCCCAGTGGGTGCTCCGCCAGGCCGTGCTCCGCACCCGGCCGGACGTGGTCTTCGTCCCCTATCACCTCAGCACTCCGGTCCTGGCCGGCCGGGTCCCCGTGGTCTCGGTGATCCACGACTGCGTGTTCGAGCGGGACGCCGCCGGCCGCCGGCCGTCGGTCTTCTCGCTGGCGTACCGCGCGGCGACCCGGCTGGCCATCGGGGCCGCCGCCGCGCTGGCGACCCCGTCCCAGGCGGCCCGGCGCGACATCCGCCGTTTCTACGGGGCCGAGGTCCCGGACGAGGCCGTCCTGCCGCACGGGGTGGGCCCCGAGTTCTTCTCGCTGCGGGGCAGGCCAAGGCCGTCCGGGCTCGCCCTGCCCGAACGCTACATCTTGCATGTGGGAGCGCGGCGCCCGCACAAGAACCAGCGGGTCCTGGTGGAAGCCATGCCGGCCTTGCGGGCCCGCCATCCAGGTCTGGGCCTGGTGCTCATCGGGGCGCCCGACCCCAGGTTTCCTGACGAGGTCGGCCACCTGGTCACGGCGCTTGGCCTGTCGGACCTGGTGTACCGCTATCCCGGCGTCGACGACGCCGGGCTGCTCGGCCTGTACGCCAACGCGGCCGTGTTCGCCTACCCCTCGCTGGTCGAGGGCTTTGGCCTGCCGGTCCTTGAGGCCATGGCGGCCGGGCTCGCCGTGGTGGCCAGCGACGCCGAGGCGGTCCGGGAGGTCGCGGCCGGAGGTTCGCTCATCGTGCCGGCCCGGACCGCCGCGGCCTGGGTCCAGGCGCTCGACCAGGTGCTGACCGACCCCGACGTCGACCGGGACCTGCGCGAGCGCGGGCAGGCCGTCGCGGCCAGCCACACCTGGGCGCAGTCAGCCGAACGCACCCTGTCACTGCTGACCCGCACGGCCAGCCCGGCGGGGTCCGGGTGAACCCGGCGATCGGCGTCGGCAGCCGCCTGCCGCGCTGGACCCTGGTCCGCAGGTACGGGTTCGCGCTGGTGCTGATCCTCGTGCTCGGACTGGCGAAATTCCTGGTCGCGCAAAAGGTGATCAGCGTCGTTTCGCTCATCCCGCCGCAGCGTGCGGTGGCGTCCGGGCTGCTGATCGGGCCGGACCCGGACGACTCGGACCTGGCGGAGTTCGCCGCCGACCTCGACGTCGGCGCGATCGTCAACCTGGCCGGACCCAATGTCGCCGAACAAGTCACCGCGGCCAGCCTGCACCAGGCTTACCTGTACCTGGCGGTGCCCCCGGGCGCGGCCCCGACGTGGGCCCAGCTGCTGGAACTGACCCGGTTCATGCACCGGACGACCGAACAGGGCGGCTTGGTGTACGTGCACGACGACTCGGGCGGACCCCGGGCCGTGACCACCGCGGCCATGCTGCTCCTGCTCCGCGGCCGGACCTGGGCCACGATGTCCGCCGAGATCACGCCCGCGGCCCTGGGTTCGCTGGACGGGCCGCAGCGACTGGCCCTGGCCCAGCTGCGATCAGCTCTGTACCGCCGCGGCCGGCCGGTGGCCGGCAGTCCCTACGCCGCGGCTCGGCTTGAGCCGTGGTGACCAACCAAAGGAGTGGCAGCATGACACCTCAGACCGAGGCCACCACGGACACCGCGACCGCCCGGGTCACCCGCTCGCTCACCGTCGTCATGGCGACCAGGCGCGCGCCCACCGAGATCGGCGGGGTGGAACGGGTCGTCGCGGGGGTGGTGCGGGAACTGGGGCGGGTCCGGCCGCAGTGGCGGGTGGACACCGTCTCGGCGTTCGGGGCGGGCAGCCGGGTCGAGGGGATGGACGGGCTCGCCGACGTGCTCGCCGGTTTCTGGCTGGTGTGGAAGCTGCGCGCCAGCACCGCGGACATCATCTTCGTGCACTGTCCCGAGTGCCTGTGGGGGATCCGCTGGCTGCGCAGGCGGCGCGGCCGCGGTCCGGCCGTCATCGCGGTGTGGCACGGAGCGGGTCCGGTGCCGCACCTGCGGCTGCGCCGGCCAGGTAACCCGCTGGCCCGGGTGCTGGCCTGGCTGCGGACGACCGGGGAACAGCGGGCCGTCGCCGCCGACGGTCATATCGCGGTGCACGCCCACGTCGAGGCCTGCGTGCGCGCCAGGTACGGCCTCACCGCCCCCGTCACCATCGTCGACAACGGCCTGGACATCACGATTCAGGAGCGGATGGCCCGGCCCGGGCGCGTCCAGGTCCGGACGGGAGAGGCCGGCCTGAAGGCGCTCTGGGTCGGCCAGACCGCCTACCGGAAGGGCCTGCCGGTGAGCATGGCCGCGGTGGCGCAGGCCCGGGCGGACCTGCCCGGGCTGCGGCTGCAGGTGGTCGGGGTCCCGCCGGGGAAGCCGACAGAAGGAGTGGACTGGCTCGGGATCGTCCCCCCGGACCAGATGGCCGAGGTCTACAGCGCCGCCGACCTGTTCATCTTCCCGACCCGCTACGAAAGCTTCGGGCTGGTGGTGATCGAAGCCATGGCCGCCGGGCTGCCGGTCATCGTCTCCGATGTGATCGGGTCCGGCATCGTGACCGACGGCCGCAACGGCATTGTGGTGGCCGGCTATCACCCGCCGGACTACGCCGCGGCCATCATCGCCCTGGCCCCGACCGCGACCCGGGCGGTGATAGCCGCGGCCAACATCGAAGACGTCCGGCGCTTTAACGTCGAGACCACCGGGCCGGCTACGTGTCGGTCATCGAGTCGTTCGCCGGCACCCAGTAGATCTCCGGACAGACCGGGACGGTGCCGTCACCAAACAATCCGGCGAACTGGGTCTGGTAACCGGCGATCCGTTTCGCGTTCTCGGCCCGCCCGGCCAGCCAGGACTGCGGGGCCAGGCCCGCGCGCTGGACAAAGCCCGGCTCGGGCCCGGCCGTCTGCGAGTAAGGGAAATCGCTGTAGTACACCACCTGGGCGGGCCCGCCCAGTTCGCGGGCGGCCCGGCGGGTGATCAGGTGGTCGACGTGGCGGCCGACGCCCAGGGGAGCCAACACCACGCCGGCCGGAACCACCCCGGCCACCCGGGCGCTCACCTCGGCGGCCAGGGTGGCGTCGCAGGTCGCGACCCGGCCGCGGGCCGCGTCAAAACGGAAGGTCGGGTAGGCCGGCCCTCTCCGGCCCCGGCGGAACAACGCGTCCCGGAAGCCCAGATGCACCGCCGCCACCCCCATTCCGGTCAGCACGTCGCGGTCTTCGGCCCGGCGCCGGGCGAAGAAATCCTCGGCGTCGATCCCGCCGAGCGCACGCAGTTGCCTGCGGGCGGGCAGCGACCACGGCGGCGGCGCGGCCGCCGTGAACACGGTCGCCACCGTGACGGGATGCCGGCCCGCGAGATGGGCGAGCAGGGCACCGCAGGACAACACGGCGTCGTCGAGATGCGGGGACATGACCAGCACGGCCGCCCCGGCCATGTCGGCGAGCAGCCGGCTCAGCCGGTCCGCGCTCATCGCGTCCCCCCGGGCTGGTACCACGGCTCGTTCGGCGTCAAATTCTTTTTATTCCGAACGGACGGTGGTGCGTGCGGCCGGCCCGCTGCTCGCCCGCCCCCTGCTCGCCCGGCCCCTGCCCGGCGGCGATCAGGCCGGCGTACCGGGAGAACGGGATGGTGCCGTCCCACAGGTGCATGTCGTGGGCCCAGTAGAAGACGGCGAATCCGCAGCTGCGGGCCTGGCGAAGGGCGCTGGCCATCATGCCCGCGGCGGAGGAGTCGGTGTAGTGGCCGGTCAGGCTCTCGGGCCACCCGTAGCCGGGGTTCTCGCCGCCCACGGCCAGCCCGTGCTGGCGGGCGATCCTGGTGATCCAGCGGGTGGCCGACCAGGAGTCCATCGCGGGGTCGCTCAGCGGCAGGCCAAGGTCGGCATCCTGGCCGCAGTCGTCATCGCCTGACCGGTCGGCGACCGAGGAAATGTAGGCCATCACGTTGGCCTGGCCGGCCAGCATGGCGTAATAGCGGTCCCAGACGGCCCCGACGCCGGTGGTCTCGACGTCGGCCAGGTTCTGCTGCTCGTCTTCGGCCAGTTCGCCGGGCCGGGTGCCCGACCCCGGGGTGACGGTCTGGTAGTAGCCGGTGAAGCCCAGCCCGGACAAGACCTGCATCTGCCAGGCGGTGACGTTGGCCAGGCCGCCGACGTACCAGCTGACCCACCGGTCGATCTGGGCGGGGGACAGGCCGGTCCGTCCGGGCCGCCAGTCCGGGTAGGGGTTGGCGGTCATGCCCGCGGCCAGCCCGGTGCCGGTCAGGGCGGCGGTGTTAAAGGCCCAGTAGGTGCCGCCGGGCGGGTAGAGCATCTCACCGTCGCCGCCGGAGGTGAGCCGGATGGCCCAGAAGCTGGACATCGGCAGGTTCGCGGCGACCAGGGCCAGGTACCGTGCGGCGGCGGAGCGCACCGCCTGGCTGAACACGAAATCCGGCTGGCTGGAGACGTCGCCGTGCTGGTTCACGTACGTGCTGCCGGGCCGGGAGAACAGCCACGACGGCGGGTCCTGCAGCCCCAGGCCGAGGGTGACGCGCTGGCAGGCGGCGGTGTAAGCCCGCAGGTAGGACTGCATGGTGGCCAGGTAGGAGGCGGACACGACACCGGGCCGCGGTTCGAAGCTGGCCCAGTTCAGCTCGAACATGGCCATGGTGATCCCGGCCCGGCTCTCGGTGGCGGCGGTGTCGGGCTGGGTGTCCAGGGTGCCGTAAGCAGGCATCATGTCGGTCCGCATGAACACACATAGTAATTGATTGGTCACGCTAACGACCCCGCGCACTCCGTGCACGACAGGCCGATCCAGGATCTCGCGGCCGTTCCGCTCATCCTGGCCGAGGCGCGCCGGGCGACGGGGACCTCTTCCGGCGATGCGCTCGGCGTCGTGGCGGAGCAGGTGACGCAGGCCGGCCGGACGCTGCGCGGCTTGCAGGACGACCTGTGGCCCTTCCCGCCGCCACCGTCCGGCCTGACCCAGACGCTGAACCGGCGGACCGCCTGGCTGCTGACCGCCCCGCTCACCGTCGATGCCGGCGAGGGGACCGCCGGGCTGCTGGAAACCGAGATCGTCGTGCTGGCCGACGTGATCGAATTGCTCCTGGGCGGCCTGTTCGGCGCGGCCCCTCCGGACCGGGCGCTGGCCGCGGTGCGGGCCGGCCAGGACCTGATCGTGCTTGACCTGACCATGACGGCGGCGCCAGGCGCCGCTGAAGCCTCCGCCGCCGAGCTGGCCGTGGCCAAGGCCGCGGTGGGCCGCCGCCCCCGCCCGCCCGCGTCCCGCCCCCCTCCTTAGGGGCCCGATGGCACATCGACCCCCTAAGAAGGGGCCCGATGGCACTTTGACCTCTTTCGAACGGTTCCGTGGCGCCTGCCTTCTAGTACACGCGGGGGGCTTGGGGGAGAGGTGCTGTGAGTGTTTAGTGCGGCGAGGGCCGGGGGCCTGGAGTCGGTTAGGACTGGGAGCGGGCCAGCAGCGCTAGCTCCATCCGGGACTGGCAGCCAGTGGCGGACAGGATCCGGCTGACGTCTCGGTGCGGTCAGGCGCGGCGGTCAGCATGCCCGGCATGATGGACACGATCCTGGACCTCGGCTGCAACGACGAGGTGGAGGCGGCGCTGGCGGCCCAGACCGGTGACCCGGCGTTCGCGGCCGAGGTGCACCGCCGGTTCGCCGCGTTCTACGGCCGGCTCGTGCTCGCCTGCACCGAGGACCTGGAAGACCTGGCGGACCTGGCCGCGGTCCGGGCGGCGGTCGCCGCGGCCGCCGGACTAGGCTACCCGGTGCTGGTCAAGGCGGCCGCGGGCGGTGGCGGCCGGGGCATGTCGGTGGCCGGCAGCGACGCCGACCTGCGGGCCCGCTGGTCCGCGGCCGGCTCGGAGGCCGCCGCCGCGCCGTTCCGCACCGACGAGTATTACGCGGCCCGCACCGCGGAGCTGGCCGCACTGGGCGCGGACGGCATCGAGCTCGAAGACGCCGCCGGGCTGCTCACCCCGGACCGCACCCGCACCCTGGTCGCCGCGATCAAGGGCGCGGCGGGCGGCCTGCCGGTGGAGATCCACTTCCACAGCAACAACGCGCTGGCCCCGCTGAACTACCTGGAAGGCCTGCTGGCCGGGGCCGACCGGGTGCATACCGCCAGCCGTCCGCTGGCCGCCGGGGTGTCGCTGCCCTCGACCGAGGTCACGGTGGCCAACCTGCGCTAAGCCGGCTTCGACGTGGGGCTGGACGAGTCCAGGTTCGCCGCGGTCGAGCAGCACCTGCTGCGGGTGGCCGAGTACGAGTCGCTGCCGGTGGGCCAGCCCGCCGAGTACTCGCTGTTCCAGTACCGGCACCAGCTGCCCGGCGGGATGGCGGGCACGTTCAAGGCGCAGCTGCGCGAGCGCGGCATGGGGGACCGGTTCGAGGAGGTCCTCGACGAGATGTCCCGGGTCCGCGAAGAACTTGGCTACCCGGTCATGGCCACGCCGTTCTCCCAGCTGGTGGGCACGCAGGCGGTGCTCAACGTGGTGACAGGCCGGCGGTACTCGGTCATCCCCGACGAGGTGCTGATCTACGCGCACGGTTTCAGCCGCTACCCGGCCGCCCAGGAAGGCCTGCCGTGGTGCCCGGCCTGCTACGCCGAGGTCGCCCCCGAGCGGTTCGCCGCCGCCGGGGCGGTCTGGTCCTCGACCGTGATCGCCATTCCGGTGGGCCCGCACCGGCCTCCGTTCGGCCTGGCCTACCTGGACCTCGACGACGGGCCACGGGTGCTGGTCCGGCTGGCCCGGCCGGCAGTGGTCCCGATCGGCACCCGGCTGCGGATCACCGCCTGTTTCCCGAACGCCGGGTCGAGTCGCTGGCCTGGCAGGCGGTCGCCGTGGCCGTCCGGGACGCCGGCGTGTCACCGGGTCAGGTTGACGCCATCGTGGTCGGCTCGGTGTTCGGGCCGCCCGGGGTGGCCACCCGGGTCCAGCGCGGCCTGGGCATCGGCGGGGTGCCGGTGTGGACGGTCGAGAACGCCTGCGCGAGCGGCACCAGCGCCTATCACGAGGCGGTCGAGGCGGTCCGGCTCGGGCGGTTCGGCTGCGTGCTCGTGCTCGGGGTCGACCAGCTGTCCACGCTGTTCTCCGGCGCGATCGTGCCCGAGGCGACCGACCCCGAGGGGGCCGCCAGCCTGCCGCTGCCCGGGCTTTACGCCCTGCAGGCGCAGCGCTACCTGCAGGAATTCGGGGTCAGCCGCGCCCAGCTCGCCGCCGTCGCGGGTCGAGACGATGGGCGGCGGCGCGGCCGGCATGGACGGCAACGCCTGCGTGGTCACGATCTTGTCCGCCCAAACGTAGGGCCCCGGCCGCGGTCAGCGCGTCAGCAGGTGCCAGATCAGGACGAGCACGCCGACCCCCACGGTGAGCTTGACGGCCAGGATCGCCAGGCCGGCCACGATGCTGATTAGCCATTCCCGCCGGGTCCTGGGTCGATGGATGTGCTTGAGGCCAGGCCAGCGTCTGGTCGTCCGTTCGGTCACCCCATTACTGTACAATGTACAGAGTACTATGTACAGCGCGGACACGCGGGAGAATGCTGTCCATGCCCACCGAACACAGCAGCGCCGGCGACCCCGCCCGCACCCTGCGGCTGCTCTGGCGCGAACCCGGCTCCCCGGACTCCCGCCGCGGACCCCGCCCGGGCCTCAGCCCCGGCCAGATCGCCGCCGCCGCGATCACCCTGGCGGACACCGGCGGCCTGGGCTCCGTCACCATGCGCGCGGTCGCCCGCGACCTCGGCGTGGTGCCGATGTCGCTGTACACCTATGTGCCAGGCAAGGCCGAGCTCCTCGACCTGATGCTCGACACCGTCTACCGCCAGATGCCACGCGCCGACCTGTCCGGCCTGCCCTGGCGCGAGCGCCTGGCCGCCGTCGCCGAGGAGAACCGCGACCTGTTCATCCGGCACCCCTGGGTCGCCGGGGTCTCTACCAGCCGCCCCCCGCTCGGCCCCGGCCTTATGGCCAAATACGACCACGAGCTTTCCGCCTTCGACGGCCTCGGTCTCGACGATACCGAGATGGACGCCGCCCTGACCTTCCTGCTCGGCTTTGTCCAGGCCGCCGCCCGCTCGGCCGCCGAGACGGCCGCCACCCGGCAGCACAGCGCGCTCAGCGAGGAGCAATGGTGGGCCGCCAACGCCCCCCTGCTCACCCGCGTCTTCGACCCGGCGAAGTACCCCACCGCCGCCCGCGTCGGCGCCGCCGCGGGCGCCGCCCACGGTGCCGCCTACGACCCCGCCCACGCCTACACCTTCGGCCTGCAACGCGTCCTGGACGGCCTCGGCGCCCTCATCGACACCAGCAGCGCCTGACCCCCGGAATCTCCGCACCACCGCACCTGGCTGCCGCGGGGGTACACCAGCCCTCTTTCTATCAAAAAAATAATGCTCACACTGGATATTAGACACTTAATTCGATAGAATCTTAGGAGATCTACCTCCTTCTGATCTTCCTAACGAAGGGTGGTTCATGCCCGAGGAACCGTTCCCCCCAACCGGGCCTGGCGCCGAGGAGCCCATGGGCCCCGCGCCCCTGCCCGGGAACGGGAGCGAGAACGGGTCAGCTGGCGGCGTGCCGAGTGGTCCCGATGGCAGCTGGGATGAGCCGCCGCTAGGCGCCCCGGAGCAGGGCCTGTTCGTGTGCCTGCCGGCCGAGAGCATGGAGCTGTCCCGGTTCGGCGGGGACGGGCAGGGGCCCCCGATGGCGCCGGGCCCGCTGCTGGCCGGGGTGGCCCACGCCGTGGCCGGGGGTGACGGCGCCGGCCTGGCTGCGGTGTCGGAGGATTTCCTGTTCGCGATGATCTCCGGCGGCCGCCGGCTGGCGTCGTGGGCGACCTGGCTGGAGCTGTCCGCGATGCGGGAGCTGGCGCTGCGACACCCCGCCGTCCCGGCCCGCCCCCGCCGGCCCGCCCCCGCCACAGAGGCCCCCACGGGCACGGACACGGGCACGGGCGCGGCCGGTCACGGCACCGGAGCGGCCGCGGCTGGTGCTGATGCCGCCGCGGCAGCGCCCACCGATGATGGCCGGGTCCAGTTCGGCGAGTTCGTGCCTGACGAGGTGTCCCTGGACCTGCGGCTGAGCTGGCGCGCCGCCGCGGACCGGATCTCCTACGCCTGTGACCTGGCCGGACGGCTCCCGGTCACCTTCGCCGCGCTAGGCGGCGGCCTGATCGACCCGGTGCACGCCAAGATCATCGCCGAGCAGACCGATGTCCTGTCCGCCGCCGATGCCGCCCAGGCCGACCCGGTGCTGGCCGCCGCCGCGCAGTCCAAGACCTACGGCGAGCTGCGCGCCGCCGCCGCCCGGCTGGTCCTCAAGCTCGACCCGGACGCCGCCGAGCGCCGCAAGCAGGGCCGCCGGAAGGAAGCCCACGTCCGGCCGTTCCGGGAAGATTCGGGCAATGCCGGGATGTCCGCCAGGGAACTGCCCTCCGACGAGGTGCTGGCGTCCTGGCAGCATGTCGACCAGCGGGCCCGCGACCTGCGCGCCGCCGGGGTCCCGGGGTCCTTGCGGGAGCTCCGCTGCCGCGCCTACCTCGACCTGCTGCAAGAACGCGACAGCCGGGACACCCGGCCCGGCCCCCAGACAGACGCGCCGCCCGCGGCCCGGCGGCCCCGAAGCGGCCCCGGCGGCACCAGCGGCCCAAGCGGCCCGCGGCGGCCCCGGCGGCCAGCGGGAACGGCCCGGCCAGCCGACCGGGTTCCGGGTCCCCGGGGCCGAGCCTGGCGGCGCTGGTGAACCTCACCGTCCCGCTCGCCACCTGCCTGGGCCACTCGGGCACCCCGGGGGAGGCCGCCGGGTTCGGGCTGCTGGACGCCGGGACCGCACGGGACCTGATCGCCGCGGCCGCTCGGGACCCGCGTACCCGCTGGTGCCTCACCGCACTGCACCCCGACGGCACCGCCGCCGCCCACGGCTGCGCCACTGGCCAGCACCCCGCGCCACCAGGCCCCCAGCCACCAGGCTCTAAACCAGCAGCCCCCCAACCACTAGCCCCCCAACCACCAGGCCCCGCACCTCCGCGCACCGCCAGCACCTCACCCCATGCACCGCCAGGCCCCGCAGGCCCCGCAGGCCCCGCCCAGCGGCCCCCGCCCGACGCACCCGACGCACCCGACGACCCGACGCCTGGGAGTACCTCCGCGACCTGCGAGTCCGGCTTGCCCCGATTGCCCGCGGTCGCTGCGACCACCGACATGCCGAGACCGGGTACCAGCCCAGCCGCCACCTCAGGCACCTAATCGCCACCCGGTCCGCCCGGTGCACCGCCCCCGGCTGCGGACAGCCCGCCTCCCGCTGCGACCTGGACCACACTCTCGCCTGGCACGCGGGCGGCATCACCTGCGAGTGCGGGCTGGCCCCCCTATGCCGGCACCATCACCGGTGCAAGCAGGCCCAAGGCTGGCAACTGACACAGCCCGAACCGGGCGTCCTGATCTGGCACACCCCCGCCGGACGGAACTACACCACCACCCCCACCTGTTACCCGCTCTAGAACACCCGCGTCGGCCATCACCGCCGCCCCGATCACCTTGCATCATCAAGGCGTCAGCGCGAACCCTTCGCGGCGCAGCGGATGCAGGTCATCGCGGTTGGCCGGGCCGCCAGCCGCTCGTGCCCGATGGGCTGCCCGCACCGCTCGCAGCTTCCGTACGTGCCGGCCGCCAGCCGGCGCAGCGCCGCCTCGATCTCGGTCAGCCGTTCCCGCGCCGCTTCCAGTAGCGCGGCGGCGTGCTGGCGCTCGAACGCGAGCGTGGCGCCCTCGGGGTCGTGCTCATCGTCAGTTCCAGCCGAACTCGCGGCCTGCGCGAGGTCGGCGAACTCCCGCTCAAGCGCGGAGGCACGCTGCCCGGCGCGCCGTTGCTCGGCCAGCAGGAGCTCATGTGCGGTCGCCACCCTACGACGATAACTAATCAGTACATGTGCGGCCCGAGGCCAGCGGCCGGAATCGCCACGAAAGGATGCTCCAGGTCAGTACTTCTCAACGATTCAGCGATGGTTAATGCCCGGCAACCAATGTTTGCCCCACCGTAACCCGGAACCCATCCGGCCTGCCCAGCCCACCCCACCTGACCCATCTACCCCATTTGGCCATCTACCCCACCTGATTCACCTACCCCATATGCCCCATCTGATCCTACTCGTCCCGCCCGTCCCTCACCCCGCCCGTCCCGGCCACCGCGGCCCACAGTTGCGGTCGGCCCGCAGCCGGTACGAAGCCTTTCTCGAGCACATGAGGTTGGCTGGCTAACCGGCCGTCTGGTGCTGGGGAGGCCGCTGCGTCCCGTGGTGCGCGGGCGCTGGTTCTGGCGATCCGCAGATTTGACCTCAAGCGTGGTTAAGGTTGCATGATCGAGGGTGACCAGCGATCGTCGCGGCGGACCGCCGCGCGCCGCGGGAACGAACCGGGCCGAAGACACGGACGGGACCGAAGGTGCGGACGGGACCCAAGGGGCGAACGGGACCAAAAGGGCGAACGGGACTCGCGGGGCGAACGGGATCAACGGGGCGAACGGGATCGACGGGATCGAAGGCGCGGACGGGGCCGATCCGGTTACGAGGGCCGGGACGTTCCGGCTGGCCGAACGGGCTCGCGCCTCGCCGTACTATCCGGCTCTGGTCCATCCGGTCCTGCGCCGGGTGCTGCCGGGCGCGGCCGCCTCCGCGCTAGGTGACGGGATGAGCGCGGTGGCGATCGCCTGGCTGGCGCTGCAGCTGTCTCCTCCCGGCCAGCGTGGCCTGTGGGTCGGTGCGGCCGTCGCCGCCTATTCGATCCCTGGCGCGGCCGGCGCGGTGCTGTTGCGTCGCTGGCTGCGCCACCGTCGCGGGGCCGGGCTGGTGTCCGTGAACGCCGTGCTGCGGGCGCTGGCCTTGGGCCTGGTTGGCGGCCTGGCTATCGCCCGGCAGCTCGATCCCGTCGGCTACGTGCTTCTGCTCGGTGTGTCCTCGCTGTTCAGCGCGTGGGGTGTGGCGGGCAAGTACACGCTGATCTCGGATCTGCTCCCGTCCGAGCACCGGGTCGCGGGGAACACGGTCTTCGGCCTGGCCGACCAGCTGAGCCTGATGATCGGTCCCGCCCTGGCCGGGGTGGTGACTGCGGTAGTCAGCCGCCCGGGCGTAGGCCCGGGCGTCGTCATCAGCCTGGACGCCGCGAGCTGGCTCGTCCTGGCGATCAGCTACGCCCGGATCGCGCCCCTGGCGGCCCGGCTGACGACGGGTGCGGCCACGTCCGGAATGATCCCCCGGACCCCGGACGTCCCCGCCGACACAGGCGGCTGGGCGGTAATCAGGTCCAGCCCGGTGCTGCCCGGGCTTATGGCTTTGTCGTTCGTGTTCTATTTGCTCTACGGGCCGATCGAGGTGGCGCTGCCGGTGCACGTGGCGTCTGATCTGCACGGGTCGGCCGCGCTGCTCGGCACGTTCTGGGCGGTGTTCGGGGTGGGGGCGGTGATCGGCGAGCTCTCGGCGCCGTTCCTGCGGCGCTGGCCGGTGTGGCCGACCATGACCGGGATCGTCATCGGCTGGGGCCTGGCGATCGTCCCGCTGGGGGTACCGACGCCGCTGTGGGCCGGGCTCGCGGCCTTCTTCGCCGGCGCCGTCATCTGGGGTCCGTGGATGTCGCTGTCGATGGCGGTGCTCCAGGACGCCAGTCCGCCGGGCGCACTGGCTCAGGTCATCGCGGCGAGAAGCTCGCTGCTCATCCTGGCCGCGCCGCTGGGTACCGCGCTCGGCGGCCCCATCGTTGCCGCCCTCGGCGCCCGCGGCACCCTGCTGACCTCCGGCCTGGCCACAGTCGGGCTTGGCCTGGCGACCGCCGCGGTGCTCGTCCGCGCCCGCCGCTAGCTTCAGCTCCCCTTCATGTTGCCTGGATAGCCTCGGGCCATCGCGACGAGAAATGGAGCCGCGCGGCTCAGAGGTTACGGAGAAGGTACGTCCAGTGAGTTCCGAAGACGCGACCACAGAATGGTTGACATGAGCGCACATCGAGACGGCATACGTCGTGCCATAGCGGCCAGGGAAAACGGGCGCGGAAAAGTCCGCTCCGCCACCACCACGGTCGCCGTGGCTAGTGTGGTGACCGCTGGCGCGCTGGCCCTGGCGCTGCCGGGCACCACGCACAAGACCACCACATCTTCCGGCTCGTCGTCAACCGGTTCCTCCTCGACAAGTTCGGGTTCAAGCACGTCGGGCTCGGGCTCGTCGTCCGCCAACTCCGGTACCTCGAACTCCGGCAGCTCCGGCTCGGGCACTTCGAATTCCGGCAGCTCCAGCTCGGGTACCTCCAGCTCGGGTACCTCGAGCTCCGGCAGCTCGAGCGGCATCAGTTCAAGCAACACGCCGAGTTCGAGTTCGGGCAGCAGCCAGGTCACCTCCGGCGGCTCATGATGTCGCCTGCTACCGCCGCCGATCCGGTCCAGGCGGGCACCTCGGCTCGCTGGCGCGCCCTGGGGACGCTGGTCCAGCTGGTGGTGACGGATCCGCGCGACCTGGCCGAGGCCCGGCGCCTGCTGGCGGCCGACCTCGATGAGGTGGACGTGGCCTGCAGCCGGTTCCGCGAGGATTCCGAGATCCGCAACCTGAGCACCGCCCGGGGCCGTCCGGCCCGGGTCAGCCCGTTGCTCGCCGAGGCCATCGCGGTGGCCCTGCGGGCGGCCAGGCTGACCGACGGCGACGTGGACCCGACCGTGGGTGCGGCGATGTCGGCGGTGGGCTATGACCGCGACTTCGACGAGGTTCCGCGCACCGGGCCGCCCCTGCTTGTCACCACCAGGACGGTGCCGGGCTGGCGCGAGGTGCACCTGGAGGGCCAGTCCCTGACCATGCCCGCCGGTATCCAGCTCGATCTCGGGGCGACGGCCAAGGCCTGGGCCGCTGACCGGGCGGCCGGGCGGATCGCGTCGCGACTCGGCGGCGGCGTGCTGGTTAGCCTGGGCGGTGACATCGCCGTCGCGGGCGCCGTCCCGGACGGCGGGTGGCGAGTCAGGGTGCAGGATGTGACCGGTTCGCCGGAGGATCTCCCGGTCGGTCCCTACGCGCTGATCGCGATCCAGGCTGGCGGCCTGGCCACCTCGAGCACCACCGCGCGCCGCTGGCAGCGCGGCGGTGACGTGCTGCATCACATCCTTGACCCGCGCACGGGCCGCCGGCCGACGCGGTCTGGCGTACTGTCTCGGTCGCCGCGGACAGCTGTGCGGACGCCAACGCGGCGAGCACCGCTGCCGTCATCCGCGGCCGTGAGGCCCTGGGCTGGCTGGCGCATCTCGGGCTGCCCGCCCGGCTGGTCGACGTGACCGGCGTGGTCTTCACGGTGGCAGGCTGGCCCAGCGACTCAGCACCCAGCGACTCAGCACCCAGCGACTCAGCATCAGCTCAGAAGTAGCTTTCAGGGTCTACCGACAGCCGCCGGTGAAACTAGATCACGTGAACATCACTAAAGAACCACCCGGAACTACGACTGGACGGGGATTGCTGACATGAGCGGGAGCACCGCGTTCTGGTACGCCAGCCGCGCCACGGGAATCGTCGCGTTGCTGTTGCTGACAGCTGTCTTCGTGCTGGGCATCATGGTCAACCGCCAGGGCCGGCTGCCGGGTCTGCCCCGGTTCGCGGTCACCGGCCTGCACAAGAACTTTTCCCTGCTGGCCGTGGCCTTCATTGCCGTACACGTGTTGACGGCGGTGCTCGACACCTACGTCAGCATCCCGCTGGCCGCCGGGGTCATCCCGTTCGCCTCGGGCTACGAGCGGCTTTGGCTCAGCCTGGGCGCGATCTCGCTTGACCTGATGATCGCGATGATCGTGACCAGCCTGCTGCGCAGCCACCTTAACCGGGTCCTGTGGCGCGCCATTCACCTGCTCGCCTATCTGAGCTGGCCAGTCGCATTCGCGCACAGCATCGGGGCCAGCAAGGACCTGCAGCAGGGCTGGCTGCTTTACCTGAGCGTCGGCTGCGCCCTGCTGGTCGGGGGGGCGGTTGTCTACCGGCTGGCGCACGCGGCCCGTGAGGTGCCAAGGGCGGCCCGGGTAGCCGCCGTCTTCGCCGAGCACACGGCCGGGTCAACCCGCCGGAACACAGAGGCCGGGTCAACCCGCCGGAACACAGAGGCCGGGTCAACCCGCCGGAACCAAGAGACGGTGTCACGATGACCGCGACCATGAACGAGTCAGCGCCAACGCGCCGGGCCGCCGGCCTGCCCCGGCTCCTGCCGCCCGCCCCGGAAGACCTCCGCGGCCACCTGGCCCGCTACGGCCAGACCCCGTACCGGGGCCAGCCCGGGCTGTTGATCGGTGACATCGAGGCGGCCGGCCTGACCGGCCGCGGCGGAGCCGCCTTCCCGGTGTACCGGAAGCTCGCCATCGTCGCCCGGGCCCGCGGCCGCAAGGTGATCGTCGCCAACGGCGCGGAGAGCGAACCCGCGAGCCGGAAGGACGAACTGCTGCTGCGAGTCGCGCCGCACCTCGTGCTGGACGGCCTGCAGCTCACCGCGGAGGCGGTCGGCGCGACAGAGGCGCACCTGTACCTGCACACCGCGGGCAGCGCGGAGCTGTTGCGGGCCCTGGCCGAACGGTCAGCCCGGAGCGTGGACATGCTGACCGTCACGGTCACCCAGGCTCCGCCGCGGTTCCTGGCCGGCCAGGAGTCGGCGCTGGTGAACCGGCTCAACGGTGGCCCCGCGCTGCCGACCTTCACCCCGCCCCGGGTGACCGAGCGCGGCCTGGGCGGCGCGCCGACCCTGGTGCAGAACGTCGAGACCCTGGCTCATATCGCGCTCATCGCGCGTTACGGCCCGCGCTGGTTCCGCGCGGCCGGCACCAGCGCCGAGCCTGGCAGCATGCTCACCACCGTCTATCAGCCGCAGGGCCACTGCCAGGTGGTCGAGACGGAGATCGGCACGCCGCTGCGCAACCTGCTGGCAAGCGGCCGCGAGACCCAGGCCTGGCTGGTCGGCGGCTATCACGGCCACTGGCTGCGGTTGCCGCAGGCCGCCGAGCTGACCTTGGACAACTTCACGCTGCAACCGCACGGCGCGGCGGTCGGCGCGGGCGTGCTCGTCGCCCTGCCGTCGGACCGGTGCGGCCTGACCGAGGTGGCGCGGGTGACCGGCTACCTGGCCGCCGAGTCGGCCGGCCAGTGCGGGCCGTGCCTGAACGGCCTGCCCCGCATCGCCGCCGGACTGGCCGAACTAGCCGGCCGCGGCCACCGCAGGCAGACCCGCGCCGACGTGGAGCGCTGGGCCGGCCTGGTGACAGGCCGCGGCGCCTGCAACCACCCTGACGGCACGGTGCGGTTCGTTCGCAGTGCGCTGACGGTGTTCGCGCCGGAAATCAACCTGCACGCCAGGGGGCAGTGCTCGGCCACCAGCCGCCGGCCCTTCCTGCCGCTACCGGACGGCATTCCCACCAGCGAAGACGACTGGACCTGATGATGAGCGAAACCTTGCGGGTAAACCCGATCACCTGCACGGGGCACGGCGTCTGCGCCGAGCTGCTGCCCGAACTCGTTTCCCTCGACGAGTGGGGCTACCCCATCGTGGACCCGGGCCCGGTGCCCGCGATGCTGGACCGTGAGGCCCGGCGCGCGGTCGCGGCCTGCCCCACCCTGGCGCTGCGCCTGCTCAAGAGCGACCAGCCGGCCGCTCGCCCCCAGCGCCGCGCCCCCGCGCGCTAACCCCGGGCGCGACGTCCGTCAAGTATCAGAAATCACCGTAAATCACACTGCCCGAGTCACGGCTTATCCCGTTACAATGCTTCCGTGAACCTGGCGGGGTCCCGGCCTTGGCCGATGAACGGCATCGGCATCTGGACGACCCGGCTAACCCATTTAAGCCCCGCACGCCGTCCCCAGGGACCCAGGGTCCCAGGGACATCCTTCCTTTTTCCGTGCGGACGGCGAGCATGACCTGCTCCCTCGCGCGGCCCGTCACGGACGCCAAGAAATGAGGGAACGTGCCCGCTGACTCAATCACGGCCGACTACCTGTCCGAGGTGGCGCGGCGCGGTGGTCCGCCCGACGAGCTGGTCGCCGTCGCCCGCCAGCACATCGACCTGTCGCTGACCAGCTACGGTCACGACGTCCTGCGCCGGCCGGTGTTCCTTGACCACGCCACCGTCACTCAGCTGGGTGCGGACCTGGCCGCGCTGCACGACGCGCTTGTCGCCATTCCCGACCGGTTGTTCGGCGGTGACGTGGCCGCGTTCGCCCGGGCCGCGGGCATGACCGAGGTTCAGGTCACCGCGATCAGGCGCTGCGGTGACACCCCGCCGACCACGCTGAGCCGGACCGACATCTTCCGCGACGAGGCCGGGTTCGGTGTGCTGGAGGTCAACCTGGGCAGCGCGATCGGCGGACTGGACAACGCGATGCTCAACCGCGCGTTCCTGACCCAGCCCTTCGTCGCGGAGTTCGTGGCCGCTCACCGGCTGACCTACCTGGACTCGCTCGCCGAGATGGCCAGGACGCTGCGGGCCGAGTGCGGCTTCCCGGACGGAACGCGTCCGGTGGTCGCGGCCACGGACTGGCCAGAGTCGTTCGGTGATACCGAGGAGGTGCTGCGGTACAGTGCGGCCGAACTCGACCCGCTCGGCATCGATTTCCGGCCCTGTCACCTCGGCCACCTGGTGGTGCGGGACAGGAAGGTCTGGCTGGACGGCACCCCGGTCGACGTGATCTTCTGTATCTTCCTCATCGAGGACCTGCTGGCCCCCGAGGGGCCGGCCCTGATCGACCCGGTGCTGCGAGCCGCCGAGCGCGGTGAGGTGAAGCTCTTCACCCCGCTGAACGGGAGCCTGTACGGCAGCAAGGCCGCCCTGGCGCTGCTGTCGGATGAGGCCAGCCGGCCAGCCTACAGCGCCGAGGAGCTGGTTCACCTGGACCGGATCCTGCCCTGGACCAGGATGGTCAGGCCCGGCCCCGTCACCGTCAACAGCGAGCAGGTGGACCTGGCTGAGTACGCCGCCGCCGAACGCGAGGACCTGCTCATCAAGCCCACCGCGCTGCACGGCGGCATCGGCGTGGTGCAGGGCTGGCTGGTCGACCGCGACGAATGGGACCGGCAGCTCAAGCTGGCCATGGGCGGCCCGTTCGTGCTGCAGCGCCGGATCAGGCCGCTGGCCGAGCTGTTCCCCGCCCCGGGCGGCCCGCAGTCCTGGGTGCTCGGCTGGGGCGCGTTCCACGGCATCGACGGCTACAGCGGCATGATCATCCGGGCCAGCCTGAACCCGGACGTCGCGGTGATGAACATGACGTTCGACGAAGTCAGCGGCACCTGCTGCTTCCACCAGGCCGCGCCAGGCACGGCCTGACATGGCCAACGATTCCGGCCAGAACGCCCGGGTCTTCCAGACCTTCTGGGAGTCTCCGTTCGTGCTGAAGGCGATACTGTTCGGCACCTTCGTCAACAACGCCGGCGGCTTCCTGCGCATCTTCATCGTGCTCTTCCTGCGGCACGAGGGCTACTCAGTGCTGGACGCGGGGGCCGCGCTCACCGGGATCGCGGCCGGCTCCATGCTGGGCCTGCTGGTGGGCGGATCGCTGTACGCGCGGCTTGGCCCGCGCGGGGCCATCATGCTGAGCATGACGGGCGGCGGCGCGCTGACCATCGCCCTGGTGTACCTGCCGGGCGACAAGCCGCTCCTGTACGCGGACGCGGTGCTGATCGGCCTGGTGAGTTCGATCTTCGGCCCGGTGGCCGCGACCTTGCTGTCCGCGCTGACACCGCCGGACCGGCAGGTCATGATCTTCGCCCTGTCACGCTTTAACCTAAATCTTGGCGTTACCGTCGCACCGCTGATCGGCTTTGGCCTGTTCTACCTGGACCACCACCAGTACACGCTGGTGTTCTGGGCCGACGGGATCACTTCACTGGCCTACGCCGGGATCGCACTGGTCGCGCTGTCCGCGCGGCACCTGCCCGCGCGCCCCGCCCGGGCCGCCGGCGGCCCGCGGCAGCGCGGATACGGGGCGGTGCTGCACGACCAGCGCTACCTGCTGTACCTGATCGCGGCCTTCCTCGGCGTCGCGGTTTACGTCCAGTTCCAGACGGTGATGCCGCTCGAAGTGGCGGCCAGGCACGTCGCCTTCATCTGGTACGCGGTCGCCGTCGCGGTCAACGGCGCCATCGTGATCGGGCTGGAACTGCTGGTCACCAAGAGGTCGCAGAAGTGGGCTCCCCGGGTGGTGATCGGGCTCTCCTACCTGCTCATCGCGGTGGGCGTGTCCTTCTACCGCCTGCCGCTGCTGCCGGTCGTCCTCATCGTCGGCACGGTGATCTGGAGCCTGGGGGAGATCCTCGGCGGGCCGGCCACGTTCGCCTACGCGGCCATGGCCGGGCCGGCCGAGCTGAAGAGCTATTACATCAGCAGCTTCCAGTTCGTCTTCGAGCTCGGCGCGGCGGCCGGCCCGATCGCCGGGGCGGCCCTGTTCGTCGCGCTCGGTCACGGGGTCTGGTCGCTGATCGGCGTGGCCGAGATCGTCGGGCTGCTGCTGATCCTGGCCGCCACCGGCCGCCCGCACCCGGCCCCGGCGGCCAGCCCGGCTCAGGACCCCGAGGCCACCCCCGCGGCCGCTGACCCCGGATAACAGCACGTCGTGCCCGGGGTGCGGCTCGGCAGGGATGCTGCCAAGCCGTCCGGCCTGGTAGTCCTCGAACGCCTGCATCAGCTCGGCCCGGGTGTTCATGACGAACGGCCCGTACGCGGCCACCGGCTCCCTGATCGGCTGCCCGCCGAGCAGCAGGATGTCCATGTCCGTCTCGGCCCCGAGGGTGATGCCGTGGCCCGCGCCAAACACCGCCAGCTGCCCCATCCGCACGGGCCGCTTCTCCGCCCCCACGGTGCCGCGGCCGGCCAGCACGTAGGCCAGCGCGTTGAAGTCCGCCTGCCACGGCAGCCGCACCTGCGCGCCCGCCGACACGGTGGCGTGCACCAGCGCGATCGGCGTGTGGGTCACCCCGGGCCCGTCATGCCCGTCGAACGTCCCCGCGATCACCCGCAGCAGGGCCCCGCCGTCCGCGGAGGACAGCAGCGCCACCTGCCCGGCCCGGATGTCCTGGTACCGCGGCTGGGTCATCTTCAGGCTGGCCGGCAGGTTCACCCACAGCTGGAAGCCGTGGAACAGCCCGCCGCTGACCACGAGCTCCTCCGGCGGCGCCTCGATGTGCAGCAGACCCGAGCCTGCCGTCATCCACTGGGTGTCGCCGTTGGTGATCAGGCCGCCGCCGCCGTTGGAGTCCTGGTGCTTGAACGTGCCGTCGATGATGTAGGTGACGGTCTCGAAGCCGCGGTGCGGGTGCCACGGCGTGCCCTTGGGCTCGCCGGGACCGTAGTCGACCTCACCCATCTGGTCCATGTGGATGAACGGGTCGAGCCGGGCCAGCTCGACCCCGGCGAAGGCCCGCCGGACCGGGAAGCCTTCCCCCTCATACCCGCTGGGCGCGGTGGTGACCGAGGTGACCTTCCGCTCGGTCTGGGTCACGTCGGGCTCTGGCACCCGGGGCAGGACGAGGATGTCGTCTACGGTGATCGCTGGCATGGGTTCCTCCTCAAGCTGGATGTCATCATAACGGTATTTGAAATATCAATTATTCCGAACGGACTGTGGTTCGTCCCCAGGTCAGCCGCTCGTTACCATGGGGGGTCCCGACGCCAAAGGTGAGCGAGCCGCAGATGAATCCCGATCAGTCCGCCTACGCCCGCGCGGGCGTGGACGAGGCGCACGAGCAGGACGTGTTCGCCCGGGTGATGCGCCCGTGGCTGGCCCGGACGAAAGTCAGGTCCCCGATGGTGACCGGCATCACCGGCCTGGCCAGCGGCTACTTCGCCACCTTGATGCAGCTGCCGCCCGGGCCGGCCATCGCGCTGACCACCGACGGCGTGGGTACCAAGATCTTGCTGGCCCGGGACGCGGGCCGGTGGGAGCCGGTCGGGGTCGACTGCGTGGCCAACAACGTCAACGACCTGATCTGCGTCGGGGCGGTGCCGCTGGCGCTGCTTGACTACATGGCCACCGACCGGATCGACGAGGCCGTGCTCGAGGCCGTCGCCCGCGGCCTGTACCTGGGCGCGACCGAGGCCGGGATCGCCATCCCCGGCGGCGAGATCGCCCAGATCGGCGCCATGCTGGCCAGCTCGGCCGGCGGCCCGCCCATGCTCGACCTGGTCGGCACCGCGATCGGCGCGCTGCCACCCGGCCGTGAGCCGGTGGACGGCTCCCGGGTCAGTCCCGGCGATGTCATCCTGGCGCTGCCCAGCTCGGGCCTGCACAGCAACGGGTACTCGCTGGCCCGCCAGGCCCTGTTCGAGGCCGGCGGCCTGAGGATGGCCAGCCAGCTGCCCGGCACCGGCCAGCGGCTGGACGACGCGCTGCTCGCGCCGACCCGGATCTACGTGCGGGCCGCGGCGGCGCTGTGGGAGGCGGGCGTGGACCCGCTCGGCCTGGTGCACATCTCCGGCGGCGGGCTGCTCAACCTGGCCCGGCTGGCCGCGGACGTGTCCTACTCCCTGGACGAGCTGCCGCCCGCGCCCGCCGTCTTCGCGCTGATCGCCGCGGCGGGCCAGGTCCCGGCCGCGGTCATGTACTCCACCTTCAACATGGGCACGGGCTTCTGCGTCGTCCTGTCCCCGGCGCAGGTCCCCGTCGCCGTCGACGCGCTACGCGCCGCGGGCGAGCAGCCGGTCCGGATCGGCACCGTCACCGACCACCCCGGCCGCACCGTGTCGCTGCCCACCGTCGCCCTCACCGGCCGCGGCGAGGCGTTCGGGCCGGCCCGCTAGCCGCCCGTGCGCCCCGGGCCTGGGCGATGGCCCAGGCGGCGTTGACCAGGCCGATGTGGCTGAACGCCTGCGGGAAGTTGCCGATCATCTCGCCGCTGGCCGGATCGACCTCCTCGGCCAGCAGGCCCACGTCGTTGATGGCCGCTACCGCGCGCTCGAACGTCGCCGTGGCCTGGTCGAGCTCTCCGGCCAGCGCCTGCGCGTGCGCCAGCCAGAACGTGCAGAGCAGGAAGGTTCCCTCCTGGCCGGCCAGGCCGTCAGCGGCCAGGTAGCGGTACACCAGGCCACGCTCGTCGGTCAGCCGGCCGGCGATCGCGTCGACGGTCGCCTTTATCCGCGGGTCGTCTCCGGGCAGGAAACCGGTGATCGCCAGCATCAGGCTGGAGGCGTCAAGGTCTTCGCTGCCAAAGGCCTGGGTGAAGGCGCCGGCCTGGTCGTTCCAGCCGCGCTGCTCGATGGCCGCGCGGATCTCCTCGCGGGCGGCGGTCCACCGCGGCGACCCGGTCGGCCGCGCCGAGCTGCGCGGCGAGGGCGATCGCCCGGTCCAGCGCCACCCAGCACATGAGCTTGGAGTACAGGAAGTCCCGTGGCTCGCCGCGGATCTCCCAGATCCCCTGATCCTTTTCCTGCCACCGGCTCGCGGCCGTGTCCGCCGCGGCGGCGAGGAACTGCTGGGTCGACCTGGTCGAGCTCGCCCAGCTGGTCGGCTAGCCGCTGCGGCGGCGCCGAGCAGCTCGCCGTACACGTCGAGCTGGCGCTGGGCCCAGGCCCCGTTGCCGACCCGGACCGGGCGGCTGGCCCGCCAGCCGGTCAGGTGCGGCAGCTCCCGTTCGGTAAGGTCGTGCTCGCCGCCGATGCCAAACATGATCTGCAGGTCCTTTCCCCGCGCGTAGCTGGACGCCGCGGCGTCGGCCAGGAAGCCGAAGAACTTGTTGGCCTCGTCGGGGCAGGCCGCGACCCACAGGGCCTCCATGGTCAGGCTGGCGTCGCGTACCCAGGTGTACCGGTAATCCCAGTTGCGGCCGCCGCCGACGGTCTCCGGCAGCGAGGTCGTGGGCGCGGCCACGATGGCCCCGGTCGGGGCGAAGGTGAGCGCCTGCAGGACCCGGCCGGAATGATGGACCAGGTCCCGCCAGGGCCCCGTCGTAGGCCTGGTGCAGGGCCGGACCAGGAACGCCATCCCGCTCGTGGTGTCCCGCAGCCGGGCGGCGATCTCCCCGGCGTCCCAGGCGGTCAGCGGCGGCTCCCCCATCAGTCCGTGCTGAAGGGCGAAGCTCACGCCTCTGCCCGGCGGCCAGGTGCAGGTGCGCGGTGGCCGTGTCGCCCTCGATCTGCAACGCCGGCACGGCGCGGACAGCAGCAGCCTGCTGGCGCCGCCACGGGCCAGCGATGCCTCCGGCGACCGCCTCCAGGATCGGGCGGATCAGGCCGTATTCGGGCCGCGGCGCATAGCTGACGTCGACGTCGATCTCCCCGGCGGTGCAGGTCAGCCGGCGCAGCAGGACGCCCGGGGAGCCAGCGCCGAGGTGGTGGCCGCGCTCGTAGCGGCCCACCGCCATGGCGTCGGTCAGCACCGCCGTGCCGGCTGGCGGTCATGAACGTGGTCTCCAGCACCATGGTCTGCTCGAGCGTACCGCGCGGCGGACCTGGAAATCGCCGCCGGCCGGATCGCGAAGTGACCGCCGTCCGGGTCCAGCAGCCGGGCGAAGACGGCCGGGGAGTCGAACCGCGGCCAGCATAGCCAGTCCACCGAGCCGGCCCGGCTGACCAGCGCGGCCGAACGGCAGTCCGACAGCAGGGCATAGTCCCCGATCGGCAAGCTGTTCGTCCCAGCCTCAGGCGAAGATCCCATCGTGGTCTCCTCCCGCCGGCCGGTCCGGCCGACTGCCTCTACCATCGCCCTGCGGGCCGCCGGTCGCACCAGGGTAAGCCCGTGCCCTGGCCCGCGGATCGATCCGGGTCGCGGACCAGGGTACCGACCAGGGTGGTTGACGGGCGCGGCGGAACGGCCCCGGGCGCGACCGTGGAGAGCACACGGCCGGGTTACCGGCACCGGGCGGGCCGCGCCCGCGACGTCACCGAGAGGCGATCATCCGATGCGTCCTGACATCAGACCCGGGGGCATCTTCCCTGATTACGCTTTGCCGGACCAGGCCGGCACGGTGCGTACGCTCAGCGAGCTGCAGGGCCGCGATCCGCTGATCCTCACCCTGGCGCGCGGCAACGACTGCCCCAAAGAGCACCAGCAGCACCTCGAGCTGGCGGCCCATTACCCGAAGGTCGCGGTGGGCTACACCCAGATCGCCACCATCGCCACCGATGACCATCACAGCCTGCAAGAGTTCCGCGCGTCGGTGGGCGCCCAGTGGACCTTCCTGTCCGATCCCGGCCGGACCGTCCAGCAGGACCTCGACATCGCCGAGTACACCGACCCGGAGCACAACCCCATGATCCCGCACACCCTGGTGCTCAAGCCGGGACTGGTCGTGCACAGTGTCTATAACGGCTACTGGTTCTGGGGGCGCCCGTCGTTCTACGACCTGTGGCGTGACCTGCGGGCCGCCATGGCCGGGATCCGCCCGGACTGGGATCTGAGCACCCCGGGGCTCCGCCAGGCCTGGGACGCGGGCGACTATGCACAGTTCCACGGCTGGGACCGGCGGTCCGCCGGGTCGATGCCGACCTCGTATACGTGACTGAGCGCGGAGAGGGCGAAGGCTGTGACGACGCCGGTATGTGAGCTGCTCGGAATTGAGCAGCCGATCGTCCAGGCACCGATGGCCGCCATTCCCGGGCTGGCCGCCGCCGTCTCGAATGCCGGCGCGCTTGGCATGGTGACGCTCACCTGGTCCGATGACCCCGGAGCCGTCGTCAGACAGACGGCGGCGCTGACCGCGCGGCCGTTCGGCGGCAACCTCGTTCTCACCGGGGATCAGCACCGCCGCCTGGACCAGGCGCTCCAGGCCGGCTTGCGGATCGTCTCGTTTATGTGGGGCGATCCCAGCGGCTACATCGAGCCTGTGCACGCCGCCGGGGGAGTCGTCCTGCACACGGTCGGCAGCGCCGGGGAAGCACGGCGGGCGGTCGCGGCCGGCGTGGACGTGGTCGTCGCGCAGGGCTGGGAGGCCGGCGGCCACGTGTGGGGGACCATCGCGACCCTGCCGCTGGTTCCCGCCGTGGTGGACGCGGTCGCGCCGGTCCCGGTCATCGCGGCCGGCGGCATCGGTGACGCCCGCGGCGTCGCGGCGGTGCTGGCCCTGGGCGCGCAGGCCGCGTGGCTGGGCACGCGGTTCCTGCTGGCCACCGAGATGCCGATCCACGAGGACTACCGGCGCGCGCTGATCGCGGCGGCCGAGACCGACCCGCAGTTGTACGCCAACCTGTACGAGGTCGGATGGCCCGATTCTCCGCACCGGGCACTCCGCAACTCAACGGCCAGGGCGTGGGAGGTCGCGGGCCGCCCGCCGCTCGCGCAGCGGCCAGGCCAGGGCGAGGTGATCGCGCACTTCGCCTCCGGCGAGGCCATCGTCCGGTACGAGCCAGCGCCGCCGATGGCCGGGACCACCGGTGAGATCGAGGCGCTCTCGATGTGGGCCGGACAGGGCGTCGCACTCGCGCGGACGTCACAGCCAGCGGCGGACATCGTGGCCGAGCTCACCTCCCGCCTGTAGGGCTGTTGGCGTGAGAGGGTGAGCTGGTGGTGACTTCGGGGCCGGCGGCCGGCGCTCTGCTGTCGGTCAATGTGGGCCTGCCGCGAGACGTGACCTGGCACGGCCGGACGGTGCACACGGCGGTGTGGAAGAAGCCGGTCAGCGGGCCGCGGATGGTGCGGCGGCTCAATATCGACGGTGACGGGCAGGGTGATCTGGCCGGGCACGGCGGCGAGCAGCGGGCGGTGTTCGTCTACCAGATCGAGGCCTACCGGTACTGGCAGCAGCAGCTGGGCCGGGATGACTTCGAGTACGGGCAGTTCGGGGAGAACTTCACCGTGCAGGGACTGGCCGATGACCAGGTGTGCATCGGCGACCGGTACCGGATCGGCGGCGCGGTCTTCGAGGTGACCCAGCCGCGGGTCACCTGCTTCCGGGTGGGTATCCGGATGAATGACCCCCGGCTGCCCGCGCTGCTGGTGTCCCATCACCGGCCCGGGTTCTATTTCCGCGTGCTGACCGAGGGCGCGGTGCAGGCCGGGCAGGACATTATCAAGCTTGCCTCCGGCCCGGAAGGCATGACGGTCGCGGAGATGGACGCCCTGCTGTACCTGCCCGGCCATCCCCGGCAGCAGCTGCTGCGCGCGTTGCGTGTCCCGGCGCTGAGCGGCGGGTGGAAAGCTTCGTTCCAGGAGATGCTCGACCAGACCGGGCGGGCCGCCGGCAACGCGGGCCTGACCGAAGCGAGCCCGCCCCCGGCCTGGCCCGGGTTCCGGCCGCTGGCCGTGACCGGGATCGGCCTGGAGAGCGAGACGGTGATCTCGGTGCAGCCTGGCCGATCCCGGGGGCGGGGGGCGTGCCGGCCGCCGGGCCCGGGCAGTTCCTGACCCTGCGCCTGGACCCTGACCCCGCCCGGCCGCCGCTGCTGCGCAGCTACTCGCTGTCGGGACCCCCGGGCGCCCGCGACTACCGGATCAGTGTCAAGCGGGAGTCTCGCGGCGCTCGCCAGCCAGTTCCTGCACACCCGGGTGCGGGCGGGTGACCTGCTGGAGGCAGCCGCGCCGC